>CAYMUY010000040.1:0-39685 GCA_964393825.1 uncultured Thiobacillus sp. | reverse complement strand
TGGAGAAGGAGATCTACAAGCAGTTCGAGAACACCTTCCACATGTATCTGCCGCGCATCTGCAACCACTGCATCAACCCTGCCTGTGTCGCCGCCTGCCCGTCCGGCTCGCTGTACAAGCGCGAGGAAGACGGCATCGTGCTGGTGGACCAGGACAAGTGCCGCGGCTGGCGCATGTGCATCTCCTCCTGCCCGTACAAGAAGGTGTTCTACAACTGGGAATCGGGCAAGGCCGAGAAGTGCATCGGCTGCTATCCGCGCGTCGAATCCGGCATGCCGACGGTGTGCTCCGAATCCTGCGTCGGCCGCATCCGCTACAACGGCATCATGTTGTACGACGCCGACAAGATCGAGCAGCTGGCCTCGGTGCCCAACGAGCAAGATCTGTATCAGGCCCAGCTCGACATCTTCCTCGACCCGAACGACCCCGAGGTGATCGCCGCCGCGCGCCGCGACGGCATCCAGGAAGACTGGATCATCGCCGCGCAGAAGTCGCCCATCTACAAGATGGCCGTGGACTGGAAGATCGCCTTCCCGATGCACCCCGAGTTCCGTACCCTGCCCATGGTCTGGTACGTGCCGCCCCTGTCGCCGGTGCAATCGCACATCGACCAGGGCGGATTGTCCTCCGATCCGGGCAGCGTCATCCCGCCGGTGGAAAACCTGCGCCTGCCGGTGAAATACCTGGCCAACCTGCTCACCGCCGGCAAGGAAGCACCCATCGTCTCGGCGCTGAAGCGGATGATCGCCATGCGCGCCTACCAGCGTTCCATCCACGTCGAGGGCAAGGCGGATACCCGCGCCCTGGAAGAAATCGGCATGAGCGAGGAAATGGCCCTGGAGATGTACCGCTACCTGGCCATCGCCAACTATGAAGACCGCTTCGTCATCCCCACCGGCCACGAGGAAGTACGACTGGAAGACTTCTACGCCTTCCAGGGCCAGAACGGCTTCAGCTTCGGCAACGATTCCTCCCCCGGCATTTCCGCCAATTCCCTGTTCCCGGAACGCCGCCGCGAAACCGTGGAATCCCGCGACCCCGCCCCGTCGGCCGACGATCGTTAAGGAGAGCCTCATGTTCTACCAAGTCTTGTCCAAACTGCTGGACTACCCGAGTGACGAGCTGATGGCAGCACTCCCGGAACTGCGCGGCGAAATCAAGCGCGGTTTCGAGGCGGCCGAATGGCTGGTGCTGGATCGCTTCCTCAACCACCTGGAAAAACTCGATCCGACCGAGGCGCAGGCAGCCTATGTGCTGACCTTCGACCTCACCCCGGAACATGCCCTCCACCTCACCCACCATCTGTTCGGCGACGACAAGAACCGTGGCCCGGCGCTGATCGACCTCGGCGAGTTCTACAAGGAATTCGGCCTGGAGATGGTGACCAAGGATGCGGCCGCCAACGAGGACGCGATCAACGAGATCCCGGACTTCCTGCCGCTGATGCTGGAGTTCGCCTCCCAGCTCTCGGCGGAGGAAGCACGGTTCTTCCTGTCGCAGTGGTCGAAAGTGCTGAACCAGCTCGCCACCAATCTGGAAGAAGCGCAAAGCCCCTACGCCCCCCTCATCCGCCTCGTCGAACAGCGCGCCCTGCTGGTCAGGGCCGCCGCCTGAAAGGAGTACGACCATGGACCTGCATCAATTGCTTTTCGGGGTTTATCCCTATCTCTGCCTGGCCACCTTCGTGCTGGGAAGCTGGATCCGTTTCGACCATGAGCAATACACCTGGAAGAGTGATTCCAGCCAACTGCTCTCGAAGAGCGGCCTGCGCATGTTCAGCAACTTCTTCCACATCGGGGTGATCGCCATCTTCTTCGGCCACTTCATCGGCCTGTTGACCCCGCACGCCATCTTTACCGCCATCGGCGTGTCAGACATGGCGCACCAGGGCATCGCCATCCTCGCCGGCGCCCTGTTCGGCACCCTGGCCCTGGTCGGCGGGGTCGGCCTCTGGCTGCGTCGCCTGTTCAACAAGCGGGTACGCGCCGCCAGCCGCTGGATGGACATCAACATCCTCGGCTGGATCCTGCTCACCCTGGTGATGGGCCTCTCCACCCTGCCCGTCTCCATCGGCCACGCCGAGCACGGCGACGCCACCGTGATGCTGCGCCTGGCGGAATGGGTGCAGAGCGTGGTCACGCTGCAACCCAACCCGGAACTGCTGCGCGGTGTCGATACCGTGTTCAAGATGCACATCTTCCTGGGCATGAGCGTGTTCCTGTTCTTCCCCTTCACCCGTCTGGTCCACATCTGGAGTGCGCCGATCGGCTACCTGTTCCGCGCCTACCAGATCGTTCGCACCAAGCGCGCGGCATGAGCCCCGGCGCGGGCGCGGCCAGTCCGCCGCGCCCGCGCCCCGGACCAATTGATATCCATCAAGGTCGCGCGGGCGATGGGCGCCCATCATTCATACCAGAGCAAGTCACTCAAGTAATTTCGGATTCACCGCGACCCTATCGAACAGCAGGAGGCCACCATGCAGACCACCACGCACCCGATGCCGAAGATCAACTACCGGCAGGACGCCCTCGACAGCACCAGCCCCTACGCCATCTATACCTGCAAGCTGCTGGTGGATGGCCGCGAGGTGTTGACCGACCAGGAAGGCTACATCCTCGACATGGACGCATGGAGCGAGGGATTTGCCCTCGCCCAGGCCGCCAAGGAGGGGCTGACGCTCACCGACGAGCACTGGCAGGTGATCCGCTTCATCCGCGAGTTCCATGAGGAACACAACGTCCAGGCACAGGTGCGCGACATGATCAGGCACTTCCGCGAGATCTGGGGCCCCGACAAGGGCAACAACCGCTACCTGCACGACATCTTCCCGATGGGCGGCCCGCAGAAGCAGGGCAATCGCGTCGCCGGCGTGCGCAAGACCAAGGGCGAGCACTGATCTCATGCTCGCGACCCCGCGACGGGGTCGCGCCATACAGCAGGTCCGGGCGGCGCGCCACCCGGACATCCGGCATTCATTCCTTCTCCTGACCCTGCCCTGCCCGTCGCCGCATGCCGCGCGACTGGACGGGCCGGATTTCATTCCGCGGGCGCGAACTCCCGCAACAGCCGGTGCAATTCATCCTGATGCTGGGTGGCGATCCTGGCCAGGATCGCTTCGCCCTTGGGAAGCAGGCGGACTTCCACCACCCGACGGTCTTGTCCGGCACCGCGCACCACCAAACCGAGTTTTTCACAACGGTCGATCAGCGCCACCACGCCATGGTGCTGGGCCTGCAGTCGCTCCGCCAATTCGCTGATACTGGCCCAGTCCCGATCCGGAAACCCCTTCACGTGCAACAGCAACTGATATTGCAGCAGGGTCAGTCCTTCCGCCTTGCACATTGTTTCGCTGATTCTCAGGAATCGGCGCAATCGATAGCGAAAGAGGGAAATCCGCTCATAGTCAGCCTTGCCCAGGGAGGGCGATGCGCTGGAATCCTTGCTTGACATGGTAATTCCTCTAGCCTAGTAATTACATCATGACTTGATATGATCACGTCATGATCAAAATAGCCGATGTTGACGATGTCCGATGAATCCGGAGGCATGCCATGAACTTCATTTCTCTTTCAAAACTGCCCTTGTCAGCAACACGGGGTTGGCCCGAGCTGGAAAGGATCCACCCCAGGCTGCTCAAGGTGTTCGCCTATATTGTCCTGCCCTTTTCCTTGCTGCCGCCGGTCATGCTGTATTACGCCGGCACATCCACCCCTACCTTCATGTTCAAGAATGCCGGCGGCATGGCCTGGGGTGAAATCTCGCTGATCTTTTTCCTCGCCGAGATGGCGACCTTCTTCGGCATGGGTTGGCTGATCAAACAGGTTGCCGAGAGCAACCGGCTCAGCATCGATTATCACGATGCCTATCTGCTGGCGGCCATCGCCCCGCTCCCGCTCTGGTTGTCTTCCCTGGGACTGCTGGTGCACAGCCTGGCCTTCAACGCCGTGCTGTCCCTGGCGGCCCTGGGTCTCTCCTGCGGGATCATTTATCACGGCATCGAGGGCCTTTGCCATATGCGCGAGGAAGTCACCGCCGCCGCCATCGTGCAGACGGTGATCGGCGCCGGGCTCATCGCCTGGGCATTGCTGCTGCTGATCGTGGTGCCGCTTTGACTCTGGCTGCCTGGCGGGCGCAAAGGATGCCGGTTACCACCAGCTACCAGCCGGGATGCTCGAAATAACGCGGGTACTGTTCCAGCGCCTGGCGTATCAGGGTGATGCCCCGTTCCGGGGCGGGCGCTGTGGCCAGGGCATCGGCCCCCGTCATCAGGTCACCGATCAGGACATGCAGGACGGCATCCGCCTGGGGCTCCAGTTTGCAGTGATCGATCAGATAGGCGACCTGGCCCTGCACCCCTGAGGCAATCGACTTTGCCTGCTCCGGGGTTAGGCTTTGTCCGGCGCGCAGGGGTGCGGTCAAGGCCTGGATGCGTTGCATGCCGTCGCGCAAGGGGGCATCGATCGCCCACTTCTTGCCATCGTTCAGGACCAGCGCGGCGGCCGTGGCGTGGTCGCCATGATCATGGTCGTGCGCGTGAACCGGCGATGCGGCCATGTGGCCACAACCGCCCAGGGTGAGCAGGCCCAGGGCGGCGCTGAACACCAGGACGCGCAGCATGGCGGGTTGAGTATGGCGGTATGACATCGTGATCGATCTCCAAAGAAGAGGTTGCAGTTGGCCGTAAACGGATACGCCCCGGGGCAGAACATGGCGCTAGGGTCGGATTGACGGGTCACGGTGGCTCCCGCGGACTGCGCCGCCAGTCCGGCGCACAGCGCCAGCGCGCGCCGGGTCAGGACGCGGACAGACATCGTCGTGGCGGCGCGTTGGCGCCGTCCGGCGTGGCCGATGCCTCGGACGGAAGGTCGCGCCGGGCGGCGGACACCATGTCCAGGTCGGTCGACATGTAGCGGCGCGTGGCTGACCACCATCTCGCCAGATGCTCGGGGTTGAAGCGATTCGTGACTTCCGGCCGCAGGGGGTTACTCCCTTGTCTGCCGCGTCGATCAGCGCGCGTCATAGAAGTGCGCCACGAACGGTTTGCGAAATTCCCGATGGCAGTCGTAACAACGCATCTGAAGCGTCTGGAAGGCGGCGATCACCGCCTGGCCATCCTGGCTTCTGGCGGCCGATTCCAGATCCCTGGCAGCGGCATGCACCGCATCGTCATGACGCTTGTACGCCGCCATGTCGGCACCGATGAAACCGAGGATGCGGGCCTTCTCCAGCAGCGGTGGCCGCGGATGATCGGCGATCAGGGGCGCGGTCTTTTCGACCAGGGTCCAATCCTCGCGGGCAATGCCGTCGGTGATGAGCCGCATGTTGCCACCCAGCTCCTGCATGATGCTGCGCAGCGCGAGGGGTGCGATTCGGCCCGGGCTAGGGCGGATGCCGTCATCAAGGCAAGGGCCATCAGCAGGATAGGGCGGGTCAGGCGTGCATGTCTCATGACGGTGGTGCTCCAGTCTGCGCGGTGTTCGACAAGACCCGCCCCTCGCCCGCTTCCTCCACCGTGCGACCGTCGCGAATGGTGTAGATGCGCTTGAAGGTGGGAATGATCTTTTCGTCGTGGGTGACGACGATGATGGCCGTCTCGTACTGGCTGGCCATCTGTTCGAGGATGCGGATCACCGTCAGCGCCCGTTCGCTATCCAGCGGCGCGGTCGGTTCGTCGGCGAGGATCACCGGCGGCCGGTTGACCAGGGCGCGGGCGATCGCGACGCGCTGCTGCTCGCCACCGGAAAGCTGCGACGGCATCGCCCTGGCGCGGTGCGCCACGTCCAGCGCTTCGAGCAGTTCCAGCGCGCGTTGGCGCGCCTCGCCATTGGGTCGGCCGGCGAGCATCGGCAGCAGGGCGACATTGTCGGTCACGTCCAGGAAGGGAATCAGGTAGGGCGCCTGGAACACGAACCCGAGGTTGTCGCGCCGCAGCGCGCGCAGATCGGGGATTTTCCAGCCGCCGTCGTAGATCGTCCTGGCGCCCAGGATCATGCGTCCGGCACTAGGTTCGATGACTGCGCCCAGGCACTTGAGCAGGGTGCTCTTGCCCGAGCCCGAGGGGCCGATCAGGCCGACCACCTCGCCCGGCGCGACCGCCATGTCGACGCCCTTGAGCGCGTCCACGGCGGTGTCGCCCTTGCCGTAGCGCTTCTTCAGGCCCTCGATGCGGATGCCGCGCAGGTCTGATTGGGGGGTTCGTTCAGCCACCGATCGCCTCCGCCGGGTCGACTTTCAGCGCCGCGCGGATCGCCAGCACGCTGGCCAGCACACAGATCGCCAGCACCGCCAGGAAGCCGCGCAAGGCGTCGCCAGGTTCCAGCAGCACGTATTTCGGGAAGAACGGCGCCCAGAAGGTGGCGGCGATCTTGCCCACCACGAAGCCGATGACGCCCAGCCCCAACGCCTGTTGCAGGATCATCGCGGAGATGGTGCGGTTGCGGGTGCCGACCAGCTTGAGCACCGCGATCTCGCGGATCTTGCCCATGGTCAGGGTGTAGATGATGAAGGCCACGATGGCGGCGCTGACGATGGCCAGGATGACCAGGAACATGGCGATCTGCCTGGCCGAGGTGGCGATCAGCTTGGCGATCAGGATTTCCCGCATCTGCGCCTGGGTGTAGACGGTCAGCCGCTTCCAGCGCCGGATCGGTTCCGCCACCTGTTCCGGGTCGGCGCCCGGCTGGACCTGCACCAGCACGGCGTTGACGTAGGGGTTGCTGCTTTGCGAGGCGATCACCGCGTCGGCCAGGCCGGGCACCCCGGGCCGGTTCAGCGCCGGATTCTCCAGGGTACGGGCGCGGCCGCGCACGATGGCGTCGTTGTCCTTGAGGAACTGCGCCTCCTGCGCGTCGCGCAGCGGGATGAACACCATCGGATCGCCACCCGAGGACACCATGCGCTTGGTCAGCCCGACCACCGTGTATGCGTTGCGGCGGATACGGACGCGGTCGCCCAGCGCGAAGCCGGTGGCGAGGTCGGCCACCGCCTCATAGTGGCTGCGGGTGATGTGGCGGCCGGCCACCAGATAGCCCGGCTGCCCGGGGTGGCCCGGCCCGTCCGGGGTAACGCCGACCACCATGGCGCGCACGTCGCGCGCCGGCGTGGCGTCATTGCCGTCGCCCACGCGCACCTGCATGGTCAGGTAGGTGACGCTGGCCACGCGTGCCACCCCATCCATGGCGAGGATGCCGCGCCAGGTGTCGTCGTAGAGGCTGGACGATTCGGCGTAGGGGCCGAGCGTGTCCTGCTGCACCACCCAGAGATCGGCGCCGCTGTTGTCGAGCAGGACCTTGGCGTCGTCCACCATGCCGCGATAGACCCCGGCCATGGTCAGCGTCACCCCGATCAGCAAGCCGAGGCCGATGCCGGTGAAGACGAACTTGCCCCAGGCATGCAGGATGTCGCGGCCAGCCAGGCTGATCATGATTTCGCGCCGATGATCCGGTCGACGACCTCGATCCGGCTGCCGGCCTGCAGCGCTTTCCGGCTGTAGACCACCACCCGCTCGCCGCCGTTCAACCCTTCCATGACCTGCACCCGCCCGTCGAGATCGGTCGCCCCCAGCCTGACCGCGACGAAGCGTAAGCCCGCCTCGCCGACGGTCCAGACGCCGAGGCGGCCATCCTGCCGCTGGATGCTGGCATTCGGCACCACCGGCCGGGGCGACAGCGCCGCCAGGGACACCGTCACTTCCGCCAGTTCGCCGATCGGCGGTGGCGTCCGCGGCAAGGGGTCGAATGCCGCCTTGGCCAGGATTTCCTCGGTGACGGCATCGGCATGAGGCTCGATCCGGGTGATCCGCCCCGACAGCGCTTCGCCGCCCTGCGAGCGCAACACGATCTGGACCGGCAGGTCCGCGCGCAGGCCCTGCGCGCGTTGCTGATCGAAGCGGACGCTGACCCAGAAACTGCCGGGCTCGACCACTTCGACCACTGCCTGGCCGGCGACCACGGTGGTACCCGGGTCCGCGTCGCGGCGGCTGACCAGCCCGTCCACCGGCGCCACCAGGCGCAGGTTGGCGCGCTGCCGAACCAGGCCATCGCGTTCCGCGCGCAGCCGCGCCTGATCCTGGCGAGCGGCGTCCAGGTTGGCGCGCGCGGCCGCGACGGCGGCCTGGGTTACCTGAAATTCCTGGCGCTTGATCGACGCGCCCTCCTCACTGACCACCCGCGCCGCCAGCAGTGTTTCATAACGCCCGGCCTGCGCTTCCGCGAAGGCCGAGCGGGCGCCGGCCTCCCGCAGTTGCGCCTGGGCCGCAAGCGCGGCGGCCTCGGCGCGCTTGAGGGCGGCCTCCTGGGCGCCAATGCGGTCGTCCAGATCGATCGGGTCCATTTCGCCCAGCAGTTGCCCGGCCCTGACCCGATCGCCCGGCTGCACCGCCACCCGCTTGAGGCGGCCGGCGAAGGTGGGGCCGATCTTGTGCGTATAGCGCGCCTCGACGGTGCCGATACCGAACAGGGACGGTGTGATCGCCTGGTGCGCCACCGTGGTCAGGGTCACCTGCACAGGCGCCAGCGGCCCGGAGCGCAAGGCGACGTAGACGAACAGGCCGAGCAGGGGAATCAGGACGCCAACCAGGGTCAGGGTGCGGCGGTGGGTCGAGAAGAAGGTTTTCATGGCCGGCCTCCGATGCCGCGCTGGTAGATCGCGAACACGCCGGGCGCGTCGGCGCGCATGCGCTCGATGTCGCCGGACAGCATGGATTGCATGACCAGGCCCTGGATGCTGCCGATGAACAGCGTCACCGCGACCTGGACATCCACCGCCGGATCGATCTCGCCGCACGCCTTGCCCTGTTCGATAAGCGCGTGCAGGCGTTCTCCATAACGCCGCATCAGGGTCAGGGCCATCAACTTGGCCGGGCTCGCCTCGGCGCGCTGCAACTCGCCGAACATCATGCGCGGTACGCCCGGGTGCTCGACGGCGAATTCGACATGGCCCAGGAACATGGCCCGCATCGCCGCCACGGGCGATGCGATGCCGTGCGCGGCGCGGTCGATCCGGCCCAACAAACGTTCCGCCGTCCATTCCATGACCGCCCGCCAGATGGCGTCCTTCGACGGGAAATGACGGAACAGGGCGCCCTGGGTCACGTTCATCCGCTTGGCGATGGCCGCCGTCGTGATCTCGCTGGGGTTGACCGAGGCCGCCAGATCGATCACGGCCTCGATGGTCACGGCGCGCCGCTCGTCGGCGGGAAGGTGTTTGCTGGGAGCGTCCACGAGAATCGCCTAAGGATAGTAAACGATTACTACCTTATGCGGAGCATCACCTTCTGGCAAGCCGACCGCGCCGGGGCGGTTGACAACGATCAAGTCCCCTCCCCCCGTCGCCTGTTACAACATGACCCGCGCCCGGACATCGAGCTTCCCGGGTGCATCCCTTCAGACCAACAGGAATCCGACATGTCCGAACCCACGCTCTACCAACGTCTCGGCGGCTACGACGCGATCGCCGCCGTCTGCGCCAACCTCATCACCCGCCTGCGCGCCGATGCCCAGTTGGGCCGCTTCTGGGCCAACCGGGGCGAAGACGGCATCAAGCGGGAATACCAGTTGCTGGTGGATTTTCTGTGCAATGCCGCCGGCGGCCCGATGTACTACACCGGCCGCGACATGAAACTGTCCCACCAGGGCATGCGCATCAGCGCCAGCGACTGGGACGTCTTCATGGGGCATCTGAACGCCACCCTGGATCACTTTGCGGTGCCCGCCGCCGAGCGCGCCGACGTGGTGAATTTCGTGCAGTCCACCCGCGCGGACATGGTCGAGTGCTGATCCCTCGGGGCGGTCTATAACGGCTTTTTCCGCCCCGCCCCATGGACAATCTCTAGGAGCCTCGCATGCGCAAGATCACCCTGGGTTTGCTGTTCACGCTGCTGCTCGCCCCCTGGGCCGCCGCCCGGGCCGACGCCGCCGGCGAGGTCTGCGAGTCACTGCGCACGGCCAGGATTCACCTGATTGCCTTGATGGGCGCGACCACCCCGCTCACGCTCGACAACCACGCGATTCGCCTGCTGGTGGCGAGCGAAACCCTCGACGCGCGCCTGGCCGTGATGCGGCAGAGCCGGGACACGCACGATGCCGCCAGGGCCGCCGAGTTCGAGCCGGTCTGGCGCGCCTTCAAGCACACCCGCGAAACCGAAATCATCCCGGCGGTGCGGGCGGGCAAGGTCGATGCCGCCAGAGAGATCGCCCTGGGGGTTCAGGCCGAGCGGATGAAAGCGATGAAAGCCGCGATGGGCTGCGAGTAGTAGCCGGATGGGCATAGGCCGCGTTGCCCATGAACGCTTGCAACCGCTCATGGTGGCCCCGGTCAGCGTCGCCAGCGAGTGTGGCGGCGGCACCTGATCGCGAGCGACGGACAGCGGCGCCGCGGACGGCTCAGTCGGACGCCAGCGATACCTGGCAGGGTTGATGTCTCAGGCTGTTCGAGCCGCTGACCGGATCGAAACGCTCGCCATCCATCAACCGGTTTGCATCCCCCGCGCCATCCGGGTATTGCCACCAACCGTATTGCCCGCACACGATGCTGGGCGAGAGATGCCGGTCCAGGTGCGCGCGGGCGCGCATGCCGCCCATCACCGTGGTCACTTCGATCCAGTCTCCTTCATGAATGCCGCGCGCTGAGGCCGTGTCCGGGTGGAGTTCAACCCGCGGTTCGGGCATGCGCCGTCGCAATGAGGGCTGGTTGCGTTGCTGGCTATGGCAATACTGCGGCCACTTGGCCGTAGTGAGGGTCAGGGGGTAACGGGGGTCCTTCACTGCGGCAGGGGGGGCGTAATCGGGTAGCGGGTCCACGCCGGCACCGCGCAGCCGTTCGCTATGGAGTTCCAGCCGGCCGCCGGGGGTGGCGAAGCCGCCTTGCTCATATTTCCGGTAAGGGGTTACCAGTGGCAGCGTGATGCCGCCTGGCGCGGCGCGCAATGCTTCCGGGGTGAGGCCGGTCGGCGCCAGAAGAGCGGTCAGGGCGGCCTCCGGGTCGCCGCCGAAGAACTGTTCGGCCAGACCCAGGCGCTTGGCCAGTTCGAACACGATCCAGGTATCGGAGCGGCATTCTCCCTGGGGGGGCACCAGGGCCGGGCGCAACTGCACATGGGCTTCCGCCGCCGCGCTCACCTGGAACCCGGCTTGCAGGCCTTCCCTTTCCCAGGCGCTGCATACCGGCAGGATGACATCGGCATGGCGCGCGGTCGGCGTTTCGACCAGTTCCGCGATGGCGAAGAAATCAAGTTGTTCCATCGCCTCCCGCGTCAGTCGGGTTTTGGGCTTGGAAAGCAGGAAGTTGCCCCCGAAAGACAGGAAACAGGACACCGGATAAGGATCGCCTTCCACTACGGCGCGGAACAGATCACGGCTGGTGATCCAGCCTTTTTGCGGCGGCCCTTCGGGACGCTGGTCATGGCCCAGGGTCAATGACCGCTCCTCGGGCCCAACCCATCCGAAGCCCGCGACATCGGCCAGCGGCGGCTTGCTGAACCAGACATTGCCGCCGGGCGCGTCGAGGCAGCCGGTCAGCCCATACAGGGTGGCGATGGCGCGGCCGGTTTGCGTCGCGTTGTCGTGCTGGCAGGTGCCGGTCCAGGTGAAGTAGGACAGCGGCAGGTTTTCCGCGATCAGCTTGGCCGCCGCCTCGACTTGTTCGGCGGGGATGCCGGTGATTTCTTCCACCCGACTTGTCGGCCAGGCGTGGCAGCGTTCGGCGAGGCGCTCGAATACCGGACGGCAGGCAAGCGGGCCGCGCCGCGTCGTGATCGTGTATCGGCCACGCAAGGCCAGGCGCGCGCCCGGCGCGGCATTGGGCGGAAGTCGCGGGCACGGCAGGGGTGAGGCCGTCGCCTCGTCCCAGGCGAGCGCTTGCGCCACGTCCCCCCCTTCACGCAGATCGGCCTGGGTCAGCACGCGGCCATCGTCTTCGGCCACCAGGAAGGGCGCATCGCTCCAGCGCGCCAGGAATTCGCGGTCGAAACGCCCCGACTCGATCAGGAGATGAGCCAGCCCCAAAGCCAGTGCCCCGTCGCTGCCAGGATGGGGCCGCAACCAGAGATCGGCGGCGGCTGCCAGGCCGGCGTGGCGAGGGTCGATCACGATCAGTTTGGCGCCGCGTTTGCGCGCCTGTTGTACCGCCGTCGCCTGCGCCAGCCAGGAAGTGGCGGGGTTGAAGCCCCACAACAGGATGCAGCCGGTGTGTTCGTAATCCGGCATGCCGATGCCGGCGCCAAAGGTGTAAGCCGGGGCGAAATCCTTGTGCCAGTTGCAGTTCTCGGTGGCGAATACCAGATTGGGGCTGTGGCAGGCGTGGGCCAGGCGGTGGATCCAGGCGAAGCTGTCGGCCACCGCCGTGCCGCTCGGGGTCGCCACCCCGAAAGCCAGGGCGCGCGGACCGTGTTGGTCGATCGCGGCGCGCATCCTGTCCGCGACGAGATCGAGTGCGGTGTCCCAGGTGATGCGTTCCCAGCCCGGATCGGCCGCGCCCTTGGGACGGCTACGGCGCAGCGGATAAAGAATGCGATCCGGGGCATACACCGCCTCCGCCGCCGCCTTGGCCTTGACGCACAGGGCCTGGCCGGTGGGATGCGCCGGGTCGGCATCAACGCGGGTCAGGACGCCGTCTTCCAGTGTCGCCACGCAGCCGCAGCGGGAGATGCACAGGGCGCAATAGCCGTGACGCAGTTCAGTGCTCATGGATCTCTCCGCTTGAAAAGGGTGTCTGGATTCTAGAAGGCTCGGTGCGCGTTAGCTGTAGATACGATGGAAAGCGCATGGGGGCGTGGCCCCCCTTTGGAAAAGGGGGGAACCTTTGTTGCAATCGCTTCACCCATAATGCCGACCTGGATACAGGCACAGGAAAGATCGTTTCATGCACGCACTCAGGCAGTTTTTGTTGGGGCTTCGTCCCTATCTGATTACCGAGTCCACCCCCCTCAGTATGGGGGAACGGCTGCGCTCCACATTGGCCGCATTCATCGCCGTGCTGGTGGTGGGTTATGTCAGCAGCCGATTCATGGAAGGGGCTGGCCTACTTGTGCTGGTGGCCTCCATGGGGGCTTCGGCCATCCTTCTGTTCGTCACTCCAAACAGCCCGTTGGCGCAGCCCTGGCCATTGGTGGGCGGCCACCTGATCGCGGCATTCGTGGGGGTGGCCTGCGCGCAATTGATCTCCGATCCCTGGGCGGCGGCGGCGACGGCGGTGGCGCTCGCAATTCTTGCCATGCACTTCAGCCACAGCCTGCATCCGCCCGGCGGGGCGGTGGCGCTGGTGGCCGTGCTGGGTGGCGACGCCGTTCACGCGGAGGGCTACCGTTTCATGCTGGAGCCGGTGGGGCTCAACGTGCTGCTGTTGCTCCTGGCCGCGCTGGTCATCAACAACCTGCTGCCCGGACATCGCTATCCCGCGCGGCCGAATTCCAGGAAAGACACCCGGCATCATCACGACGACCCCACGCCACTCGACCGACTCGGTCTGGATCGCACCGACTTGCGCAATGCCTTGCGCGATCTCGACACCTATCTGGACATCAGCGAGGCGGACCTCGACCGCGTCTACAGCCGCGCGGGCATCCACGCCTTTCGCCGCAAGATGGGCAACATCACCTGCGCCGACATCATGTCGCGCGACCTGTCCACGGCGGAATACGGCACCGAACTGGAGGAAGCCTGGGCCCGACTGCGCTACCACAAGGTCAAGGCGATTCCGGTGATCGACCCGTTTCGCCGTGTGATCGGCGTCATCACCCTGGTGGACTTCATCAAGCGCGCCAACCTGAAAACCTATGAAACCTTCGAAGACAAGCTGATTCGTTTCATCCGCCGCACACCCGGCATCGCCTCGGAAAAACCCGAGGTGGTCGGCCAGATCATGGCCACACCGGTGGTGACCGCGCGCGAGGACATGCACATCGTCGAACTGGTGCCGATGCTCTCGGACAAGGGGCTGCACCATATTCCCGTGGTCGATGCCGACGCCCGCCTGGTCGGCATGGTGACCCAGTCCGACCTGATCGCCGCCTTGTATACCGGCGATGCCATGAAGTAGCCGCAAGCACGGGAGCGGGCTGGCGGAATCCGAAGCAGTGCATCCCAGGCCGCAGTTGAACGCACCCGCGGGTAGGTTCGGCCGGCTGCCGGTGAAAATCAGTGCTCGCCCTTGGTCTTGCGCATCCCCGCGACGCGATTGCCCTGCTTCTGCGGGCCGCCCATCGGGAAGATGTCGTGCAGATAGCGGCTGTTGCCCTTCTCCGGCCCCCAGGCTTCGCGGAAGTGCTTGACCATGTCGCGCACCTGCGCCTGGACGTTGTGGTCCTCATAGAACGCGCGGATGAAATCGATCACCTGCCAGTGCTCGTCGGTGAGCGTCAGCCCTTCCTTGGCGGCCTGAGCCAGGGCGAAAGTCTCGCTCCAGGCATCCATGTCGAGGATATAGCCCTCCTGGTCGGTCAGCACTTCGCGGCCATCCACCTGTAAGGCACAGGTATAGATCGCATAGGGACTGGTGCTGTCGAGCGCATCCTTGCGGTAGTTGATCTTCGGCATCTCATGCATGGCGGTGTCTCCTTTACGGGGGGGTGAACGAAGCGTCATGACGCGCGCCCGGCGCCGCTGTCCCGGGTCGCGGGGGCGAGCGGCAGGTGGGCATGATGCGTCGCCAGGTGATAGATCCGCAGCAGGTCATCCTCGGTCACGTCGATGAAGGAATCGATCTGCGACAGGGCGTAGACCAGGTCGCTGTGGGCGATCATGGCTTTCTCCGCGACTTCGACGGGTTCGCGCGTCGGGCCCAGGTTCGCCATCCAGAGCGGGTAGCGGCGATGCTGGAAAGGCGCGTTGAACAGCATGGCCACGGTCAACAGAATCAACACGTTGAGCAGCAGCGGGGTGACCAGGTAGGCATAACCCAGGGTGTGCACGCCCGGCCCGCCCATCACCACCGCCAGCGCCGCCGCGCCGCCCGGGGGATGCAGGCAGCGCAGGTAGTACATCGCGGCGATCGACAGGGCCACCGCCACGGCGGCCGCGGCCAGGGTGTCGTGGATGAGCAGGACGCAGGTGATGCCGATGGCGGAGGACAACAGGTGACCCCCCAGTACCGGCCAGGGCTGCGACAGGGGACTGTGCGGCGCGGCGAACAGGAGCACGGCGGATGCGCCCATCGAAGTGACGATCAGCGCGGTGCCGTGCTCACCCAGGACACCATGGCTGACAACCAACACCCCGAGGATGCCGAGAAAGGCACCGAGCGCGGAAAGACCTTTCTCCATATGGCTGGCAGGGTGTGGATCTTCACCCAACCAGCGGCGCCACCTGGCCATGACCTGCATGCATCCACCTCGTTCATATCGGGTTGAGTGCAGTGTATGAGGAAGAACTAATATTCAACCAGCGATATTTATTGGTGTTATATATCGTGTTATTGAATACATAAGCCCATCGACATGGATATCGAATTCGCCCGAACCTTTCTCGCGGTGGCCGCAGCCGGCAATTTCGTCGGCGCCGCGACCCGCCTGCACATCACCCAATCCACCGTCAGCGCCCGCATCCAGACCCTGGAGACACAAATGGGCGCGCGCCTGTTCCGGCGCGGGCGCGGCGGCGCCGAACTGACCGCCGCCGGCCACCGCTTCCTGCGCCACGCCAAGACCCTGGTCCGGACCCTGGAACAGGCGCGCCATGAAGTCAGCCTGCCCAGCGGCTTCAGCGGCAGCCTCACCCTGAGCGGGCGCAACGCCTTGTGGGAAGACTTCCTGCCGCGCTGGGTGAAATGGATGCGCAGCGCCGTGCCCGATGTCTCGCTGCGCCTGGAACTGGGTTTCGAGGAAGGCATCATGCAGGGCCTGGTGCAGGGCATCGTCGACATCGGCGTCATGTATACCCCGGAGCGCCGGCCGGGGCTGGCGGTGGAGCATCTGTTCGACGAATCCATGGTGCTGGTGACCAGCAATCCCGACCGCCCCTGGCCGGACCCCGACTACATCCACGTCGATTGGGGCGCGGAGTTCCATGCCCAGTTCGGCGCCCGTTTCCCGACCGTGGAGACGCCCGCCCAGATCGCCAATATCGGCTGGATCGGCTTGCAGCTGATGCAATCCCATGGCGGTTCGGTCTACCTGCCGCAACGCGTGGTGCGGGGCGCGATCGAACAGGGCAAGCTGTGGCGCGTGCACGAAAGCCCGCTCATCAAGCTGCCCGCCTATATGGTGTTTCCGATGGACCGCGACGAGGCGCATCTGGCGCGCGCGGTGCAGAAACTGCGCTCGCTCGGCGCCGAGGAACGCGCCAGGTAGCGCGCCGGAACCGACTCAGGGATTCGCGGCGGGTGTGAACAGGGTCTCGGTGAGCCGGTCGAACTGTTGGTAGACCTTGTGGGTCCAGACCCGGACGCGCTGCCGATCCATCAGGCCTAAGCCGGACTGGCTGGATTGGCCGGCCGCCCAGAGGCTGGCGCCGACGTGGTCGATCTTGCGCATGCTGGCGGCGTTGAGTTCCGGCAGCTCGAACGCCAGCGCGCCCAGGTCCCTGGCCCGGCCCCGGGCGGGGGCGGCCTCGTAGGCGGAGAAATCCCTGCCGCGTCCGTAGTTCCTGGCCACCACGATGCGGGCGCCGTGACCATAGCGATCCAGCAGGGTGTCGAGCAGGGTGATGCCGTCGGCGCCGTCGTCGAGTACATGCCAGAACACCACCTCGACGCCCTCCTCGGCCGCCAGCGCCAGCAGATCGTTCTGCTCGATCCAGCGCTGCAGGGGTTGCGCGGTCTGGGCCGCGAGATCCACGAGGATGTCCTGATCCCGTTCCAGCGCGGCTTCCATGATCTGGTCGGCGCTGGCGAAGTCGTCGAGGACGATGGGTCGGCTGAATTCGCCATAGAAGCGCAGCAGGGCACCGTGCGAGCGGTCGCTGTCGAACGCCGCGAAGGGCAGGCCACGGTCGATGTGGTACTGGGCGAGGAGCCGCGCCAGGACGGACTTGCCGACGCCACCCTTCTCACCACCGACGAAATGAATCTTGCTCATGGGTTTCCTTGTCATCACTGTAGCGCCGGCTTCCAGCCGGCTGAATCGGACGTCACCGGCCGCCCCCCTGCGGGACATCCAGCCGGCGCCACATCCGCTTATTGCCCGAGGCCGCCGGAGAACTCCTTGCGGCCGAGCAGTTCGATCCTGACCGGCTTCACCTTCCAGATGTCGTCGCTGTAATCCTGGATCGAACGATCCGAGGAGAATTTGCCGCTGCGGGCGATGTTGAGCAGCGCCATGCGCGACCAGTGTTCGACATCGCGCCAGGCAAGGCCGACCTGGTCCTGGGCATCGACATAGCTGCGAAAATCCGCCAGCAGCATGTAGGGGTCGTGATAGAGCAGGTTGTCGACCAGGGGCCGGAACAGGTCGCGGTCACCGCGCGAGAAGTAGCCATCGCGGATCAGATCGATGACCGCCTTCAGCTCAGGGTCGCTGTGATAGCAATCGCTCGGGTGGTAGCCGGAGTGCTTCAACGCCACGACTTCCTCGGCGGAGAGACCGAACAGGAAGAAATTCTCCGGCCCCGCCGCCTCGCGAATTTCCACGTTGGCGCCGTCGAGGGTGCCGATGGTCAGCGCCCCGTTCATCATGAACTTCATGTTGCCGGTGCCGGAGGCTTCCTTGCCGGCGGTGGAGATCTGTTCCGAGAGCTCGGCGGCGGGGTAGATGCGCTGGCCATTGGTCACGTTGAAGTTGGGCAGGTAGACGACCTTGAGCAGGTCGCGCACCGCCGGGTCCTTGTTGACCATGTCGCCGACGCATGTGAGCAGGCGGATCATCAACTTGGCCATGTGATAGCCGGGCGCGGCCTTGCCGCCGAAAATGAAGGTGCGCGGCGTGATATCGACGTTCGGACTGTGCTTGAGGCGCAGATAGAGGGCGATGATGTGCAGGGCGTTGAGGTGCTGGCGCTTGTATTCGTGGATGCGCTTGACCTGCACGTCGAACAGGCTTTGCGGGTCGACCGCGATGCCCAGGCGGCGGCGCAGGAAGCCGGCGAAGTCTTCCTTGGTGGCGCGTTTGAGGTAGCGCCATTCGGAGCGGAAGGCGGCGTCCTCGACATGCGGCTCCAGCTCGCGCAGCCGCGACAGGTCGCGCGCCCAGCCGGCGCCGATGCTCTGGTCGAGCAGGCCGGCCAGGCGTGGATTGGCCAGGGCGATCCAGCGCCGGGGGGTGACGCCATTGGTCTTGTTGCTGAATTTCTCCGGCCACAGGGCATGGAAATCCGCCAGCACGTCGGCCTTGAGCAAGTCGGTATGCAGCGCCGCGACACCATTGATGGCGTGGCTGCCGACGCAGGCCAGGTGCGCCATGCGAACGTGCCGCTCGCCCTGTTCGTTGATCAGCGACAACTGTCCCAGGCGCTCGTGGTCACCGAGGAAGCGCAGGCGGACCTCGTCGAGATGGCGGGCATTGATCTCGTAGATGATTTCCAGATGCCGCGGCAGGATGCGCGCGAACAGCGCCACCGGCCACTGTTCCAGCGCTTCCGGCAGCAGGGTGTGATTGGTATAGGCGAAGGTCTTGCGGGTGATGTCCCAGGCCGGTTCCCACTCCAGGCCTTCGTCGTCGACCAGCAGGCGCATCAGTTCGGCGATGGCCACCGCCGGGTGCGTGTCGTTGAGCTGTACCGCGTACTTCTCGTGGAAGCGTTCCAGCGGGATACCCTGCCCGCGCAGGATGCGCAGCATGTCCTGCAGCGAGCAGGCCACGAAGAAATACTGCTGCTGCAAGCGCAGTTCCTTGCCCTGGATCTGCTCGTCGTTGGGGTAGAGCACCTTGGTGATGTTCTCCGACACCACCTTCTTGTTCACCGCGCCCCAGTAATCGCCACGGTTGAAAGTGGACAGATCGAACGACTCCGACGCCTCGGCGCGCCACAGCCGCAGGGTATTGGCGGTGTTGTTGAGATAACCGAGGATGGGCGTGTCGTAGGGCGTGCCGAGCAGCGTCCAGGCCGGCAGCCACTGGTGCCGGATCCGCCCCTGGTCGTCGACGTAGCGATGCGTGTGCCCGCCCAGCTTGACCTCCACCGCCCACTCCGGGCGCGGCAGTTCCCAGGGGTTGCCGAAGCGCAGCCATTTGTCGGTCAGTTCCACCTGCTGCCCGTCGACGATGTCCTGGGCGAAGATGCCGAACTCGTAGCGGATGCCATAGCCCAGCGCCGGGATTTCCAGCGTCGCCATGGAATCGAGAAAGCAGGCGGCCAGCCGCCCGAGGCCGCCGTTGCCCAGGCCCGGTTCATCCTCCTGGGCGAGCAGTTCCTCGTAGGACAGCCCCAGCTCGCGCATCGCCTGGCGCGCCTGTTCGTCGATGCCGAGGTTCACCAGGTTGTTGCCGAGATGCGGCCCGAGCAGGAACTCGGCGGAGAAGTAGCAGACCGTGCGCGAACCCAGCCGGGTATAGGTCTCGGCGGTGCTGATCCAGCGCTGCAGCATGCGGTCGCGCACCGTGTGCGCCAGCGCCATGTAGTAATCGTGCGCTGTCGCCAGCGCCGGAAACTTGCCCTGGGTGTAGAGCAGGTTGTCGAGAAAGTCGCGCTTCAGCGCATCCTTGTCCAGGCCGGTGCGTTCGTCGGGAAGATCGGAGCAGTCCATTTTGAGGCGGCGGTGGTCGCGGTCCCCATTGCTTGCAAGAACGATGCCGACCTCTGGCTGCGCGGAAAACCGGCCTCCTGCCCCGCCATAAGGCGCAAGCGCGGGGCGGGCACCGCCCACGCGTGCCCCGCGACGGACCCGTCCGCACCAACGCTGTGCGGAAACGCCCACGATCAAGGACTAGGCCGGCATGCGTCGAAGGCCAACCTGTAGCGCAGGCGGGACGCCTGCGCTACAGGGCGCGTCAGCAGCGGGGTACAGCGGCCTCAGTCGGCCAGCCAGCAGCAGGACAGGTGCGGCAGGACCAGCGCGTCGTGATCCGGTTCGATGCGTTCGCCGGTACAGAGGTCTTTCATCCCGCCCGAGGTGAAGAAACCGTGCGAACGCAAGGAGCCGAGCGCCAGCGCCTGCTGCGCGACATTGAAGTTGACGACCACCAGCACCCGGTTGCGGCTGTTGTGTGGATCGGTCCGGATGAATACCAACAGGTTGGGGTTGTCCACGGGAAGCAACTGGCGGTTGTCGAAATCCGCGAAGGCGGTGATTTCCTTACGCAGCGCGATCATCTTCTTCAAGGCGCTGAAGATGCGCTGCTCCACCGTGCCGGTCTCATGGCGTTTCTTCGCCTTGTTCCAGTTGAAGGTGGAGCGATGCAGCCAGCGGTTGTCGTCGGCCTTGGCCGGGTCGGCGAGATATTCCAGGCTGTTCAGGGTGCCGATGGCGTCGCCGTAATACAGCAGCGGGATGCCGCCGAAGGAGAGGATCACGCTGTGCAGCAGCACGATGGTCCGGATCGCGGCGTCGATGGCCGCCTCGTCGCCGCTGGCCAGGGCCGATTCCAGCCCGACCAGGGAGGCGAGCGAACCGGAGATGCGGGCATCGCCGGTCTTCGGGTTCTCGCCGAAGGGCAGGCCGCGCGCCGGCGAACCGGGAAAGCCGCCGGTGAAGTAGTCGATCAGGAAGCGGCGGTGGCGATACGGGTCGAAGCCGGCCAGGCGGATGTCGTTGTCGTCAAAGCCGAGGCCGATGTCGTCGTGGCAGCGCACGTAGTTCAGCCAGGTCGCCCGCTCCAGCTTGTTCGGCAGGTTCCTGATGCCCTGGCTGAGCACCGCCGCGTTCTTGGTCGCCACCGCGTCCCAGAGCAGGGCCATCAGGGTGGCGTTGTAGGCGATCTCGCATTCCTTGGCATTGATCGCGTCCTCGCCGAAATATTTGGAGATCTCACTGGGCGCGACGATGGCCTCGGCGATGAACAGCACGCCCGGCGCGGTCACCTGGCAGCAGTCCTTCATCAGTTGCAGCAGCAGGTGTGCCTCGCGCTCGTTCTGGCAGACGCTGCCCATCTTCTTCCAGAGGAAGGCCACCGCGTCCAGGCGCAGGATGTCGGCGCCCTGGTTGGCCCAGAACAGGATGACGTCGATCATCTCGATCAGCACCGCCGGATTGCGGTAGTTCAGGTCCCACTGGTAGGTGTTGAACACGGTCATCACCCACTTGCCCATTTCCGCGTCCCAGGTGAAGTTGCCCGGCGCGGTCTCCGGGAAGATCTCCGGCATGGTCTCCTCAAAGATGTCCGGGAGCTCGCGGTCGGGGAATACGTAGTAGTAATCCTGGTACTTCTTTTCACCCTGGCGCGCGCGCTGCGCCCATTCGTGCTCGTCCGAGGTGTGGTTCACCACCACGTCCAGCACCAGCAGCATGTCGCGCTTCTTGAGGGTCGCGGCCAGGGCGACGATATCCTCGTTGCTGCCGAAGCGGGCATCGATCTTCTTGAAGTCGCGCACCGCGTAGCCGCCATCGCTGGCGTCCGGCGGGCAGTCGAGCATGGGCATGATGTGCAACAGGTTGATGCCGAGTTCCTGCAGGTAGGGCAGGTTCGCGCGCAGGCCCTTGAGATCGTCGGCGAAACGATCGCAATAGAGCGCCATGCCCACCCACTTCTGGCTGAGGAACCAGTTGTAATCCTTCTCCCGCGCCAGGTCCGACTTGCGCAGGGCGGCGCTGCGCTCGACATAGCGCAGCGTCAGCGTCTCGACCAGGCGGCACATCTGCTCCTTGAAGTCGGGGCGCTCGCCATAGAGCAGGTGGAACAGGGAATGAATGGCATAGAAGTTCGCCCCGAGACGCGTGTAGAAGTGCCGCATCCGCCCATTGCCGGTCTCGGGCTTCAACTCGCTCATGATCTCGTTGAGCAAGGAATGGGAGGCTTGTTCGTACATGGGCGGTCTCCTGTTGGGCGTGGCCGGCGGCGCGCGCCGTCATGACATGGGCTGGCGGTGGATGCCGGGCGGGCTCGGCATCCTTGCGGGTGTTCAGTTCGGGTGGGAAAGGCCTGTTCGCGCGGTCAGTCCGGGCCAGGCCTTGTCAAGGCGCCATTCTACAGGCTCGCGTTTCCCCGCATGGCGACGACGGCACTGGCCGCTTGCCGCCACCCGCGCTATCCTGACCCATCGCTCGCCACCCGGACTACCATTCATCATGACTTACTGCCTCGCCATCAAGGTCAACGACGGCCTGGTGCTCGCCTCCGATTCCCGCACCAACGCGGGTGTGGATTACGTGAACACCTACGGCAAGATGCACATCTTCGACAAGGCCGAGGATCGCCTGCTGGTCTTGCTCAGCGCCGGCAACCTGGGGACCACCCAGGCGGTCCTGAATGCCATCCAGCGGGATCTGGAAAACCCGGACAGCGAAGCCAGCCTGAATCATTTCGACTATATGTTCGATGTCGCCCAGTACATCGGCGAACTCAGCCTGCGGGTGCAGAAACGGCATAGCGCCGGGCTGGAGCAAAGCGGCCTCAACGTCGGCTCCAGCTTCATCCTCGGCGGCCAGATCAAGGGCCGCGCGCCCAACATCTTCCTCATCTACCCCGAGGGCAACTACATCACCGCCTGCGAGGAAACGCCGTATCTGCAGATCGGCGAGACCAAGTACGGCAAGCCCATCCTGGACCGTTTCATCACCCCCAAGACCAACCTCAACGACGCCGCCCGCTGCGCCCTGGTCTCGCTCGATTCCACCATGCGTTCCAACATCTCGGTCGGGCCGCCGCTGGAACTGGCGATCTACAAGGCGGACAGCCTGAAGATCGAGCAGCATATGGTGTTGCGCGAAGGCATGGCCTTTCACCAACGCTTGCAGAAACGCTGGTCTGAAGGCCTCAAGCGCGCCTTCGGCGGCCTGCCGCGCTTTACCTGGGAAGAGACGCCGCCCGCGAAGTAAGCGAGCCGGAACAGGCGCCTCGAAGTACGGTCATCGCGATAACATCCAGTATCCGTAAGGAGCTAGACGACATGGAAACCGACACCATCGAGATTCGCCCGGACATTCGCGCCGGACTGCATGCCCTCGCGGCCGAAACCCACCGGGGCGAGACCGAACTGGTGAACGAAGCGCTGGACGCCTTTCTGGCACACGAACATTGGGCCATCGCCCGCATACGTGACGGGTTGGCGCAAGCTGAACGCGGTGAGTTCGTGCCGGAGGCGGAAATGGACGCTTTCTTTTCCCGGTACGCGTAATAAACAACCATGCGAGTGCGTTACACCCCCGCGGCGTATACACACCTGAAAGAGATCGGCGATTACATCGCCAAGGACAACCGGCCGGCGGCAATACGGGCCATCCAGGCCATCCGGCAAGCCGTCGCCATGTTGTGTGATCACCCCGACATGGGGCGACGTGGCCACCTTGATGGCACACGAGAACTCGTTATTCCCAAGCTGCCGTACTACGCCGCCTATCGCGTTACTGAAAGCGCGGTGGAAATCCTCGCGGTGATTCACACCGCCAGGCAATGGCCTGAAATGGATCGCAAGCGGTGAACCAGGCCAAGATCAACCGAGCAGTAAAGCCCGCCCCCAAGTAACCGGGCGCGCGCTTGATAACCACCAAGGAGAAATCATGGCGATACGCTGGTCCCAGTACCTCCACAAAGGTTTTCACGACGAACTGATCGGCGCGCGCGGCAAGCCCTGGCCGGCGGCCGCGCATGTGGCCAAGTACCTGCGCGCGCTCAAGGACAACGAGATCGAGCAGCGGCGGACGGCGGCGGAACTGGCGATCCGCGCCATGGGCATCACCTTCACCGTCTACAACCAGGACGGCGGCGCCATCGACCGCGCCTGGCCGTTCGACATCATCCCGCGCATCATCGAGAAGCGGGAATGGACCCGGATCGAGGAAGGCCTGAAGCAGCGGGTGCGGGCGCTCAACCTGTTCATCGACGACATCTACAACGAACAGCGCATCATCCGCGATGGCCTCTTCCCCGCCGACCTGCTGAAGACCTCCACCAATTTCCGGCCGCAGTGCCTGGGCATCTCGCCGCGCTTCCAGGTCTGGGCGCACATCTGCGGCTCCGACCTGGTGCGTGACAAGGACGGCACCATGTACGTGCTGGAGGACAACCTGCGGGTGCCGTCCGGCGTCTCCTACATGCTGGAAAACCGCCTGGTGATGAAGCGGGTGTTTCCCGAACTGTTCGAGCAGGTCGACATTCAGCCGGTGGACAACTACCCGTCCCAGCTCTACGACATGCTCGCCTCGCTGTCGCCGCGTCCGGGCGACAAGCCGGAGATTGCGGTGCTGACCCCCGGCATCTACAACTCCGCCTACTTCGAGCACGCCTACCTGGCACAGCAGATGGGCGTGGAACTGGTACAGGGCTCCGACCTGGTGGTGGGCGAGGACGACAAGGTCTACATGCGCGCCGTGGAAGGCCTGCGCCAGGTGGACGTCATCTATCGCCGCATCGACGACCTGTTCCTCGACCCGGAAGCCTTCCACCCGGATTCCCTGCTCGGCGTGCCCGGCCTGATGCGGGCCTGGAAGGCGGGCAAGGTGGCGCTGGCGAACGCGCCGGGCGCCGGGGTGGCCGACGACAAGGTGGTCTACGCCTTCGTGCCGAAGATGATCCGCTACTACCTCGACGCCGAGCCGATCATCGACAACGTGCCCACCTACCTGTGCATGAACCCGAAGGAACGCGCCCACGTGCTGGCCAACCTGGACAAACTGGTGGTCAAGCCGGCCAACGAATCGGGCGGCTACGGCATGCTGGTGGGGCCGCACGCCACCGCCCAGGAACGGGAGAAGATGGCGCGCCAGATCCGCCGCAACCCGCGCAACTTCGTCGCCCAGCCTACCCTGGCGCTGTCCACCACGCCGACCCTGGTGGGCACCGGCGTCGAGCCGCGCCATGTCGACTTGCGGCCGTTCATCCTCTCCGGCGAGTCGGTGCAGACCACCACCGGCGGCCTCACCCGTGTTGCATTGCGCCGCGGCTCCCTGGTGGTGAACTCCTCCCAGGGCGGCGGCAGCAAGGACACCTGGATCGTCGAAGCGGAGGAAAAATAATCATGCTGTCTCGTGTAGCCAATACCGTTTACTGGATCGCCCGCTATCTGGAGCGCGCGGAGAACACCGCCCGCATCGTCAACGTCAACACCAACCTGGTGCTGGACACCCCCAAGGGCATGTCGCCGGGCTGGGAACCCCTGGTGATGATCACCGGCGGCCAGGCCCTCTTTGCCAAGCAGTATGCGGAGCCGAGCGAGCGCAACGTCATCCGCTATCTCCTCACCGATGCCGGCAATGGCGTCTCCGTGCTGTTCGCCCTGACCCAGGCGCGGGAGAACGCCCGCACCGTGCGCGACGTGCTGCCGCGCGAGGTCTGGGAAGAAATGAACCATCTCTTTCTCTATGCCCGCGACAACGTCCAGCTGGGCCAGTCGAAGCGCGGCCGCTACGAGTATGTCAAGACGGTGATCCGTGGCATCCAGCAGCTCACCGGCATGCTGGCCGGCACCATGAGCAACAACATGCCCTACGACTTCATGGTGCTGGGCCGCAACCTGGAACGCGCCGACATGACCCTGCGCATCATCGACGTGCGTTCGGCCAGCCTGCTCGCGCACGAGGGTGAACTGCGCGCCTACGACAACATCCAGTGGATGAGCGTCTTGAAGTCGCTGAGCGGCTACCAGATGTACCGGCAATACATGGGGGTGCGCGTGCACCGGGCGACGGTGCTGCAGTTCCTGCTCCAGGACCCGCATTTTCCGCGCGCCATCCACCACTGCGTGTTGCGCGTGGAGGCCTCGCTGCGCAACCTGCCGCGCCACGAACCGGTGCTGCCGCACGTGGAAAAGCTCAAGGAGATCATCACCACGGTGGACGCGGCCACCCTCGACCAGACCGGGCTGCACGACTTCATCGACAGCCAGGAAGCCGCGCTGGCGGAGGTGAGCGAGGCCATCGCCAACGTCTACTTCCATCCGCCGACGCTGCCGCTGGCGGGGAACTGACCCCCCTCAGAGCAGCGACGAGAACAGTGTCGCGATGCCGAGGAAGGAGAAGAAGCCGACGATGTCGGTGACCGTGGTGAGGATGATCGAGGACGATTGCGCCGGGTCCTGGCCGAAGCGCTGCAGGGTGATCGGCACCAGGGCGCCGGCGAACCCGGCGGCGACCATCGAGATCACCATCGCCGCCACGATCACCAGCACCAGGCCCATGGACTGGCTCCAGAGATAGACGCCCAGCGCGGTGGTGGCGGCGACCGCGAGACCGTTGAGCAGGCCGACGTTGAGTTCCTTGAACACCACCCGCGGCCAGTGGCGCAGGCTGATCTCGCGCAGCACCAGACCACGCATGGTCACCGCCAGCGCCTGGGCGCCGGCATTGCCGGACTGGCCGGCGACCACCGGCAGCAACACCGCCAGCGCGGTGTACTTGGCGATGGTGCTCTCGAACAGCCCGACCACGGCCGCCGCGAGAAAAGCGGTCAGCAGGTTGATCTGCAACCAGGGCAGGCGCTTGCCCACCGCGAACAAGGCGGGCGACAGCGCCCGCTCATCGCGGCTGGCGCCGACCATCATCTGGATGTCCAGCGAGGTTTCCTGCTGCATCGCGGAGGCCAGCTTGGACTGGCGGATGACGCCAAGCAGGCGGCCGTCGAAATCGATCACCGGCAGGTCGGACACCCCCTCCTGGCCAAGTTTCTCCACCACGTCCTCGCGCGGCGCGGTGACCTCGACCGCGTCGACGATCTTGCGGGCGGTGCGACTCAGGGACTCGTCCGGTTCGGCCAGCGCCAGATCCTGAATTTCGACGCGACCGTCGAGGCGACCGTCATCGTCGACCAGATACAGCTCGCTCAGGCCGCGCCAGCGCGTCTTGCGGATGCGCGCCAGGGCTTCCCGCGCGCTCAGCTCGCCGCGCAGGGCGGGTACGCGCGGGTCCATCAACTGGCCGGCGGTGTCCGCCGGATAGCGCATCAAGGTCGTGATTTCCGCGGCCACCTGGGGGTTGAGCAGGCGCAGGTAACGCTCGCGCTCCGCCACATCGAGCCGGTTGAGCAAGGCCGCGCCGCGGCCCGGTTCCAGTTCCGCGAGCAGTTCCGCCACGCGCGGCTCCGGCAATTCGCCGAGCACCGCCGATTCGACATCGGTGGCAAGGCTCATCCACACCGGCACCACCGCATGCAACGGCTGCGCCGCCAGCAGCGCGGCCACCGCCGCCGCCGGCATCGCCTCGAGACGGCGCGCCGCCTCGCGCGGGTAATCCAGCAGAAAACGGAGATTGAGGGCGGCGAAGGCCGCTTCGGCGCTCATGGCTCGCCCTTGTGGCGTTCCACCGGCAACAGGCCGACCACCGCCTGGATCAGCGCGGAGACGCCGAACCAGTAGGCGCCGGCGATGCCGGCCAGGGTATCGTCACCGCCGCGCGGCGGCGGCAGCGTGTCGTCGATCGCCAGCGCCCGCTGCAAGGCGGCGTGGGTCAGCGCCCCGACCAGGCGCTCGCCGTCCTCCACCGCCGGCAAGGTCGACGCTTCGCGCCAGCCCGGATGATCGCGCAAGCCCGCCAGCATCGCCTGCGCCGGCAAGCGGTGGGGACAGGCGCGCAGCAATCGGCCCAGCGGCGTCGTGCCCTTTGCGCGCAGCAGGTCGGCAAGTTCGAGATACCCGAGCAGGCGCTGGTTGCGATCGATGACATAAGGATCGGCAACCGGCGCCTCATCGGCGTGGCGGACCCGTTCCAGCGCCTCGGCGGCGGTCATGTCGGCCGGCAGCGCCAGGGCGCGCGGGTCCATCCAGGCGCCGACGGTCCCCTCCGGATAGCCGAGCAACAATTCATAGGCGAGCGCGGCCGCGGTCGGCAACTGTGCCAGCAGGCGCGTGCGTCGCTCGCCCGCGACATGGCGCAGCAGCGCGACGCCGGCCTGGGCGCCGACGCCGCGCAGCAAGCCGGCCGCGGCCGTGTCGTCGACCCGCTCCAGGCAACGGGCGCCAGCCAGCGGCAGCATCTGGCGCAGCACCGGCGCCGCCAGGCGCGGTGGCGCCGTGCGCAGCAGTTCGGCCGCCGCCGCCGGCGCCAGCCGCTCCAGCACGTGCGCGGCGTCCTGCGGATGCGCTTCCAGGAAGGCGTAGCCGAGCGCCTCGCCGCTAATCAATGCGTGCTCCGCTCACCAGCAGCACGATCGGCTGCTCGTTGAACACCTTCGCCGGCAGGCTGGCGCGGCCCTCCGCGGTTTCCAGCACCACGGCGGTATCCGTCAGTTCCAGGATGCGTCCCTCGTAGCCGGCGACACGAACCCGCTGGCCGATGCTGTAGCGCTGGCGCAGGGCATGGCCGCCGATCAGGTTGGCAACGTATTCACGGGCGCCGAGGCTCACCGCCAGCGCCACCGCGCCGACCAGGGCGATGCCGGAGGCGGAGGCGATGATGACCAGGAAGGTGACCTTGACCCCGATCTGCTCGGCGCCGACCAGGATGGCGGTGACCAGGATGCCCGCCTGCGCGACGCGCCCGATCAGTGAACGCTGGCGCTCGCCGGCGCCGATCGCGGCGGCCTCGACCAGTTGCCGCGCCAGCTTGCCCACCATGATGCCGGCGATGATGATCAACGCGCCGACGAATACCGTCGGCAGGTAATCGACGATGCGCGCCAGCCAGGCGGTAAAGGTCTGCAGCCCCAGCACCTGGGTCGCGGCGGTGAGGAAGAACAGCAGCACTCCCCAGAAGATGACTCCGCCGAGGATCTTCGCCGAAGCCTTGGGCAAGTGCGGTGAAGCTGCGCCGCGCGCGGCGGAAAGCCCCGCCAGCGCCCGCTCGCCGAGCAGCGTCAGGCGCATGGCCGTCGCCCGCAGCAGGTAGGCCACCAGCCAGCCGATCAACAGCAGCAGGAAGGCGCCGAGCACATTCGGCAAATAGAGCGCGAGCCGCTCCACGGTCTGGCCGAGCACGGTGGCCAGGGCGTCACGCAGTTGCGTGAAGACTTCCATCGGCGAACTCCCGGGGATGTGTAGCGCGGACCATGTTAACACCCGCGCCAGGCGCCACTGGCGCGGCAGGCCCCGGCTCAGCCAAACAGATCGTCCACCTCGTCCTGCGACACCGCCGCCGCCGGAGTCAGCGCCGGGCCGGCGAGCAACCCCGGATCGGGCTCCTCCTCGACCAGCAGATGCACCAGGCTGTCTTCCATCTTCTGCACCACCACCAGCAGCTTGTTGATCACCTGCCCGACCAGATCCTGGAAGGCCTGGGCCTGGATGATCTCGCTGAGGTCGACACCGCTTTGGTCGTGCTCCGCCACCAGGCCGAGCAGAAACGCGCGGACCTCCGGCGACCGTGTCTTGCCCGCCAACCCTGTCGCCAGCGCCTTCTGCGCACGCAGGCGATCGCCCACCGCCTCCGCCGCGTTCAAGGTCTGTCCCGCCGCCTGTTCGGTGAGCGCCGTGATGTAGCGCAGCCGGTCGCGGGCGTTGCTCACCACATTGGCCTGCGGCAGGCCCTGGTCACCGATCTCGTTCAGCGCGGAACGCAATTCCTCGACCATGCCGATGAGGTCGTGACGCAGGTGTTCGTCATTGTTCATTGGATTCTCCTCCGGGAATGGCCGCGTTATCGGCAGGTCGGCGGAATACTTTTGCGGCTTTTGCCGATCAGGGACGGCAATACCCCCCGGCGCCGGTGTGTGAAGCCAACCGGGTTGTATTGCCGCCATGGCCACGGCGCCCTATGGTTTGGCCAGGCATCCAGGCAGCGTCGCTTGCGTCTTGCCGGCATGTCTCATGGTCAAACCCGAAAGGAGTAGCGATGAAAACCCTCGACATCGATGAGTGCGCCGAATTCCTGAAAGTGAACGACACGACCGTGTTCGCCATGGCCGGATCAGGCGAACTGCCCGGCGCCAGGATCGGCAGCGCCTGGGTCTTCCTGGAAGACGACCTGGTGGAATACCTGCGCACCCAGGTTCGTTGCCAGCGGCGCGAACGCCAGTCCGCCCTGCTTGAGAAACAGCAGGTCGATGCGCGCGAACAGGACAACCTGGCCAGCCTGCCCAGTGTCATGCAGAGCCGGCGCGGACGGCGCGAGACGCCGGCGGAGCGCCCGCCCAGCTTCGCCGACGAGGACGCGCCATTGGCTTCCCGCCTGGCCGGTTAAGGCCCGGCTGAAGGGCGGTCGCCCCCCTCCGGCTCATTGCCGCCAATAGCGCCGCTCCACTTCCCGCGCCCGTTCCACCGCCACCCCACCCCGGCCCAGGCGCAGGGTCACGGCGCCGTCGCGGTCGGTGCGCCAGATCGGCGCGCCCAGCGCCCGGTAGCGCGCCAGGACTTCCGGATGCGGGTGGCCGTAGCGGTTGCGGTGACCGACCGGGATGACGATGTGGCGGGGGTGAACGGCGGCGAGAAATTCCGCCGTGGAGGAACTGGCACTGCCGTGGTGGGGCACCACCAGCACCTCGGCGGCCAGCGGCTGCCCGCGCTCGCGCAGGTTCATTTCCGACAACCGCTCGATGTCGCCGGTGAGCAGGACGCCGGCGGGCCCCGCCTCCACCCGGATCACGCAACTGCGGGCGTTGTCCGGGTAGTTGGGCTGCGCGTAGTGATGCGCCGGCGGATGCAGCACCTGGAAGCGGACACCATCCCATTCCCAGCGCTGCCCGGCGCGACAGGCGATGGCATCGGGGCGCGCGGCGAGGATGGCCTGGCCGTTCTCGCCCAGGCTGGCGCGCGGCACCCCCGCCAGCGAAGTCAGCAACCAGCCCGGGCGGTGGCTGGCGAGCAGGGCAAGCGTGCCGCCGCTGTGATCGATGTCGTCATGGCTGATGACCAGGCCGTCGAGGCGGTTCAAGCCGAGCCCCCACAGATAAGGCGCGATGACGCGGGCGCCAGCATCCTCGCCGGAGGCGAAGCGCGGGCCGCTGTCGAACAGCAGGCTGTGCCGCGCCGTGCGCAGCAGCACGGCCTCGCCCTGGCCGACGTCGAGCGTGGTCAGCCAGAGCTCGCCCGGCGCCGGCGCCGGCAGCCGCGGGAAGAACAGGGGCAGGAACAGCAACCCGCCCAGCCAGCGCGCCGGCACCCCGCGCGGCAGCAACAGCAGCGCCGCGCCGAGCAGGGCCAGCAGCAGCGCCCAGGCATCGGGCGCGGCGGCATGGAACACCGGTTGCGGCAGCCGCGCCAGCCATTCCAGGCCCGCCATGACCACGGCGACGACCGCATGCGCCAGCACCGCCGGCAGCGCCCAGGGCAGCACCGCCGCCAGCAGGCTGGCCGGCACCGCGACCAGACTGATCAGGGGAATGGCGAAGGCATTGGCCAGCGGCGACACCAGCGACACCTCGTGGAACAGCAGCAGCAACGCCGGGGTGAGTACCAGGGTCACCGCCCATTGCGCTTCCAGCCAGGTACGCCAGGCCGGCAGGGGACGCAGGCGGCCGCTCCCGGCCCACAACAGCGCCGCCACGGCGCCAAAGGAGAGCCAGAAACCGGGCGCGAACGCCGCCCAGGGGTCGAACACCACCACGCTCAGCAGCGCCGCCGCGAGCAGCCGCGAGGGACTGCCATTGCGATCGAGCAGCGCCATCAAGGCGCCGCCGGCAAGCATGTACAGCGTCCGCTGCGCCGGGATGCCGAAGCCCGACAGCGCGGTATAGGCGGCGGCCGCGAACAGGCCGAGCAGCACCCCCGCCTTGCGCGCCGGCAGGCGCAGCGCCAATCCCGGCACACGCCGCCAGAGCGCCTGTGCCAGGGCGTAGACCAGGGCGGAGAACAGGGTGATGTGCAGCCCGGAGATGCTCATCAGGTGGGTGACCCCGGTCTGCCGGAACAAGGTCCATTGCGGGGCGGCGATGGCGTCCTGCTCGCCCACCGCCAGCGCCCGCACGATGCCGGCATACGGACGCTCGCCGAGGCTGTCGCGCAGGTGGACTCGAATGCGCTCGCGGGTCTGGTCGAGCAGGGCGCGCCAGCCGCCGGCGCAGGCCGTATCGGCCACCGCCGCGCCGACCACGCTGCCGCTGGCGCGGATGCCGCGTTGCAGCAGCCAGGCTTCATAGTCGAAACCACCGGGATTGATGTTGCCATGCGGCCGCTGCAGCCGCGCCGTCAGCCGCAGGCAGTCGCCCCCGCGCAATTGCGGCGGCGGCGTGCCCGGGCGGACGTGCCAGCCCAGCTGAACCCGTCGCGGCACCTCGCCCCCCCGGGTGGAGACCGCCTCCACCGCGAACAGGAAGCGCACACCGTTCGAACTGGCTTCCGGCAGGTCGAGCACGCGCCCGAGCAGCACCACATCGCGACCTTGCCAGTGTGCGGGCAACTGCTCCGCGAGCCGGATGTCGGCCCGCCAGGCGGCGTAGAGAAAGCCGGCGGCGAGCGCCACCAGCAGCAGGCCGCCCTGGCGAACCCGACGCGGCGCCTTGAGCGCGAGCCACAGCGCCAGCGGCAGCGCCCAGGCCCAGGTCAGCGGCGGCAGGAGCGGCCGCGTTTGCAGGAAGGCGGCGCCGAGGGTGAAGGCGAGGATGGCGAGCCGGATCACAGCGTCACCAGGTCAGGGCGCCCGCGTTGCTTTGCCATAGAATCCCCCCATGCCGCGCAAGTACTTCCGCAAATATCTCCCCGATCACGCCACGGTGCGCGAACACCGTTTCCTGCGCCCGTTCCAGGCCCTGCTCAGGCACCCCAACCTCTGGCACCTCAACCGCCATTCGGTGGCGGGCGGCCTGGCGGCGGGCCTGTTCGGCGGCCTGGCGCCCGGGCCGATCCAGATGGGCATCGCGGCTGTCCTGGCCATCCTGTTCCGGGTGAACCTGCCGGTCGCGGTGATCACCACCCTCTATACCAACCCCATCACCTGGCCGCCGCTGATCCTCGCCGCCTACGGCATCGGCAGCTGGGTGACCGGCGGCAGCGGCGGTGGCTACCAGGAGTTCATGTTCGACTGGCGCAGCCAGCCCTGGCGTGAACTGCCGGCCGCCTTCGGGCAGTGGCTGCTGGGGCTGGGTGAAACCTTCCTGATCGGCGACCTGATCCTGGCCAGCGTGCTCGCGGTGGTGGGCTACGCCGCCGTGCAGATCGGCTGGCGGCTCTATCTCCTGGCCTACCTGCGCCGCCGCCGGCGGCGTGTTACCAATCCCGCTCGGCCGGAACGGTGACCGGATAGCCGTTGCTCAGGGCGGTGAGAAACACTTCCAGATCGGTATAGGCGGCGCTTCCCGGCCGCAGCGGCTGGGTGCGGGTATCCAGGTTGCATTCGGCGAAGCGCAGATGCAGGGACTGCAACATGTATTGCGTCTTGTAGACCGGGTAATGGGCGGCGTCGCCGTAGGGCGTGGTGATAACGTTGCCGCGCAGACGCCGGCCGATGTTGTGCGTGTGGCAGGAGGAGCAGGCGAAATTGAAGGCGCCCGCCTTCAGATGGAACAGGCTGCGGCCGCGCTCGAAGGCGTCCTTCATCGGCCCGGCACGGGTCACGTCGATGGCGATGGGCACGCCGCTGCCGAGGCTGGCCAGGTACAGCGAGATGGCGCTGTTGTCATAGCTGCCGTTCTGCAGGATGCGGCCCTGTTTGGCGCCGCAATGTTCGATCACTTCCTCAAGGCCGGCGACGTGCTTGAGGTCGTCGCGCCAGCGCGGATAGGTGGCGCGGAGGTTCTTGAGCTTGCCCCGGCCCACGCCCAGGCAGGTGGCGAAACGGCCCCTGATGTTCAGATTGCGATAGAGGGTCTCGCCGCGATCGAGCGCGAAGTGGCCACCATGCACCGCCTGGTTGAAGGGCGGATCCATGAACTTCCAGTTCAGCTTCCAGTTTTCGTCGGGATTGCCGGCCAGGCGGAAATCGAGGTTGGTCGGATCTTTCCAGTATTGATAGGTGCCGGAGAGCGTCGAATCGCCGCTGACATGCGGCTCATAGCGCTCGAACAAGTCGAACTCCCGGTAGACGAAGGCCTGTGCGCAGGCGCCGGCGGTCACGAACAAAGCGAGCAGGAACAGGGGGAAACGCGCGGTTTTCATCATCTCGTCCTCACTCGATGCTTTGCAGATAGGCCACCAGATCGCGGATGTCCTGGTCGGCGAGCAGGCCGAAGGTGCCGAAGGCCGGCATCACCGTATGGGGATTGAACACGCGGGCATCGAAAATCTGCTGGTAGACCAGGGCATCGGCATGGCCGTACTGCTTGTAATGCCACATCGGGCTGCCCACCGAGCCGGGCCACTCATCGCCGGGCAGGGTATGGCAGGTAATGCACCACTGCCAGGCCAATGCCTTGCCGCGTTCGCGGTCGCCCTGGGTCGGCGGCGTCATGGCCACGCGCCGCGGCTCCGGGGTCGCGCGGCGGTCCTGATAGCTCAGGGTCGGCCAGGGGGTGAGGTCGCGCTTGTGCGGCACCCATTCGAGGCGGCCGCTGTTCACGATGATCTTCGGCTCCATGGTCTTGCCGCCGCTGATGCTGGCATCGGCCGGAACGTCGGCGGACCAGGCGGAAGGCGCCAGGAACAGGGCGATGAGGAACAACGAGCCAGGGCGCATGGGAACTCCTATCGAACCGGAACACGGTCATCACTTCGCACAGAAATGCGAACAAGTCAGCCGACCATTTGTACTACATGGTTTTCAGGATACCAGCCCTCAGGCCGGCGCCAAAATCCCATCGGTCAGATACAGCACACGGCCCAGGCGCGCGGCCAGGTCGGGGTCGTGCGTCACCACCAGGAATGCGGTGCCGTGCCGCTGCGACAGCGCCATGAGCAGTTCCTGGATGCGGCCGGCGCTATGCCGGTCGAGGTTGCCGGTGGGCTCGTCCATCAGCACGCAGGCCGGCTGCGTGACCAGGGCGCGGGCGATGGCGGCGCGCTGGCGCTCACCGCCGGAGAGTTCGCCGGGGCGGTGCGTCATGCGATGGCCCAGGCCCACCTCCTCCAGCCATTTCGCCGCCTCGGCCAGGGCAGACGCGCGATCCTGGCGGCGGATCAGCAAGGGCATGGCGACGTTTTCCTGGGCGCTGAATTCCGGCAGCAGATGGTGAAACTGGTAGACGAACCCCAGCGAACGGTTGCGCAGGCGGCCACGCGCCAGGTCGGACAGCGACCAGATCGACTCGCCCGCCACCCGCACCTCGCCGGCATCCGGCTTGTCGAGACCGCCGAGCACATGCAGCAGGGTACTTTTTCCCGACCCGGAGGCGCCCATCACCGCGATGTGCTCGCCGGCCATCACCGCCAGCTCGACCCCGGCCAGCACCGGCACTTCCACCGGCCCCTGCCAATAGCTCTTGCGCAAACCGGAACAGGACAGCACCGCCTCGGTCATCATCCCTTGCCCCAAGTCGCGCAGGCTTCCAGCCTGCGGATTTCAAACGCAGGCTGGAAGCCTGCGCGACATTCCTCATTCATAACGCAGCGCCTCCGCCGGCTGCACCCGCGCCGCCCGCCAGCTCGGATAGAGGGTGGCGAGGAAGGCCAGGACCAGGGCGACGATGCCGATGGTCGCCACGTCACCCCAGATCAGCTTCGAGGGCAGCTTGGAAATGTAGTAGACATCGGCGGGGAACAGATCCATGCCCACCGCCCGTTCGATCCACGGCACCACGGTTTCCACGTTGAGCGCCAGCGCCACGCCGGAGAGCAGGCCCAGGGCCGTGCCGATGACCCCGATCAGGCTGCCCTGCACCATGAAGATGGCCATGATGCTGTTCGGACTGGCGCCCAGGGTGCGCAGGATGGCGATGTCAGCCTGCTTGTCGGTCACCGCCATCACCAGGGTGGAGACGATGTTGAACGCCGCCACCGCCACGATCAGGGTAAGGATGATGAACATCATGCGTTTCTCGATCTGCACCGCCTGGAAGAAGCTGGTGTGGCTCATCGTCCAGTCGGAAAGGCTGTAATCGCCGTGCAGGGTCTTCGCCAGTTCACGCAGCACCCAGGGCGCGCGGTCCATGTCGGCCAGCTTCACCCGCAGGCCGGAGACGTTGTCGCCGAGGCGATACAGCTTCTGCGCGTCCTGGAGATGGATCAGCGCCAGACCCGCGTCGTATTCGAACATGCCCATGCGGAAGATGCCGACCACGGTGAACTGCTTGATCCGCGGCAACATGCCGGCCGGCGTCACCACCCCCTGCGGCGCGATCACCGCCACCTTGTCGCCCTCGAAGGCCCCGAGGGAACGGGCCAGGTCGGCGCCCAGCACGATGCCGAACTCACCCGGCTTCAGATTGGACAGGCGGCCACTGTTCATCTTCTGCGCGAACTCCGCCACCTTGCCCTCCTCCTCCGGCAGCAGGCCGCGCACCAGCGCCCCCTTGGTCTCGCCACCCAGCGCCAGCAGCGCCTGGCCATTGACATAGGGCGCCATGCCGCGCACTTCCGGATGCTTCTCCACCTGCCGCGCCAGACCCTGCCAGTCGGACAACTGACCGGACGAACCGCTGATCTCCATGTGCGCGGCAACGCCGAGGATGCGGTCGCGCAACTCCTCCTGGAAACCGTTCATGACCGAAAGCACCACGATCAGCGCCATCACCCCAAGGGCGATCCCCGCCATCGAACTCATGGAGATGAAGGAGATGAAGTGGTTGCGGCGCTTGGCGCGGGTATAGCGCAGGCCGATGGCGAGTTCGTAGGGGAGCATGGGGGCGGGAGTCTGCCACAGGCGGGCGATGGCAGGTAGGGCCCGTCGTTTGCGACGACGCCTTGAAATGCCTGAGCATCAAGAACGGGGGGAAGGGAAAGAACCGGGGCGGCTGGGTGACCTGTTGTCAGTTGATGATTGGCTGTCACGGTAACGTTCGAATTGAGAAGCGCGTCGATGTTGACGTGTCATGCTCGACCGCCATGGTCAGCCGCGCGGCTACTGCCACCGGCAACTCCGCGAGAATACCCATGGCTCATCAACCAACTGACCGGTTGACACCCTCTTGCCTGTGTCATCTGTCAGCAATAGCGCCAGCTTGCTTCCCCTATCCTCCTTGAGCCGGTATCTCGCACCTTGCACAAGCTCCGTTTGCATGACGTAACAACGTATTCTCTGAGGCAAGAAAGGATGACCATACGGCGCACTCATTAACCAAAACACGTGACGCCCTGGTTTGATGAGGTAGGCATAGTGGTAGAAGTCATTTGACACCCGGATGGATTTGAGTGGAATGCCATCAACCCCCCGCAGCAATGTGGGAGCGTCGGCATCTTCGACAATCTGAGCCACCTGAGAAAGATCATTCACAGGTGAACCGTCGAGCGGGATAGGAGTCTCCGGAACATGTGCGCAACCGATCAACAATGATGCGGCAGGCACAAGCAATGATCCATACCATATTTTCATCTGCCGCATTCTCCAGTTGCTCATCCAATCACTTGAGCCGCATTTTCCGAGTGCACGATAGTGCATTGCAATTATTATTTGTAACTCATGCCCTTACAGTGCGCTTGCGCCACGGTCTCAATTGCTACTCCAAGGCGCGGTTTACGATCATGAGCGCCCAACATAGTGCTATGGGGCGGCTGCCGGCTTGCCGGCAGGCGTCCTGCTTGAGTGCCGTGTTAGAGGCGGCTGTTTATGGCTCACTTGACGTTTTGCGTCTTACAAAGAACCAATTGACCTCGAGGACTACTACAAGCAGACCATAGAGTACGGGAGCGACATTGTAGGCAAAGAAGTCGCCACCAAACTCAGACAGGCTCACTACGACAAGTGTCATTGACGCGATAAACAAAACAATCAAGGCAGGTTCGCGACGACCAACCATGAATGTGAGGACTACCGCAACCGAAATGGTCACTGCGCTTACAAGCATTAACGGGATAAGTACAAAGAACCCAAAATATGCGGGCTCCATAATTCCAGATGGAAACAATGGTGCAACAGCCGCTAGTAATACACAGGCGCCAGGCACCATGAAGCACAAATAAGCGATGCTGATGCGACTATGGAGTTGAGCCGAAGTAAGCATGGAGTTGTATTGAGTCCGCCTAACCGATCATAATCCCCAAGCTCGCCCCCGAAGATGAAAGCGGCGCTGGGAAATCTGATAAGAAAAAAGTGGGAGCCGACGAATTAGAGATCGAGCTACGTTTGGCGGTGCTACCCCGTCGTCCAACCGGACCCGGCCCGAGCAGTCCGCACCCCCAATTGTTTCGCGCACAAGGTGCGCAGGACACACGGTCAAGAGGCCCCCTGGGTTCGCCTGCAAACTCTGCCGGGGTTCGATGAAATGACGGCGGCGATGATCCTGATCGAGATGGGTGACGACCTCACCCGCTTCGGCAACGCCGATCGCTTCGCCTCCTGGGCGGCGCTGTGTCCCGGCAATAACGAGAGCGCGGGCAAGAAGAAGAGCGTCAAGACCCGCAAGCGCAACACGATGCTGCGTTACCTGCTGTGCGAGGCGGCGAACGGCGCCATCCGAACGGCCTCGGTATTCCGCGACAACTACCGGGGCCTGGTGGTGCGGCGGGGTCACAACAAGGACATCGTGGCATCGCCCACAAATTGATTCGCACGATCTGGTTCATGTTCACCCGCCGCCAGGCGTATCACGACTCGGAGTTTGATTACGCCGCGGCGAATGTGAGCGCTTTCCGATTTACACATTGCGACGAGCTTGAATGAGTTTGTAAATACCCCAGGCAAACCCGAGCAGAAGAAGGTTAATAACAATACCCCCAAATATCCACGGGATCACTTGATTTTGTGCTGCAAACAACCCCGGCCAAGGTAATGAAAATATCAGCCCAATAATCTGCCACAAGGTGTTGCTATCCCCCCCGTAAATCAGCGCAAGCATCTCGAAAAAAAGTGCAACTGATGAAAGGGTCGCGATAGAGATCAATCCATAGGCAACGCCAGAGGCGAATCCTTGTTGGAATGGCCGATTAGCTAAATAAGACCGCAACAGCACATGGTTGTTGGTAAGGGTCCATAAAGTACGGAAGATATCAAACCTCATGTTGCAGTCGCTAACCGATCATGCTCCCCCGGCGCACCCCCGAAGATGAAAGCGTCGCTGGGCAATCTGATAAGAAAAAAGCGGGAGCCGGTGGACATGAGATCGAGCTACGTTTGGCGGTCCTACCCCGTCGTCCAACCGGACCCGGCCCGAGCAGTCCGCACCCCCGAATGTTTCGCGCAACTGGTGCGCAGGACGCACGGTCAAGAGGCCCCCCGGGTTCGCCTGCAAACTCTGCCGGGGGTTCGATGAAATGACGGCGGCGATGATCCTGATCGAGATGGGTGACGACCTCACCCGCTTCGGCAACGCCGATCGCTTCGCCTCCTGGGCGGCGCTGTGTCCCGGCAATAACGAGAGCGCGGGCAAGAAGAAGAGCGTCAAGACCCGCAAGCGCAACACGATGCTGCGTTACCTGCTGTGCGAGGCGGCGAACGGCGCCATCCGAACGGCCTCGGTATTCCGCGACAACTACCGGGGCCTGGTGGTGCGGCGGGGTCACAACAAGGCCATCGTGGCCATCGCCCACAAATTGATTCGCACGATCTGGTTCATGTTCACCCGCCGCGAGGCGTATCACGACTCGGGGTTTGATTACGCCGCGGCGAATGTGAAGAAGAATGCTCCCCGCTGGATCAAGGCGCTGAAAATGCATGGCTTCGTCGTGAAGCTCGCCAGCGCCAATTGATTCGGGGATTTGGGTCATTGAGTGACTCGCCTCAGTGCAGGTAGGGTGTCTGTTGTCATTTAGTTATTGGCTTTCACGGTAACGTCTAGGTTAAATTCATCCCATTACACACAACTCATAACGCATGAGCCTCCCTCGCGAACCTGATTCCT
>CAYMUY010000039.1:0-43213 GCA_964393825.1 uncultured Thiobacillus sp. | reverse complement strand
GAAAGGCGGTGATCAGCCAGGTCCACACGAACAGCGGCATCTTCATCAGCGTCATCCCCGGCGCCCGCATGTTGAGGATGGTGGTGGCGATGTTGATCGAACCCATGATCGAACTCGCGCCCATGATGTGGATGGCGAAGATGGTCAGGTCATAGCTGATACCGCCCTGCATGAACAACGGCGGGTACATGGTCCAGCCGCCCGCCACCGCGCCGCCGGGAAGGAATAGGGAGCCGACCAGGAACACCCCGGCCACCGGCAGCAGCCAGAAACTCCAGTTGTTCATGCGCGGGAAGGCCATGTCCGGCGCCCCGATCATCAGCGGCACCTGCCAGTTCGCGAAAGCGGTGAAGGCCGGCATGATCACGCCGAAGATCATGATCAGCCCGTGCATGGTGGTGAGCTGGTTGAACACTTCCGGCTGCACCAGTTGCAGGCCGGGCTGGAACAGTTCGGCACGGATCAGCATCGCCATCAGGCCGCCGATCAGGAACATGGTCGCGGCAAACCAGAAATACAGCGTGCCGATGTCCTTGTGGTTGGTGGTGGTCAGCCAGCGCCACAGCCCGGCGGGGGCGGCGTGCGAATCGTGTTGCGGGCGATGGGCAAGAGTGGCTTCCATGTTGTTGTCCGGTTACTTGCGCTGCGCTTTCACATCCGCCGGCTGTACCGGCGACCCGGTATTGCCCCAGGCGGTGCGTTCCCAGGTGATCACGGCGGCCAGTTCGGCGTCGTCCAGTTGGTCCTGGAAGGCGCTCATCGCGGTGCCGTCCTTGCCATGCAGCACGCGGTCGATATGCGCGGCGGCGGGGCCATTGGCCACCTTTGAGCCGGCCAGGGCCGGGAACACGCCGGGCAAGCCCTTGCCATCGGCCTGGTGGCAGGCGGCGCAATGACTGGCATAGACCTTCTCGCCACTCGCCTTGAGTTCCTCCGCGCTGAACGTTTTTGTCGCCGCCGCCACCGCCGCGACGGCCTTGGCCTGCTTGCCGGCCTGCCTGGCGGCCAGCCAGGTCTGGTAATCAGCCTCGCTCTTCACCTCGACGACGATGGGCATGAAGGCGTGGCCGCGCCCGCACAGTTCGGCACACTGGCCGCGATAAGTGCCGATCTCGTTGGCGCGGAACCAGGTATCGCGGATGAAACCGGGAACGGCATCCTGTTTCACGCCCAGCTGGGACACCCACCAGGCATGAATGACGTCATGCGAAGTCAGCAGGAGGCGCACCTTCTTGCCGACCGGCACCACCAGCGGTTCATCCACTTCCAGCAGATAGTGCGCGCCCTTTGCCTGCTTGTTGGCGATCTGGTCGGCGGGGGTCGAGGATGCACTGAAGTACTTCACGCCATCCTGGAGGTAGTCGTATTCCCACTTCCACTGATGACCGGTGACCTTGATGGTGAGATCGGGATGGGCGGTGTCCTTCTGATCCAGCACCGCGCGGGTCGCCGGCCAGGCCATGCCGACCAGGATCAGCAGGGGAATCACGGTCCAGATCACTTCGACGGTGGTGTGCTCGTGGAAATGATGGGCCTCGTGGCCGACGCTCTTCCGGTGCTTGAACAAGGCATAGAACATCGCGCCGAACACCACCACGAAGATGCCCAGGCAGACCAGCAGGATCAGGGTGTGGATGTCGTGGATGCGCGCGGCGATGTCGGACTTCGGCGTTGGCAGGTTCAGCGCCCAGTCGGCCGCCGCCGGCTGAATCCAGCCAGCCAGGCACGCCATCAACAACCCATGTCGCCACAGCCGCATGACCCCTTCTCCATAGGGCACGGCCATAACCAAGTGAATTACTCGGAATTGGCCATGCACTGCTGAAGGTAGTCAGAGAATGGCCAAAAGCAAGCAATCAGTTCAGATAAGCCATTGATTCATATATAAGATAATTCGAGTTTGCTTATATAACAGACACCTCCGCAAGGACGCTGTTCCGGCGTGAAACCGAAGCGGAAGCCAGGTGATCTGCTCATGACCGCCGTGTCGCGGACCGTCAGCGGCAGTGGGGCTGCCCATCTCCGGGCCAATATCGCCGGGGCGGCAGTGCCTGACATCACAGAGAAAAAATGTTGCATAGCACTAAAGTAACCGAGCCGGCTAGCCGATATGACTTAGGAGCCTGGCTGAGCCACAACTTCAGATACAAGGTCATGAACGAGAAAACACGATCCACGGCGACATGCCTCCCGACTCATGGCGCTCGTACCAGTCCGCCTGGAGCACACACGTCATGACACTGAACGCGCTTTCGGTTCTGAAAGGCATGCGTGTGCTCTACGTGGAAGACGACACGGCCACGCGAGAAGAACTGGCCATGATGATCGCGCCCTGGGTGGGCGAACTGGAAGTCGCCGTCAACGGCGAGGATGGCAAGGATCGCTATGCGCGGGGCCGGCATGACATCGTCGTCACCGACATCCAGATGCCGGTCATGAACGGCCTGGCCATGTGTGCCGAGATCCGCCGCCTCTCCCCGCAACAGGCCATCGTCGTGCTCAGCGCGTACAACGATATGGAATATCTGTTCCGCGCCATCGAGCTGGGCATCAGCCAGTACATCACCAAGCCGGTCAACGTGGCGCAACTGCTGGAGCGCCTGGCGGCGATCGCCCGGGTCATCCTGGCCTTGCGTGAGGGGGAAAATCACCGCCGCCTGCTGGAACAGTACCGCCTGCTGGCGGACGAGAGTGCCAGCGTCACCACCCTGGACCCGCGCGGCCGCATCACTTACGTGAACGACAGGCTGATGCAACTCACGGGCCACGCCAGGGATGAATTGATCGGCAGGGACATGGCGGTGTTGCGCCATCCGGACGAACCCGCCAGCCGCGAGGAGACCATCTGGAAGTCCGTGCTCGCGGGCAACAAGTGGTCGGGCATCGTCAAGACCCGGACGCGGGACGGCAAGCTGCTGGTGATGGAGCGCAGCCTGGTGCCCATCCTCGACGCGCTGGGCGCGGTAATGGAGATCTTCAGCCTGGACGTGGACGTCACCGACCTCCACACCACCAACAGCGTGCTCATGGAAGCGCTAGGGCAAAGCCAGCATTCCCTGCATGAACAACGCGTCCACCTGGCGGCCTACAAACACGCCCTGGAGACGGGCACCTGCATCTGCATCACCACTATCCAGGGCATCATTCTCAGCGCCAATCGCCCATTCGCCGACTTGCTGGGCTACGGCACGCTGGAGCTGAGTCAGCAGGCACTGCACAACATCATCCCGCAATGTGACACGCAATTCCTGGAAACCACGACACAGACGCACAACTCACCCGGCGGCAGGATGATGAGCATGCGCCACAAGACCGGCAAGGCGCTGTTCTGCAACATTGTCTTCGTACCGGTGGCGCAGGCGGATGGACCTGTGGAATCCATCATCCTGGTCTGCCAGGACGTGACCGAGGCCCTGGAACTGACCCGGGAAGTGGTGGATACCCAGCGCGAACTGCTGATGCTGGTCGGCGAGGTCGTGGAAAACCGCAGCCTGGAGACCGGCCTGCACGTCAAGCGCGTGGGCGAGATCTCCAGGCTGCTGGCCATCCGATGCGGGCTGGACCGGGAGCAGGCAGACATGCTGCGACTCGCGGCCCCTCTGCATGACGTCGGCAAGGTGGGCATTCCGGACGCCATCCTGCACAAGCCGGGCAAGCTCGATGCCGCCGAATTCGAGATCATGAAAACGCATGCCGCCATGGGCTACCAGCTTCTTGGGCACAGCGAGCGTCCCCTGGTGCGCATGGCGGCCCTGATTGCCCACGAGCACCACGAACGCTTTGACGGCGAAGGCTACCCGCGGGGTCTCAAGGGCGGGGACATCAGCATCGAGGGCCGTATCGTTGCCATTGCCGACGTGCTTGACGCGCTGGCGCATGCCCGCAGCTACAAGCCCCCCTGGGATGACGAAGCGATTCGCACCTATCTTCTTTCGCAGCGCGGGAAGCGGTTTGATCCCATGCTGGTTGACCTGGTGTTCACACACTGGGATGACATCCGCGCCATCCGGGAAAGCTACCGTGACCAATAAGCTCCCCGTTTCCTCAAGCCATCAATCTCCACCAACCGAGACGCATATGAAGATAAAGTCCTTTGCCTGGGTGCTGAGCGCGAGCCTGTTCCTGCTGAGTGGAACCCCTTGTCGCGCCGAAGCGATCAGCACGAACCATGACAACCTGACGCTGGACCAGGCCATCCGCGTCGCCCTGGAAAACCACCGATCCCGGCACGTCTCCCAGGCCACGCTGGAAGTGGCCGAGGCCCAATACCGCCAGGCCATGGCCGCCTTCCGGCCACGCCTGGGCCTGGAGGCGGGCTTCCAACGGGCTGACCAGGACCGCACCTACACGTTTGAGGGCACGATACAGCCGCCCCCCATAGACGTGACCAGTCTGGTCAACCCTCTGTTGCCTCCCGGGTCGGTGACCCTTCCGGTGACCCCGATCTCCATCAACATGGCCACCAAACTGTTCGACCGCGACCTTACCCAGGCCAGCCTCAACCTGAGCTATCCCCTCTATACCGGCGGCCGCAAGGACGCCATCACCGGCATGGCGAAAGCGGGTGTGGACATCGCGCGGGAAGAACAACGCAAGACCGATCTGGACATCGTCCGCGACATCAACCGTTACTACAACGGCGCCTTGCTGGCGCGGCGGATCGAGCAACTGGCCAGCGACACCCTGGAGCGTTTCCAGGTGCTGGAGGAACTCACCGAACGGCTGTACCAGAATGCCTCCCTGAAGGTGAGGAAGACCGACTACCTGCGCAGCAAGACCACCACGGCAATGACCCGCACCATGCTGGAAGAAGCCCGATACGCCCAGTCCCTGGTCAAGGAAGCGCTGGCCAACTCCATGGGACTGCCGGTGAATACCGCGCTGACCCTGGCACCCGAGCCCGCCTTGCCCGAGTTCAATGGCACCCTGGACACCCTGATCAACGACGCCATGAATTCAAACCCGGACAAACAGCGCCTGGAACTGGCCCTGCGGGCGGCGCAATACAAGATCGAGGAAGCACGCGGTGGCCACCTGCCGGTGATCGGCCTGGAGGCCAGCGTCTATCGGGCATGGAATGATTACAAGGGCGGCCTGATCAACGATGACAACCGTGCCGGCTGGACCCTGGGCGTGGGCCTGAAATGGGATCTGATCGACGGTGGCCTGACCCACGCGGCGGTGGACGGCGCCCGCGCCGGCAAGATGAAACTGGAGGCGCAACGGGTGTTGCTGGACAACGGCCTGGCGCTGGGCATCAAGGATGATTTCCTGCGTATCCGGCGTTCCCTTGCCCAGGTGGCCAGCAACACCCAGGCGCGGGACTTCGCCGAGGAAAACCGCAAATTGAATGTGCGGGCCTATCAGGAAGAAATGGTGGAAACCAAGGATGTGATCGAGGCCCAGATCGTCGAGAGCCTGGCCAGCGTCAGCCTGTACCGGTCCGAACATGACCTGCGCGCCGCGCTGGCCGACCTGGACTATCGTGTCGGCAAGGCACTGCAACCGGCCAACCCATGAGCTTGTTTCGCCTGTTTTCCGGCATGGCCACCCTCTGGCTGGCCGCTTTCGCGGCCGGGTTCCAGGCCTTGCCGGCGCGGGCCGAGCCGCCGCCCATCACCATCGGCTTCCACTCTGCAGTGATCCGTGATCTGCCGCGCAAGGATGTGGAAATCTCCCTGCGCTTCTGGACGGAGGAACTGGCCCGTTCAGTCGGTCTGACCTACAGGCCGGTGCGCATCTATGACAGCCTGGCCGAGTTGAAACGCGACGTGGACAACGGCCAGGTGCAATTCTTCGTGACCACCGCCATGGGCATGATCCAGCATTTTTCCCCGGACGAACTCGCTGACGGTTTTTCCGGCTACCCGGAGACCCCCGGCCACCTGCTGCTGGTCGTCCGGCGCGATGCCGGCATCCACGGCCCCGCCGACCTGGCCGGTAAGCGCGTGGCCCTGCTGGAAGGCGACGAACTCTCCGACATCTATCTGGAGACCCTGATGCTGAAAGCCTGGGGCAAGGGCGACTGGAAACGGCTGGGTGCGGTCATCCGGGAGAAGCGCGGCAACAAGCTGGCACACCGCCTGTTCTTCGATCAAGCCGATGCCGCCCTCATCTATCAGAACAACCTGGTCTCCTCCCTGGCCCTGAATCCCCAGTTGAGCCAGCGACTGCACACCCTGGATGACTACACGTTCAGGATCCGCGCTCCCCATATCGGTCTGCTCTCCGCGCGGGTGCGCCCCGAGGATCGGGAAACCTATATTCAGGCTGCCCTCAAGCTCAACGACACGGTGCGTGGACGCCAGGTGTTGCAGCTCTACCTAGCCGACAGCATCGTGCGCACCTCGGTGCGCGATCTGGCGCCGTTCCGTGAATTGCTGGAGACCCATCGCGCCCTGCTGGCCCGCGGCCAGGGGAAAAGCGCGGCCGGGGGAAAATGACACGGTTCCCGCGATTTGTCCTGGGCCTGGCACTGCTGCTGGCAGCATGCAGCGCAAACCCGGCCCCACCCAGCGGCGAAACCCTGCGGGTCGCCGTGCATCTGGGCGCCCTGCGCGATGCCAGCCGAACCGATGTGGAAGTCTCACTCCGGGTCTGGACCGAGGAACTGGTGCGTTTTCTCGAGGTTCCCGCCGAGATCCGCTTCTATGACAGCATGACGCCCATCCGCCAGGACCTTGACGCGGGCCGGATCAATTTCATCATCGCCGACGGTCTCGACCTGTTGCGCTATTTCAAGCCGGATGAGCTTGCCGATGGTTTCGGTGGCCGCTCGCCGGGCGAGGACACCTTGCTGCTGCTAACCCGCAAGGATAGTGGCATCCAGAGTTTCAAGGATCTGGCCGGCAAACGGGTGGTGCTGCTGTCCGAGAACGATGTCTCCGATCTCTGGCTGGACACGGGGTGCCTGCGCGTATTCCACAAGCCCTGCGACCAGGCCCGGATAACCGTCGGCAAGGAGCCGCGCAGCCAGCAGCTGGTGCTGCAGGTCTTCTTCGGCAAGGCCGACGCCGCCCTGGTGCGCGGCTACCCCTACGCCCTGGCCCTGGATCTCAATCCACAAATTCGCGCCCGCACCCTGATTCTGGAACGCATTGCGCTCTACCCCGGCGCGCTGGGCCTGTTCGCCAGCCGGGTCAGCCCGGCGTTTCGAGACTATGTCATCGGCAAGCTGCCGGCCATGCACGAGCACCCGCGCGGCCGCCAGCTCATGGAGGTGATGCAGAGTGAAAAAATCACCCGCTATCCCAAGGCCGTGCTCGAACCGATCCAGCAACTGCTGCGCGAGCACGAAACCCTGAGCGCCCGCTACGCCTTGAACCGGGGGACACGATGAATCCCTGGCCCTGGCCTCCCGCCCAACAGTTCGCGCGCGGTGTTGTTGCCCTGCTGGTGCTGCTCTGCGGCCTGGCCTGGCTTCACCCGGCCCAGGCGAAGCCAGCCGAGGAAGTCGTCCGCATGGGCTTCTACGTCAAGATCACCCGCGATCTGAGCCGCGCGGAAGTGCAGACCGCCCTGGAGTTCTGGGCCCGCGAACTGAGCGCGAAATTCAATATTGATACCCGTGTTCGCTTTTACGATGACATGGGCGCGCTGCGCCGTGATTTCGATCGCGGACAGGTGAATTTCGTCATTACCAGTTCCATGGATTTCGTGCGCTATTTCCGGCTGGACGAACTCGCCGATGGCTTCGTCGGCGCCTTGCAGGTAGATCACAGCCTGATGCTGGCGACCCGAACCGGGGGCGATGCGCTCGGCCTTGAGCAGATGGCCGGCAAACGCATCGCCCTGCTCAAAGACGACGAGTTGTCCGAGATCTTTCTGGAAACCCTCTGCATGCGCCACTACCGGCGGACCTGCAAGGAGGTGTTCGCATCGATGGAGCAGGTGGACAACAGCAACAAGCTGGTCATGCGCTTGTTCTTCGGCAAGACCGACCTGATCCTGGCCAGGAAGAACGGTCTGGAACTGGCCAAAGAAATGAATCCCCAGATTGGCGAGGCGATCCGGGTGGTGCACAACTTCCCGGTGAAATCCAGTTACTACGGCTTTTTCAACAGCGCCGTGGACAAGCCCTTCCGGGACCGCGCCCTCAGGCAGATCCCCACCATGCACCTGGAGCCGCGTGGCCGACAGGTGCTGGAGGTGTTCAAGCTGGAACGGCTGGAACGGGCACAGGCAAGCGACCTGCAACCCCTGATCCTGCTGAACCAGGAATATGAGGCGTTGCTGGCCGAGCTCAAGAAAGGAGGAAGGGCGCGATGAGCCGATGGCCCGTCCTCGCCTGCATTCTCCTGGCGCTATCCGGGCCGCGCGCGCTGTCCATGCCTGCCCATGCCGAGGACAGCGTGCGCCTGGGCACGCTGTCGCCGACCAATCGCGAATGGAGCCGTGCCGAAGTGCGCAGCACCTTCGATCTCTGGGTCAAGGAATTGGCGGCCCGGTTCCAGGTACCGGTCACGATTTCCTATTACGAGGATATTGACGAATTACGCCGGGATTTCCTGTCGGGCAAGATCAATGGGGTGAATACCGAAGCCATGACCCTGGTGCGCCATTTCAAGCAGGATGAACTGGCCGAGGGCTTCGCCACTGTCATGAAGGGTGGCTGGGACTTGAAACTGTACGCCGGCCAGAACGTGACGATACGCGACCTTGCCGACCTGGCGGGCAAGCGCATCGTGCTGCTGGACGGCGGTGACATCGGCGATCTCTATCTGGAAACGCTCTGCCTGCGGCATCACGAACGTCCCTGCAAGGAGGTATTCGCCGATATCCAGCGGGCAAGCAGCAACAACCAGGCCTTGATGCGAGTGTTTTTCGGCAAGGCCGACCTCGCGCTGGTCCACGGTTTTGGCTATGACGTATCGGTCGAGATGAATCCACAACTGGCCCGGGCACTCAAACTGGTCGTCCAGTACCCCCTGCACAGCGGCTATTACGCATTCTTCAGCCCCGATACGGACAAGGCCTTCCGCCAGCGCACCCTCAAGATCGTGCCCACCCTGCATACCTACCCGCGCGGCCGCCAGCTGCTGGATATCTTCAAGATGGAACGCCTGGAAATCACGACGCCCGCGGAGCTCATGCCGTTCCTGCGGCTGGAACAGGAATACCAGTCGCTCAAGGCGCTCCAGACGCGCCCTCCCCGCAAGGAAGCGCGTAAATGACGCGCCTGTCCGCGGCCCTGTCCGCATTCGTTCTGTCCGCCCTGTGCCTCCTGCCGCTGCCCGTCATGGCGCGCTCGGCCCCCCTCAACATGGGCTTCTATCTCCCGGGCATACGCGACGCCAATCTCACCGACGTCCGCGTCAGCCTGCAACTCTGGGCAGAGCAGATAGGCAATCCCTATCAACTGCAAGCCAAGGCGATCATGTATGACGACATGGACGCCCTCTACCGCGACGCCATGGCGGGACGGGTGGACATGGTCATCGCGCCAGGCATGGAGATGGCCGAGACCTTCAAGCCCGAGGAAATCGGCCAGGGCTTCGCGGGGCGCCGCCAGGGTGGCGAGGAAGGCCTGGTCCTGATCGTGGCCGAGTCATCCGGGGTGCACCAATTCAGCGAACTGCGTGGCAAGCGCCTGTCGCGCCTGGCGAATGACCGGCTCAGCGATATCTATCTGGAAATCCAGTGCCAGCGCCAGACCGGATCCCCCTGCGCGCAGTTTTTCACGCTGACCGAGGAGAAGCGTGACGTACACGCCATCCACAAGGTCTTCTTCGGCCAGGCCGACGCCGCCCTGGTACGCCTGAGCACCCTGCGCGCTGCCATCGAACTGAACCCGCAAGTGGCCCGGCGCGTACGGATGTTGTTGCACTGGAAAACCACTTCACTGTCGTTCGGCATGATGACCATGAAGACCGACCAGACCTATCGCGACCTGGTGCTGCGCGCCGCGCTACAGGCCACCAGCACGACGCGCGGCAAACAGATCCTGGAGTTGTTCAAGACCGATTACATGGAACTGGTGGACCGGGCTGACGTGCAGCCCTACTGGCGACTGCACCGCGAATACCAGGAGTTGAACCTGACGCCCCCGAGGAGGAAACCATGAGCTGGCACTGGAAGTCCCTGCCCATGCCATCCGCGAACCGCATCTTCCTGCGTGTTTTCGGCATATTCGGTACCCTGCTGCTGGCGATGATGGTGCTCTACGCGATGCTGATCATCCCCTTGCAGCGCGACTCCCTGCTGAAGGTGTTGTATTCCCAGGCGGCCACGGTGTCCCGCTCGATCATCCAGGCCTGTTCGGACGCGATGCTGACCGACGATTTCGGCTTCGTGGTCGAACACAATCTCCAGGTGTTGCAGAACAACAAGGGCATCCATTCCGTATTGATCGTGCCCAAGCGGGGCAATCCGATCCGCGTCAGCCCGGAAGGCTGGAAGCTGCTGGAGGCAGAGCAGATGCCCTTGCAGCCTGCGGCTTTCGAGCGCGAGAACTATGGACTGATCGAGGACGGCCACGGCAAGTCCCAGTACCATTTCACCACCCCGATCCGCTTCAGCGGCGTCAGTTGGGGCGCCATGCGCATCGATTTCGACACCAGCGAATACGAGGCCAACATCGGCGAGATGTACCAGCAACTCCTGTCCATCTCGCTCCTGACCCTGCTCGCCATCCTGCCCATCGGCTATTTCTTCGCGCTCTGGCTGACCCGCCCCATCGCCACCATCAGCGCGGCGGCCTCACGCGTGGCCCAGGGTGACTTGAATGCCCATGTAGGCATTGATCGCAATGACGAGATCGGCCAGCTCTCGATCAGCTTCAACCAGATGGTGGACGCCCTGGCGGAAAACCGGCACCGACTGGAGAACGTCAACCAGGAACTGGAGAGCAAGGTGGCGGAGCGCACCCGCGACCTGGACATCCTGAACCAGACCCTGGACCAGCGGGTGCGGGACGAAATCGCCAAGCGCCAGCAGCAGGAACAGTTGCTGATCCACCAGTCGCGCATGGCGGCCATGGGCGAGATGATCGGCGCCATCGCCCATCAGTGGCGGCAACCCCTGAACGCGCTGAGCCTGGTCCTGCAGAACATTCAGATGCAATACAGCCTGGACCAGCTCAGCGACGAATCCATGCATCGCCTGCAGGGCAAGGCCGAACAATTGATTCTGCGCATGTCGCAGACCATCGATGAATTTCGCAATTTCTTCAAGCCAAGCAAGCATGCGGAAGTCTTCAACCTCAACCAGTCCATCCAGGCTGCCACCGATATCCTGGATGGCATGCTGAAGAACCACAATATCCAACTCACCGTCGACTGTGAGGAAGACATGCAGCTGGATGGCGTGCCGGGGGAGTTTTCCCAGGTGGTATTGAATCTGTTGAGCAATGCCCGCGACGCGGTTCTGGCCGCCAGGCAGCCACATCCAGCCATCCGGATTCATGCCGTGAAAGCGGGGGATATCGCGCGCATCGACGTGGAAGACAACGGCATCGGTATCGATCCGGCCATCCTGACCAGGATCTACGAGCCCTACTTCACCACCAAGGAAGAAGGCAAGGGGACCGGCATCGGCTTGTACATGTCGAAGATGATCATCGAGAACAACATGAACGGCCATCTGGAAGCCAGCACCTTGCCCGAGGGCGCCCGCTTCACGATCACCTTGCCCCTGGCAGGGAGCCACCTGGCACGGAAGACCCTACCAGAAGCCAGTCACGACACGGCAACGATTCAGCCCTGATTCGCGCGTGGCAGCCACGCCACCAGCGTGTCATAGAGCGACCCGGGGTCGATCGGCTTCGCCACGTGGGCATTCATGCCGGCGGCGAGACAGGCCTGGATATCGGAGGCAAGGACATTGGCGGTCATCGCCAGGATCGGCGTAGCCTTGTGCCTGGGCAGGGTACGGATGGCGCGTGTGGCAACGAGTCCGTCCATGACCGGCATCTGCACATCCATGAGGATCAGGTCGTAGTCGTGCTCGCGCGCCCTGTTCAAGGCCTCCGCGCCATTGTCCACCGTGTCCACCCGCAAACCGGCGTCCTCCAGCAGCATCATGGCCACCTCCTGATTGATGAGGTTGTCCTCCGCCAGCAGGACATGCTTGCCAGCGAGCGCCAGCGGCGCCGACGGCTGGGCGGATGCCGGCGGGGCCTCATCGCGACACTGCGACAGACTACGAGCCAGGGGCACGGCGAACCAGAAACGGCTGCCCTCGCCGAGGCGGCTTTCGACACCGATCTCGCCTCCCATCAGTTCCACCAGATGTTTGCTGATGGCCAGCCCCAGGCCGGTGCCGCCATATTTCCGGGTGGTGGATGAATCGGCCTGTTCGAAGGCCTCGAACAGGCGCGAGCATTGGGTCACATCCAGGCCGATGCCGGTATCCGACACCTCGAAACGCAGTCGCGGCGCGTCCGCCACGTCTGCCTCCGGGCGGACGGAGAGGGTGATGCGGCCCATCTCCGTGAACTTGACCGCATTCCCGACAAAATTTGCCAGAACCTGTCCCAGGCGCTGAGCATCGCCGAGAAAGCGGGGCGGCAGATCGGGATCGACGTCCCTGACCAGGTGCAAACCCTTGGCTTCCGCCTCTTCGGCAACAAGCCCGAAGGCCTGGTCAATGATCGCGTTCAGGTTGAACTCGGCGACCGTCAAAGCCATCTTGCCGGCCTCGATCTTGGAGAAATCCAGTATGTCGTTGAGGATGCCCAGCAGGTGTTGCGCCGCATCCGCCGCCTTGTCCAGCCAGCCCGCCTGCTTCGCCGTCAGCGGCGTCTGGCGCAGCAGATGGGTCAGGCCGATGATCGCGTTCATCGGGGTGCGAATCTCGTGGCTCATGTTGGCCAGGAAGATGCTTTTGGCCTTGCTGGCCGCCTCCAGCTGGGCGGTGCGTTCCAGCACCCGCTCCTCCAGGTGCTGGCGATGTCGCTCCAGATCCTGTTTCGCCCGCTGCAACTGGATCAGGTTACTGCTCGCCTGCATGACGAAGCGGATGCGTTGCATCAGCAAGGTGTGGTTCAAGGGTTTGAACAGGTAATCCGTGGCCCCCGCGGCGAAGGAACGGTTCACCGACGCCTCGTCGTTCATCGCCGTCACCATGATGATCGGCAACGCCACGCCATAGCTTTGTCGTAGCGACACACAGGCCTCGAAGCCATCCATGACCGGCATGGTGATGTCCATCAGGATGAGATCCGGCAGCTCCCGCGCGCAACGGGCCAGGGCCTCCACGCCATCTGACGCCAGTTCGACCCGATGCCCGTGCAATTGCAGGAGCGACTGGAGCAGTTCCCGGGTCGTTTCGTCGTCATCCACCACCAGGATGGCCAGGGACTGGCCGTCGGAAAACAGATCGACGGCAGTGTCCGTAGCGGATTGAGGAGTCATGGCAAGTCGCACACTGTCTTGAGGGGATGGAGTAAGGGCTGATGCGCTATCGCCCGTGGATTCTGACACACCCGGGGGCCAGGCCAAACAGCCAATGCCACCCCCGGGTCAGAGGTGGCCTGCCCGAACCCCTATGCCGGCACCCGTTGGCTAATCGTAGCGAATCAATTCCGGCGTAAAACTGGGCGTGCGCCCGGCCAACAGGTCGGTGAGGAATTTCCACAGGGTATCGGCCGACGGGGGGCAACCGGGGAGGAAGTAGTCGACCTTCACCACTTCGTGCAGGGGGTGCACCTTGTCCAGCGGCAGGGGGAGTTCCGGGTCGTTGGGAATGCCGCCGTGTTCCAGGCTGATTTCCGTGGCGTAGACCTCTTGCAGACAGTCGGCCAGGCTCAGGTGGTTGCGCTGCGCCGGCAGGCCGCCGGTGACGGCGCAGGCGCCGACGGCAACCAGGATCTTGCAGTTCTTGCGGAACTCGCGCAGGACGTGGACGTTCTCGGCGTTGCACAGGCCGCCTTCCACCAGGCCGATGTCACAGGGACCGCAATGCTTGATGTCGGTCAGTGGCGAGCGGTCGAATTCGACGTGTTCGAGCAAGGTGAACAGACGTTCGTCGATGTCCAGCAAGGACATGTGGCAGCCGAAACAGCCGGCCAGGGAAGTGGTGGCGACGCGGATTTTCCGGCTCATGATGCGCCCTCGCAGGCGGAGCAACCGCCGCTGGCGGTGGCGGATCGCGGCGCGTCGTCGAGCGCCTGGGCGCTGATCGGGCGCTGGTCGTAGCGGCGCTGGCCGATGGGGACGGCAAAGCCGACCCGCTTTCTGATGATCACCCCCACCGGGCAGACCGCCACCGCCTTGTCGCTCGGCGCGACATCGGTATCGACCAGCTTGCCGGATGCGGCGTTGACGATCAGGTGCTTGCCAAGACCGCGCCCGGAGAGCGCGAACACGCACTTGCCATCGACCTCGCAGGAGGCGCGCACGCACAGCTCACAGAGGATGCAGCGGTTGAAATCGAGCAGGAAATCGGGATGCGAGGCGTCCACCGGACGATCCGGGTAGAAGTGGCGAAAGCCCGCGGTCATCACCCCGAGGTCGGAGCCCAGCGCCTGCAGCGTGCAATTGCCGCTCTTCTCGCAGGAGGGACAGAAGTGGTTGCCTTCCGCGAACAGCATCTGCACCAGGGTGCGGCGCAGCGCGTTCATTTCCTCGCTGTCGCTTTCCACATCGAGCCCGGCCTGCGCCGGCAGCGTGCAGGACGCCGCGGTGCGACCGTTGGCCTTCACCGTGCATACCTTGCAACTGCCGTGTGGCTTGAATTCCGGGTGGTAGCACAGGTGCGGGATGTAGCGACCTGCGCTCAGGGCCGCCTGCAGGACGCTCTGGCCGGGGGTGAAGGTGACGGCCTCGCCGTCGAGCAGGAAGGTATCGCTCATGACTCGGTCTCCGTGGACAGGTGGGCGCCGGCATCGTCACGGCCGGTCATGCGGCGGGCGGCGGCCAGCGCGCCGTCGAGGTCGAAGGCCGGCTCGAAATCCTGCGACTTCAGCCGCCGCTCATAGGTGGGCCGGAAGCGCTTGAGCGTATCCAGGGTGGGATTGCAGGCGGTGTGTCCCAGGCCGCAGTGCGCCGACTGGTTGAGCACGCGGTCCAGCTTCTCGATTTCGGCCAGGTCGTAGAGGGTGCCGTGGCCTTCGGCGATCTTGTCCATCGTGCTGCGCAACATGGCGGTGCCAACCCGACACGGCGTGCAGAAGCCGCAGCTCTCGTGGGCGAAGAAGTGGGCGAAATTGCGCGCCACCTCGAACATGTCGCGGGAAGTGTCGAACACCATGAAGGCGCCGGCGGTGGCGAGATCCTCGAAGGCGATGCGTCGATCGAATTCGTCAGCGGCGATGCAGACACCGGAGGGGCCGCTGATCTGCACCGCCAGCGTATTCTCGGCGCCGCAGTCTTCCAGCACCTGCCGCACCGTCACACCAAAGGGATATTCGTAGATGCCCGGGCGGGCGCAGTCGCCGGACACCGACAACACCTTGGTGCCCGCCGACTTGGGCGTACCGATGTTCCGGTAACTGTCGCCGCCATGCGCCGCCACCAGGGCGGCGGCGCAGAAGGTCTCGACGTTGTTCACCGTGGTCGGGCGCTGCAGGTAGCCGTGGGTGACCGGATATGGCGGCCGGTTGCGCGGGATGCCGCGCTTGCCTTCCAGCGATTCGATCAGCGCCGATTCCTCGCCGCAGACATAGGCGCCAGCGCCGAGATGAATGTCGATGTCGAAGTCGAAACCGGGCACACCGAGTATGCCCTCCCCCAGCAGCCTGGCGGCGCGGCGCCGTGCCAGTACCGCGTTCAAGGGTTCCAGCAGATGACGGTATTCGCCGCGCAGGTAGAGGAAGCCCCGGGTTTTTCCCCCACTCGCGCCGATGGCGTAGGCACACACCGTCATGCCCTCGAACACCAGGTCGGCCTGGGTGGTCAGCAGGACGCGATCCTTGAAGGTGCCGGGCTCGCCCTCGTCGGCGTTGCACACGACATAGCGTTGCTGGGCTGCGTGATCTCCCGGCGCGTTGCGGCAGGCTTCCCATTTCATGCCGGTGGTGAAGCCGGCGCCGCCGCGCCCGCGCAGATTGGATTTCTTGATTTCCTCCAGGACGGCGAGTGGCCCCTGCTCCGCGCCGGGAATGCCCTCGCGCCAGGAGCGCGCGTTGGCGGCGGCTTCGATGGCGCCGCCACGCGAGAGCGCCGCGCGCAGGGCATCGCCGGGTTGCAAGGTGTGGCCGAGCAGGAGGTCGGCGCGGCGGATGTGGTCCTCGATCGTGAACAGTTCACGTGGCCATTGCTCGACCGGCGCCTGTGCCAGGATCAGTTCGGCGATGCGGTCGAGCCGCTCCGTGCTGAGCCGCGGGATCGCCCAGCCATTGACCAGCAGGGCCGGGCCCTGATCGCACAGGCCGGTGCAGGAGGTGGTGTCGACGCTGACCAGGCCATCCTCGGAGATATGGCCGCGCTCCACCCACAACTTCTCGCAGAGATAGGCGATCAGTTCCTGGTTGCCCTGCATGCGGTCGGTGATGTTGTCGGAGAACAGCAGGCGATAGCGGCAGGGCGCGTCGGTATGGAGAAAGCTGTAGAACCCCGCCACCCCCTCCACCCGCGCGCGCGGCAGGCCCAGTTGTTCGGCCAGATAATCGATGCTTTCCGGCGCGATCCAGGAATACGCGTCCTGCACTTCGCGCAGGCATTGCAGCAGATGCGTCGGATCGCAAGGATGTCGTGCCAGGATGGATTGCAGTTCGTGCGTCATCGTTCCCTCCAGGGTTCGGGACGATGCGCCGGCCAGCCGGTGCCGTCCCGAAAACAGTTCCCAGCCTAGCGCATTCCGGCGACTCGCGCGTTACATCAATCCGGCTGCAGGCCGATAATCGGCCTTCACCAAGACCACACCATCCGCACATGATCGACTTCGACAGCAAGGCCCGCCTCTGGGACGGCAACCCCGTGTTCCAGGCCCGCGCCGACAAGATCGCCGCCGCCATCCAGGCGGCCGTCCCCCTGAACACCACGATGCGCGCCCTGGATTACGGCTGCGGCACCGGCATGCTGAGCTTTCCGCTGAAGGACGCGCTCGGCCACATCACCCTGAAGGACAGTTCCGCCGGCATGCTGGACGTGCTGCGGGAAAAAATCGCGGCGAGCGGCGTGGCCAACATGACCGCGCGCCAGGCCGACCTGACCGACGCGCCGCTGCCGGAAGAACGCTACGACCTGATCTACAGCTCGATGGTGCTGCACCACATTCCCGACACCGCCCATATCCTGGCCACTTTCCACGCCCTGCTCAACCCCGGCGGCTGGCTCTGCGCCGCCGATCTCGACCAGGAGGACGGTTCCTTCCACGGTATCGACATCGACGTGCACCATGGCTTCGACCGCGAGGCGCTGCGGCAGCTGGCCGAGGCGGCGGGTTTCAGCGAGGTGCGTTTCGAAAGCGTGTTCGAAATCGTCAAGGAACAGGAACACGGCACGCGCGCCTACCCGGTGTTTCTCATGCTGGCGCGCAAACCCTGAACAGGAGAACCGCATGAACCCAGACGCCCGCCGCTCCGCTTCCGGCCACGACCTGACCCCGCCCGGCGCGGAGGAAATGGCCACACTCGTCGCCGCTCTCTCCGACGAGGAACGCCGCGTCCTCCTGCATCAGGGCACGGAACCGCCGTTCTGCGGCGGCCTGCTCGACAACAAGCAGCCCGGTACCTACCACTGCCGCCTGTGCGGCCTGCCGCTGTTCCGCGCCGCCGCCAAATTCAACTCCGGCAGCGGCTGGCCCAGCTTCACCCTGCCCTTCGACCCGGACCATATCCGTGAAATTCGCGATGCCAGCCACGGCATGATCCGCACCGAAATCCGCTGCGCCCGCTGCGACGGTCACCTCGGCCACGTCTTCGACGACGGCCCGCCACCGAGCGGACAGCGCTATTGCCTGAACTCGGCCTCCCTGGCCTTCCAGCCAGATGAGGCGGCACAGGGAAACCCCGCGGATTCATCACCTTAACGACGCGGCGCGTTCGTCGACACGGCGACCCTTACCTGACAAAAATCGTATGTCTTGGTAGTACACTGCCCCGCGACGAATTCCCATGCCGCTCATGAGGATGAATACCTGACACGGCACTCAGGCCGTTCCTCGGGAAAGGAATCAGGATTCGCGCTGTTCCAATCCGCCCGGCCCTAGGCGGGGAGAACTCGACAAGATCACCAACACAAGGACTTGGTATGGCTGGCACACCCCGGAAAACCGTGGCCACTCCGACGCCCAGAAAACGCAGGTCAGCGACCGTCAAGCCCACCGCCGGGGACCTAGCGGAAAGCGGTGACGAAGCGCTGGGCAAGACGCCCTTCATCGTCGGCCTGGGGGCTTCCGCCGGTGGTCTGGAAGCGCTCAAGGCGGTGTTTCCCAGCCTGCCCGCCGATCTCGGGCTCTCCTACGTCGTGGTGCAACACCTGTCACCCAACTATCGCAGCATGATGACGCAGCTCCTCGAGCGCGATACCGCGATGCGTCTGATGGAGGTCGTGCAGGGCGCCGTTCCCGCCCCCAATACCGTCTACTTCACGCCGGCCAACCGCAACGTCACCCTGGTGGACGGCCGTTTCGAACTGGTGAAGCCGGCCAGGGAGGCCTATCCCAAGCCCTCCATCAACGCCTTCTTCAACTCCCTGGCCGAATCCAGCAACGAACAGGCCATCGGCGTCGTGCTCTCCGGCACCGGCAGCGACGGCGCCGCCGGCATCTATTCGATCAAGGCGGCGGGCGGCTTCACTTTCGCGCAGGAACCGAGCACCGCCAAATACAGCAGCATGCCGCAGGCCGCCATCGACACCGACAGCGTCGACTGGGTGCTGCCACCGGAAAAGATCGGCGAGGAGATCGCCCTGATCGTCCGCTCGCGCGGGGCGGTGCCGGTGCAGACGGTGGACGAGAGCGCCCAGGGTCAGTTGCACCGCCTGCTGCTCAAGGTGCGCAAACGCACCAAGGTGGATTTCTCCGGCTACAAGGAAACCACCCTCTGGCGCCGGATCGCCCGGCGCATGGCGGCAACCCACATGGCCAACCTGGAAGCCTACCTGCGCCATTGCGAGGAGACGCCGGAAGAGCTCGATCGGCTGTGCAAGGACATCCTGATCTCCGTCACCTCCTTCTTCCGCGACCGCGAAGCCTTCGCGATCCTGGGCAGACTGCTGGCCCGGACCGCGCGGGCGAAACGCAGCGGCGAGGAAGTGCGCATCTGGGTACCGGGCTGCGCCACCGGCGAGGAAGCCTATTCCATCGCCATCCTGCTGGCGGAAGCCCTCTCCGGCGTGGTGGATGCGCCGCAGGTGCAGATCTTCGCCACCGACATCGACATGGAAGCCATGGCCCGGGCGCGGCGCGGTCAATTCCCGGCGGCCAGTCTGGACAACCTGCCGCAGGAACTGGTCAAGCGCTACTTCCTGCAGCGCGGCGAGCGCTACGAAGTGGTCAAGCCGATCCGCGAGATGGTGATCTTCGCCCGCCAGGACCTGGTGCAGGACCCGCCCTTCCTGCGCCTGGACCTGATTTCCTGCCGCAACGTGCTGATCTATTTCCAGTCGCCGATGCAGGCCAAGATCCTCGCCACCTTCCACTATGGCCTGCTGCCCGAAGGCCATCTGTTCCTGGGCAAGTCGGAAAGCACCTCACAGCAGGAAACCCTGTTCCAGGTACTCGACAAGGAGGCCCATCTGTTCCGCCGCAACGGCACCGCCACGCGCATGCCGCAACTGCACATCGACATCGCGCGGCAGGCGGACAAGCTGGCGACCGCGTCCGCGCAGATGCTCAACAGCCGTGGCCGGGCGACGGAGGACAACCTGATCCGCGTCGCGGCCCGGGTCTTCCTGCCGCCCTGCATCCTGGTCGGCCCCGATTTCGGCATCCGTCACGTGCATGGCGATGCCGGCCAGTTCCTGACCGTGCCGGACGGCCGCCCCAGCCTCGACCTGGGCAACCTGATCAAGCGCGAACTGCGCACCGAGTTGCAGGCCCTGATGCGCCGCGCCGCCAAGGATGGCAAGCCGATCCAGGGACGGCCGCGGCATCTGCCCGGCATGGACAAGGACAAGTCGGTGCTGTTGGCGGTCCACCCGGTCAGCGAGTTACCAGGGGAACATGACCTCCTGATCAGCTTCCATATTCAGGAACGCATCAACACTGCCACCGAACTCGACGCGGACCTGACCAGCGCCGCCAGCAAGGAACTGGAAGACGAACTGCTGGCGACACGCGAACACCTGCAGACCCTGATCGAGGAACTGGAAACCTCCAACGAGGAAATGCAGGCGCTCAACGAGGAATTGCAGTCGGCCAACGAGGAACTGCAATCCACCAACGAGGAGCTGGAAGCCTCCAACGAGGAGCTGCAATCCACCAACGAGGAACTGTCCACGGTCAACGAGGAGATGCAGGTCAAGTCGAGCGCGCTGGAAGAGGCCTATAGCGATCTCGACAACATCCAGCACGGCATCGACTATCCCCTGCTGGTGCTCGACAGCCATGCCCGCCTGAGCCGCTTCAACCCCGCCGCCGCGCGCCTGTTCAGCCTGACCGACGCCAGCCTCGGCCAGACCTGGCTGAGCATCGCCATGCCCGGCCAGCTGACCCGTTTCGACGACCTGCTGCATGACGTCATGCGGGAGCGGCACAGCCTGTCCACACTCCTGGCCGACGGCGAGCATCATTTTGCCTTGCACCTCACCCCTTACCTCAAGGACGGCGAGCACGTGCGTGGCGTCATCATCTCCATGATGGACGAGACCGATCTGTTCCGCGCCGAGCGCCTGGCCCGGGAAACCCAGCAGCAGATGCTGGCGGTGATGCGCAACGCCAGCGTGCTGTTCGCGGTCAAGGACACTTCGGGCCGTTATCAGTTCGTGAACACCCAGTTCAGCCAGATCACCGGCATCGCCGCCGAAGCCGCGCTCGGCAAGACCGACCATCAACTGTTCCCCGCCCTGCTGGCCGAGGGCCTGCGCGCGGCCGACCTGGAGGTGATGGGACGACGCGCGCCCCTCTCCAGCGAGGAGGAGATCGACTTCGGCGGGCAACGCCACGACCTGCTCATCACGCGTTTTCCCCTGTTGAACGAGGACGGCGTCATCACCTCCGTGTGCATGCAGGCGCTGGACATCACCGAACGCAAACATGCCGAGGAGCAGCTGCGCCTGGCCGCGCGCATGTTCGAACGGGCGGCGGAGGGCCTGCTGGTGACCGATGCCCAGGGTCGCATCCTCACCATCAACGAGACCTTCACCCACATCACCGGCTACAGCTATGAGGAAGCGCGCGGCCAGACCCCGGCCCTGCTGCGCTCCAACCGCCAGAACGATGAGTTCTACTCGGAAATGTGGCGCCAGCTCGCGGAACAGGGCTGGTGGCAGGGTGAGATCTGGAACCGGCGCAAGGACGGCGAGGTGTACCTGGAATGGCTGTCCATCAATGCCGTGCGTGATGCGGAAGGCGCGGTGGTCAACTACGTCGGCACCTTCAGCGACATCCAGATGGTCAAGGAAAGCAAGCAGCGGATGGACTACCTGGCCACCCACGACGAGCTGACCGGCCTGCCCAACCGCGCCCTGTTCCAGGACCGTCTGAAAAGCGCGCTGGCGCGGCGTGATCGCAGCGATGACCGTCTCGCCGTGCTGTTCGTCGACCTGGACAACTTCAAGGTGGTCAACGACACCCTCGGCCATGACATCGGCGACGCCCTCCTGCGCGAAGCGGCACTGCGCCTGCTGTCCTGCGTGCGCGAGGGCGACACGGTGGCACGCCTGGGCGGCGACGAATTCACCGCGCTGATGGAGCATACCGACAAGTTCCAGGCCGCCGCCGTCGCCGACCGTATCGTCAAGGCCTTCTCCACGCCCTTCTCGCTCGGCGGCAAGGAATTGTTCGTTTCCAGCAGCATCGGCATCGGCATCTGCCCGGAAGACGGCCAGGGCATGCAGGCGTTGCTGAAGAACGCCGATGCCGCCATGTACCAGGTCAAGGCCACCGGCAAGAGCGATTTCCAGTTCTTCAGCCCGGCCATGGCGGAAACCGCGCGACAGCGCCTGGAACTCCAGATCGGACTGCGCCAGGCCCTGAAGAAAAAGGAACTGTCCCTGGTCTACCAGCCGCAGATCGACCTGGCGACCGGCGCGATCGAGGGCGCGGAAGTCCTGCTGCGCTGGCGGCGCGAAGATGGCAGCCACATCCCGCCCAGCGAGTTCATCCCCATCGCCGAGGAAACCCTGCTTATCCTGCCCCTGGGCGACTGGGTGCTGGAGAACGCCTGCCGGCAACTGGCCGCGTGGCGCAAGAGCGGCCTCGACATCCCGCGCCTGTCGGTCAATCTCTCGGCCAACCACTTCATCAAGGGCAACCTGCTGGAAGATATTCCGCGCCTGCTGGAGAAGTACAAACTCCCTCCGCAAGCACTCGGCATCGAAGTCACGGAAAGCACCCTGATGCGGAAAAGCAGCGACATTTCCCAACTCCTCGACGGCCTCAAGCAGTTGGGCGTGCACCTGAGCATCGATGACTTCGGTACCGGCTATTCCTCGCTTGCCTACCTCAAGTACTACCCCATCCATGAACTCAAGATCGACCGCGGCTTCGTCGATGGTGTCGGCCGCGAATCGGAGGATGACGCCATCGCCAGCGCCATCCTCGCCATGGCGCGCACCCTCGGGCTGCGCTGTGTGGCCGAGGGGGTGGAAACCGAGGAGCAGTTGGCCACGCTGAAGGCCAAGGGCTGTGACGTGGGACAGGGCTACCTGATCGGCAAGCCGATGCCGGCACGGGCGTTCGCCGCCTGGATCAGAGCCCGGAGCAAGGCCGGCTCGGGCAAGCCCGCGTTACTTAAGCACGGGTAGGCGTTTCTTCGCATCGTCGAGGAGTTCGGTCGGCGACTGTTCCGGCTTCCAGGTCAGCTTGCAGTCATGCTCGAACGCCGGCTCGACGATGCCATCCGCTTCCGGGCGCTGGCGCACCTCGCAGTTGAGGATGACCGGCAGGGGACCCGGGCAGTCGCAGTGATAGCGATCCACCGTGCGCTGGTCGGCGATGGAAATGCCCTTCTCCCGCTCCAGGATCTTCAGGCGATCCAGCAGGCTGCCCTTGCCCGGTTCCAGCTTGCCCTGGCCGGTGCGCTCGAAATACAGGGCGCGCGGTTCATAGCCGTTGCGCACCCGGACCGGGTTCTCATAGCGCTCGACGGTACGCGCCTCGCCCAGCAGCGTGCCGGCGCTGTCCGGATCGCCATAGCGGGTATGGCCGAACTCGTGGGAGAGAATGGCGTGTGGGTCGACCAGTTCGTCGCTGCTGGGGAAATGACAGCGCAGGCCGGCATCGCCCAGACCGATGCCGCCCGGCTGTGCCACCGCGCCCGGCCCGGCATAGGCGCCGAACTTGAACACCTCGGCATCCTCGGCGAACTGCCCCGCCTCGCTCAGGCGACCGCTGAGCAAGGCTGACAGCACCGGCATGCGGCCGCTTTTCAACGCGCGGCGCCACAACATCTTGTCGTAATCGAGATAGCCCTTGTTGAACAGGCGCAGGGTATCGTCCGCCACTTCGCGCAGCCAGACCGCGCCGGCATCGCCCATCGCGAACCGTTCAAGCAGTTCGATCTGCTGCGGCAACAGCGCCAGGGTGCGGCTGTTGACCTCGCCCTTGTGCGCGAAGTTGAGCCGCCGCGCCAAGGCGAAATGCTCGGCCCGCCGTGCTTTTTCCGCTTCTGCATGGATGGGGGGTGCGGCCAGACGCCCGGCCAGTGGTTTCCCGCCCGGTGCGCAGATCAGCACGATCTCGCCTCCCGCCTGCCAGGGCTGTGTCAGTTCATGGATCAGGTCGACCTGGCGCCGCTGTTCCGGCGGCAGCACAAAACCTTTCGGAACCGGCGGACAAGCCGCCCAGGCCGCAGAAGCCAGGCAGAACGACAAGGCCAGAAGCAAGCATCTCGTGGCGAAGGCAGGCATGGGTGGAACCTCACATGGGTGTTCCGGATAGATAGGCGCTTTGCCGGCTCGACGCAAGGCATCGTCCCGTGGGAGGCGTCAGGCTCGGTATACTGGTCCCGTCTCCATATATAGGGAGCGTGTGTTCATGAACCACGATACGGAATCATTCGAGCGCGAGCGGCCGCTGGAACGCGTGGCCTCGGCCCTGCCCGCCGCCACCTACAATCTCACCCGCATCCTTCTCGCCGCGAGCGCCGGCGGATGCGTCTTCGTGCCGATACGCTCGATGCAATACCTGGCCGTGATCGACCAGGAAGAGATCATCTTCGTCGACAGCCAGCACAAGCGCTGGGTGGAAGTGGCCTGGCAGCGCTTCCAACCGCATGCCCGCGCCGCGCTGGATGAGCCGGTGGCCTACCAGGCGGTGTTCTATACCCCGGACGGCACCACGACCCAGCGCCGCCTGCAGGCGGATTTCCATGCCGCGCTGGCGCTGCTGGACAAGCGACGGCGACCGGCGACCCCGGCCCACGTGCTGGCCATGCCACGCAAGGCGCCTCCGGCCAGCGATTGAGCACACCGACGTTCTGTCGTCCTCGCCACCTTCAAGTCACCGCCGCACCACGCCGATGCGGGCCGATCACCCGTCAGGGCGATCCTGCTTCAGGCGCCAATGCCGCCAGGCCAGCACCAGCAAGGTGACCGCCACCAGTGGCAGCACGAAGCCGCCCATCACCAGGCTGTAGCCATGCAAGGCGGCATGTCCGGTGGCATGCAGGAACAGGTAGAGCGTGTAGGCCAGATAAAGCGTGAGAAACAGTGCGCCTTCGCCGCGCGATATGCGGGCACCGACGAAAAATACCGGCAGACACGCCACCGCCACGGCCACCATGATCGGCAGATCGAAGGCCAGCATGGCCGGCGCCACGAGCAGATCGCTCGGCGCCACGCTGGCGGAAAAACCCAGTACCGAAAGGATGTTGAAGATATTGCTCCCGACCACATTGCCCACCGCGATGTCCCGCTCGCCGCGCAGGGCAGCCATGATCGAAGTGGCCACTTCCGGCAGCGAGGTGCCGACCGAGACGATGGTCAGGCCGATGATCAGTTCGCTGACGCCAAGATACCGGGCAAAGACCACGGCCGCTTCCACCAGCCAGTCCGCGCCCAGCACCAGAAGGCCAAGGCCGCTGAGCAGCATCAGGACCTGTACGCCCCAGTGCGCATCCCAGCCGTTCGCTCCGTCCTCGAACGCCTCGTCGTATTCAGCCTTGATGGCAGCGGTTTCGCGCCGGCTCTGGAGAATGATGATGAAGGTATAACCGACGATCAGGCTTGCCAGCAGCAAGCCCTCCCAACGGCTGATGCCACCGTCGGCGGCCACTGCCCAGAGCAGCAAGGAGGCGCCGATCATCACCGGTACTTCCTGGCGAATGATCTGCTGATGCACTACCAGCGGCACGATCAGCGCCGACAGGCCGAGGATGAACAGCACGTTGAACAGGTTGCTGCCGACCACGTTGCCGAGCGCGATGTCGGCCTGACCGGACCAGGCCGATTGCACCGACACCGCCAGTTCCGGCGCGCTGGTGCCGAAGGCGACCACGGTAAGGCCGACCACCAGCGGCGAGATGCCGAACGACAGCGCCAGCTTCGAGGCACCGCGCACCATCAACTCCGCACCGGATACCAGCGCGGCGAGTCCCAGCAAGAACATCACCATGCCATTCCTCCTTCGAGGGTTTCCACCGACACGAACCGAACAGCCATGCGCCCGGGTCCGATCAGGTGGAAGGCGGGCCGGCGCCGCCGACCATCACGCGGAGGCGCTTACTCGTCCTCGCCCAGCTCCGGGTCCCAGCCCTTGGCGCGGGCGGTTTGAATGGCGCGGTCGTACAGCTCGCCATGGCGCTTGAGCAGGTCCGGCGGCAGGCGGCTGGGCAGGTTGCTGTACTTGTCCCATTCAGCCTGCACCTGTTCCATGAGGTTTTGCATGCGGCCGAGCTGCCAGCCCGTGCAATCCTCCGTTTCCGGGATGAAGCCGAACAGCCTGCCGTCCAGCACGATGCGACCGAGCTGGGTGATGCCGTGATTGTCGTTGTCGAGGCCTACGTAGGCGTTTTCCATGATAGGTTCCTATCGGGTGAGTCCGGCATAGAGAAGCGGCAGCTTCTCGGGTAGCCGCTGGACATGATCGACCACCATGTAGTTCTTCTGGCCGAAGATGCGCGAGACGTAATTATCCGCCCTCGGGTCCAGGCTCATGCAATACGTCGTCACGCCCAGCTTGGCCACTTCTTCCACCGCCTTCTTGGTGTCGTAGCGCAGATATTGCGGATCGCGCACATCGACGTCGGCCGGCTCGCCATCGGTGATGACGATGAGCAGCTTCTTCGCCGAGCGCTGCAGCTGCAGGTGATGGCCGGCGTGGCGGATGGCCGCGCCCATGCGGGTGGAGAGCTGGCCGGTCATGCCCGCCAGCTTCGCCTTCGGGGTCTCGTCCCAGTGCTGGTCGAAGTCCTTGTAGCGGTAGTACTCGACATCGTGGCGGCCGTCGGAGCAGAAGCCGTGGATGGCGAACGGATCGCCGACCTTGTTGATGGCGTCGGCCAGCAGCACGCAGGCCTGCTGGGTGAGTTCGCGCACCGTGTACTCCTGGTCCTGGACCTTGTCGTTGGTCGACTCGGACAAGTCGAGCAGGACCAGGATGGAGAAGTCTCGGGTCTTCCTGACCGAGCGCATCATGATGCGCGGGTCCGGCTGGTTGCCCAGGCGGATGTCGGTGAAGCTGGCGATGGCGGCGTTGATGTCGATCTCGTCGCCGTCCTCCAGCCTGCGGATGCGCTGCACGCCCTGCGGCTGCATGGCGTCGAGCAGGAATTTCATGCGATGGATCTCGCGCTTGTACTGGGCGGTGATGGCGTCGATGACCGCCAGGTCGCCCATCTTGGCGCGCTTCTCCTGCACCGTGGCCCAGGCCGGACGCTCAAGCTGAATCTGGTAGTCCCATTCGGAATAATGGAAGGGGTCGGATAGCGGCTCCTTGCCTTCCATGTCGTTCCAGCTGATGCCCATGTCCTCATAGGGAAACAGTTCAGTCGGCAGCACCCATATTTCTTCGGCGTCGTCGCCCGCGCCTTCGACCTCCACTTCATTGGCCATTTCCATCACATTGACGTACTTGCGCACCTGCTTGACGGAGTCGTAGCCGGCGTTGGCCGCCTTGTTGAAATCGAATTCCTCGAATTCCCAGAAATAGCGGTTGTCGTCGCGATAGGGGGCGGTGAGCAGATCGGTGCGCGGATTGAACGGAATCCGTCTTTGGCTGAAGCTGTGCGCGAGGGTGACGCCGATTTCCCAGGAGGTGTGGTTGTTGTCCAGCTTGTCCTGGGCCAGCGCGAACAGCGCGCGGCCTTCAACAATCCATGGGTCGTTGTCCTGATAACCGTCGTCGAGCAGCGCGCGTGCCAGGCGATTGAGGTAATCGCCCATGCTTTTGCTCATCTCGGGGGTGGCCGTGTGCAACTTGCTCCAGAGCTGTTTCAGGCCGGGGAAACGGCGGATGGAGAGCGTTTCCACTCGCGCATCCTCGATCGCGGAAATCACCGCCATCTGCATCGGGTTGAGCGCTTCGGCGGAGATGGGCGCCTTGGTCTCGACCACATGGGCGGCGCAATGCGCGGCGGTGGCGCGGTAGAGTTCCAGGCCGGAGACTCCCTCGAAATCGTCGAACGCGTCCGGCAGGTGCAGCAGGTAGTCCTCGATGTAGGGGCGGTAGCCTTCACGGGTCTCGAAGTCGCCCGCCGTCGGGCGCATGAAGAAGTCGCGCGCCCACAGCGCGCGCAAATACATGTTGATGCGCCGCTGTACGTCCACCAGCAACGTGCCCTTGCGCTCCTTCTGCAGCATCGCCAGCGACTCTTTCGATTCGAGACTGAAGTACTTGATCTGCTCTTCGTAGTTGGTGCGGTGGGCGTGGGCGCCCCACAGTGCCCAGCGGCGCAGGCCGCCAAGGGTGAGTTGCTGGAACAGGACTTCCAGCTTGTTCAGCATCGGCCGCACGCCGCGTGGCGCCTGCGCGATCAGGGTGTTGATGAACTGGAGGTAGTTCTGAAACAAATGCGCGTCGCCGAGTCGGTTGGCGGCGGTGGGCGCCGTGTTCAGCAACAGCTCGATCACCGCGCCGGAGGTCCGGGAGGCCAGCGACAGCGAAGCGGCGGCGAGATCGCCGACCACGTCCTCGCCGACCTCCTTGGCCACCTGCGGCGTTTCCACGATCCAGGCCTCGACCAGCGAATCGCCCTTGCCCAGGCCGCGAATCGCGGACGCGCCCTTCAGGTAATTGTCCAGGCCGCGCGGCGAGAACACCTTGGTGGCCTCGTGCCAGTTGGCCTGCAATGCCGCCTGGCTGTGCGGCGACAGGTCTTCCAGCAGTTCGGCGTAGTCAGCGAGATTGATCGACATGGTTCGAGTCCTCAGAGGTAGGGTGCGCCATGCGCACCATTCAGAGTGGTGCGCATGGCGCACCCTACGGCTACTTTCAGAAGAACGTGGTCACCGCCGCGTCCAGCGCATCACGCATGTCCGGATCGTCGGTAATCGGGCGCACCAGGGCGACACGACAGGCGGCTTCCGGTTTCACGCCCTTGGCGATCAGGCTGCCGGCGTAGATCAGCATGCGGGTGGACAAGCCTTCGTCGAGGCCGTGGCCCTTGAGGTTGCGCGAGCGTTCGGCGATCGACACCAGCTTGCCGGCGACATCCCCGGCGACACCGGATTCATGCATGACGATCTCGGTTTCAATGTCGTGCTCGGGATAGGTGAAGTCGAGGCCGCCGAAACGCTGCTTGGTGGATTGCTTCAAATCCTTCATCAGCGACTGATAGCCGGGGTTGTAGGAAATCACAATCTGAAAATCGGGGTGGGCGTTGACCAGTTCGCCCTTCTTTTCCAGCGGCAGGACGCGACGGTTGTCGGTCAGCGGGTGGATCACCACGGTGGTGTCCTGGCGCGCCTCGACCACTTCGTCGAGATAGACGATGGCGCCGTGGCGGGCGCCGATGGCGAGCGGCCCGTCCTGCCATTCGGTGCCCTGGGCGGAGAGCAGGAAGCGGCCGACCAGGTCGGAGGCAGTCATGTCCTCGTTACAGGCGACGGTGATCAGCGGCTTGTTCAGCTTCCAGGCCATGTATTCGACGAAACGCGTCTTGCCGCATCCGGTCGGCCCCTTGAGCATCATCGGCATGCGCACGGAGTAGGCGGCCTCGTACAACGCCACTTCGTCGGCCACCGCACGATAGTAGGGTTCTTTGGTGATGCGATATTGATCAACGATATTGCTCATGAGGGGCTCCTTGATGAGAACGCGGATTCGTCCACGAATGCGGCGAGCGAACGCGCCATTCGTCGGCAAACCCGGACGGGCAAAGAAAAAGCCCCCACCACGCGGATCGCGCGGCGGGGGCCGGTACTACCAACCACCGCGCGAAATCAGACCGTCTTGCCGCGGAAGATCACCATGGCGGCGCCTTGCGACTGCTTGAAGTTGTCGTAGCCGATCAGACGCACATGGTTGTTCGGGTTGGCCTTGTGGCAGGCTTCGGCCTCGGCCAGCACGGCGTCGACGTCGGTCTCGCCGAACATCGGCAGCTTCCACATGTACCAGTAGGAGTCCATCAGGTACTCGGGCTCGATATGCTCGATCGCCGGGTTCCAGCCTTTCTTCACCAGATACTCGACCTGCTTCTTGATGTTGGCCGCGTCCATGGCGGGCAGGTAGGAGAAGGTCTCGAACTTGCGGCTGGCGGGGTCGGAGAGGCGGGAGTTGTAATCCATCACATCGGACATTTCATATTCCTTTCAAATTGGGTTTCCGGATCCCGGATCGCGCCCCAGGCGCGTCCGGGATGACATTGCGGGTTACCGCAATGTCACTTGTGGGCGACGTCCAGCTTGTCCACGGTGTCGAACTCGAACTTGATCTCTTTCCAGGTTTCCATGGCGATCTTCAGTTCGGGGCTGTGGGCGGCGGCGGTGGTCAGGATGTCCTTGCCTTCCTTCTCGAGTGCGCGACCCTGGTTGCGCGCTTCCACGCAGGCTTCCAGCGCGACGCGGTTGGCGGCGGCGCCGGCGGCGTTGCCCCAGGGGTGGCCCAGCGTGCCGCCTCCAAACTGCAATACGGAGTCGTCACCGAAGATGCTGACCAGCGCGGGCATGTGCCAGACATGGATGCCACCGGACGCGACGGGGATCACGCCAGGCATGGAACCCCAATCCTGATCGAAGAACAGGCCGCGCGAACGGTCTTCCTTGATGAACTCGTCACGCATGGTGTCGATCCAGCCCAGGGTTGCTTCGCGGTCACCTTCCAGCTTGCCGACGACGGTACCGGAGTGCAGGTGGTCGCCACCCGACAGACGCAGTACCTTGGTCAGGACGCGGAAGTGGATGCCGTGGTGCGGGTTGCGGTCGAGCACGGCGTGCATGGCGCGGTGGATGTGCAGCAGCATGCCGTTGTCGCGACACCAGTTGGCCAGACCCGTGTTGGCGGTCAAACCACCGGTCAGGTAGTCGTGCATGATGATGGGGGCGCCGATTTCCTTGGCGAACTCGGCGCGCTTGTACATCTCTTCCGGGGTCGGCGCGGTGACGTTCAGGTAGTGGCCCTTGCGCTCGCCGGTCTCGCGTTCGGCTTTCATCGTCGCTTCGTGCACGAAGGAGAAACGATCACGCCAACGCATGAAAGGCTGGCTGTTGACGTTCTCGTCGTCCTTGGTGAAGTCGAGACCACCGCGCAGGCACTCGTAAACGGCGCGGCCATAGTTCTTGGCGGACAGGCCCAGCTTCGGCTTGATGGTGCAGCCCAGCATCGGACGGCCATACTTGTTCATGCGGTCACGCTCGACCTGGATGCCGGCGGGCGGACCGCCACAGGTCTTGACGTAGGCGATCGGGAAGCGGACGTCTTCCAGACGCAGGGCGCGCAGGGCCTTGAAACCGAACACGTTGCCGACCAGCGAGGTCAGCACGTTGACGACGGAACCTTCCTCGAACAGGTCGATCGGGTAAGCCACGAAAGCGTAGAAGCAGGTGTCGTCGCCGGGCACATCCTCGATGCGATAGGCGCGGCCCTTGTAGTAATCCAGGTCGGTCAGCAGGTCGGTCCACACCGTGGTCCAGGTGCCGGTGGACGACTCGGCGGCCACCGCGGCGGCGACTTCCTCGCGGGGAACGCCAGGCTGCGGGGTGACCTTGAAACAGGCCAGAATGTCGGTGTCCTGGGGGGTGTATTCCGGGGTCCAGTAGGTCTGGCGATATTCTTTTACGCCAGCGTTATAGGTCTTCACAGCCATTTATCGCTCCTTAAAAGGATGTTGGTTGGTCCAACGAACCGGTGTGCCCCGATCCGAAGTGGGTGCATCATGAACGCGATATGCCATCAATAACAGTCACGATTTTCTATTGTTTGCATAGATATAAGTCTATGTACTGACCGATAATGGCTCCTGAGTTATAGACCTGGATACCCGATGCGCCACCACACCACCTTCCGCCAACTGGAGATCTTTGAAGCCATCGCCCGCCTGGGCAGTTTCACCCGCGCATCGGAGGAGCTATATCTGACCCAGCCCACGGTTTCCATGCAGATGAAGAAGCTCACCGACGTCGTCGGCTCGCCGCTGGTCGATCAGGTGGGCAAGAAAATCCTGCTGACCGACGACGGCCGCGAACTGGCCCAGGCCACCCGGGAAATCTTCGCCATCCTCGACCGCTTTGCCATGTCGGTGGCGCAGCGGCGCGGCCTGAAGAAGGGCAAGCTGAAGCTGATGGCCATCACCACCGCCTCCTATTTCGCGCCGCGCCTGCTCGGTGAATTCGCCAAGCTGCATCCCGAGGTCGACGTCAGCCTGCGGGTCACCAACAAGGAGCAGGTGCTGGCCAGCATGGCCGACAACCTGGACGACCTCTACCTGCTGGGGCAGCCACCCGATGAAATCGACGTGGTCGCCACCCCGATCATGGACAACCCCATCGTCGTCCTCGCCGCGCCCGATCATCCCCTGGCGCAAGAACAGCACATCAGCCTGAAACGGCTGGCGCAGGAACGCTGGGTCATGCGCGAGGCCGGCTCCGGCACCCGCAAGGCGATCGAGCGGCTGTTCGCCGACAAGGGCCTGGAGATCCGCCCGCGCCTGGAACTGGGCAGCAACGAGGCGATCAAGCAGGCCATCCTCGCCGGGCTGGGCATCTCCGCCCTCTCCGCGCATGCGCTCGCCCTGCACCACGCCGACCAGTTCGCCGTGCTCGACGCCGAGGGCTTCCCCATCCAGCGCCACTGGTATGCGGTCTACCCGGCGGGACGGCACATTTCCGTGGTCGCCCAGGCCTTCCTCGACTACCTCCTCGGCCAGGGCGGTGCGCCGAAAAAAAGCCCCGCCAGAGGCGGGGCAAAAGCGAAGCTCGCGCCTCGGCTGTGAAGACGTTGCCCCCGGCGGGGAGGCATCGGATCAGACGCTGTGCACCTGGACCGATGTGGAAAAGATGAGCAGGCCGTAGTCCCTTTCGTATTCCCGGCACAGGTACTCCACCACGCGCTGGCTGAGTGCGGCGTCGCAGAGGATCTCGACGCGGATGTTGCCCTCCTTGCGCCAGGCGCCGCTGCGACGGCCATGGGTGCCGCTGCCGCGGGCATCGCTGATGGTGTAGCCGCGTACCCCCAGCCTGGGCAGTTCCACCTCCAGGGTGGACTCCAGGACGGCCTCGCAAATCACGGTCAGCAGCAGGTGGGTAGGTGCGTTCATGGTTCAGGTTCCGAGTCGGTGCATGGTCTGGGCCATCCAGTAATACACCGGAATGCCGACAAACAGGTTGAACGGAAAGGTCAGCCCCAGCGAGGCGCCGATCGACAGCCCCGGGTTGGCCTCGGGCACGGCGATGCGCATGGCTGCCGGCGCGGCGATGTAGGACGCGCTGGCATACAGCGTGGACAGCAGCAGGGTGCCGCCCACCGACAACCCGAGCAGCCAGCCCATGACGGTGCCCAACAAACCGGAGAGGAGCGGCATGGCCATGGCGAAGCCGATCAGGAAGGGGCCGTAGGCGCGCAGGTCCGCCATCCGGCTCGCCGCCACCAGGCCCATTTCCAGCAGGAACAGGGCGAGCACGCCCTTGAACAGGTCGAAGAACAACTTGTCGAGCGGCTGGATGCCTTGCGGCCCGGCGATATAGCCGATGATCAGGGCGCCGGTGAGCAGGTAGATGCTCTTGCCGAAGAAGACCTCGTGCAGCAACTTTCCCCAGCGCACCTGGCCCTGGCCATAGCGGGCCAGCAACACGCCGATGACCAGCGCGGGGATTTCCAGCAGCACCAGGAAGACGATCATGTAGCCCTCATACGTCTGCATCTCCTGAGCCAGGAAGGTCACCGCCACGGAAAAGGTCACCACGCTGACCGAGCCGTAGTGGGCGGCGATGGAGGCCGAGTCGGCGCGGTTCATCTTGCCCAGATGGCGCAGCAGGGGAAAGGCGATCAGCGGAATCAGGGCGCCGGCCAGGACGATCAGGCCGCCATCGAGCAGGACCGAACCCAGCGGGTGCTCCGCCAGCTTGACCCCCCCCTTGAGGCCGATGGCGATGAGCAGATAGATCGACAGGGCATCGTAGATGCTGCCCGGGATCTTCAGGTCCGAGCGCAGCAGTCCGGCCACCACGCCCAGCACGAAGAACAGCACCACCGGTTCGAAGGTCATGTCGCCTCCCCCGCCGGTGCGCGCATCGTGCCGGCGCGCGCGGCCAGTGCCAGCAAGGCCTGGTCCTTGGTCTTGAAGATGTGGTCGGCGGGTATCGACCTGGACAGTTCCGGGCCTTCGAACACGGACATCACCTGGCGTTTCAGGCTGCTGAAATACAGGTCGACATCGACTTCCTTGAGTTGCTGGGCCAGCGTCCGCACCTTGTCCTCACCGGAGACATCGATGTCGTTGATGCCATTACCGATGACCAGGATGGCCCGTGCGTCGGGAAAGCGGGTCAGCGCTTCCAGCACGGCATCCTCGAAGTAGGCGACGTTGACGAAGTTCAGCGAGCCGTCGAAGCGCATCACGATGTAATCCTGGCTGATCGGCGGCAGGCCATGGGTATCGATCCCTCCCAGGGAGCCATCCGGATGGAAGCCGAGCATCTCCGCGCGCGGTCGCATGTTGCGCAACAGATAGAGGAGCACGGTGAGGCCGACGCCGACCAGGATGCCGTTGGCCAGCGCGGGCGCCATCACCAGGGTGGCCACGAAGGTGGCCAGGCCGATCAGCGCGTCCACCCGGTTGACCTGCCAGGCATGCAGCAGCACCTTGACCTTGATCAGGCTGAACACCGCGAACATGATGATCACCGCCAGTACCGCCTGCGGCAGGTGATAGAACAACGGGGTGAAGAACAGCATGGTGAGCAGCACGCCCAGCGCGCTGACGATGGCGAACAGACCGGTCTGCGCACCCTCGCGGGCAGCGACCGCCGAGCGTGAGAAGGAACCGCTCACCACATAGGCATGGAAGAAGCTGCCGACGATATTGGCCAGCCCCTGGCCGACCAGTTCACGGTTGGTATCCACCCGCTGCTTGGTCTTGGCGGCAATCGCCTTCGAGATCGAGGTCGCTTCCATGAACCCCAGCAGGGCCATGATCAGCGCGGCCGGCAGCAGGGGCAGCACCCGCTCCCAGTCGATCTGGGGCGGTTGCCATCCCGGCAATCCGGAGGGGATGTGGCCCACCACTTCGCCGCCACCATTGAGCACGATCTGGTTCCCGTCGAGGCCCTTGAAGCGCCAATAGCCGACCCCCAGCGGCTCCCCCTCCGGCATGCCGCCCGCGATCACATAGAGCGTGCGACCGTCCGCCGCCTGCTCGCCGGTGAGATTGGTCTTGTTCAGCAGCACCCGCAGCTTGACCTGTTCATCGGCCAGCAGCTTTGCCCAGGCCTGCCGGCGCTCGATCCGCGCCTTGGTGTCCAGTTGCGGGAACAGGGTCGCCTCACCCTGCTGCTCCAGCCGGGCTAGCTCGGCCTGCAGTTGGTTGATGGCTTCGCTGTTGGCCTTGATCTGCGGGCCGATCTCGGCGAGCCGAACGATCCGGGCACGCATGTCCGGATCCTGGACGGCTTCGATCGGCGCCTTCGCCGTGCGCTCGAAGCCGATCGCATAACTGATGACGGTGGAGATGATGATGGCGATCAACACGCCTGGCCAGCGGGGGGCGATTTTCTGCAGGCCGAAGATGATGGCGAAGGCCAGCATGGCCAGTGTCAGGGTCGGCCAGTGGGTGCTACCCAGTTGCTGCAGCACGACCCACAGATCCGCGAGGAAGACATCGCTGCGCGGCATGGTGACGTTGACCAGCTTGTTGAGCTGGGACAGGCCGATGATCAGGGCGGCGGCATTGGTGAAACCGATGACCACCGGGTGGGAGAGAAAATTGACCACCAGGCCCAGCCGCAACAATCCCAGCGCGAGGCGCAACAGGCCGACCATGAGGGCAAGCATGATGGACAGGGCGATGAAGGCTTCGCTGCCCATGATGGCGTAGGGAATCAGGGCCGCGGCCGACATCAGGGAGAGCATCGCGGTGGGGCCGGTATGCAGTTGCCGCAGCGAGCCCCAAAGCGAAGCCACGATCACGGGAATGAAGGCGGAATAGAGCCCGTACACCACCGGCAGACCCGCCAGCTGGGCATAGGCCATGCTCTGCGGCACCAGGATCAGGGTGACCGTCACTCCTGCCAGCAGATCGGCGCGCAGCCCCTCCCGGGCCATGGGAAACCAGGCCAGGAACGGCAACAGCCTGTACAGCAGGCTAGGCGGAGCTGAGATCATGGCGCATCTCCTGTCTTGTGTTCAGCGTTCATTTCGAGGTCGTCGGCGCGTGATGCCAGCCCGTCGTCGGGCAGGACATCGCGGCACCACAGCCAGGTTCGGATGACGAAACCCAGAAGGAGAAGGATGGCAAGCAGCGGCCAGAGGCCCTCGAACAGCGCCAGCAAGACCAGCGCGAAGAGCAGCGTCAGCGCCAGCAGTGCGGGATCGTCGCCGAAGAGGATGCTGCCCCACGGCGCGTGGCACAGGCGCTGGCGGCAACCCACGCGCGGCGCCGGCTGCTCGACGCCCGCGGTCGCATCTTCTTCGAATCGCATGACCAGGACGGCGTGGGGGCCGGGCATCATCGTGTCAACCCCATGTACAGGGCCGGGAGTTTCTCCGGCAAGCGGGAAACGTGGTCCAGCACCAGATAGTTCCTGGCGCCGAAGATGCGCGAGACATACTGGTCGGCGTGTGGGTCCAGGGTCAGGCAGAAGGTGTGCACGCCCTGCCTGGCCAGTTCGTCGACCGCCCTCCTGGTGTCGTAGCGCAGGTATTGCGGGTCGCGCTCGTCGTTGTCGGCGGGCTCGCCGTCGGTGAGCAACAGCACCAGCTTCTTGTGGCTGGGGCGGCGGCCGAGCAGCGCGCCGGCGTGGCGCAGGGCGGTGCCCATGCGGGTGGAGAGCTGGCCGGTCATGGCCGCCAGGCGGCCCTTCACGGTGTCGTCGTAGGGCGCGTCGAAATCCTTGAAGCGGTAGTACTCGACGTCATGGCGGCCGTTGGAGTCGAAGCCATGGATGGCGAAGGGGTCGCCGATCCTGGCCAGGGCGTCGGCCAGCAGCGCCGCCGCCTCCCGCGCCATGTCCAGCACCGTGGTGTCACCGTCAGCGTCGCGAACGCGGTCGTTGGTGGACTCGGACAGGTCGATCAGCAGCACCACGGAGAGGTCACGGATCTGCAGCCGGGTGCGGATGCCGATGCGCGGGTCGGGCTGCCGGCCCATGCGGATGTCCACCATGGCGCCGATGGCGGCGTTGAGGTCGATCTCGTCGCCGTCTTCCATCTTGCGCTGGCGAATCACGCCTTGCGGCTGCACCGCCTCGATCAGGTGCTTGAGACGACGCACCAGGGGCTTGTGCTTTTCGATCACGGCGTCGATGTCGGCCGGATCGCCGAGTTTCGGCCGCTTTTCCAGCAGCGTCGCCCAGTTGGGCCGCTCCAGCTGGGTCTGGTAATCCCACTCGTGATAGTGGAACGGCGAGGAAATCGGCGCCTTGCCTTCCTTGTCGTTGAAGGTGGTGCCGTCGTCCTCGTACAACTCGGTCGGCAGCACCCAGATCTCCTGGGCGTCATCGCCGGCGAACTCGACATCGACGGCGTTGATCATCTCCATCAGGCTGACGTACTTGCGCACCTGCTGCAATTGACCGGGCAGCACGATGGTCTCGGCATTCGCCTCCGGAGACAGCCAGAGATGGCGATTGTCGTCCCGGTAGAGGCTGGAAGCCTGGTCGCTGCGCGGGTTGAACGGGATACCCAGGTGTTGCGCCCGCTCCGCCAGGGCGAGGCCGATCTCGCGCGCGTGGCCCTGGGTGAAGCCATCCGGCGCCTGCCGCGCCGAGGCGGCGACGAAGGCGGCACGCGCGGCCGCGACCAGGGTGTGGTCATCGCGGTAGTCGGCGTCCAGCAGGGCGCGGGCGATGCGGTCGAGCAGCGGACCGAGGCTGCCGTCCTGGCCGGGAGCGGCCGGCAACAACTTCCGCCAGATCTGCTGGAGGCCGGGGAAGGCGCGCACCGCCAGGGCCTCCACCCGGGCATCCTCGATCACGCCGACGAGGGCCTGCTGCAAGGGAGTGAACGTGGCCGCCTCCGGGTCCGGGCGCGAATGGACCATGTGGGCGGCGGCATGGGCGGCGGCGGCACGGTAGATCTCCAGGCCCGGCACCGGCTCGGCGCCTTCCGGCGCGTAGTCGTCGAAGGCGTCGGGCAGATGGATGAAGTACTGCTCGATATAGGGGCGGTAGCCCTCGCGGGTCTCGAAGTCGCCGGAGGTGGGACGCAGGAAGAAATCGCGTCCCCAGAGGGCGCGCAGATACATGATCAGGCGACGCTGCACCTCCACGAACAGGACGCCGCGCTGTTCCTTCTTCATCACCGCCAGGGCGTCCTCGCTCTCCAGGCCGAAATAGGCGGCCTGGGCGGCGAAGTTGGCACGGTGCGCGGAGGCGCCCCACATCGCCCAGCGACGCAGGCCACCGAGGGTGAGGTGGCCGAGCAGGACCTCCAGATTCTCCAGCAGCGGACGAATGGCGCGCGGCGTCTGCGACAGCAGGTTGTCGAGCAGGGCGAGGTAGCCCTTGAACAGCTCCAGCTCGCCCAGCCGCGCCGCCGCCGTCGGCGCGGTGGAAAACAGCAGGGCGAGCACCGAGGCCGAGGTCTTGGAATACATCTTGATGGCGGTGGAAAGCAGTTCGCTGACCGCCTGCTCGCCGATTTCCCTGGCCACCAGGGGGGCGCTCTCGATGAACGACACCACCAGATCGGTGCCCCGGCCCAGAGCCTTGAGGCCGGCGGCGCCGCGCAACCAGGCTTCCAGTCCGCGCGGGGTGAACACCCGCGCGGCTTCATGCCAGGTCGCCTCCAGCACTTCACCGGCGTGGTCGCCCAGTTCGTCGAGGACGTCCTGATAGTCAGCCAGCTGGATCGCCATCTTCGCGCTCCGATCCGTCTCAATCCGGCCAGATCCGCCGCGGATGCGGCGGCTGCACAGAGCTGTTGAGATCAGCCGGTTCCGGCGTCTCGCTGGAACGAACCTGGGGCACCGGCATGGGTGCCGGCGCCGCCGGCACCTGGGGGGGCGCCTTGGCGGTGGTGGGTTTCCGGCGCGCGGGCTTGATGCTGGCGGCCAGCTTGTCTTCCAGTTTGCTCATGCTTGCAAAGCCTCTTCGATGATCCGGTCGATTTCCCGCGCCGCCTCGCGGCCACGGGCGCCCAATTGATACACGCTCATGCCTTCCACCGCCGCCATCCGGTAGGCCGCGCGGCGGCGCACCCCACAGCCCAGGAGGGGGAGTTCGAGGCCGGCCAGGGCGCGTGCCATGGCCCGGGACAGGGCGCTGCCGGGTTCCAGCTGGTTGAGCAGCAGCCAGGCGCGCAGGCCGGGGTTGCGCTCGCGGGCGCGCCGCACCGCCGCCACCGTGTCCGCCCCGGCCCAGAGATCCAGGGGCGAGGGCAGGATCGGGATCAGCACCACATCCACCCGTTCCAGGATGCGACCGGTGATGGCCCTATCCAGCGACGGCGGGCAATCCACCACCACCCGGCGGTGTTCGCGTGAAGCCCGGCACAGGGCTTCCAGCGGATCGCCGCCAGCGGCCATGACCTCGGGCAGGCCGCGCGCCGGCGCCCAGTCGGCCCAGTGGCAGAGCGTCCCTTGCGGGTCGCCGTCGACCAGGGCCACGTCCTCGTCGCGGGCGAGCCCGGCGGCCAGGTTCAGGGCCAGGGTCGACTTGCCACAACCGCCTTTGAGGCTGGCCAGGGCGATGGCGCGGCAGGCCATGACGGCTACCCCTCAACCGCCGAGCTGGGCGGCAAGGCTGTCCGCCTGCGCCGTGAAGCTGTGTTCGGCGGGCCCGAAGGCCTCGTCGCGGGGGGCAACGCTGACATTGACGTGGGTCTTGCCGAAGTTCAGGTCCGGAAAATAGCCGGTGCGCTCCGACAGGGCCGCCAGGTCGTCGAGAAACTTGCGCGTCTCGGCATAAGTGGCGAACTCGTAGCGCCGCGTCATCAGGGGCGGGCGTTCCTGCACTTTCCAGTGTTCACTGGGTCGAGGGTCAGTCATGGCGTTTCTCCTTCTCCGCGAGGGCGGCCAGCATGCGATCCAGCTCGCCCAGGTGTGCCTGCTCGTCCGCCAGCAGCGCCGCGAACAGTCGGCCTGCGGCCTCGTCGCGAAAGCGCTGGCTGAAACGCCAGGCCTCGTCGTAAAGCAGTACCGCGTCCAGTTCCAGTTGCCGGTCCAGGACCAGCATCTCTCGCAAATCACGTCCGGGCCGCACCGGCGCCAGCTGGGTGGCGTTGGCCACCAGGCCGAGGCCGAGCATGTGGCTGATGATCTGGCCGGCATGCTGCAACTCCTCCCCCGCCTCGCGGCGGAAGTAGGCCGCTTCCTCCCGCAGCCCCCACAACTCGCTCAGGCAGGCCTGGGTGAGGTATTGCTGCACCACGGTCATTTCGTGGCTGAGGGCTTGTGACAGATAACCCGCCACGCGGGGATGGGCCGACATGGGAGGCGCCTCAGCTCAGGTCCGGGGTGATTTCGCCATCACGGCCGCCACCGCTGGACTGGGGCGAACCGGGCAGGACGTTTTCCACCTCGGAATGGACGCGGGCGATGATGTGGGCGGCCACCAGGCCGTCGCCAACCCGTTCGCAGGCGTCGGCGCCGGCGCGCACCGCCGCGTTCACGGCGCCGGTCTCGCCGCGCACCATGACGGTGACATAGCCGCCGCCAACGAACTCACGTCCCACCAGCCGAACTTCGGCGGCCTTGGTCATGGCGTCCGCCGCCTCGATGGCGGGAACCAGACCGCGGGTCTCGATCATGCCCAGTGCGATACCTGTGATAGATGCCATTTCAATACTCCTTGCAATGTCGTTTCCGGGTCAGCGAGGCGGGACGCGGCCTGGCCGCGAACCGTCGCTGGCGCGAGGGGGTCAAGCCTTGGGCAGGATGCCTTCGACTTCAGAGTGGACGCGGGCGATGATGTGGGCGGCGACCAGGCCGTCGCCGACGCGCTCGCAGGCATCGGCGCCGGCGCGCACCGCCGCGTTCACCGCGCCGGTCTCGCCGCGCACCAGCACGGTCACATAGCCGCCGCCGACGAACTGGCGACCGATCAGCCGCACTTCCGCCGCCTTGGTCATGGCGTCCGCCGCCTCGATGGCGGGCACCAGTCCGCGCGTTTCAATCATGCCCAGGGCAATTCCAGATACTTCAGCCATTTCAATTCTCCTTACCGATGATCTTCAGAGGGCGACGGCCGGCAGCCGCCGCCGATGAACCGCAACCGTCTCAGGCCTCGCCCGCCTTAGGCAGGATGCCTTCGACTTCAGAATGGACACGGGCGATGATGTGAGCAGCCACCAGGCCGTCACCGACCCGCTCGCAGGCGTCGGCGCCGGCGCGCACCGCCGCGTTGACCGCGCCGGTTTCGCCACGCACCAGCACCGTCACATAACCGCCGCCGACAAATTGGCGGCCGATCAGTCGCACTTCCGCCGCCTTGGTCATGGCGTCCGCCGCTTCAATGGCGGGCACCAGACCACGCGTTTCGATCATGCCCAGGGCAATTCCAGATACTTCAGCCATTTCGTGCTCCTTCGTAAAAACACAGTAAAAAAATCAGGTTCAGACCTGCGCATCCCAGTGGTCGATAATCCCGGCGATGGCCAGGTCGGTGAGGACCTTGTAATCGCCGGCCGCGTACCGCGCGGCGGAGCCGCTGACGGTGAAGACCCACTTTCCCGGGGGCACACCCACTGGATCGCAGGCCACATTCCGATTGCCCCTGGCGTCGGAAAGGACGCGCAGGGACATGTTTTTCAGACCCGGCACCCGCCGGGTGGCCACTAGCTCGGACTCGACGCGCATGATTTCCATGTCAGTTCCGCCCGGCCGTTCCGAAGGAACTGACCTCCCCCCTGGGGGGAAACGAGCGCAGCGAGTAAGGGGGTCGTTTCATCTCAATCACCCTGCCAGTGGTCGATGATCCCGACGATGGTCAGGTCGGATGGAAACTCCTTGCTGCCGGCCGCCTCGCGCGCCGCCGAGGAGCCGACGCAGATCACCCAGTCGCCGGGGATGCAGCCGATCGCGTCCACCGCCACCTGGCGGCCGCCGCCCACCTTCTCGCGCACCACCAGCAGCGGCCGGTGGCCGAGGTCGGAGATGCGGTTGCTGGAGACCAGGGTCTTTTCCACTTGCATGATCTTCATGACGTCACCTCTTCGATGGGGCTGCCGGTGGGCAGGTCCTGCACCGAGAGGTGGCAGACCAGCAGCCCCTGGGCGTGGAGTTCCGGATAACGCTGGACGATCGCATCCCGGACCCGCTCACACTTGGCCACCATGCGCTCGCGCGAACCCGGCACCCGGGCGTCGTAGCGGTAGTGGATGGCGACCGGCGCGGGCAGGCCGTGCCTGACGTTCAGGCTCTTGAAGATCTTGATGCCCACGTCCATGTCGGCCGCGCCTTCCTCCAGGGTGTGCAGGTGGGCGTAATACGCCACATTGCGCATCTGCACTTCCTCGAAGCCGTCGCCGACACTGATGAAGCGTTCGGCATGGCCGATGTCGGGATAGCGGCCATCGTAGAGGTCGGCCACGTACTCGATCTGCGACAGGTTGTTGATCAGCAGATTGGCGATCAGGCGGCGCATGCCCTCGTGCGGCTCGCCCTGGCCCGAACCCCAGCCGCCCTTGGCGCTGGCCTGGCTGATCGCTTCGTGCACCGCCAGGCGCGCCTGGTCGGCGGACAGGGTGAGGCTGTCCCGGTACAACCGGGCGTTGTCCACCCAGCGGTGCGCCGACAGGTCGCCGTTGGCGTCCGGCAGATGCACCTTGATGGCATCGGTGTCGGTATCGACACCGATCAGCAGGATGTCGGTGCTGGCGCCGCAGCAGAAGGCGTTCTCGATCGCCTGGCGGAACTGGCCGAGCCGTTCCAGGGCGGCCTCGATGGCCTTGTTCTCGTTGCTGCCATGGGCGGCACAGCCCTCGTGGCAGGGGTTGGAGGAACTGGTGTGGTAGACCGCCACCTTGAGATAACGGGTACCGGAATCCGCCGTGGTGGGCACGCCCTCGCGGAAGCGGCGCAACTCCGTGGCCACCCAGTGGCGCACGTCGGTTTCCACGTCGAACAGGGCGCCGGCGTAGGCTTTGCGCCAGCTGAACGAGGTCAGCGGCAGGCGCAGGATGTAGCGCGACAGCCCTTTCAGGCGGCCATCCGCGCAGGGACTGATGTCCACCGCGTGGAAACCGCAGTCGAGGAAGAAGTTGCGCGTGTCCTGTACCGCCTCGACCTGGTTTTTCAGATCCTGGGCGAACTGGGTCGCCGAGGCCTTGAGCGCGGAGAAGGCACAGTGGGCATAGAGGGCCTTGATGTCCGGCCCGGCCACCCAGGCGTCGTCCAGCACGCGGTCGGTCAACGCGTAACCCAACTGCTCACCCGCCAGAGCCTGGGCGCGGGCGGCGAAGTCATCGCCACGCGGCAGGCCGGCAATGGTCTTGAGCGTCGGCGCGATGGCCTCGAAACGCCCCTTCACCGCCTCCTCGCAACGCGCCAGCCGGGCATTGCCGGCGCGATCCACCAGCGGGTGGCGCGTCGCGCCGGTGTTGCCGGTGGCAACCGGCGCCTCGGCGCGCGCCTCCTGGCGAACCGGGAGCGCGGCGGTCGCGGTGCCCAGTCCGTAGGGCGCGCCCCCCGCGCCGGGAC
>CAYMUY010000038.1:0-44688 GCA_964393825.1 uncultured Thiobacillus sp. | reverse complement strand
AGAGGCCGGCATTCTACAGACTTCCTACACCCCGTCAACCTGTTTTTTTAAGAAGCTTCTTTCGAAACACTTAAAACAAATTGCCGGCTAAAGAACTGGTTGCGGGGACAGGATTTGAACCTGTGACCTTCGGGTTATGAGCCCGACGAGCTGCCAGACTGCTCCACCCCGCGTCAGGAGTCCGCTACTATATGCAGCGGACCGGGGTGTGTCAAGCGTGTTCGCAAACTCTTTGCGATTATTCAGCGTGGTCGCACACTGCCATCACTCTCAACTCAGCGTACATCAACAATGAACTCCTCCTTTTCCATCGCGCGCCTGCCACGCATCGAGTTTGGTTCGGGCAGTCTTTCCCGCGTCCCTGATCTCGTTGCCCAGTATGGTTCAAGCCTACTGATCGTGACGGGTGCCCGGTCGTTCATGCAAAGCGTAGCCTGGGAACGGCTATCCAGCGCACTGGAACAGCAAGGTCTTGTCTGGCAGATCGTTCATGTCGATGGAGAGCCGAGCCCTGCTTTCGTCGATGCCACCGTCAGCGCCTTGAATGGCCATCAGATTGATTGCGTCCTGGGCATCGGGGGCGGTAGCGCCATTGACGCCGCCAAAGCCATTGCCGGCTTATTGAAGCCGGGCAACTCAGTACTAGACCATCTCGAGGGTATCGGACCCGAACTACCTTACCGGGGACCCTCCACCCCGTTCATCGCTGTGCCGACGACTGCTGGCACCGGCTCCGAGGCAACCAAGAACGCGGTCCTTAGCGTCCGTGGCGCCGATGGTTTCAAGAAATCTTTCCGCGATGACAAACTCGTCGCGGAATATGCGGTGATCGACCCCGATCTACTCGCCAGTTGTCCGAAATCCGTGATTGCGGCCAACGGCATGGATGCCTTCACCCAATTACTGGAATCCTATGTGTCGAGCAAGGCGAACCCCTTCACCGATGTCCTGGCACTCTCCGGACTCGGTGCACTGCGTGGCGCCCTGCTTGCCTGGTTTGAAGGCGAGGGGGACACCGCGGCGCAACGTGCCGCCATGGCCTATGCCGCGCTGAACTCCGGCATCACCCTGGCGCAGGTCGGGCTGGGCTCGGTGCATGGCCTGGCGGCGCCCCTTGGTGCCTTCTTTCCCATTCCCCATGGCGTGGCCTGCGGCACCCTGGTCGCCGCCGCCACGCGGGTCAATCTGAGCGCCCTGAGCACGCGCGCGCCGGATTCCGCGGCGCCGCGGCGCTACGCCCAGGTCGGACGCCTGCTCAGCGGCCAGGCCTTGCCGGACGCGGAGGCGCTCGCTTATCTGCTGGATCTACTGGATGAATGGACCCGGCGCCTGGATCTACCTCGTCTTGGTGCTTATGGGGTCAGTGAGGCCGATGTGGATCGCATCGTCGCCAACAGCCGCGGCTCCAGCATGAAGACCAATCCCGTCGCACTCAGCGATGAGGAAATCGCCAGCATCGTCCGGGCACGGCTCTAGCAGCCTGCCGGACTTTGGTCTCACCGACTGCAAACCGATCGCGCCGGCCCATCTCCTGGGCAAGGGCACGGCCCATCTCCGGTGAAACGACCAATAACCATCCTCGACGGGGCCGATTTTCGCCATCGGGCCCACCGCGCGACAGACGGCTAGCCCGCGTCGCCGCCCACCACCTTGCGCACCACATCGCCAGGAAATCCGCGCCCAAGTAAAAAGCGTTGTTGCCTGGCGCGCTCCCGGGCATCGGTCGGCAACTCGCCGAACTTCTTCTGCCAGACGGCGCGCGCGGCGGCCAGATCGCCCTCGCGCGCCTGACTGACGACCTCGGTCAGGATGGCTTCCGGCACCCCTTTTTCCCGCAGTTCGGATTTGAGACGCAAGCTGCCATGGCGGCCACCACGGCTATGCGCCAGGGCCTCGGCGAAACGCGCATTGGAAAGCAGGTTTTCCTGCTCCAGTTGATCGAGCAAGGCAACGAGTTCGTCCGCCTCGCCATGCGCCGCCAGTTTCCGGGACAGTTCGGCGCGGCTATGTTCGCGCCGCGCCAGGTAATTCATCGCCCGCTCGCGCAGGGTCACGCCGCGAGGGTTGCCGCCGGAGATTTCACGCCAAGCTGTTCACGAATCTTGGCTTCGATTTCCTGGGCAATTTCCGGATGCGAACGCAGGAATTCACGAGCGTTATCCTTGCCCTGGCCGATCTTCTCACCCTGATAGGCGTACCAGGCACCTGACTTGTCGACAAACTTCTGCGCCACGCCCATCTCGATGATCTCGCCCTCACGCGAGACCCCTTCGCCATAGAGGATGTCGAAGATCGCCTCCTTGAACGGCGGCGAGACCTTGTTCTTGACCACCTTGACGCGGGTTTCCGAGCCGACCACCTCATCGCCCTTCTTGATCGCGCCGATGCGGCGGATATCCAGTCGTACCGAAGCGTAGAACTTGAGCGCGTTGCCGCCGGTGGTGGTTTCCGGACTACCGAACATGACACCGATCTTCATGCGAATCTGGTTGATGAAGATCACCAGGGTATTGGTGCGCTTGATGTTGGCGGTCAATTTACGCAAGGCCTGGCTCATCAGGCGGGCTTGCAGGCCGACGTGGGAGTCGCCCATCTCGCCCTCGATTTCCGCCTTCGGGGTCAGGGCCGCGACCGAGTCGATCACGATCACGTCCACCGCGCTGGAACGGACCAGCATGTCGGCGATTTCCAAAGCCTGCTCGCCGGTATCCGGCTGGGAGATCAGCAACTCCGAGACGTTGACGCCGAGCTTTTGCGCATATTGCGGGTCGAGCGCGTGTTCCGCGTCGATGAAGGCGGCCGTCCCGCCCATCTTCTGCATCTGCGCGATGACCGACAGCGTCAGCGTGGTCTTGCCGGAAGACTCCGGGCCGTAGATTTCCACCACCCGGCCGCGCGGCAGGCCGCCGATACCTAGCGCCACGTCCAGGCCGAGGGAACCGGTGGAGACAGACTGAATATCGTCGGCGATGCTGCCATCGCCCATGCGCATGATGGAGCCCTTACCGAATTGTTTTTCGATTTGCGCGAGGGCGGCGGCGAGCGCCTTGCTACGGTTTTCATCCATATTGATTACCTCCAAATTGAGCGGCTGATTATGTCACGAGCGCCAGCATCTTCCTGAGCGCCAGCGCCACCGATTGGGCGCGAACCTGTTGGCGGCTGCCCTGGAAACACCGCCGCTCCACGACGGCTTCCCCGCCTGCCCGCGCCCAGGCGAAGCAGACCGTGCCCACCGGTTTCTCCGGCGAGCCGCCGCTCGGCCCGGCGATGCCGGTGATGGCGAAGGCGGCCCGCGCCCGGCTATGGACAAGCGCACCCATGGCCATGTCACGGGCGGTTTCCTCGCTCACCGCGCCGAATCTCGCCAGGGTATCCGCCCGCACCCCCAGCATCTCCTGCTTGGCCGCATTACTGTACGTGACGAAACCGCGTTCGAACCACGCTGAAGAACCGGCGACGGCGGTCAGTGCCTGCGCCGCCCATCCACCGGTGCAGGACTCCGCCGTCGCCAGCATCCAGCCGCGTCGTTGCAGCGCCTCGCCCAGTTCGACGGCGAGCGCCTCCAGTTCCGCCTGGGTCACATCCATCGCACCAGCAGCAACAGCACCGCAACCGCATAACCGGCCGCCAGGACATCATCCAGCATCACCCCGAGGCCGCCCGGCACGCGCGCGTCCAGCCAGCCGATGGGAAACGGTTTCCAGATATCGAACAGGCGGAACAGCGCGAAGGCCAGCACGACACCGGACAACGTCGGCGGCGCGAACGGCAGCACCATGAGAAAGGCCACCACCTCGTCCCAGACCAGGCCCCCGTGATCATGCTCACCCAGAGCACGGCCGGCGACCTCGCAGGCCCAGACACCGACCACCAGGAACAACACGATCCAGGCCCAGTAGAGCGGCGAGCCGGCCAGCAACCAGAACAAGGGGAATCCGACCAGCGTGCCGACGGTACCCGGTGCCTTGGGAGAAAGGCCGGCGCCGAAACCGAGGGCAAGAAAGTGGGCGGGGTGGGCGAGCAGAAAGCGCCGGTCAGGCGAAGTGGTCAAAGCCGCTCTCCCGCAAGGCCATCACCGATCCGTCCGCCGCCCGCACGCGCAGCCCCGTCTCGCTGGAAATGCGACCAATGCGGGTGACATGCACACCTGCCGACGCGGCGGCGGCGAGTACCACATGCGCGCGTTCCGCCGCGGCGGTGAAACACAGCTCGTAGTCATCGCCTCCCGACAACAAGCAACGCTGCATCAAGCCGTGGGGCAGACGCGCCGCCACGGCGGCATGCGCGGGCAAACGGCTGAATTCGACCTCGGCGCCGACCGATGAGGCCTCCAGGAGATGCCCCAGGTCCGCCAGCAGGCCATCGGAGATGTCTATGGCCGCATGCGCCACGCCGAGCAAGGCGTGGCCCAGTGCCACGCGCGGTTCCGGCGCGTGCAGCCGGGTCAGGCACGCCTCGACTTCGTTGACGTCCGTCAGTTCGGCATCACCCAGCAGATAGCGCAAGCCCAATGCGGCGCCGCCCAGATCGCCGGAGACCCAGATGTCATCGCCATCACGAGCGCCGGAACGGCGCAAGGCACGGCCTGCCGGCACCTCGCCAAGCATGGTCACATTCAGGTTGAGCGGCCCGCGGGTGGTGTCGCCGCCCACCAGGCTCACTTCAAACCGCGCGGCCACGTCGAACAGGCCGCGGCTGAACAGTTCCAGCCAGCCTGCCTCGGCCGCCGGCAAGGCCAGCGAGAGCGTGGCCCAGCGCGGCGTGGCGCCCATCGCCGCGAGATCGGAAAGATTCACCGCCAGGGTCTTGTGGCCCAGCAGATACGGGTCGACATCCGGAAAGAAATGCTGGCCGGACACCAGCATGTCCGTGGACACCGCCAGTTCCATGCCGGGCGCCACCGCCAGCAGGGCCGCATCGTCGCCGACGCCGAGCACCGCATTGGGTGCGTCACGGGTGAAGAATCGGGCGATCAGGTCGAATTCGGATGGCATGATTCGCCGGGGTGCCGCCGATCACCGACCGGCGGCACCCAACTCCACCGCCCGCGCCACACGGGCCAGTTTGTCCAGCACGCCGTTGACGAATTTGTGGCCATCCGTGCCGCCATATTTCTTGGTCAGGTTCACTGCCTCGTTGATGCACACCTTGTAGGGCACATTGAGGCTATGACTGAGTTCATAGGCACCGATCAGCAAGGCGGCATGCTCCACCGGGGAGAGCTCGTTCACCGGCCGGTCGAGATGCGGCGCCAGGGCCACATCCAGCGCCGCGGCCTGCCTCAGCACGCCTTCCAGCAACTCCCGCAGGAAGTCGGTATTGGCCTCGGCATATTCCTGGGCTTCCTGGGCAAAACCGATGAGGCCAGGGTAATCCGTGCCCGCGGAGAGGCGCTCGTAGAGTGCGCGCAGCACCAGCTCCCGGGAAATCTGGCGACTGCCGCGTCCGGTGCCGGCGGCTTTTGAAGGTTTAGGTTGATCGATGCTCATTACAGCGCCTGGAGCAGGCGCACCATCTCGATGGCGACACGCCCGGCTTCCGTGCCTTTCTCCGACATGCGCGCGGTGGCCTGGTGCTCGGTGTCGGTGGTGAGAATGGCGTTGGCGATGGGAATGCCGGTATCCAGGCCCACCCGCATGATGCCCGAGGCGGATTCATTGGAGACCACCTCGAAATGGTAGGTGTCGCCTCGCACCACGGAACCCAGCGCGACCAGCGCGTCATACTTGCCGGTTTCGGCCATCTTCTTCAAGGCCAGCGGAATTTCCAGGGCGCCGGAGACGGTGGCGATGCGGATGTCCTCGGCGGCGACACCGTGCTTGATCAGCGATGCCTTGCAGGCGGAAAGCAGTCCTTCGCAGATATCGATGTTGAAGCGGCTCATGACGATGCCGATCTTCAGGCCCTTGCCATCTTCATTCGGTTCGAATTCAAAAATCTGTGCGTAGCGGCCCATTTCAGTTCCCTTCCTGTTCCAGGTAGCCGGTCACTTCCAGCCCGAAGCCGTCCATGGCCGGCATCTTGCGGGGGGTGGCGAGGAGTTTCATCTTGCCGACCCCGAGATCGCGCAGGATCTGCGCGCCGGTACCGTAATTGCGCAGATCGAACTTCCTCGCCGGCGCAGCGGTGCTGGACGGCAGCGCGCGGCTGGCCAGTTCATCGGCGGATTCCGGTCGATGCAGCAACACCAGCACGCCCGCTTGATCGTTTGCGGCGGCATCGGCAATGATCTTGAGCGCGGCCGGCACGGAGTAGGCATGACCGGTGCCGGTCAGATCCAGCGCGTCGATCAGCGATACCGGCTCATGCACCCGCACCAGCGTTTCACTGTCGGCCCTGACGTCACCCATCGCCAGGGCCAGATGCGTCGCGCGGCTAACCTTGTCGCGATAGACATGCAGACGGAACTCGCCGTACGGCGTGGTGATCGCGCGCGCGCCTTCCCGCTCGACCAGACTTTCATTGGCCGCGCGGTAATGGATCAGATCGGCGATGGCGCCGATCTTGAGGCCATGTTCCTTGGCGAATTCCAGCAGGTCCGGCAGCCGCGCCATGGTGCCGTCTTCCTTCAGGATTTCGCAGATCACCGAAGCGGGTTCCAGGCCGGCCATGCCGACCAGATCGCACCCCGCCTCGGTATGCCCGGCGCGCACCAGCACGCCGCCCGGCTGCGCCCGCAGCGGAAAGATATGACCAGGCTGGACGATATCGGTCGACTGCGCGTTCTTGGCCACGGCGGCCTGAATGGTGACGGCGCGATCGGCGGCGGAAATCCCGGTCGTCACCCCTTCCGCCGCTTCGATGGACACCGTGAAGGCGGTGCCATGCGGCGTCTGGTTGTCGCTCACCATCTGTTTCAGGCCCAGCTGCCGGCAGCGGGCGTCGGTCAGAGTCAGGCAGACCAGCCCGCGCGCGTGGCGGACCATGAAATTGATCGCTTCCGGGGTGACATGCTCGGCGGCCATCACCAGATCGCCTTCGTTCTCGCGGTCCTCTTCATCGACCAGGATGACCATGCGGCCTGCTTTCAGCTCGGCGACGATATCTTCTATGGGGGCGAGGCTCATATCCGTACCGCCGGGCCGTCACAGGGTACTGGCAGCTCGCCCCGGGGAGGCCGCGAACTCAGTGAGCGTGGGGGTCGTTTCATTTCAATCCTTGTCTTGTTCGTGTACGTAATTCAGCAGGCGATCAGCATAACGGGCCAGCATGTCGGCCTCCAAATTGACCTTGCCGCCGACCCGCATTGCCTGGAGCATGGTCTGCTCCAGGGTATGGGGAATGAGGTTGATGGAGAAATCGGTGCCCAGCACCTTGTTCACCGTGAGCGAAACCCCGTTCACCGCGATCGAGCCCTTGGGCACCAGGTAACGGCCAAGATGACCCGGCGCCCGGATGTCCAGACGCCAGCTGCCGTCTTGCCCCGCCTTGCCCGCGACCGGCGCGAAATGCAGCACCTCGCCGACGCCATCGACATGGCCGGAGACGAGATGACCGCCAAGGCGATCAGACAGGCGCATGGCCATTTCCAGATTGACCTGGTCGCCCGGCGCGAAGCCGATGGTGCAGGAGAAGGTCTCGGCGGAGACGTCGACGCTGAAGCTGGTGGCGCTCTTGTCCACCACCGTCAGGCAAACTCCATTGCAGGCGATGGAATCGCCCAGTTGCGCCTCGGCGAGATCGAGCCCGCCCGCCGCGAAGGTGACGCGCGCGTCACCGCCCGTGGTTTCGACAAGCTGCGTAATATGGCCAACGGCCTGGATGATTCCGGTAAACATGGTGGGTGCCGATGATGCGCGCGCAAACGCGCCCAAGCCGTGAGGAAAGGCGGGCATTTTAGGGCGTTGCGCCTCGCATTGGAAATGCGACGTGTTGCGCGTGCAAAACCTGGCCACGCGCCTGGCCGCCGCTCCCGTCAGAATGATCGGCCGCACGTACAGATAGTCCCAGTCTATTCGTTCATAAGAACTTTCGATTAAACCAATATCGCGGGGGCAACCCCTTTGCGGGTAACATTCGCGCCTATTTTTGGCGGCGGTCAGCGTCTGCGTCGCCCTGTCGTTTTTCAAGCCTAGTTTCAAATCCTCACCCATCGGAGGCGATACATGACGTCTGTAGTGGCGACCAACCAGACCATTCTGGTCGTGGGCGGCGGCATTTCCGGCATGACAGCCGCTCTGGAAGCGGCCGAAACCGGGAAGCAAGTCGTGCTGGTGGAAAGTAACCCGTACCTGGGCGGCCGTACCGTTCAGCTCTACCGTTATTTCCCCAAAATGTGCCATCCCACCTGCGGCCTGGAAATCAATCTCCGCCGTTTGAAGGCGAACCCGCGCATCCAGGTACTCACCCTCGCGGAAGTGACCGGCATCTCCGGCAGCAAGGGCGCTTACAGCGTCTCCGTGAAGTTGAAGCCACGTTACGTGAACTCCAACTGCACGGCCTGCGGCGAATGCGGCAAGGCGGTTCAGACCGAGATCGACGACGCCTTCAACTACAACCTGGGCAAGATCAAGGCGGCCTACCTGCCGTCCAGCATGGCCTACCCGCAGCGCTACGTGATCGATGCCTCGATCATCGGCACGCCCGACGCCGAGCGCGCCAAGGCAGCCTGCAAGTACGACGCCATCGATCTCGACCAGAAAGAGGAAGTAATCAGCCTCAACGCCGGCGCCATCGTCTGGGCCACCGGCTGGCAGCCTTACGCCGCCGAGAAGATCGTCTACTACGGCTACGACCGCTTCCCCAACGTCATCACCAACGTCGAATTCGAGCGCCTGGCCGATCCGCACGGCCCCACCGGCGGCAAAATCCTGCGTCCGTCCGATGGAAAGGAGGCCAGGAATGTCGCCTTCATCCAGTGCGCCGGCTCGCGTGACGAGAACCACCTGCGCCACTGCTCGCGCTTCTGCTGCATGGCCTCTCTGAAGCAGACCCATTACGTGCAGGAAGCCTTCGGCGACGAAGGCAAGTCGACCATCTATTACATCGACATCCGCGCCATCGACCGCTTCGAGGACTTCTACCAGAAGGTGAAGGCCAACCAGAACGTGTCCTTCGTGAAATCCAAGGTCGCGCGCATCACCGAAGATAAAGACGGCAACCCGGTGTGCAACGGTGTCAACACCGAAGGCTACATCCGCTATGCCAACGCCCACGACCTGGTCGTGCTGGCAGTCGGCATGGAGCCGTCGGTCAAGGGCGTGGACATCCCCGCCGAGGTGATGTCCGATTCCTCCGGCTTCCTCATGGCCGACCCGGCCAACGCCGGCATCTTCGGCGCTGGTTGCGCCACCAATGCCCTGGATGTGAACCGCGCCGTGCAAAGCGCGACCGCGGCCGCCCTGCGCGCCATCCAGGTCGTCAACAAAGTCGCCCGTGCGGAGGTTTAAGACATGGCTGACGTAAAGACTGCTGCATATATCTGCAAGGGCTGTGAGATCGGGTCCCGTCTGGATACCGACGCCCTTGTGAAAACCGCCACCAAGTCCGGCAAGATGAATCTCGTGCGCGAGCACGACTTCCTCTGCTCCGCCGAGGGCGTGGCGATGATCCAGAATGACATCGACAACGAAGGCGTCACCCACGCCGCGCTGTGCGCCTGCTCGCGCCGGGCCAAGACCGATGCGTTCAACTTCCCCACCGTCGCGATCAGCCGCGGCAACCTGCGCGAGGGCGTGATCTGGATTCGTCCCGACACCGAGGAAGCCCGCGAAACCACCCAGGAAATGGCGGAAGACTATGTCCGCATGGCCTGCGCCGAAGTGAAGGCCATGCAGGTGCCGCAGGGCAACCAGAACACCGGTTCGGTGAAAACCCTGCTGGTGGTCGGCGGCGGCATGTCCGGCATGACCTCGGCGCTGGAAGCCTCCAAGGCCGGCTACAAGGTCGTCCTGGTCGAGAAGTCCGGCGTGCTGGGCGGCTGGGCCGCCAAGCTGCACAAGCGCGTCCCCACCCGCGAGCCGTTCAAGGCCCCGGAGGACAACGGTGTCGCCGACATGGTCGCGCGCATCGAGGCCGACTCCAACATCAAGGTCTACCTCAACGCCACCATCGCCAAGACCGACGGCGCCCCCGGCCGCTTCAAGGTGCAGATCGCCATCGAATCCGGCTCTGTCGCCAACGAGGACATCGGCGCCATCATCCAGGCGACCGGCTTCACCCTCTATGACGCCAACAAGCTGCCCGAACTGGGTTATGGCAAGTCGCCCAACGTCGTCGACCAGGCCGGCCTCGAAGCACTGGCCCGCGAAGCCGCAGCCGCCGGCAAGCCCATCTCTCGCCCGTCCGACGGCCAGCCAGTCAACAAGGTCGTGTTCGTCCAGTGCGCCGGCCAGCGCGACACCACCGGCAAGCACCTCCAGTACTGCTCCGGCTTCTGCTGCAACACCAGCATCAAGCAGGCCATGTACTTCAAGGACAGCAATCCGGACATCGACACCGTGGTGCTGTTCACCGACCTGCGCACCCCCGGCAACGGCGAAGATTTCTACCGTTCCGCGCAGAACAAAGGCGTGATCTTCTCCAAGGGCGTGGTCTCCGACGTGTCCGCCGCCGGCAATGGCTGCTCGGTCAAGTTCAAGGACCTGATCCTGAACGAGGAAGTCGACACCCAGGCCGACCTGGTTGTACTTGCCACCGGCATGGTGCCCACCAGCGGCCCCGATCTCGACCAGTTGTCCGAGGCCAACCGCGTGGCCGAGGGCGGCGAAGAAGGCGCCAAGCAGCATGTCGTCGAATTGATGTCCAAGTCCGTGCTCAACCTGACCTACCGTCAGGGCCCGGACGTGCCGCAGTTCAAGCACGGCTTCAACGACAGCCATTTCATCTGCTTTCCCTACGAAACCCGCCGTACCGCCATGTACACCGCCGGACCAGTGCGCCGTCCGATGGATATTGCCCAGTCCCAGGAAGACGCCACTGGCGCCGCCATGAAGGCGATTCAGGCGATGGAAAACGCTGGTCTCGGCAAAGCGGCCCACCCGCGCGCCGGTGACCTGTCCTTCCCGACCGTGCGTCTGGAAGGCTGCACCCAGTGCAAGCGTTGCACCGTGGAATGTCCGTTCGGCGCCATCGACGAAGACGAAAAGCGCTTCCCGCTGTTCAACGAGTCGCGCTGCCGCCGTTGCGGCACCTGCATGGGCGCCTGCCCGGTGCGCGTGATCTCCTTCGAGAACTACTCGGTCAACACCGTCGGCAGCCAGATCAAGGCGGTCGACGTACCGGACGAGTTCTCCGAGAAGCCGCGCATTTTGATTCTTGCCTGCGAGAACGACGCCTACCCCGCGCTCGACATGGCAGGCATGAACCGCCACGAGTACGACCCCTTCGTGCGCGTCATCCCGATTCGTTGCCTGGGTTCGGTCAACACCATCTGGATCACCGACGCGCTCAACGGCGGCTACGACGGCGTCATGCTGATGGGCTGCAAGCACGGAGAGGAATATCAGTGCCACTTCGTGAAAGGCTCTGAACTTGGTCGTTACCGGCTGTCCAAGGTAGGTGACACCCTCAAGGGCATGAACCTCGAAACCGAGCGGGTCATGGATCTGGAAGTGGCGATCACCGACATCGCCACGCTGCCGCAGAAGATCAACGACTATGCGGCCTTGATCAAATCCTTCCCCCCGTCACCGTTCAAGGGCTTCTAAGCCAGGAGAAGACAGATGAGCGATCTCAATCAAAAGATGGCGGCCAGGTACCAGAACAACTTCCTCAAGGAAATCGAGGAACAGGCCGAGATGGGCGAGTGGGTCAAGATGTGCATGCAGTGCGGCCTCTGTTCCGGCTCCTGCCCCACCAACTTCCAGGCCGGCTGGGACCACCCGCCGCAGGAAATCTTCATGATGATCCGCGCCGGCAAGCGTGACGAAGTGCTGAAATCCAACTCCATGTGGATGTGCACCTCCTGCTACAACTGCTACGTGCGCTGCCCGCGCAAGGTGCCGGTCACCCACGTCATGCACGGCATCGCCGAATATGCCTACCGCATCGGCCAGTCGCCCAAGAACCAGCCGACCCAGCATCTTTCCAAGACCTTCTGGGACAACTGCACCAAGACCGGCCGCGTCAACGAGGTCAAGCTGACCCAGTCTTTGTACTTCAAGGACGGCATCGGCGCCGGCATCAAGAAGGCGATGGAAATGCAAAGCGTCGCTCTCGGTCTGGTCAAGGCCAAGCGCCTCAACCTGATGGAAGCCGTCGGCATCGCCCACAAGTGCAAGGACATCAAGGGCATCCACGCCATGCTCGCCAAGGCGAATGAACTGGAAGCCCAACGCAAAGCTGAAAAGGCAAAGGCGTAAGGAGAAAAACCAATGGCACGCAAGGAATACGCTTTCTACCCCGGCTGTTCGTCCCAGAAGGGCGCCTCGGCCTCCAACTACCTGACCTCGGTCGAGTCCATGTGCAAGACCCTGGACATCAAGATGACCGAGATCCCCGACTGGAACTGCTGCGGCGCGTCCGTCAGCTATGCCGAATCCGGCGAACTGCCGCGCATCGCCATGAACGCGCGCAACTTCGCCCTGTCCGAGGAACATCTCCCCGGCCAGGACATCGTCGCCACCTGCGCCGCCTGCTGGCTCGGCTCGCGTGAATCCAAGGAACGCCTGGAACACAACTCCGGGCTGATGGCCGACACCCAGGCTGCGCTGAAGGAAGCCGGCCTGCAGATCAAGGCCATTCCCGAGATCAAGCACATGGTGGAAGTGTTGATCGAGGACCTCGGCTACGACGAACTGGCCAAGCCGGTGAAGAAGCCCCTTGCCGGCATGAAGTTCGCCGGCTACGTCGGCTGCCAGACCAACCGTCCCTTCGGCATCGCCGGCGAGTCTTTCGAGAACCCGATGTACCTCGACAAGCTGATCGAAACCGTCGGCGGCGAGGCGGTGAAGTACGACCAGAAGGTCACCTGTTGCGGCGGCGCCCTGGCGTTCTCCGAGCCGGAAAAGGCCCAGGCGCAGATCAAGGACATCATCGAATCCGCCTACGACAACGGCGCCGAGATGCTGGTCACCCCCTGCCCCCTCTGCCAGGCCAACACCGAGGTCTACCAGGGCCAGATCAACAAGAAGTACGGCACCAAGTTCAACATGCCGGTACTCTACTACTCGCAGTTGATGACCCTGGCCTACGGCGGCTCCAGCAAGGAGGCCGCGCTCGACGGCAACGTCATCCGCGCGCGCAAGCTGGAAGAATTCGCCGGCAAGTAAGGCGGCTTCGCCTCACGCATGACGGGCGCTTCGGCGCCCGTTTGCATTGGTGCTTTTCGCCGGGCGAATGCCATCCTGGCCACACTCGTTTCCGCTTACCAGATAGCGAACATGCAGCCTGAATTCGCCTAGCGGCGGTTGAACGCGTCCGCTGGCAGGTACTGCAGATGACTGGCGCGCAGCGACGACGCTGCGGACCGGGTAGCCTGCGAGGAGGAACGATAAAGCCAGACAAGCCATATGGACTTGCCGGTCAGTACGTGCCAGCGGCTCACCCATCGAGTGAGTGCGGTCGAAGGCGCTCGGCAGCATCCATGAGGCCTCACAACTGATTTGCAGCAGTCAGCTGCCGAACCTAGGAACCAGCCCGCCACTCATCGCCCTCCGTCATACCCCCACAACATGGAAATCCTGCCTCAGTGGCCACCCACCGCCGCCGCACGGACTTGTGGCAGGCGTATGCTGAACGCGCTGCCGCGTCCAGGCACGCTACTCACCTCGATGCGGCCACCCTGCTTGGTGACGATGTCATAGGCCTCCGACAGCCCCAGCCCCGCGCCCTTGCCAACCGGGCGCGTAGTGAAGAACGGGTCGAAGATGCACTGCTGAATGTCCTGGCTCATGCCGCAGCCGTCGTCGATGATGTCGATTGTCACCCAGCCGTCCTCCGCGCGAGTGCGTAGCGTCAGGTGGCCATGCTCACCTATCGCCTGGCTGGCGTTCAGGATCAGGTTAAAGAAGACCTGGTTGATCTGGCCAGCGACACAGCACACGGCGGGCAATTCGCCATAGTCGCGGATGACCTCCACCCGGTCCTTGAGATCGTGCCAGGCGACCTGCAAACTATCCTCGACCCCGGCATTGATATCCACCTCGCGTGTCTCGGCGTCGTCAACGTGGGAAAAGTCCTTGAGGTGGCGGACGATGCGGCTGACGCGTTCGAGACCGCCGAGCGATTCGCTCAACAGGGCCGGCATGTCCTCGCGCAGGAAGGGCAGGTCGGCGTCCTTCCTTGACTTGGCCAGAGCGACGCGGACTGCTTCCGAAGCCACCTCCGTCTCGGCGGCCTGGTAGGTATCAATCAGCTTGAACAGGCTATCGCCATAGCCGCGCAAGGCACCCAGGTTGGAATGCACGAAGCCGACCGGGTTGTTGATCTCGTGCGCCACGCCCGCCGCCAGCCGGCCGACCGAGGCCATCTTTTCCGCCTGCAACAACTCGCGGGTGCGCTCCGCCACTTTCTCCTCGAGGCGTTCGTTCGCCTCGGCGAGGGCATGGTTCTGCATGCTGAGAAGATGGTAAAGCCCATGCAGGGCATCGAGCAGAGCGGATACGCTGTTGTCGCGGGCGGCACCCTCCGCCTCATAGGCCGCAGCCGCAGTTTGCCCGTTTGCCTGGCGCGCGATCAGGCGCGCCATGACCTGGTCCTCGCCCAGGATGTGCACCGTCAGCCAGGCGGCAAGGAAGTCGTGCAGCGTCGTCACCGGATCGGCGACGCTGGCGCGGCCGCGCCACATGAGGAGGACCTGGCTGATGAACTCGGCGTGGTGCTTCTTGTGGGCCTGTACATGCCGCGGATCGACACCGACCTGCTCCATCAACTGTTCTTCATCGGCGAAGTGATGGCGCGCGTAGTCGGCCAGGTCATGAAAAATGGGCTGCAGATGCGCCTCGTCGGCATTGCCGTCCAGCAGCAGGTTGCCAACCAGATTGACCAGATCGACCAGATGCTGGTGCTGCCGATCCACGGTCTCCAATCCGGTGACGAAACGGTTGTCCCAGTTGAAGGCTTTCATGTGGATCTCATTGGCGTGGCGGCGATAACCTGAAGATAGTCGATACCGCCCCAGGGTTGAACCTGGAAACGGAAGTTGAACGTGCCAGTAGTGGGTGCACCCATTGCGTGAGCGTCAGCGAAGGCGCTCATGCCGGTATCCATAGGACCTCACAACGGCAAGTATGCGGTCGGCTGCCATTACCAGCTTGAATCATCGCATGAGGGCGCAGACCAGAAAAAAAGCAGGCGACCGAAGTCGCCTGGAAAAAATGCTGCTATCGCATGCAGCTGTCCTGCTCAAGGGACTCGTTTAATCAGGTGAGATAACGCCACCCGATGTAGAGATGGCTGATCGCGATGCTCAACAACATGAGCGGAAACGCGCCCAGCATGAAGGGAAGGAAACGAATGGGCTGACCGGCGCGCTCGGCGAAGCCGGCCACCACCAGATTGGCCGAGGCGCCGACCAGGCTGCCGTTACCGCCGAGGCAGGCGCCCAGGGCGAGCGACCACCATAGGATTTCGAGGTTCTCCTGGCCGACCACCGCACCGAGATTCTGGATCACCGGAATCATGGTGGCGACGAAAGGAATGTTGTCGACCACCGCCGAGATGATCGCGGAGGCCCAGAGGATGACGTAGGCGGTCAACGCCAGTTCGCCGCCGGTGAAATTGACCAGGGCATCCGCGGCCAGTTTCAGCGCGCCGGCCTTCTCCACCCCGGCCACCACCACGAATAGGCCGACAAAGAAGAAGATGGTGACCCATTCCACCTCGGCGAAACTCTTGTGCACCTGTTCCGACTGATGCTCGGGATGCTGCCCAAGTGCCCGCAGCAGCAACAGCAGGGCGGCACCGAACATGGCGATGGTGGCGGGTTCGAGGCCAAGCGCATGGGCAAACACGAAACCGGTGATGGTCAGCCCCGTCACCGCCAGCGATTGCTTGAGCAACTTGACGTCGGTGATGGCGGCGCCCTCGTCGAAGGCCATGACCTGGGCCCGCTGTTCTGGACTGGCGGTCAGCTTGCGGCCCCAGAACCACCAGATCGGCAGCATCGTCAGGAGCATCACCAACAGCGCGATGGGGGCCAGGTTGAGGGCGAAATCATTGAAGGTGAGCCCGACAGCCGAGCCGATCATGATGTTGGGCGGGTCGCCGATCAGGGTGGCGCTGCCACCGATATTGGATGCGAAGATGATGGTGAACAGGTAGGGATAGGGAGTGATGCGCAGGGCATCGGTGATCAACAGCGCCACCGGCGCGACCAGCAGGACGGTGGTGACGTTGTCGAGCAGGGCGGAAAACACCGCCGTCACCAGCGCCAGCATCACCATCAGGCCCCAGGGATCGGCCTTCACCAGCTTGGCAGCTTTCACCGCCACATACTGGAACACGCCGCTCTTCTGGGTGATGGCGACGATGACCATCATGCCGGTGAGCAGGCCAATGGTATTGAAGTCGATACCGGCGAAGGCCTCGCTCTGGTGCAGCACACCGGACATGATCATGACACCGGCGCCAAGCAGGGCGACGATGGCCCGGTTGATACGCTCGGTGACGATCACCGCGTAGGTCAGCACGAACACGGTGAGTGAAACCAGCAACGGCGACAGGCCGAACAGGACCTCGCTGACGCTCGGATGGGCGATGCCATGCATCAGGACGGCTCCAGCTGGCTCGCCAGATGCTGCAGGAGTCCGCGCTGGCTCAGTATCCCGAGCAGCATGCCCTGTTCATCCACCACCGGTAGCGGCCCGTGCGCGCGGGTCAGCAAGAGGGCGGCCTCCATGAGCGGCGTGCTCACGCGCAAGGGCACGGTGAGCGGATCGATCAGGCTGGTGGCGGGCTGATCGAGCACGTCACGAAAGTGATCGAGCAGCATCCGCTGCGCGTCGCCGACGAAGGCCAGGTCATTCAGGCCCTGGTAGGTCCGCGCCGACGTCGGGATCACCCGCTCGAGCGCCACGCCGACGCTGGCGAGACCCACCAGGCGACCATCCGGATCGACCAGCGCGACATGGTTGATGCGCTGCTCGAACATCAGCGGCAACACCACCCGCACCGGTGTATCGGCGGGCAGCGTTTGCGGTTTCGAACCGAGGGCAAGCGCACGTAATGGCATGAATAAAAAGGGGGAATAGGGTCAACCGTGATGATATTGCAGTGCGCCACAGACTGAATTGGCGGGGCCGCGTAAGGGAATCACGTACCCGGGCGCCACAGCGCACTCGCGCCACCCGGGTCAGGGCTTGCGTGACCACTCCTTGATCCGCTCACCGGCCCATTCGCGACCACCCAGGCCGAAGGCCAGCGCCATCGCGAGCACCACACCGCCGAAGGCGATGGCGAATGCGACGGTGAGCAGCGTGGTGCCGATCTGCAACTGCTCCAGGGCGATGAACAGCGTAAACACCTGGATCGCGTATTCCGTGCCGGTACTCATCGACAAGGCCGCAGGTGCCTTGATCCCGCTCAGCCAGGCAAACACCAGGCGATTGATAAAGCGCGCGAACAAGGTGCCAAAGAGCAGGACCAGGATCGCCACCATGACGTTCGGCAGATAGAGCACCACCCGGTTGACCAGGCCGGCCACGGCGTCGAGACCCAGACTGTTGGCCGCGGAGACCGCCACCACCAGCAACACCAGCCAATAGACCAGGCCGGCGATAACCCCCGCCAGAGAAAGCTCGACCCCCCCCTGGTGCAACAGGGCCTCGAGGCCGGAGCGTTCCGCGATGCGTTCGAAGCCAAGCACTTCCAGTCCCCGTTTCATACCCGCGCGCAGCAATCTCGCCAATAGCCAGCCCAGCAGCAGGAGTACCAGGGCGGCGAGGAATTTCGGCAGGAAGACGGCAATCTGTCCCCAGAAGGCATGTAACGAATTCAAGAACAGGTCGATCTGCAAGTCCATCTCATTTCTCCAGTTTATTCTGGCCAGGCTTGCTGGCCCCCTGCTGAGCCGGCCGCAGGATGTCGGCCAGAGGTCTCAGCGCCGCGCGATCCTCGCGGAAAGGCAGGCTTTCGGTGACGGCGCGCATCGAAGCGACCACCTGTTCCAGGGCTACGGCCGGAAGCTGCTCCAGGGCGGCTTTCAGCACCCCCTGGCCGTGCTCGGGCGAGGCATCGGCGATGCGCTGTCCTTCGTGGGTCAGCAGGTAAATGGCGGTATGCGTATCCTGCGGGCCTTCGGTCCTGACCAGCCGTTTCTCCAACAGTTCACTCAGCAGGGTCTCCGCAGTGTGCCGGTGCACCGCCATGTTCCTGGCCAGATCCACCGCGCGCATGCCCGGTGTCTGTCGCAGTTCCCAGAGCACCCAGAGTTGCGCGCCGCCAATGCCATGGCGTGCTTCCACCCATTCGGCGTGCCGCCTCACCGCGTCGAGCAAGACGCGGAACAGCTTGAGCGCTCCCCGGATGGTCTCGTTGCGCCGTGCCCACGCGACTGCGGCGTCCTCTTCCTGCGGCTGATGAGCATCGAATTTTCTTGTAGGCATCCCTGCGATTTTCTGACGCCTGACGCAGCAGGGCATTCGGCTCGCCACGTACGGGTTTCCCATACACCCCCCCCCGAAGGAGGCGAGGATGACGACGATACCGAGCTGGAACCGCCACGTCTTCCGGCTCAAGCCGGATCTTTCATCGCCGACCCCAGGGTCATGCGCACCAGTTCCGGCAGGCTGCGCGCCTGCATCTTTTCCATCATGCGCGCCTTGAACACTTCCACGGTGCGCGGGCTGATCTCCAGCAGCACGGCGATTTCCCGGTTGGGCTTGCCGGCGATGGTGTACGCCATGACTTGCCGCTCGCGTTCCGACAGACGCGCCATGCGCGCGGCAATTTCATCCGAATAGGCATGTTCCGCGTGCTGCCGCGCATCGCGCGCCACCGCCTCGCGCACCGCCTCCAGCAGCGCCGACTCGGCATAGGGTTTTTCCAGGAAGTCGACGGCGCCAGCCTTGAGCGCCGCGCGGGCATGGGCAATATCGCCATGGCCGGTGAGAAAGACCACCGGCAGGCGCGAACCGCGCTCGGCCAGGGCCTGTTGCAGCGCCAGGCCGTCCATACCGCCCATGCGCAGGTCGAGCAACAGACAACCGCGCCAGTCGCGGCTCCACTCCGCCAGGCAGGCCTCGGCGCTGGCGTAGCCACGGCAGCGGAAGCCGCGAAAATTGAGCAGCAGCGCGAGCGAATCGCGCACGGCGTCATCGTCGTCGACGATGGTGATGATGGGGTCGCTCATGGCTGGATCGGCAAGGTGAAGCAGAAACGGGTGGGACGGGGATTATCCAGTTCGAGTTCACCGCCGTGGGCCTCCACCAGGGTACGGCTGATCGTCAGCCCCAGGCCCATCCCGTCCGGCTTGCTAGTGGCGAATGATTCGAACAGGCGGCCGCGCATTTCCGGGATGACGCCGCGGCCACTGTCGCGCACGCAAAAACGCAGGCGGGTGGCGTCGAGGCGGCGGGCGGTGATCGCGATCGCGCGGATCTTCGGATCATCGTTCTCGATTGCTTCGATGGCATTGACCAGCAAGTTGTGCAGCACCGTGCCCATCTGCACGCGGTCGGCCAGGAACAGCGGCAGGTCGCCATGCAGGTCGACCGAGATGGAGATGCCGGCACGTTCCGCGCGGCGACGCGCCGGCGCGAGGCCTTCCTCGATCAGTTCGGCGGCATTCAACGACTCCAGCCGCAAGCCGCCACCGCGAAAGAACTCACGCAGGCGATGGACCACCTGGCCGGCGCGGGTGGCCTCGCGGTCGATCTTGCCGAGCGTCTCTGCAAGCAGCGGACCATGCTGCTCCGGCGCGTCCAGCATCGCCCGCCCGGCGCGGGCGTAGTTGGCCAGCGCCGACAGGGGCTGATTCAGTTCATGGGCGATGGCCTGCGTCATTTCACCGGCGGCGGCCAGGCGCATGGCCTGGTTGAGTTCCGCCTCGCGCTGGTGCAACTTTTCTTCCGCCGCCCGGCGGGCGCTGACGGTGAGGCCGAGGAACAGGCCGGTGATGGTCAGGCCCAGCATCAGCATCTGGAACTCCACCACCGCCACCACATGCAGGCCACGCCATTCCAGGATCGCATTGAGGCCGATGTGGGTGTAGGCGAGCGCGGCGGTGGCCCCCTGGATGCCGTGGCGCATGGCGACCCAGATCAGCGGCAGGAACAGCAGGTAGAAGAACTTGAATTCATCGGTGTATTTGAGGCCAAAGATCACCGCCAGGGCGATCGCGATGGACAGCGCCTGCAGGATGATTTCCCGGCTCGGCCGCCAGCTGCGCCAGGCGGCCCAGTCATGGCGGGCATGCACCAGCACCAGCGGCGCGATGACCAGCAGGCGGATCAGGGCGCCCACCCAGTAGTTCACCAGGTCCGCGCCCCAGGCCCAGACATCCGGCGCCGCCTCCGGGCTCCGCGCGAACACGTGGACGCCGGCGTCGAGCAGGGCGCCAACGATGGCGGCCACCACGAACCAGGACAGGTCGCGCTGGCTGGACAGCGTCGTATCGATCTTCAGGCCCCGGGTCAGCCAGGTACTGATGCCAAGCAGGCCCAGCATCAGCAGGGTGGCCGCCCACAAGGCTGCCAGCCAGTCGTCGGGCTGGCCGTGCATGGGCAGCCCGAGCAGGAAGGTGACAATGATCAGCCAGGGTGCATAGCGGCTGCCGTACATCAGGAGAAACGCCAGCGCCAGGCCGATCGGCGGCGTCCAAGGCAGCAGCGCCAGGGGCAGCACGGTCTGTGGATTGCTCGCGGCATCCAGCACCAGGCTGCACAGGGCGTAGGTGAGCAGGACCTGCCAGGAAACGGGGAACATGACGCCCGGTAACGTCCCGCGCTCAGGCGCGAAACACCCTGCCGGAAAGCGGATCGAGGATGGTCGATGGGGTACGCCGGCGGCCAACCCGCCCCGGCAGCACCCAGACCTGGGAACCGAACGCGGCACGACAGGCGGCCTCCGTTTTCAACGAACGCAGGCCCGCACGATTGGCGCTGGTGGATACCAGGGGCATCGCCAGTGCATGGCATAGCCTTGCGGTCTCGGCGTGGGAGGTCACCCGCACCGCCAGCTTGTCATGGTGGCCACACAGCCCGCGAGGGCAATGTCGGGCAGCCGGCAGCAACAGGGTGTACGGCCCCGGCCACCATTGACCAAAGCTCGAGGCCAGGGCGGCCGGCAACGGCGCCAGGAAGGGCCTGAACTGGGAGAATTCGGAGCCGACCAGAATCAGCCCCTTGGAACGTGGCCGTCCCTTCAGCGCGAGGATGCGCGCGACCGCGCGGGCATTGCCGGGATCGCAGCCAAGACCGAAACAGGATTCGGTGGCATAGGCGATGACCCCGCCGCGCCGCAACCAGGCACGCACGCGACGAATATCCGGCAGCCGTGTCATCGCACGCCTTCGCCTGATTCAGGCGTTGCGCCCAGCCACTTCAGCAGCGTGTTGAAAAGCTGGTCGGGATCGACCGGCTTGGCGAGGAAGTCGTTCATGCCGGCGGCGAGACAGCGTTCCTTGTCCTCGGCGAAGGCATTCGCGGTCATCGCCAGGATGGGCGTCGTCATGTAGCCGGGAAGCTGGCGGATGCGCCGGGTCGCCTCGATGCCATCCATCACCGGCATCTGCATGTCCATCAGGATCAGCGCATAGGCGGTGTCGCCGGCCATCCGCAGCGCCTCGCCGCCATCCTCTGCGGTATCCACGATCAGCCCGGTGTGCCCCAGGAGTTCGAGCGCCACCATGCGGTTGACCGGCTCGTCCTCGGCCAGCAGGATGCGCGCGCCGGCATGGTCGCGCGCCAGCGCCGCCTCCGCGTCCTCTCCCTTCATCGCGTCGCGCCGCGCCACCGGCGCGGCCTCGCCTTTTTCCAGGCGCGCGCTGAACCAGAACGTGCTGCCGACGCCCGCCACGCTCTCGGCGCCGGCATCGCCCCCCATCAGGCGCGCCAGGCGACGGGTGATTGCCAGTCCCAGGCCGGTGCCGCCATATTTCCGGGTGGTCGAGGCGTCCGCCTGCTCAAAGGCGGCGAACAACCTGGCCAGCGCCTCGGGCGCGATGCCGATGCCGCCGTCCCGCACCTCGAAACGCAGTAGCGCGCCTGCGTCACTCTCCTCCAGGACACGGGCCCGCAGAATGATCCGGCCGTGCTCGCTGAACTTGATCGCATTGCCGACATAGTTGAGCAGGGCCTGGGTCAGCCGGGTCGGATCGCCGAGCAGGTTGTCGGCCACCAGTTCCGTATCAACCACCAGTTCCAGCCCCTTGGCGGCGGCGCGTTCCGTCAGCATGGAGACGACATTCGCCAGAAGCGGACCGATCCGGACCGGGAAGGACTCGAGAACAAACTTGCCGGAATCGATCCTGGACAGGTCGAGGATGCCGTTGATGACGTTGAGCAGATGCTGCGCCGCATTGCGGATGGTATCGAGCTGCTCGCCCTGTTTCGTTGTCAGGCCCGCGCGCCGCAGGAGATGGACCATGCCAAGGATGGCATTCATCGGCGTGCGGATCTCGTGGCTCATGTTGGCGAGGAAATCGCTCTTGGCACGGGTTGCCGCCTCGGCGCGGTCACGCGCCACTTCCAGTTCCTGGTTCATCATCGTGAGCTGCGTGGTGCGCTCCTCCACCAGGCTCTCGAGATGGTGGCGATGGCGGTCGAGTTCCGCGTCGAGCCGTTTGCGCTCGGTGATATCGTCGAACAGCGCAATATAGTGGCTGGCCTTGCCCGCTTCATCGCGCAGGACATCGATGATCAGCCATTCGGTATAGAGCTGCCCGGCCTTGCCGCGGTTCGTGATCTCGCCACGCCAGGAACCGGTTTCCTGGATACTCCGCCACATCGAGCGATAGAAATCCGCGTCGTGCAGGCCCGACTTGAGGATCGCGGGCGTTTGTCCCATCACCTCCTCGGGTGCATAGCCGGTGATCCGCGAGAACGCATGGTTGACCCGCACGATGCGGCTGTGCGCGTCGGTCACCAGGATGCCCTGTCCGCTCTCCTCGAACACGCGGCTGGTCAGGCGCAATTCAGCGTTACGCGCCTGCAGCGTGCTCACCAGCGCGGTCAGGGAGCGGGCGAAGGTCGCGAGTTCGCCACTGCCCTCCGGCTGCGGAATCGTCGCATCGAGATCCTCCAGGCGGATGCGCTCGGCTGCCATGCTGATCTGCTCCAGCGGCCGCAGGGCACGCTGCAGCAGGATCCACAGGGCGAGGGCGAACAGCAACGCGGTGCTCAGTCCGCCCAGCAGGATCCACCGTGACAGCATCACCGCTGGTGCGAAGGCAACCGCCTCCGGCTTGCGCACCACCACCGACCAGGCAAGGCCGGGATAGTGGCGAAAGCCGGCGTCGCGCGCCACGGCGGCAAGATAACGCTGGCCATCCGGCCAGGTTTCCACCCGCGCATGCGGGTCGCCTGCGCGCGCGCCGCTGACCACTTCGAGTCCACTGAGGTCGACCTTGAGCGAGGGCAGGGTCGGGGTACCCATGAGCACCTTGCCATCGCGGCTGAGCACCACGAGATCGAGCTGCTCGCGGCTGAGCTGGTCCAGCATCCGCTCGCGTGTCTCGAATGCCCAGTCGAGGCTCAGATGCCCGCAAAGGACACCGAGAAACGCGCCCTTGTCGTCCAGCACTGGCACCGAGATGTCGACCAGTCGCAGCGGCAGGTCGTCCCATTTCGGTTTCGGCAGCACCTTGGCCAGGAGGAAGGCATCGTGGACATCGCCGAAATGAACCCCTCCGCGCGCCTTGAGAAACCAGTCTCGCTGGGCCACGCTCTTGCCGACCAGCTTGCCATCGGTGCCCGCGACGATGGTGCCATCGCCATCGGTCAACCCGATCCAGGCGTAGAAGGGATAAGAGGCGCGCACCTGGTCGAACAGCACCTGCTTGCCGGCAGCGGGGTAATTGCGATCGCGGATGCGATCCAGCTGCGACAGGAACATCAACTCAGCAGCCCGGGTGTTCATGTCCTGGGCCAGTTGCGTGGTCATCCGGACCGCGATGTTCTGCAGCAGCGCGCTCTGGTCACGCTCGATCTGGCGGCGACTGAGATGGCTGGCCAGGCTGCTCAGAATCAGCGTGCCGAGCAGCGCCAGGATGCCGATCATGGCAACCAGACGCTGCTTCAGGCTGAGATTGTTCAGGTGCATGGTGGCGGACGAAGGCGCTGGCCGGGGAAAACCGTGCTCATTATAGGGACATCACCTGCAGCCGTATGGACGCGCAGCGGCGCGCACTGATCAATGGGCTTGTCGCGCCTTCCGCGCCGCTCCCCAGAGTTCCTCCAGGTTGTAATGCGCGCGCACCGTCGGGTGCATCACATGCACCACCACGTCGCCGGCATCCACCAGCACCCACTCGCCGACCAGTTCGCCCTCGATGCCGATGATCTCGGCGCCGGCCTCCTTCAGCATTTTCTGCACGTTATCGGCCAGAGACTTCACATGGCGGGTGGAATCGCCGCTGGCGATGATCATCTTGTCGAACAGCGAAGTCAGGTGGCCGGCGTTGATCACCGTGATGTCCTTGCCCTTGACGTCCTCCAGGGCGGCGACGGCAATCTTGGCGAGGTGTTCGGCGGTAGGGTGTTCAGACATAGAGTCGGTTCTCGTTGAGGTAATCGATGACGGTATCCGGCAACAGATAGCGCAGGCTCAGGCCGCGCAGGGCGCGGTCGCGAATCCGGCTGGCCGAGATATCGAGTGGGGTGATGCCATGAAGAAAGATTCTTCCGGCGGGGGTATCCAGGATGTCGGGGGACTGTTCCACCCGCCGCGTGGAAAGCAGGCGGCGCAGCGGATCGGGCAGCGCATCTTCCCATGAGGCAGAGGAAAACCCCGGACGATGCGCCACCGCGACATGTGCCAGCTCGAACAGGCGCCGCCAGTCGTGCCAGGTGGTCAGCCCGAGGAAGGCATCCGCGCCCATGAACAGCACCAGCGGCGTGCCGCCAGGCAGTTCCGCGCGCAGGTCGGCGAGGGTATCGACGCTGTAACTGGGCGCGGCGCGATGGTACTCGCGTTCGTCGAGGACGAAACGCGGATTCCCGGCGATGGCCAGCCGCGCCATTTCCAGCCGATGCCGCGCCTCGGCGCGCGGCTGCCCGCGATGCGGCGGCCGCCCGGCGGGGATGAAGCGCACCTGGCCGATCTCCAGCACTTCCGCCAACTCTTCGGCCAGGCGGAGATGGCCGAAGTGGATGGGGTCGAAGGTGCCGCCGAGGACGCCCACGGGAAGGGAAGCGCGGCCGCGTGTGACAGGGCGGCCATGCCCCATCGCCTCCTTGCCATCTCGCTTCCCCATCACGCCACGCCCTCACCCCCGCACATGCCCATCCCCCAGCACCACCCATTTCTGGCTGGTGAGCCCCTCCAGGCCGACCGGGCCGCGGGCGTGGATCTTGTCTGTGGAAATGCCAATCTCGGCGCCGAGGCCGTATTCGAAACCGTCGGCGAAGCGGGTGGAGGCGTTGACCATGACGCTGGCGGAATCGACCTCGCGCAGGAAGCGGCGGGCGCGGCCGTAGTCTTCGGTGAGGATGGCGTCGGTATGGTGGGAGCCGTGGGCGTTGATGTGGGCGATGGCTTCGTCGATACCGTCCACCACCTTGATGGCGATGATGGGGGCGAGGTATTCCTCGTCCCAGTCGGCATCGACCGCCTGTTTCAGGTTGGCCACATGAGCGCCTTCCAGGATGGCCAGCGCTTCCGGGCAGCAGCGTATTTCCACGCCGTGGCCGGCGAGCATGGCGCCGATGCCGGGCAGAGCGGTGGCGGCGACTTCACGCGCGACCAGCAGCGATTCGGTGGTGTTGCAGGTGCCGTAGCGCTGGGTCTTGGCGTTTTCGACGATCTTCACCGCGCGGGCGAGATCGGCGCGGTCGTCGACGTAGACGTGGCAGTTGCCATGCAGGTGCTTGATCACGGGGACCCGCGCCTCGCCGCTGATCCGTTCGATCAGCCCCTTGCCACCGCGCGGGACGATGACATCGACGTAATCCTTCATGGTGATGAGTTCCCCCACAGCCGCGCGGTCGGTGGTATCGACCACCTGCACGGCGGCTTCCGGCAGGCCGGCGGCGGCGAGTCCTTCGCGCACACAGGCGGCAATGGCCTGGTTGGAGTGCAGCGCCTCGGAACCACCGCGCAGGATGGCGGCGTTGCCGGACTTCAGGCAGAGACCGGCGGCGTCCGCCGTGACGTTGGGGCGGGCTTCATAAATGATGCCGATGACCCCCAGCGGCACCCGCATCTTGCCGACCTGGATGCCGGAAGGACGGTACTTGAGGTCGTCCATTTCGCCGACCGGATCGGGTAGCGCCGCAATCTGGCGCAGGCCCTCGGCCATGCCGGCGACGGTCTTGTCATTCAGGGCAAGGCGGTCGAGCAGCGCCGGCTCCAGACCGCGCGCGCGCGCCGCGTCCATGTCCAGGGCGTTGGCGGCGAGCAGTTGTGCGGCATCGCGCTCGAGCGCGGCGGCCATCGCCAGCAGGGCGGCGTTTTTCTGGTTGGTGTCGGCGCGGGCGATGGCGCGCGAGGCCTCGCGTGCCTGCTGGCCGAGGGACTGCATATACGATTTGATGTCCATTGCTTGCTCCGTGGCGGGGAATGGGTTTCGCTGCGCGCAACCCATCCTACGCAAAATTACATAAAGGCGGGCGCCTTGCCCTGGTTCATCAGAGTCAGGCCCAGTTGTTTCAGTTCATCCCAGGCGTCTTCCCGCAGCAAGCCCTTGGCGGCGCGATCGAGCCGGGAGAGTCCGCGCATGGCCCAGGCCCATTTGCCCGGACCCACGCGCTGCAGGGCGCGTCCAACCAGGGCTTGCCGACTGTCCCAGACGCGGGCGGCCTGCATTAGGGCGGGCAGGCGCTCCCCGCGTTCGACGCCGGCCGCGAGGCGATAGAGCGTGCGGATCTCGCCGCCGAACACCGCCAGCACGAACACCAGCGCCTCGCCTTCCGCCTGGAGGCCATCCAGTACCCGGCAAAAGCGGGCCGCATCGCCCTTGAGAAAGGATTCGGAAAGATCCGAGACGTCATAGCGCGCCACATCGGTGACGGCGCCGCGCACGGTCTCGCGGTCCATCTGGCCGGGCGGCAGCAGCAAGGCGAGCTTTTCGATCTCCTGATGGGCAGCGAGCAGATTGCCTTCCACCCGCGCCGCCAGCCAGGCCAGGGTCTCGCGGTCGGCTTTCAGGCCATGTCGCGCCAGGCGTTCGCCGATCCAGTCGGGCAGGCGTTCCAGCGGCGGCGGCGCGGTCTGCACCAGGATGCCGCCACGCTCCAGCGCGGTCGCCCACTTGGTCGAAAGGGTCGCCTTGTCCAGCTTCGGCGCGGTGATCAATAACAGGGTGTCGGCGGGCGGGTTGGCCACCCAGGCTTCCAGCGCCTTGCCGCCTTCGATGCCGGGCTTGCCGGTGGGCAGGCGCAGCTCGATCAGGCGGCGGCTGGAAAACAGCGAGAGCGAATCAAAACCGGCCAGCCAGCCCTTCCAGTCGAAGCCGGTCTCGGACTGATACGACTGGCGCTCAGCGTACCCCTGGGCGCGGGCGGCGGCGCGGATGCGCGCGCAGGCTTCATCGGTCAGCAGCGGTTCGTCGCCGCTGATCAGCCAGACCGGCGTCAGGCCTCGCTTGAGTTGGGCATCGAGCTGTTCGCCCCGCAGTTTCATCGTGTCCTTCGACTCAGGGCTTGAGGTAGGACAGGCGACGCAGGACCTGGCGCAGGGCTTCCTGCTCCATGGCGCGATTGAGGGCGGCTTCCTCGCTTTCCTTGGCCAGCACCTGCTCGTCGCTGTAGGAGAACTCGCGGGTCAGGTAGATCTGGGTCGGCGCGATCAACTCCTTGCCGGTGACATCGAAAGCGGACAGGTCGACCCGGTATTCGAGGCGATATTCACGCACCTTGCCGGCGCCGGAGAGCGACAGGATGTTCTTCTGGCGGTTTTCTCCAGTCAGCCGAACTCGCACCGGCGCGCCCTCGCTTTGCTCCGCCAGCTTGCCCTGCCCGCGCAGGGACTGACGCAAGCCCTCGGCCAAGGCCGAACCGCGCGCGGCTTCGACATGCGCGGCCGCAAACGGCAGCAGCGCCTGGCCGCGCAACTGGAAGCCGCAACCGGCCAGCAGGCTTGCGGCCAGCATCCCCAGAAACAGCCTGAGCAGTTCGCGTTTCATCCTGAGCATCCTCATACCACGACGTTGACCAGGCGGCCGGGCACCACGACCACCTTCTTCGCCGGCTTGCCTTCCATGAACTTGCGGACCTCCGGGCTGGCGAGGGCGGCCTGTTCGATCGCGTCCCTGGCGGCGTCGGCGGCCACCTTGATCTTGCCGCGCAGCTTGCCGTTGACCTGGAGCATCAACTCGATCTCGTCGCGCACCAGGGCACCCTCGTCCACCGCCGGCCAGGCCGCGCCCATCAGGCAGGCGCCCGGTTTCAGCGCCTTGATCAGGCTGCGGCAGATGTGCGGCACGATGGGCGCGAGCATCAGGACGATGGCCTCCAGGGCCTCCTGCTTCAGCGCCCGGGTCGCCGCGTCGTCGCCTTCCAGCCTGGCAAATGCGTTGAGCAGTTCCATGTTGGCGGCGATGGCGGTGTTGAACTGGCGGCGCCGTTCGATGTCGTCGCTGACCTTGGCGATGGTCTGGTGCAACTGGCGGCGGAAGTCCTGGGCCGGGCCGGACAGCTCGCCGCCAGCAAAGGCCTCGACCACGCCGGCCTCGACGTGCTCGTACACCGTCTTCCAGAGCCGGCGCAGGAAACGGTTGGCACCCTCGACGCCGGCATCGCTCCATTCCAGCGACTGTTCCGGCGGCGCCGCGAACATCATGAACAGGCGGGCGGTGTCGGCGCCGTACTGGTCGATCAGCGACTGCGGGTCGACGCCGTTGTTCTTCGACTTCGACATCTTCTCGGTGCCACCCACCACGACCGGCAGGCCATCGGCCTTGAGCACGGCGACGCCGTCACGCATTTCGACATCGGCGGGGTTGAGCCACTGTTTCTTGCCCTCCCCCAGCTCGCGGTAATAGGTGTCGGCGACCACCATGCCCTGGGTGAGCAGGTTGGCGAACGGCTCATTGCTGTTCACCAGACCGACGTCGCGCATCAGCTTGTGGAAGAAGCGGGCATAGAGCAGGTGCAGGATGGCGTGCTCGATGCCGCCGATGTACTGGTCCACCGGCAGCCAGTGGTTGGCGCGTTCGTCGAGCATGGCCTGGTCGTTGTCCGGGCAGGCATAGCGGGCGTAGTACCAGGAGGACTCGACGAAGGTGTCCATGGTGTCGGTCTCGCGTTCCGCCTGGCCGCCGCACTTCGGGCAGGTCGTCTCGTAGAACGACGGCATCTTCTTGATCGGCGAGCCGATATCGATCTTCACGTCCTCGGGCAGGACCACGGGCAACTGCGCGTCCGGCACCGGCACATCGCCGCAGGTCGGGCAGTGCACGATGGGGATCGGGCAGCCCCAGTAGCGCTGCCGCGAGATACCCCAGTCGCGCAGGCGCCAGGTGGTCCGCTTCTCGCCCAGTCCGAGGTTCTTCAGCACCAAAGCAATCTTGTCGATGGCGTCTTCCGAAGTACGGCCGGAGAAGTCGCCGGAATCGAACAGGACACCCTGCTCGACGTAGGCCTCGGTCAGCGGCGGGGCCAGTTCGCCGTCGGCCGGCTTGATCACCGGCTTGATCGGCAGGTCGTATTTTTGCGCGAAGGCGAAATCCCGCTCGTCGTGCGCCGGCACCGCCATCACCGCACCCTCGCCATAGCCCATCAGCACGTAGTTGGCGACGAACACGGGCACCGGCTCGTTGGTGAACGGGTGGTAGACCTTGAGGCCGGTATCCATGCCCTTCTTTTCCATGGTCGCCATGTCCGCCTCGGCGACGCTGCCCTGCTTGCATTCATTGATGAAGGCGGCGAGCGCGGGATTGCCGGCGGCGGCCTGCCGCGCCAAAGGATGCTCGGCGGCGACCGCGACGTAGGTGACGCCGAACAGGGTGTCGGCGCGGGTGGTGAAGACCTTCAGCACCTCGCCGCCATCCTGATGGCGTTCGTTCAGCGGGAAATGGATCTCGACGCCGAAGCTCTTGCCGATCCAGTTGCGCTGCATGATCTTCACCCGCTCCGGCCAGCCGGGCAGGTGGTCCAGCTCGTTCAGCAGTTCGTCGGCATAGGCGGTGATGCGCATGAAATACATGGGGATGTCGCGCTTCTCGACCAGGGCGCCGGAACGCCAGCCGCGCCCTTCGATCACCTGTTCGTTGGCCAGCACGGTGAGGTCGACCGGGTCCCAGTTCACCGTCGCCATCTTCTTGTAGATCAGGCCCTTCTCGAACAGCCGGGTGAACAGCCATTGTTCCCAGCGGTAGTAATCCGGTTTGCAGGTGGCCAGTTCGCGGCTCCAGTCAACCGCCAGGCCGAGGCGTTTCAACTGCCCGCGCATGTAGTCGATGTTGGCGTAAGTCCAGCCGGCGGGCGCCACGTTGTTGGCCAGGGCGGCGTTTTCCGCCGGCAGACCGAAAGCATCCCAGCCCATGGGTTGCAATACGTTGAAACCCTTCATGCGGTGATAGCGCGCCAGCACATCGCCGATGGTGTAATTGCGCACATGGCCCATGTGCAGCTTTCCAGATGGATACGGGAACATCGACAGGCAGTAGTACTTGGGTTTGCTCAAATCTTCCGTGGCTTTGAAGACTTGTTTTTCTTCCCAATGTTGTTGTGCTTCCGGCTCGATGACTTCCGGGCGGTATTGAGCATCCATCTGAAGGGTCGTATGTGCTTGAAGGAGCGCGAAGTATAGCCACCTCGGTAGCCACCTCGGTAGCCGTCCCGGTCGTCACCTCGGGTGACAGGCTGGCGAGGCCGCGTTTATACTCCCGCGCCCCAGCGGGTTTCACCGGGGTGAGAAGCGAAACATCAAACGTGGTAGCGCGCGCCGCCCGCCGACACGTTTCATTTTTCTCGTTTCATCTTTCACGTTTTTGGGGGAGCACCCATGTCCAAGAAGCATCCCGTCGTCGTCGTCACCGGCTCGTCCGGCGCCGGCACCACCACTGTCAAGCGCGCATTCGAGCACATCTTCACGCGTGAGAAGTTGACCGCCGCCGTCATCGAGGGCGACAGCTTCCACAGCCTGGGCCGTGTCGAATTCAAGGAAGCCATGAAGAAGGCGGAAGCCACCGGCAACCACAGCTTCAGCCACTTCGGTCCGGAAGCCAACGACTTCGCCGGTCTGGAAAATCTGTTCAAGACCTACGGTGAAACCGGCGGCGGCAAGCGTCGCTACTACATCCACAGCGAAGAAGAGGCCGCCGAGCTCAACGCCAAATTGGGCACCAGCCTGAAGCCGGGCGAGTTCACTCCCTGGCAGGACCTGCCTGGCGGTAGCGACATCCTGTTCTACGAAGGCCTGCACGGCCTGGTGAAAACCGACACCGTGAACATGCCGCAACATGTGGATCTGGGCGTGGGCGTGGTGCCGGTGGTGAACCTGGAGTGGATCCAGAAAATTCACCGCGACGCGGCCGAGCGCGGTTATTCCGCCGAAGTCATCGTCGATACCATCCTGCGCCGCATGCCGGATTACGTTAACTACGTGACCCCGCAGTTCTCGCAGACCGACGTGAACTTCCAGCGCGTGCCCCTGGTGGACACCTCCAACCCCTTCATCGCGCGCGACATCCCGACCCCGGACGAAAGCCTGGTGGTGGTGCGCTTCCGCAACCCCAAGGGCGTGGATTTCCCCTATTTCCTGAACATGATCCCCGGCTCCTTCATGTCGCGCCCCAACAACCTGGTGGTGCCCGGCGGCAAGATGGGCTTCGCGATGGAAGTCATCCTCGGCCCGATCATCGAGCGCATGGTGGAATCCAGCCGCAAGGCCTGAGCGTCACCGCGCTTCAGCAAAAGCCGGGCATCGCCCGGCTTTTTTCTTTTTCGCGATGGCGTAACCTACGCGCGTTTTCATCGAATCGACAGGACGCCCGCCATGACGAGCCCCTGGAAGGACAGCATCTACCTGCAACGCGAGCAACTCGCCCTGCTTCTGCAGGAACCGCTCGCGCGCCTGGCCACGCAATGCGCGCCGGCCTGGGGGAATCGCGAGCGCCTCAACAGGGTGCTGCTGGAAGGGTTCCCGGGCATCCCCCATTGCACCTTCCTGTATTGCCTCGGTTTCGACGGCGTCCAGATCTGCGACAACATCGGCGCCGGAGTGGATCAAGATGCCGGCCACCCCGGCCTGATTCCCGGCCACTTCGGGCGCGACCGCTCGCAACGCCCCTATATGAACGAGGCGGTACCGGCCTGGGGCTTCCTGCTCTCGGATGCCTATATCAGCCTGCTGAAGCGGCGCCCTTCGCTCACCGCCCTGCAGATCGTGCGGAACGCAGAGGGCACGGCCCTGGGCTACCTCGGCGCCGACTTCGACCTGCGCAACCTGCCGGCGACCCCCGTCCTCTACGAGGAATCCGGCCACTGGCGCCAGATCAAGGGCGACCCGTCGATCCGCGGCGCGGTGTTCCTGCAATGCCGCATCGACAGCCCAATGGATCTGAACATGGACAAGGGCCTGTCCATTCTTGAGGAACTGCTGACCCATCGCGGCGTCTTCCAGTGCCAGATCCACTTCTCCAGCAGCCAGGCGACCATCTGGACGGTGATGGACCCCTACCGCTACCGCATCCTCGATCAGGACGCCCTCGGCGACCCGGATATCTGCCTGGTCTACCCGCGCCAGGACTATCCGCCCGACGCCCTGATCCCGGAAGCCGACATCGGTCGCATTCTCGGCCACCTGCGATCCTTGCGCATGGCCGACGAGAACATCTACCTGCGCATGTCCTCGATCAACATCTTCAACGGCATGGTCAGCCTGACCTTTTCCTGCGACGGCACCCATTACCTGCGCTACGACGAATTTCTCGGCAGCAACAGTCCATTCGAGTTCGTGGGGGGGTGATGCTTCGTGGACTGCTGTTCCTCTGCCCCGCCCTCGTCCAGGCGGCCCCGCCGGTTGAGGTGCCGCACCTGGATGACCGGGGCCAGGCGGCCTATCGCGACTTCCTCGCGGCGGAATCGCCGCGCGCCTTCGCTATCGCTCCGGGCGGCACTTATGCCTGGGTCGCCGCCGCGGTGAGCGACGACGCGGCGGAAGCGCAGGCGCTGGAAGCCTGCCGCCGCCACGGCGAACAGGCCTGCCTGCTGTTCGCCAGCAATGCGCAGCGCGTATTCGACGGCAAACGCTGGCCAACCTTATGGGCGCCCTATCCCGACGCGGCGGCCAGCGCCCGCGCGCCGGTCGGCACGAAGCGCGGCATGCGCTTCCCCGATCTCGCCTTGCGCGATGCGGCCGGGAAAGCACGGCGGCTGAGCGATTTCCACGGCCGTGTGCTGCTGCTGCACTTCTGGGGCTCATGGTGCCCGCACTGCCGCCAGGAAATGCCCGGTTTGCAGCGTCTGGCCAAACGCCTGAACAAGGACAAGGTTGCCGTCGCCCTGGTTCAGGTCCGCGAGGACGCGGACACCGCACGGAACTGGCTGAAGCGGGCGAGGATTTCCATGCCCCTGTATGACAGCGGCGCGCGCGGGGCGTCAGACACGGCACTGCCGCTGGCGGGGGGCGGCATGCTGGCGGACCGGGACATCGCCCGCGCCTTTCCCTCCACCTATGTGCTGGGCCGTCACGGTGTGGTGCTGTTCTCCCACACCGGCCCGGTCCAGGACTGGTCGCAGTACGCGGATTTTCTCGCGCACGCGGCGCGCTAGACCGGCTTGCGGCGCGAGCAACGCGCCCTGCCGCTCAGTGTCCCACTTCCTCCCAGCCGGTGATCATGGCCTTGATGTGGGAAGTGACGGTGTGGCCGGTGGTGGTCAGGTACACGTGGACGATGAAGAAGATCAGGATCATGAATGCGCCCAGGGTATGGAAGAACGCCGCCCACTCAAGGGAGAGATAGGCCTCCAGGCCCCATGCCGCCCACTGGTCGTGGAACAGATAGAACCAGCCGCTGAACCAGATCAGCGGCGACATGCCCAGCCAGAAACCCAGGTAGGCCAGGCGTTGCAGCGGATTGTGCTTTTTCAGCACGGTCTGTTTGAACGGGTGCGGCGCGTGGGTGAAGATGCCGGTCAGGTAGTACTTCGCCATCGCCCCCACCTTGTCCAGGGTGGGGATGTACTGCTTCCACTCACCGGTGGTGAAGTGCCAGAAGATCGCGAACACCCACAAGGTCACCAGCGACCAGGCGGCGATGGTGTGGGTGTTGACCGCCTTCTCGAAGCCGAACAGCGTGTAGCTGCCATGCACCTCGAAGCCGGTCAGCATCAGGGTGATGATCAGCGCCGCCTGCGCCCAGTGCCAGAAACGCTCGAAGCGTTTGAAAACGTAGATGCGCTCGGATGCATTCGCGTTCATTTCCTTGCTCCTTTGCGGGCGGCATAGACACGGCCGGCGCCGTGCGCGACGACCCCGAGGAAGGCCAGGCCGGCGAAACTCCAGCCCAGCGTGTCGAGCAGCGGGTTGCCGTGGCGGCCGGGCAGGTAGATGCCGGCCACCTTGTCCAGGCGGCCCGGCGCGGTGTGACACTGCTTGCAGGCCAGGGCGTCTTCCTTGGGCGCAACCATGTGGGTGATCGGCCAGGACATCTCGGTGCTGACGAAGGCGTACGTGCCACTGTACTCGGCGCCGATCTCCTTCATGCCGAACTGGATCGCCTTCTCCCAGTCGAAATTCGACCACAAGCTGCTGTCATCCTTGCCGTAGGTGTGAAAGACCAGCAACTGGTTGTTGCCGACATCGTAGGGCTGCTTGCCGACGAAGCGCTTGATCGGCCAGATCTTCGACTTGCCGTCGTCCGGGGCGCCGTTGAAGTGGTTGATCTCGATGACCTTGTTCGGGTCCAGTTTGGTCTCGCGCAGGGTGTAGTCGACCTTGCCGTTGAACCAGAGGTACTCCGGAATGACGTTGGATTCATAACGGAAGTTGCCCTTCTTGCTGTCGTAGGCGTCGTGTCCGGCCGAGTCCTTGAGTTTGAACGGCTTGCCTTCCTTGTCCAGCTTGCCGGCGGTGGACCAGTCCCACATCATCTTGGTCGGCTGCGCGCGCGCGAATTCGGCGATGTGGCAGGTCTGGCAGGCGAGCTTCGTGGTATGAGCGTTGAGGCGCGCAGCCCGCTCTCCCCGGTGCGGCCTGCCACCGTGGCAGGCCTGACAGGTGGCCGGGTTGGCGTCCTTTTTGCCACGCATGTGGCCGCCTTCCGGTTCCACCGTGGTCACCGCGTAGCGACTGCCGGGGACCTCGTGGCCGGCGGTCTTGTGACATTCACCGCAGCTGAAGTTCAGTCCATCCTTGGCCATGTGCACATCGAGATAACGCGCCGGGCTCTTCAGGGAGCTGTCGAGATCGCCGTGCTTCACCGCGTCGCCGCCACCGCCATAGAAATGGCAGGCGCCACAGGTAGCGCGGCTGGTTTTTCCGACACCCTGCGCCACCTGTGTCAGGTCCGGCGCCTTGACGATCTTGCCGGAGCCGGGCGGATATTCCACATCCTTGTAGGTGGGATGGCCCGCGAGGCCGGGCAGCTTGCGGTAGGTGCCGGTGGTGTCGTGGCAGACCAGGCAGTCGACGCTGGTTTCCGAGGTGAAATCGAAATGCTGGTCCTGCCAGCCATACCCGACGTGGCAGGCCGTGCAGAAGGCGTAGTTCGAAGGCACGGCGGTACAGAAGTTGTTGATGACGTGCTTCTTGCCCAGACGCTGGCGGGTCTCAGGATTCAAAAACTCCCAGGTCCAGTGCTTGGTCTTGTGCACCTGTCTGGCCGCCTCGGTATGGCAGGTGAGGCAGGCCCGGGTGACCTCCGGTCCGCTGGCGAAGGACTGCTGCAGCGCCTTGAACTTGCTGTGGTCAGCGGTGGACAGTGTGGCCACCTTCACCAGCGGCGCCGGGATGGCCGCCGGGGCGGGATCGCTGCTCGCCTGGGCCGCCGCGATCGTGAAGCCGATCAGCGCGCAGACGCGAAACAGGGTTTGCATGTACATATCGGGCCTCCGCCTGTCAGCAACCACCGCCGCCACCGGCCGAGCCGGCACCGCCACCGCCGCCGGGCATGCCCCTGATCATCGGGGGCGCCGGCTGGCTCGGGTCGAACTGGATGAATTTCTTCTGGTCTTCCGCCACCCGGCCCATCACATCGCCGACCAGCGGGCCGAACATCTTGCCCATCAGGCCGGCGTTCATGAGACCGATGTAGATCTTGCCGTCATTCTTCTTGTACACGGTGATCTTGCACGGCATCAGGATGGACAGGAAACGCACGCTGTCTTCCTTCAGGATGGGCTTGGAATACCGGGTGCTGCAAGCCTCGATCATCAGCACCGGCAACACGTTGCCACCGTCGTTCTGCACCGCCTTGGCCGGGTCGCGCAAACCGCTCAGGGCCCAGCCGTTGCCGGCGTTCTGGATGTTCCGCTGGATGCGGGCGACGGTTTCCTCCAGGCCAAACGGGCTGGGCACCTCCCGGAACATCAGGCTGCTGGCCATGTTCCAGGCCAGGGCGGCGGTGAGTGCCACGCCCACGATGAGTCCCGCGATCAGCTTGCCCATGTCATTCCCCCACTCCGTTCAAGGTGAACCGTATCTTACTGCGCTAGCGTCGCCGGGGGGGGACGACGGCAGCGGACTCGCCCGCCGGAACGGGTTACTTGCCAGCCGACTTCGCCGCCAGCAAGGTGACCGCCTGTTCCAGGGTGACGGCGTCGGGATTGATGTCCTTGGGCAGGGTGGCATTGACCTTGCCGTGCTGCACGTAGGGGCCATAGCGACCGGACTTGAGGGTGACAGGCTTGCCGTCGCCAGGATGGGCGCCGAGGGCCTTGCCGGGCTCGGGCGCGGCGCGCTTGCTGGCCCCCTCGGCGCGCGGTTCGAATTCAAAACTGACCTTGCCGGCCTTGTCTCGCACCAGGAAGGCGGAGAACTTGCGGCGGGTGCGGGCGGAGACGAAACCGGTGAGCAGATCGGTCTTGCCCTCCGCCAGCAATTTCTTCATCTGCGCGGCTTCCACCGGCTGTTGCAGGATCAGTTTGCCGCTGCGGAAATCGCAACCGCGCTCGGCCCCGACACTCTTCTCGCAGACATAGGCATTGCCGTGCTCATAAACCGACGCGCCGCACTTGGGACAGGCGCCCAGGCTTTCCTGGCCGGAAAAATCGACAGGCTCGGCTTCCTCGCCCTCGCGCGGCTGGCCGAAATCGAATTCCGGCATCTTGTCGTCGTTGAGGCGGATCTCGGCGTCGAAGGGACGCCCCATCTTGTTCCTGAAGCCGGTGAGCGGCCCGATCTTGCCCTGGCTCAGCAACGCCTCCATCTCGGACACCTCGAACTGGCGGCTGGCGACGATCTTCCAGGTGCTCCAGTCGCAGGACTGGCAGGCGAACTTCTTGTAGTTTTCCTTCACCACGCCGCCGCATTTCGGGCAGGGCGTTTTCAGGGTGGCGAAGTCGCCCGGCACGGTGTCGGACTCGTAGCGCTTGGCGCGCTCGACGATATCCTGGGCCAGGGCGGTGATGTGGCCCATGAACTCCTCGCGCGAGAGCTTGCCGCGCTCGACCTGCGCCAGCTTGTATTCCCATTCGCCGGTGAGTTCCGCCGAGGCCAGTTCGGTGACGCCAAGGCCGCGCAGCAGGGTGATCAGCGAGAATGCCTTGGCGGTGGGGATCAGGTCACGCCCCTCGCGGTGCAGGTAGGCCTCGGAGAGCAGGTTCTCGATGATCTGCGCCCGCGTCGCCGGCGTACCGAGGCCGCGCGCGCCCATGGCGGCGCGCAGTTCCTCGTCTTCCACCGTCTTGCCGGCGCCTTCCATCGCGGACAGTAGCGTCGCTTCGTTGTAACGCGCGGGCGGCCGGGTGAAGGCGGCCTTGATCTCGACCGACTTCGTGTCCAGGGTTTCACCGGGGACCAGGGGGACCAGGGAGGGGCCGCCGTCGGGATCGTCGACCGGCGACTCCTTGCCATAAACCGTCAGCCAGCCCGGGTTGACCAGCACCTTGCCCTCGGTCTTGAAGGCTTCCTTCGCCACCCTCGTGATCCGGGTGGTGATGGAATACTCCGCGGCCGGATAGAACACCGCCAGGAAACGACGGGTGACCAGATCGTAGAGCTTCTGCTCCGCCTCGTTCAGCGACTTCGGCGCGGTGCCGGTAGGGATGATGGCGAAGTGGTCGGAAATCTTGCTGTTGTTGAAAATGCGCTTGTTCGGGACAACCCAGTTCTTTTCCAGGACAGTGGCGGCGAGCGGCGCATATTCCTCGGGCAGGTTGCCCAGCACTTCCTGCACCGTCGCCAGGTAGTCCTCGGGCAGGGCGCGGGCATCGGTCCTGGGGTAGGTCAGCACCTTGTGCTTTTCGTACAGCGCCTGCGCCAGGCCCAGCGTGGTTTTTGCGGAGAAGCCGAAGCGGCCGTTGGCCTCGCGCTGCAGGCTGGTGAGGTCGTAGAGCAGCGGCGACAACTGACTGGAGGGCTTGGTCTCTTCCGTCGCCGTGGCGGGCTGCCCGAGACAGGCGGCGCGGATCGTCTCGGCGCGCGGCTGTTCCCAGAGCCGGTAGGCCGTGGCGTGTTCATCGTCCTCGACCCGCTTGAATTTCTCGTCGAACCAGCGACCGCCATATTCGCCCTTCTCGCCGGCGAAACGCGCTTCCAGTTCCCAGTAGGCGCGTGGCACGAACTTGCGGATGCGCTCCTCGCGGCTGACCACCAGGGCGAGCGTGGGCGTCTGCACGCGGCCGACGGTGGTGAGGTGGAAGCCGCCGGTCTTGGAATTGAAGGCGGTCATCGCGCGGGTGCCGTTGATGCCGATCAGCCAGTCGCTCTCCGCGCGGCTGATCGCCGCGGCGCGCAGGCCGGCGACTTCGGAAGCCTCGCGCAGCGAGGCAAAACCGTCACGGATGGCGCCCTGGGTCATCGACTGCAACCAGAGACGGCGCACCGGCTTCCTGGTGGCGCTGTGCTGGGCGATGTAGTTGAAGATCAGCTCGCCCTCGCGTCCCGCGTCACAGGCGTTGATCAGGCCCTCGACGTCCTTGCGCTTGATCAGGCGCGTCAGCAGTTTCAGGCGGTCTTCGCTCTTCTCGATCGGCTTCAGCGCGAAATGCGGCGGAATCACCGGCAGGTGCGCAAACGACCACTTGCCGCGCTTGACCTCGTATTCCTCCGGCAAGGTCAGCTCGAGCAGGTGACCGACGGCGGAGGACAGCACGAAGTGTTCGGACTCGAAATAGTCCTTTTCTTTCTGGAAACCGCCCAGCGCGCGAGCGATATCCTGAGCAACCGAAGGTTTCTCGGCAATGATGAGTTGTTTGGACACTTGTATTTATCAGTGGAGAGTGGGTTGCCAGTCGCCGTCTTCGCCACCGCCGCGCACCAGGTCTTCCAACCAGAGCACGTCGCCGGCGCCGTTGAGTTTCCAGAGGGCCAGCAGGGCGATCCACTTGATGCGGTCGGCGGAAACTTCGGTATCTTCCAGGGCCATCGCCTGATCGATCACCCATTCACGGGCACGGGGCGAGAGCAGCTTGCTGCCTTCCAGGAAGGCCAGGAAACCGCGTCCCTCGGTGGCGAGGCGGCTGATTTCGTTATCGCTGTAGCAGCGCAGCGACGGCACCTCCTCGCCGGCATCGCCTGGCCCCAGATCGTCCAGGGCAGCCAGCCAGTTCAAGGCGGCACCGATATCCTCATCCTCGAAGCCGGCGGCGGACAGCTTGCGGGAAAGCTGTTCGGGCTCCGGAAAATGATCGGAATACAGATAGGTGTCGTAGAGGTAGAGGAGGATGTCGAACATTAGTTGAAGAGTCTTTGGTAGAGGCCGCCGGGAATTCTGGCCACTTGGCCGGCCATTTCGGCCGCAAGAAGCCTGACCGAAAGCGTTTCCACCGTCAAGCCGAGGCGGTCGGCGAGCTGATCCGCCGATAGCGGTCCTCCGGCAAGCGTATCCAGCAAGGGGTCGGCGGCCGCCCGGGATACGGTTTGCGGGCTGCTGGCTGGTATCCGGCAGCCCAGTTCCTCGAGAATGTCGCTGGCGGATTCCACCAGTTTCGCGCCCTGCTTGATCAGGCGATGGCAGCCCTTGGAGAGTGCGGAGTGGATCGAACCGGGTATCGCGAATACATCGCGACCCTGTTCGCCGGCCAGGCGCGCGGTGATCAGGGAGCCGCTCTGCATGGCCGCTTCCACCACCAGCACGCCGAGGGAGAGGCCGCTGATGAGACGGTTGCGGCGCGGGAAATGGCCGCGTTTCGGCGGCGTGCCGATGGGGAATTCGGACACGATGGCCCCACCCGCCGCCAGTCGATGCGCCAGATCGCGGTTGCGCGCCGGATAGACACGGTCGAGGCCGGTGCCCACCACCGCGACGCTGCTCGCCAGGCCATTGAGGCCACCCTCGTGGGCAGCAGCGTCCACCCCCTGGGCGAGGCCGCTGACAATGGTCAGGCCGGCTTGCGAGAGGGCTTCGGCAAAGGCGTGGGCATCGCGCACACCCTGCGGCGTGGCGTGGCGACTGCCGACGATGGCCAGCATCGGCCGCGCCAGCCATTCCGGATCGCCTTTCACGTAGAGCCAGGCGGGCGCGTCGGCGAGGTCGCGCAATTGCGCGGGATAGGCGGGGTCTGTCCAGGTGATCAGATGGTTTTCCGGCGCCGCCAGCCAGTCCAGCGCCGCCTGCGGGACCACCGCGGCGCTCATGGCCTGGGCGAGCCGGTCGCCGACCACGGCCGCCAGCTGCGCCGGCTTTGCCCGGCAAATGGCCCCGGCGTCGGGAAACGCATCGAACAGGCGGCGCAGCGCGTCCATGCCAAGACCGGGCACGGCCTCCAGGGTCAGCCAGTCACGAGCGTCGGGACGGTGCGGCATGATGCGCAGCCGGCTCGCCGGCGTATCCGCGAGGGTCAGGGATTGCGGGCGCGGTCGCCCTTGACGATCTGTTCCTCGCTCTTCATCACCAGGGCGTAGGCCACCTTGTTGAATACCCGGTAGACGAAAGCCAGGCCGATGCGCGTGTCCGGCAGGGCGCTGTGGTCATCCTTGTCGGGCGTGCAGTCCCTGGCGTGTCCCTCGCCGCCGGCGAGAAAGGCGATCTTGTCGGCGCGCACACACTTGGGATCGGCCACCGAGCGGCCGGCGCGGTACAACGCCAGGACATGGCCCGGCTCCAGGCCGTCGCGCAGGCCCTTGTCCAGCACCACGGTCATCCAGGCGCCCGCGAGCACGGTGCCGCCCAGTGTCGCCGCCACCCGCGCGGCAACCGGCTTCTCCGGCGCGTGCGGCACGTACTGGATGGGCTCCGCCTTCCAGGCGGGTACCAGGCGGTCGCGTTCAAGAATCTCCTGCTCGGCATGGGTGATGCGCAACTGCTGCGGATCGCCAGGCGCCTCGGTATGGGCCTCGCCGAGGTGGATCAGTTCGTAGGCCAGCACTTCCTTCGCGTCGTCGAGACTGCGGATCGGCTGCCCCAGGCGCACGACGCGCCAGTCCACGGTATCGTCATTGCCCTTGCCAGCGAATACGCGGTCGCCGGCGCCGAACATCACCCGCGCATCGCGGGAACCCAGGATGCGCGGCGCATTTTCCAGGTCGGCCGGATCGCCGACACCCCCTCGCGACAGCAGGGGCGTGATCGCCCGCTCGGGGATGCTGGGAATACCGGTTTCCTTGATGATGATGGGTTCGCCATAGACCCGTGGCGACATTCTCACCGTCCCGTTGAAACGCGGCCCCTTGTCCAGGCTGAGACGTATATTGCCCTCCGCGTCGCGAGTGAGTCGCACCACATCGCCAGGGTAGATCAGGTGAGGATTCCTGATTTCATCGCGATTGAGATTCCAGACCTTCGGCCACTGCCAGGGATCTTTCAGGAATTTTTCCGAGATATCCCAGAGGGTATCGCCCTTCACCACGATGTGTTGATCGGGCACATTGTCCCGGAGGCGAACCTGATCGGCCCAGGCCGGGAACGTCAGGGATAGCATGGCGGTCAGCAGTAAGGTACGCATGGTTCCTGCCCTATGGCGTCAAAGCGCGAAACGCGCTCATTTATAATGGAGTCCGCCGCGAACTTAAACCAGTTTCTTCGAATTTGCACGTAGCCCCATACAGACCATGGCCCTGCTCAAGATTGTCCATTACCCAGACCCGCGCCTGCGCAAGGTCGCACAGCCCATTGCCAACGTTGACGACGAGATCAGGACACTCATCGGCGACATGGCGGAAACCATGTACGCCGCCCCCGGCATCGGCCTCGCCGCCACCCAGGTGGACCGCCACGTGCGCCTGATCCTGGTGGACATCAGCGAGACGAAAGACGACCTCCAGGTGTTCATCAACCCGGAAATCATCGAAGCCAGCGGCAAGAGCGAGCACGAGGAAGGCTGTTTGTCCGTGCCCGGCATCTACGACACCGTCACCCGCCCCGAGCGCATCCGGGTGCGCGCCCTGAACAGCCAGGGGCAACCCTTTGAACTGGAAGCGGATGGCCTGCTGGCGGTGTGCATCCAGCACGAGATCGACCACCTCGAAGGCAAGGTATTCGTGGAATACCTCTCTCGCCTGAAGCAGGACCGCATCCTCAAGAAAATGAAGAAACAGGCCCGGGAAGCAATGTGATGCGCCTGATCTTCGCCGGAACCCCGGAGTTCGCCGCCGCCGCCCTGAAAGCCCTGATCGCAGCCGGCCACGAGATTCCCCTCGTCCTCACCCAACCCGACCGCCCGGCCGGCCGCGGGATGAAGCTCAAGGCCAGCCCGGTGAAGGAAGTCGCGCTGGCGCACGGCCTGCCGCTGGCGCAACCGGAAAACCTGAAGACCGAGGAAGCTCGCCAACTCATCCGGCAAGCCACCGCCGACGTCATGGTGGTCGCCGCCTATGGCCTGATCCTGCCGGAAGCGGTGCTGACCCTGCCCCGTCTCGGCTGCGTCAACATCCACGCCTCACTGCTGCCGCGCTGGCGCGGCGCCGCCCCCATCCATCGCGCCATCGAAGCCGGCGACAGCGAAACCGGCATCACCCTGATGCAGATGGACCAGGGCCTGGACACCGGCGCCATGCTCAGTCGCGCCGCCCTGCCCATCCTCGATACGGATACCACCGGCAGCCTGCACGACAAACTGGCGGATCTGGGCGCGCGCGAAATCGTCGCCCTGCTGCCCAACCTTGAAGCGCTGACCGGTGAGCAACAGGACGGCAGCCAGGCCACCTATGCGAAGAAGATCGGCAAGGACGACGCCCGCCTCGACTGGACGCGTTCAGCCGTGGAACTGGATCGCCAGATTCGCGCCTTCAACCCCTTCCCCGGCGCCCATGCGCTGTTTGGCGGCGAGACGGTCAAGTTCTGGCGGGCGCGCCCGGTCGCGGACGCCGGCCAGCCGGGCACGGTGCTGGCGGCCGGCAAGGAAGGCCTGCGCATCGCCTGTGGCGACGGCGCCCTGGATATCAGCGAAGTCCAGAAGCCTGGCGGGAAACGCATGTCGGCGTCAGCATTCCTGGCGGGCACGCAACAGGAAGTCGGCGACAAAATTGGATGAACACGGATAAGCCTCTTCACCTATCCCATCTCTCCGCAACACCGAACAGGCTGACTACTCTAGCCCTTGGCCACCTTGCGCGTGTCGGCAGATTTTACAGTCACCCCCATATTCAAGCGTCTCCTGCAGACAACCGCTTGATATTATTGTCTGGCGTAATTATTGCTTTGGGCTACTGCGGAAGTTTCTGTCACACCACGTTGAGGACGTGCTGCTGACGTGCGAACCATCTCCTACTTGATCGAAGAGGCAACAGAATGACGAGCAATCACACCAGCTTCACGTTTGGTAAAACACTGACTTTGTTGGCAATCGGGGCGAGCATGTCACTCCTCGCGACCGCCCCCGCCAATGCGAACCTCCTGACCAATGGTAGTTTCGAGTCGGGAAACACCGGTTTTTCGAGTAACTACACCTATCAGACCAACCTGGGCCCGGCGGGTACGTACTATGTCGGATCAAACCCGCATGACTACCACCCGGATTTCTCACCCATCGCCGCACAGGATGGCGTGAACATGATGATCGTGAACGGCTCGAGTGCGGTAGGGGTCGATGTATGGCGTGAGTTGAATGTGGGTGTCCTGGCCAATACGACCTATTACTTCTCGACCTGGGTGGCGTCCGTCACACCAACGTTCCCGGCATTTCTGGATTTCGCGATCAATGGCTCAAGTCTGGGCAGCCTGACCGCCACGAATGATGGCGTCTGGCATCAGTTCTACGCGACTTGGTACTCCGGCACCAACACGACCGCAAACCTGTCCCTTGTCAACTTAAACACGGCAGCGGGCGGCAACGATTTCGCGATCGACAACATCGTTCTGGGTACCGTCAACCCGAGCGGTGCAGTACCCGAGCCCGCGACTCTTCTTCTCCTGGGCGCTGGCCTCGCGGGTCTGGCTGGCAGCAGGATCAAAAGGAAGAAGTGATTCCCGACGACGGGGGAGAACACTCCGCCGTCCTGGATACCCGCCCGGTTAGGCAGAACGCTGCGACCGGGGGCTTGGCGCGGGTGCTGAAGAGGTCGAGTTGCGCCTCCTTGATGCGGTTCTCTGCTTCGCCACTCCGACAGTCAGCGTGACCTGGACCGGAAGCCGCGTCGGCGCGGGGGTAGTGCCGCCAAGCG
>CAYMUY010000037.1:0-45427 GCA_964393825.1 uncultured Thiobacillus sp. | reverse complement strand
CGACGAGACCTGGGGGCGCTGGCATTTCTGGTTGTCGGCGATCTCGGTCAACGTGCTGTTCTTCCCGATGCACTTCCTCGGCCTGGCCGGCATGCCCCGGCGCATCCCGGATTACGCGCTGCAATTCGCCGACTTCAACCGCATCGCCTCGATTGGCGGATTCGTCTTCGGCGCCAGCCAGATCCTGCTGCTGATCGTGATCCTGAAGTGCATCCGCGGCGGCGTGAAAGCCGGGGCGCGCGCCTGGGAGGGTGCCGAAGGGCTGGAATGGACGGTGGCTTCGCCGGCGCCGTACCACACGTTTGTCCAGCCGCCGGAGGTGAAATGAACGCCACCGGCAACCGCCGTACCTCCCTGCGGCTGACGCTGATGTCGGCGGCGATGTTCTCCTTCGGTTTCGCGCTGGTGCCGCTCTATGACGTGTTCTGCGATCTCACCGGCCTCAATCGCGATGCCGCCCAGGCGCTGGTCAACAATACACAGGTCGATGCCAGCCGGCTGGTGCGGATCGAACTGGTGGCCAATGTGCAGGATGGCGCGCTCTGGCGCTTCGCCGCGCCACGCCTGCCGGTGGATGTGCATCCCGGTGAACTGGTGCAGGTGGAGTACGAGCTGGAAAACCTTACCAATCAGCCTCTGGTCGGCCGCGCCGTGCCCAGCTACGCGCCGCTGGCCGCTGCCGCCCACTTCAAGAAGATCGACTGCTTCTGCTTCCGCGAACAACGTCTGGCGCCGCATGAAACCGTGCGTCTGCCGGTACTGTTCGTGCTGGATCGGGGCGTGGCGAGGGACATGAAAGTGGTGACCCTGTCCTACACCTTCTTCGCGCTGGGGAAACGCACATGAGTGCCTGGCGCGTGGTGTTCTGGAGTTTCCTCGGCGTGCGTCGGGGCCGTGACCTGGAGCGCGACGCGGACGCGTTCAGCCTGATTCAGGTCGTCGTCGCCGGCCTGTTCGGTGCCCTGGCGCTGGTCCTTGCCCTGCTTGGTCTGGTCCATCTGGTGACGCGATGAAGGAGCGGCCATGACGATCCATCCCGGTGGTTACTACCTGCCCGCGCCGTCGCACTGGCCCCTGGTCGGCTCGCTGGCCCTGATGAGCGCGGCCCTGGGTGCCACCCTGCTGATCCACGATCTGGCCGGCGGTGGCTGGCTGCTGACGGCGGGGGCGGCGGGACTGGCGACGATGCTGGTCGGCTGGTTCGGCAAGGTGATCCGCGAAAGCGAAGGCGGCCTGCACGGCGCCCAGGTGGACCAGTCTTTCCGCTGGGGCATGGGCTGGTTCATCTTCTCCGAGGTGATGTTCTTCGCCGCCTTCTTCGGCGCCCTGTTCTACGGCCGCATGATCGCCGTGCCGGATCTGGCCGGTGGCGAGCAGTTGCGCCTGCTCTGGCCGGGTTACAGCGGTGGCTGGCCAACCACCGGTCCGGGGATCGAAGCGGCCTTTACCCCGATGTCGCCCTGGGGCATTCCGGCCTTGAATACCTTGCTGCTGCTGAGTTCCGGCGTCAGCGTGACCTGGGCGCACTGGGGTCTGAAACGCGGCCGGCGCAGCCAGTTGATCCTGGGCCTGGCGTTGACCGTGGCCCTGGGCCTGACCTTCCTGGGCTTCCAGGCCTATGAATACCACCACGCCTATACCGCCCTGGGCCTGACCCTGGGGGCCGGCATCTACGGCGCCACCTTCTTCATGCTGACCGGCTTCCATGGCCTGCACGTCACGATTGGTTCCCTGATGTTGCTGGTGATCCTGGGGCGTTCCCTGGCCGGTCATTTCCGGCCGGACCACCATTTCGCTTTCGAAGCGGTGTCCTGGTACTGGCACTTCGTGGATGTGGTGTGGCTGCTGCTGTTTATCTTTGTTTACTGGTTGTAGGTCGTAGGTCGGGTTGGCGGCCTTATCGCGTAACCCGACAAGGCCGCGCCTAACCCAACCTACCTGTGACGGTTAAAGCCCAGCCGGCTGCCACAGGCCGAGGTAATGCCCCGCCAGCAGCACCAGAAACAGGACGATGGAGAGGCCGATGCGCCAGGTCAGCGCTTTCACCGTGCGCTCGCCGTGGCCGCGATCGCGGATCAGATGGACCAGGCCGCTGAGCAGGGCGAACAGGATCAGGACGAGAAGGAGAGCAACGAAGATGCGCATGGATGGCGAACCGGGAATGATGGCCGTGAGTGTAGCCCCGCCCCGCGCTGCGCGGGCACGGCGGCGGCCAGCCTGGTTGCCGGCGCTCGCGGCCCTGTTCTTTGCCGGTCTGACCTTCTGGCTGGGGCAGTGGCAGCTCGGCCGGGCGGAGGAGAAACGCGCCAAACAGGCCGCATTCGATGTGGCGGCGACCTTGCCGGCGGTGGATATTGCCACCTTGCCCGTGTCAGCAGCCCCATTCAGCCGGGTGCGAGTGACCGGCCATTTCGACCCCGCTTATCAGATCTATCTCGATAACCGCATGCGCCTGGGGCAGCCCGGGTATCACGTCATCGTCCCGCTGGTGTATCCGGGCGGGGTGGTGCTGGTGAACCGGGGCTGGCTGGCGGCGGCGAGCGATCGCGCCATTCGCCCTGACGCGCCTTTGTCCTCCGCGCCGGTGACACTGGAGGGGCTGCTGGTTCCCGCGCAAAGCCGCTATCTCGAACTCTCCGCGCGGGGCGTCGCGGGGCCGGTCTGGCAGAACCTGAGCCTGGCGCGTTACCGCGAGGGGTATCGCGCTGATCTGCCCGACCGCATGCTGCTGCAGACTTCGCCCGCCAGTGACGGCCTGGCGCGCGACTGGCCGCGGCCGGATAGCGGCGTCGAACGGCATCTCGGCTACGCCGTGCAATGGTTCGCGATGACGGCGGCGATCTTTGCGCTCTATGCCTATTACGGCCTCTGGAGGCGTTTCCATGCACCGGCCTGACCGCATCAAGTTGGTCCTGTTGATGAGCCTGTTCGCGGCGCCGGCGCTGGCGGCCTGGGTCGTCCACCAGGTCTGGCCGGCGCCGGCGGCGAGCATCTACGGCGAATTGCTGCCGCCCGCCATGCCCCGCTTCAGCGGCATCACCGACGCCGCCGGCCAGCCCGCCGACCTCGCCGCGCTGCGCGGGCGCTGGGTCCTGCTCACCGTGGCCAACGGCGATTGTGGCTTCGAATGCCGTCGACAACTCCATCTTGCCCGCCAGGTACGCATCGCCCAGGGGCGCGAACAGCGGCGGGTGGCGCAGGCGCTGATCCAGACGGCTGACGCCGCGCCCGTCGATCTCGCGCTCACTTACCGCGTGCCGCGCGCCGCCCTGGCCGACTGGCCGGAGCCGGCGCGCACCTATGTCGTCGATCCACTCGGCCGGGTGATGCTGCGCTTCCCGGTTGCAGCGGAAGGCAAGGGCATGTTGCGCGACCTGCGCCAATTGCTGAAGGCTTCGAAGATCGGATGAAACTACCCCGCCCCCTGCTCCTGTTCACGGCCGGCCTCGCTTTCGCGGTGGTGCTCCTGGGCGCCTATGTGCGGCTTTCCGATGCGGGCCTCGGCTGCCCGGACTGGCCCGGCTGCTACGGCCAGATTTCACCCTGGCATGCCGGCGAGCGGATCGCGGCCGCCCTCGATGCCGATCCCCTGGGGCCGGTCTCCCATGCCAAGGCCTGGAAGGAAATGCTGCATCGTTATCTGGCCGGTAGTCTGGGGTTGCTGATCCTGGCGATTGCCATGCTGGCCTGGCGCCGTCTGCCGCCGGCCCGCCGCGTTCTGCCCGGTTTGTTGCTGGCGCTGGTGGTGTTCCAGGCGCTGCTGGGGATGTGGACCGTCACCCAGCAACTCAAGCCGATGGTCGTCGCGGCCCATCTGCTGGGCGGCATGACGACGCTGGCGCTGCTCATCGGGCTGCTGTTGCGTGAACACCCGACCCCCGTCACCGCCCGCGCGCCGGTCCCGCTGGCACGCGGGCTGCTGCTGCTGGTGCTGGCGCAGATCGCGCTGGGCGGCTGGGTGAGCGCCAACTATGCGGCCATGGCCTGCCCTGATTTCCCCACCTGCCAGGGCACCTGGTGGCCGCCGGCGGATTTCGCCGCCGGCTTCGGCCTGACGCATCCCCTCGGCGGCCTCAGCGCCGAGGCGCTGACCGCCATCCACCTGGCGCATCGCGTCGGCGCGCTGCTGGTGCTGCTGTTCGCGCTGTGGCTGGTCGCGCGTCTGGCGGACCTGTCGGCGGCGGCCGCTGCCTGGCTGCTGGGCATCGTCTGTGCTCAGTTCCTGCTCGGCGTGGCCAATGTATTGCTGGGCCTGCCCTTGCCGGTCGCGGTGGCGCACAACGCCGGCGCCGCCGCCCTGCTGTCGTGTCTGGTCTGGATCAATGTCCGCCTTGCAAGCCGTTCGCCGGACCGCCCCAGGAACGAGCCGCTGCCCGGCGGGGTCGGCGCGGGTGCGCTTTCCGAGACCGGCGTGCATCTCACCAGGAGGTCGCCATGAACAGTCTCGTCCTGCGCCATGCCGATTGGCGCGCGCGCGAATTCCTGCAACTGACCAAGCCGCGCGTCGTCGCCATGATCGTGTTCACCGCCATGATCGGCATGCTGCTGGCGACGCCGGAATTGCCCGATCCCCTGCTATTCCTGACCGCCAGCCTCGGTCTGACGCTGGCCACCGCCGGCGCCGCCGTCTGCAACTGCCTGGCCGAGCGGCGCATCGACGCGGTGATGGCGCGTACCCGCGCCAGGCCACTGCCCCGGGGCGGGGTGCGCCCGCTTGAGACCGCCGTGTTCGCCGCCGTGCTGGCCGGACTCGGCCTCGGCCTGCTCTATTTCCGGGTGAACCCGCTGACCGCGTGGCTGACGGCGTTCACCTTCTTTGGCTACGCGGTGGTCTATACCCGCTGGCTGAAACCGGCGACGCCGCAGAATATCGTCATCGGCGGTGCCTCCGGCGCGATGCCGCCGGTGCTCGGCTGGGCGGCCATGACCGGCGGGGTGGGGCACGAAGCGCTGCTGCTGTTCCTGATCATCTACGCCTGGACGCCGCCGCATTTCTGGGCGCTGGCGCTGTACCGCCGCGAGGAGTACGCCCGCGCCGGCCTGCCCATGCTGCCGGTGACCCATGGTGAGCGCTACACCCTGCTGTCCATCCTGCTCTACACGGGCATCCTCACCGCCGTCAGCCTGCTGCCGCTGGCGGCGGGCATGGCCGGCGGCGTCTACCTGGTGGCCGTCCTGCTGCTCGACGGCTACTACCTGGCGCTGGCCTGGCGGCTGTACCGCCACTACTCCGACGCCCTGGCGCGGCGCGCCTTCGCCTGGTCCATCCTCTACCTGGGCCTGTTGTTCTCGGCCCTGCTGCTGGACCATTACCTGGTACCGCCGCTGTGAGGCTCAGGCCTGCACCAGTTCGCGGTAGGCGTGCCAGGTGGCGTGGCCCAGCACCGGGAAGATCACCGCCAGGCCGATGAAGGCGGTGGCGATGCCGATGCCGGTCAGCACCACGATGATGGCCGCCCAGGTCAGCATGGCCATGGGGTTCTCGCGCACCACCCAGAGGCTGGTCATCATGGCGGTGATGAAGTCCACGCGGCGGTCCATCAGCATCGGCAACGAGACCACGCTGATGGCAAAGACCAGCGCGGCGAGCACGCCGCCGACCAGGACGAACGGGACCACGAAACCGAGGTTCCCGGACGTGAACAGCCAGAGCAGGCTGGCCTCCGGCACCGGGCTGGCGCCCAGATGGATGCCCACCAGGATGGCGGAGAGGCGCTCCCAGACGCTGATGCTGAAGATCAGGAAGATGGCGAACAGGCCGATCGAGGACAGGTTTTCCCGGGTCGACGCGAAAGCCTTCTCGTCGGGCAGCTCACGGCGGCGTGACAGGTCGTAGAACACGATCGCCAGGAACGGCGAGACCAGCAGGAAGCCGGTGATCAGAGTCATCGCCAGGTGGTGATGCGACCAGGTGAGATAGACGAGGTCAAAGCCCAGGAGCGCGAAAATCACGCCATAGGCCAGGGAATGCGACCAACTGCACTTGAAGTCGTCCCAGCCCGATCCGAGCCAGTTCCACGGCTGGTTCCAGGCAACCTGGTTCAGGCAAGGCAGGACGATATGGGGGCTGGTGGGACAGACGGTTGACGTGGGCATGAGCAAGCTCCTTTGCGTGGTCAGGGGAGGGATCGCCTCGGCAGTTAATCCTTAGCAATATTGTCAAGTATTGCGGACTCTCCCCAAGAGTCAAGTCGCGGACGCCATCGGACGCGCCCGCCACAGGCGCCGGAATGGCTTCCAAATTCCGATTCCTGTTTCACGCTGGTGCGTGACGCACCAAAACAAGCCGCGCCCGACGCCACGACGGGGTGACGTTATCCCGGCGCAACCGGGCGATACCCCGGAAAACCGGCTCCCACGCGGCGGCCATGAGATTGGCATGGATGCTGCTAGACGAGTGTTACTGAAATTCAATCCGGTAACACCACGTCACAAGGAGTCCACCATGGTTCACAAGCGATTCATTCCCCAGGTCAAGCGTTGGGCCACCCGGCTGCTGCTGCCCCTGCTCGCGGCGGGCGCGGTTTCCGCGCAGGCGGCGGCACCACTCAAGATCGGATATAGCGACTGGCCGGGCTGGGTGGCCTGGCAGGTCGCCATCGACAAGGGCTGGTTCAAGCAGGCCGGCGTGCCGGTGACTTTCGAGTGGTTCGATTACTCCGCTTCCATGGAAGCCTTCGCGGCCGGCAAGATCGATGCCGTCACCATGACCAATGGCGATGCCCTGGTCACCGGCGCCGCCGGCGGCAAGAGTGTCATGCTGATGCTGACCGACTATTCCAACGGCAACGACATGATCATCGGCAAGCCCGGCGTGCGCTCCGTCAAGGCACTCAAGGGCAAGAAGGTGGCGGTGGAAATGGGCTTCGTCGAGCACCTGCTGCTGTTGAACGGCCTGAAGAAGGCCGGAATGAAGGAATCGGACGTCACCCTGGTCAACGCCAAGACCAACGAGATGCCGCAGATGCTGGCTTCCGGCGACGTCGCCGCCGTCGGCGCCTGGCAGCCCATCGCCGGCCAGGCCATCAAGTCGGTGCCGGGCGCGCGCCCGATCTACACCTCCGCCGACGAACCCGGCCTGATCTACGACGTCGTCGCCGTCAACCCGGTCAGCGCCAAGCAGCGCCGCGCCGACTGGGTCAAGGTCGTGAAGGTCTGGGACAAGGTGGTCAAGTACATCAACGACCCGAAGACGCAGCCGGATGCGGTGAAGATCATGGCCGCCCGCGTGGGTGTCTCGCCCGAGACCTATCTGCCCCTGCTCAAGGGCACCAGGCTGTTGAGCCTGGCCGACGCGAAGAAGATCTACGTGAAGGGAGAGGGATTCAGGACGCTGTACGGCTCTTCGAAGATTGCCGATGCCTTCAACGTGGCCAACGATGTCTACAAGACTCCCCAGGACATCGACAGCTATCTGGATGCGTCCTTCACCTTCGCCAGGTAATTCACAGACCTTTCATTGACACGGAGTGGAGACGAGCATGATTGCCAGATGGTTCGGAGCAGGCGCGGACATCGACGCGCGCAGGCACACCCTGCTGGGAATCGGCTCGTTCCTGCTGCCGTTGCTGTTGTGGTGCGCGGTCAGTTATCTGCCTTTCGTCTGGCATCCCAAGGTGGAGATCACCGAGCCGGGAGGCATCGACTATTTTCAGGTGGGCATGCTGCTGGACCGTGCCCAGTTCGAGGACGAGGCGGCTTATGCGCGGGAGCAGAATCTGGCCCCGCCCGCCGGCATCCCCGCCAACCCCATCTACCTGCCGGCGCCGCATGAAGTGGCGAAGGCCTTTCACACCGGCTTCACCAAGGCGCCCGCGCAAAAGGACGCGCCCTGGCTGCATGAAAGCCTGTGGCACAGCATCCAGATCATCTTCTGGGGCTTCCTGATCTCCTCGATCATCGGCGTGCCGCTGGGCATCCTGGCCGGTACCTATGCCAGCTTCGGCCGTTTGTCCGAGCCCTTCATCGAATATTTCCGCTATCTGCCTGCACCCGCCTTCGGCGCCCTGGCGGTGGCCATCCTGGGCATCTACGACGGCCCCAAGATCGCCATCATCGTCATCGGCACCCTGTTCCAACAGGTGCTGATCATCGCCAACACCACCCGCAAACTGGAGGCCACCATCGTCGAGGCCGCCCGCACCCTGGGCGCCCGCGGCCTCAAGCTGCTCACCAAGGTGGTGGTGCCGGGCATCCTGCCCGACCTCTACCGCGACCAGCGCATCCTGCTCGGCTGGGCCTGGACCTATTTGATCGTCGCCGAGCTGATCGGCACCAGTTCCGGCATCACCTGGTACATCACCCAGCAGGCCCGCTACCAGCATTTCGACAACGTCTACGCCGCCATCATGATCATCGGCATCATCGGCTTCGGCACCGACCTGATCCTGGCCCGGCTCGGCCGCCGCCTGTTTCCCTGGGACCGGTCCCAGGACCGGAGATAAGTCATGACCCCGGATATCAGCTACCTGGACCAGTCCGACGAGGTGCGCGCCCGTTTCGCGCGCATCAACCAGCGTGAAACCATCCTCGAGGTACGCGGCCTCGGCAAGCGCTACCGCTCCGCCCAGGGGGAAGTGGATGCCCTGCGCGACATCAACTTCAGCGTCCGCCGGCGCGAGTTCGTCTGCGTCATCGGCCCCTCCGGCTGCGGCAAGTCGACCCTGGCCCGCATCCTCGCCGGCCTCGATCACCACACCGCCGGCGAGGCCCTGCTCGATGGCAAGCCGATCACCGGCCCGGGCCAGGATCGTGGCATGGTGTTCCAGGGCTACTCCCTGTTCCCCTGGCTGACGGTGAAGAAGAACGTCATGTTCGGCCCGCGGATGAACGGGCGCGGTCACGACGAGGCGGAACAGGATGCCCTGGTGTGGCTGGATCTGGTGGGCCTCACGAAATTCGCCGACGCCTACCCGCACCAGCTCTCCGGCGGCATGCGCCAGCGCGTCGCCATCGCCCGCGCCCTGGTCAACCAGCCGCGCATCCTGCTCATGGATGAGCCCTTCGGCGCCCTCGACGCCCAGACCCGGGCCAAGATGCAGTCGCACCTGATCGACATCTGGAAAAACATCGACATCACCGTCCTGTTCATCACCCACGACCTCGACGAGGCCATCTACCTGGCCGACCGCATCCTGGTCCTCAAGGCCCACCCGGGCGAGGTCCAGGAGGTGATCGAAGTGCCGGTGCCGCGGCCGCGTTCGCCGGAGCAGTTCAACTCGCCCGCGTTCCGCGCCACCAAGGCCCGGCTGGAACAGCTCATCCACCCGGCCCCGGAGCCGGAATCGGACGACGAGCAGAAGGTGAAGCCGCACCTGATCCGCTTCACCGACGTGCACGACAACGTGGAGTGACGACGATGCTCTGGGCTGATCTCACCTGGTCCGAAATCCCCGATGTCCTGGCCAAATGCGGCCACGCCGCCATCCTGCCGGTGGGCGCCACCGAGCAGCACGGCCCGCACCTGGGCACCGGCGTCGACTTCGTCATCGCGGAAAAGCTCTGCGCCGCCGTCGCGGCAAAGACCGGCGTGCCCATGCTGCCCACGCTGCCCTACGGCTGCTCGCTCGGCCACAGCCGGCGCTGGCCGGGCACCCTGGCGCTGCCGCCCGTCACGCTCATTCAAGTCGTCAAGGAACTGGGTGACTGGGCCTGGCACAGCGGCATCCGCCGGCTGTTCATCGTCAACGCCCACGTCACCAACGCGGCGCCCCTGCGCTGCGCCCTGGAGATGCTACGCGCCGAGCACGACGACCTGATGGTGGCGGTGATCAACACCGCCACCGTCAGCGAGCGGGTGCGCCAGTTCCATTTTCATGATGCCGCCGACTGGCACGCCAACGACGCCGAGACCTCGATCATGCTGGCCATCGCCCCGGAGGCAGTGCGGCCGGACAAGCTGCATGAAGCCGACGATCCCGACCGCACCTGCGGCTGCGTCTTCGCCCACCCGGTCAACCGCACCAGTCTGAACGGCGTCACCGGCACACCCAGCCTGGCGACGGTCGACAAGGGCCAGCAGTGGTTCGACTGGCTGGTGGAAGACCTGGCCGAACGCATTTCCCGGGGCTGCTCTGAGGACCCGCCACTGCCCTATTCCTACTACGAGGCCGCCTGACCGCCCCGTGCAACCCTGCAACAAGGAATAACCATGAACCAGATCGACGACACCGCCGTACTCGACCAGCCCAGCCAGACCGTCCCGGCCGGATCGGCCGATGCGGTCGCGCTCCAGCAACGCGAACTCACCGACAAGGGCGTGAAATACTGCATCGGCGCCTACGTCGACATCCACGGCGTGCCCAAGGCCAAGGTGGTGCCCATCGCCCACCTCGCCCACATGGCCAAGGGTTCCGAGCGCTACACCGGCTACGCCCTGGATGGCCTCGGCCAGGCGCCCAACGACGACGAGCTGACCTCGGTGCCCGACCTCGACCGCGCCATCCAGCTGCCCTGGGAACCAAAGATCGCCTGGATTCCCGCCGACAACCACTTCCAGGGCAAGCCCTACGCCCTCAACACCCGCGTCGCCCTGAAGAACCAGCTGGCCGAGGCGGCCAAGCTCGGCTACGGCATGAACCTGGGCATCGAGTGCGAGATCTTTCTACTGCGCCAGAACGCCGACGGCAGCCTGTCGGTGCCGGTCGCCGACGACAAGCTGACCAAGCCCTGCTACGACGTGCGCGGCTTTGTCGACAATTTCTCCTGGCTGGACAAGGTGGCGACCGCCATCAACAACCTCGGCTGGGACCTCTATTCCTTCGACCACGAGGACGCCAACGGTCAGTTCGAGTTCGACTTCAACTACGCCGACGCCCTGACCACCTGCGACCGCCTCACCTTCTTCCGCTTCATGGCCAAGCACTACGCCAAGGAGGAGGGCCTGCTCGCCACCATGATGCCCAAGCCCTTCGCCGACAAGACCGGCAACGGCGCCCACTTCAACATGTCGATCTACGACCTGGAGACCGGCAGCAACCTGTTCGCCTGCGCCCCCGAGGACGACCCCCACGGCATCGGCCTCACCCCGCTCGGCTACAGCTTCGTCGCCGGCATCCTCAAGCACGGTCGCGCCCTGTGCGCGGTGTTCGCGCCCACCGTGAACAGCTACAAGCGCCTGGTCCGGCGCGGCGCCATGAGCTATTTCTCCTGGGCGCCGGTGTTCAACTCCTGGGGCTCCAACAACCGCACCAACTCGGTCCGCATCCCGGCCGGCGGCGGCCGCTGCGAATCGCGCAATGCCGACGGCGCGGTCAACCCCTACCTCGCCGCCACCCTGGTCCTGGCCGCCGGCCTGGAGGGCATTCGCGAGGGGCTGGACCCCGGCAACCCCAACGAGGACAACCTCTACGCCATCAGCGAGACGGAGCGCGCCGCGCGTGGCATCGAGTTTCTGCCGCAGACCCTGCAGGAGGCGGTCGCCGCCTTCGCCGCCGACCCGCTGGTGGAAAAGACCCTGGGCCGCGAGCTGCGCGACGAGTTCATCCGCTACAAGACGGAGGAGTGGGAGGGCTACCACCTCGCCGTCTCGAAGTGGGAAGTGGAACGCTACAGCTATATGTTCTGAGACCGCCGGAGAGGACGATGTCCACCCCCGTCAGCCGCATCAGCATCTCGCTGCCCGCCGACCTGGCCGAAGCGCTGGATCGCATGGTCGTGAGCCGCGGCTACGACAGCCGCTCCCAGGCCATCGCCGAGATGGTCCACTACCAGCTCGCCGAACATCAGCGCAGTCTCGGCAACGAGGTCATGGCCGGCACCCTCACCCTGCTCTACAACCGCGCCACCCGTGGCCTGCAGGGCCGGCTGGCGGACATCCAGTACCAGCACCTGGCCGAGGTGATCAGCTCCCTGCACGTCCACCTCTCCGAAGACCAGATGCTGGAAGTGCTGCTGGTGCAGGGCCCGGCCCACATCCTCCAGGCCATCAGCGATGAAATGCTGGCGCAGCGCGGCGTCATCACCGGCCACCTGCAACTGCTGGCGGCGGTGATTCCGCCGCTGCACGCGCCCGACCAGAAACCCAAGGAATGAGTATGGAACATCCCGAACCGATGTTGGCAAATAAGCACGACAACCCGCCCGCCACGGCGCCGGTGGACGCCATCGAGCACTGGCGCGCCTTCGCGCCCGACCTGGACCCGGCCCGGGTGCTGTTCTCCGAACGGGTGCCCGGCGGCGGCCACTGGTCGTACCGGCTGCCGCGCGGCGCCACCCTGCGCATCACCGCGCTGGACGCCGGCGCCAACCTGTCGCTGGTCTTGTACTCGGCGCAGGAGAAGCTGGAACGCTACAACATGCCCGATTCGCTCAAGGCCCAGCACACTGCCCACTACACCCGGGGCCACGTCCTGATGAGCGACATGGGCCGGAGCATGGCCTCGATCACGGCCGACAGCCTGGGCTGGCACGATCCCCTCGGCCTGCTGCTGGACAACCGCCTGATGCGGGAGAAGTACGGCGAGCATGCCTACCAGCAATACCGCAATGGCATGACCCGCTCCGGTCGCGACGGCCTCTTGATCGAGATCGGCAAGTACGGCCTGGCCAAGCGCGACCTGGTGGCGCCGGTGAATTTCTTCTCGAAGGTGACCGTCGACGAGGAAGGCCGCTTCCATTACGTGGAGAACCACGCCAGGGCCGGCGACCATGTCGACCTGCGTCTGGACATGGACGTGGTCGTCGCCTTCTCCGCCGCGCCGCACCCGCTCAATCCGGCGCCGGCCTACCCGTCCGCCAAGGTCGGCCTCGCCGTCTGGCGCTCCGGCCCGGCCCCGGCCGACGACTACTGCCGCGCCTTCCGTCCGGAAAACGCGCGCGCCCTGCACAACAGCGACATGCTGTATCTGTTCTGAGGACATCGCCATGACCGCCACTGCCGTTGCCTCCGCCATCCAGGAAAGCGCCCTCGACCCGGCCAGCGCCGTGCTCGACCACACCCTGGCCGCCGGCGAGCCCTACCTGCTCGCCATTGAAAAGGGCCAGACCCTGCGCATCGTCGACTGCGAGGGCAACCAGGCCGTCGACGTGATCTTCTACAACCGCGACGACGGCGCCGAGCACTACAGCGCCACCGAGACCCTCCTGCGCCAGGGCGGTATCTACCTGACCACCGGCTCGGTGCTCTACAGCGACGACGGCAACCCCATGCTGACTATCGTCGCCGACACCTGCGGCCGCCACGACACCCTCGGCGGCGCTTGCGCGGCGGAGAGCAATACGGTGCGCTACGCCCTGCAGAAGAAGTTCATGCACAGCTGCCGCGACAACTACCTGACCGCGCTGCAGCACGCCGACATCGGCCTGGGCAAGCGCGACCTGGTGCCCAACATCAACTTCTTCATGAACGTGCCGGTGACCGAAGCGGGCGAGCTGACCTTCGCCGACGGCGTCTCCGCCCCCGGCAAATACGTCGAGCTGCGCGCCGAGATGAACCTGTGGATGCTGGTGTCCAACTGCCCGCAACTGAACAACCCGTGCAACGCCTACAACCCGACGCCGGCGCGGTTCCTGTTGTGGAACCCCCGGTGAACGCGAACCCCTGTAGGCCAGGTTGCGGCTTCACCGCTACCTGGCGATCCACTCTCATGCCAGTGCGGAGACGTAACCAACGTCAGGTAGCCGCTGCGCGCCAACCTGACCTACGATCGGGCTCCGCCATGAGCCCGTCCCGGGACGACCCGGGGCGATGCGATGCCAACGCGGGACGTCCCGCCCCAGGTGAACCATGTTCAAGAAAGTCCTGATCGCCAACCGCGGCGCCATCGCCTGCCGCATCCAGCGCACCCTGAAGAAGCTGGGCGTCGCCTCGGTAGCCGTCTACTCCGAGGCCGACGCCGGCGCCCGCCACGTGTTCGACGCCGACGAGGCCTTCCTGCTCGGCCCGGCGCCCGCCGCCGAGAGCTACCTGCGCGCCGACAAGATTCTCGAAATCGCCAGGGAATGCGGCGCCGAGGCCATCCACCCCGGCTACGGTTTCCTCTCCGAGAACCCGGATTTCGCCGACGCCTGCGCGGCGGCCGGCATCGCCTTCGTCGGCCCCACCGGCGACCAGATGCGCGCCTTCGGCCTCAAGCACACCGCGCGCGAACTGGCGGAAAAGAACGGCGTGCCGCTGCTGCCCGGTTCCGGCCTGCTCAATGATGTCGGCCACGCCCAGGCGGAAGCGAAACGCATCGGCTACCCGGTGATGCTGAAGAGCACCGCCGGCGGCGGCGGCATCGGCATGCGCCTGATCTGGAGCGAGGACCAGCTTCAGGAGGCCTATGCCTCGGTCGACCGCCTGGCCCGCGCCAACTTCAAGGAGGCCGGCATTTATCTGGAGAAGTACGTCGAGCAGGCGCGCCACATCGAGGTGCAGATCTTCGGCGACGGCCAGGGCAGGGTGGTCGCCCTGGGCGAGCGCGACTGCTCGGTGCAGCGGCGCAACCAGAAGGTGGTGGAAGAGACCCCCGCACCCGGCCTCAGCGACGCCCAGCGCGCCGAGCTGCTGGCCACCGCCGTGCGTCTGGGCCAGGCGGTGAACTACCGCTCGGCCGGCACGGTGGAGTTCGTCTACGACGCCGGCACCGGCGCCTTCTACTTCCTGGAAGTGAACACCCGGTTGCAGGTGGAACATGGCGTGACGGAAGCGGTGACCGGCATCGACCTGGTGGACTGGATGATCCGCCTGGCCGCGCACGATCTCGCGCCCCTGGACGATTTCCGCATCGTGCCCAGAGGGGCCGCGATCCAGGTCCGCCTCTATGCCGAGGACCCGAACAAGGCCTTCCAGCCCAGCGCCGGCCTGCTCACCGCCGCCTGCTTCCCGAACGATATCCGCGTCGACAGCTGGGTCCAGGACGGCACCGTGGTGCCGTCCAACTACGATCCCATGCTGGCCAAGCTGATCGCCTACGGCCCGGATCGGGAAACGGCCCGGTTGAAGCTGATTACCGCCCTGGAAGCGAGCGAGGTGGCCGGCATCGAGACCAACCGCGCCTACCTGGCCCAGGTCCTGGCCTACCCCGACTTCGTCGCCGGCCGCCAGATCACCCGCATGCTGGAAGGCTTCCACTACCGGCCGGCGACGATTGATGTATTGGAGCCAGGCGTCCAGTCCAGTATCCAGGACTGGCCCGGCCGCACCGGCTACTGGGACGTCGGCGTGCCGCCCTCGGGCCCGATGGACGCCCTGTCCATGCGCCTGGCCAACCGCCTGGTCGGCAACCCGGAAGGCACGGCCGCCCTGGAGCTGACCGCCGCCGGCCCGACCCTGAAATTCAATTGCGACAGCCTCATCGCCCTGGGCGGCGCGGCCATGACTGCGACGCTGGACGGCGAGGCGCTGGCGAACTGGCGTGCCTACCCGGTCAAGGCCGGCGCGGTACTGCAACTCGGCCGCATCGAGGACGCGGGGCTGCGCAGCTACCTCGCCGTGGCCGGCGGCTTCCAGGCCCCCGACTACCTGGGCTCCAAGTCCACCTTCACCCTCGGCCAGTTCGGCGGCCATGGCGGCCGCACCCTGCGGGTGGGCGACGTGCTGCACATCCAGGCCGGCGTGGCAACCGACGGCGCGGCCCTGCCGGCCGAGCGCCAGCCGCCCCTCACCCACGCCTGGGAGATCGGCGTCCTCTACGGCCCGCACGGCGCCCCCGACTTTTTCACCGACGCCGACATCGACACCTTCTTCGCCACTGACTGGGAGGTGCACTACAACTCGTCGCGCACCGGCGTCCGCCTGATCGGCCCGAAGCCGCAATGGGCGCGCACGGACGGCGGCGAGGCCGGCCTGCATCCGTCCAACATCCACGACAACGCCTACGCCATCGGCGCCATCGACTTCACTGGCGACATGCCGGTGATCCTCGGCCCGGACGGCCCCTCCCTGGGCGGCTTCGTCTGCCCGGCCACCATCGTCCAGGCCGAATTGTGGAAGCTGGGCCAGTTGAAGCCGGGCGATACCCTGCGCTTCAAGCGCCTGACCCGCGCCCAGGCCAACGCGATGCAGCGCGAGCAGGATGCCGCCGTCACCAGCCTGGCGCGCCCGGCCTTCGCCCGCCTGCCGGCGGAACACGCGCCCCTGGCCACGCCAGTGCTGCGCAGTCTGGCCAACGAGGGGGAGAAGCCGGCCCTGGTGGTGCGCCAGTCGGGTGATGCCAACCTGCTGTTCGAATTGGGCCCCCTGGTGCTGGACCTGGAACTGCGTTTCCGCATCCAGGCCCTGATGGAAGCGGTCCGGCAGGCGGGCCTGTCCGGCATCCTCGACCTCACGCCCGGCATCCGTTCCCTGCAGGTCCACTTCGACCCGCACCGCGTCGACCAGGACGTCCTGGTCGCGGCCGTGGTCGCGCTGGAGGAAGGCCTGCCGCCCCTGGACGACATGGAGGTGGCCTCGCGCGTCGTCCACCTGCCCCTGTCCTGGGACGACCCGGCGACGAAGTTGGCGATCGAGAAATACATGCAGTCGGTGCGCCCGGACGCGCCCTGGTGCCCCTCCAACATCGAGTTCATCCGCCGCATCAACGGCCTGGATTCGATCGAGGACGTCTACAAGGTGGTGTTCGAGGCCAGCTACCTGGTCATGGGCCTGGGCGATGTCTACCTCGGCGCGCCGGTGGCGACGCCGCTCGATCCGCGCCACCGCCTGGTCACCACCAAGTACAACCCGGCCCGCACCTGGACCCCGGAGAACGCGGTCGGCATCGGCGGCGCCTACCTGTGCGTCTACGGCATGGAAGGCCCCGGCGGCTACCAGTTCGTCGGCCGCACGGTGCAGATGTGGAACCGCCACCGGGTCACCGCCGACTTCGAGAAGCCCTGGCTGCTGCGCTTCTTCGACCAGATCCGCTTCTATCCGGTGGCCGAGGCCGAGTTGCTGAAGCTGCGCGAGGAGTTTGTCAGCGGCCGCTTCAAGCTCAAGATCGAGCCGACCCGCTTCCGCCTGCGCGACTACCGCGCCTTCCTGGCCGAGAACGCCGAATCCATCGCCGCCTTCAAGACCGGCCAGCAGGCCGCCTTCGAGGCCGAGCGGGACCGCTGGAAGGCCAGCGGCCAGGATGTGGTGGCCAGCGACGTGCTGGTCGCCGAGGCCGGCCCGGACAGCGAACTCGACCTGCCCGAGCACGCCCGCCCGGTGGCCAGCCACGTCGCCGGCTCGATCTGGAAGATCGAGGCCAAGGTGGGCGACATGGTGAAGACCGGCCAGACGTTGGTGATCGTCGAATCGATGAAGATGGAATTCGCCCTGGTCGCGCCCTGCGCCGGCACCCTGACCCACCTGTTCTGCAAGGAAGGCGGCGCGGTGGCGGCGGGGCAGGACCTGCTGGTGATCGAGGAGGGGACGGCATGATCCCTCTCGACATCGCCAGCCTCCAGGCCGCCTACGCCGCCGGCTCCCTGACCCCCACGGCCCTGGCCGAGGCGGTCATCGCCCGCACCGCCGACGACCCCAACCGAGTCTGGATCACCCGCCTGCCCGACGCCGCCATCCTGGAATACGCCCGGGCGCTGGAAGGCCGCGACCCGGCCAGCCTGCCCCTGTACGGCATCCCCTTCGCCATCAAGGACAACATCGACCTGGCCGGCGTGCCCACCACCGCCGGCTGCCGCGAATACGCCTACACGCCGGAGAAGCACGCCTTCGTCGTGCAGAAACTGATCGACGCCGGCGCGCTGCCCATCGGCAAGACCAACCTGGACCAGTTCGCCACCGGCTTGAACGGCACCCGCTCGCCCTGGGGCGCCTGCCGCAACGCCTTCGATCCCGACACCATCTCCGGCGGCTCCAGCTCCGGCTCGGCGGTGGCCGTGGCCAAGGGCTACGTCAGCTTCGCCCTGGGCACCGATACCGCCGGCTCCGGCCGGGTGCCCGCCGCCTTCAACAACCTCGTCGGCCACAAGCCCAGCCTGGGCTGGCTGTCCGCCACCGGCCTGGTGCCGGCCTGCCGCTCCCTCGACACCATCTCGGTGTTCGCCCTCACCGCCGAGGACATCGAGGCGGTCATGACGGTGGCCGCCGCCTACGACCCGGCCGACGCCTTCTCCCGCGCGCCGGAAGGCCACGGCTTCGACTTCGGCAGCGCCGCCGCCTTCCGGGTCGGCATCCCCAAGGCCGGGCAACTGGCCTTCTTCGGCAACAGCGAGGCCGAGCGCCTGTACCGCGAGGCGGTAGTGCGCATCGCCGCCCTGGGCGGAGAATGCGTGGAGTTCGACCTGCAACCCTTCCTCGACACCGCCAAGCTGCTCTACGAAGGCCCCTGGGTGGCGGAACGCTACGCCGCCATCCGCGACTTCTTCGACGCCAACCCGGAAGCGCCGCTGCCGGTGATCCGCGAGATCGTCGGCGGCTCGAAACGCTGGTCGGCCGCCGACGCCTACGACTACGGCTACCGCCTCAAGGCCTACAAGCGCCAGTGTGACGCCCTCCTGGGCGCGGTGGACTGCGTGCTCATGCCTACCGCCGGGACGATCTACACCATCGCCGAGCTGGAGGCCGACCCGATCCGGCTCAATTCGAACCTGGGCTACTACACCAACTTCATGAACCTGCTGGACTACGCCGCCACGGCCGTGCCAGCCGGCTTCCAGGAGTCGGGTCAAATGCGCGGCCTGCCCTTCGGCGTCACCCTGTTCACCCAGCGCGGCCAGGACGGCCCGCTGCTGCGCCTCGCCGCCCGCATGCAACGGGCGGCGGTCAACCAGTCCGGCGCCACCGACCTGCCCCTGCCTGCGGCCTGGTCATCGCCCCGGCTGGCCAGCGGCCAGGTCCGGGTGGTGGTCTGCGGCGCCCACCTCTCCGGCCTGCCGCTCAACGGGCAACTCACCTCGCGCGACGGCCGCCTGGTCGCGGCGGTCCAGTCGGCCCCGGAATACAAGTTTTACGCCCTGCCCGGCGGCCCGCCCCACCGACCCGGCATGGTCCGCGTGGCCGAAGGCGGTGGTGCCATCGAGATGGAAATATGGGAACTGCCGGCGCGCGAATTCGGCTCCTTCGTCGCCGACATCCCGGCCCCGCTCGGCATCGGCATGGTCAAGCTGGCCGACGGCGGCTGGGTGCAGGGCTTCGTCTGCGAGGCGGCGGCGGTGGCCGGGGCAAAGGACATCACGGCGTTGGGGAGGTGGCGGGCTTATCTTTCAGAAATCAAAAATTGAATATCTGAAGTCATAAGTTCGCGATATCTATAGAGGTTTAAATATCGATGCTCCACTTGCCTTCAGCCGGCTATAGAACTCAACTGCATAGCGATCTGTCATTCCCGCAACAAAATCACATACCAAACGCATCTTATCTCTCTTGTTTTTTAAGCTACGGTGCATAGCCTGTACATCATCTGGCAATAGTTCTTGGTTTTTACTCAGTGTCTTAAATAGTGTCTCTACGACCTCATAACCTCGATACTCTACAACTTTTAGCCTTGGAGACATGATTGTCAGCAAAAAATTTAGGTGCTTCAATGATTTGATTCTTATTTTTACGTCACGATTAACATTTAACTTTGCAAAACGAAGATAATTTGGCTCCTGGACACCTACAGTTACCCCTTGTATGCAAGCCCCAACCATTTCCGATGAGAACTCTGTTCTCATACGGCCGTTGGTAGCAACCAATCTAGATTGCCGATAAGCTAGTAAAAATTCCTCATTTTCATTAGGCACCATCATGTCAAAAACAGAGTTAAATATTTCCTTCTTGGTAACATCCGGCACTTCGTGTTTCACTTTCTCCATTAACCTCAATACCAACTCTTGGTCACTCATGCGATCTACGATTTCAAGTGGATGTGTAAAACCACCTTTCATTGAATCTTCAAGATCATACGTCGAGTAGGCTATATCGTCAGCAATATCCATAATCTGACATTCTATTGTTTTGAACTTCATGCCCCCACCAGAAACATTGCCCACCTGCCTCTTAATGGCCTTAATGAGATTCTCTTCAGATGCGTAATATCCCTTGACCAGAGCCGAAGTCTTTTTCCTATTTATTGGGATTTTTCGATCATACTTCAGTATCGAAGCTAAACTACGATAAGTTAAATTCAATCCAAGGCGAATGTCTTTCCCATCTGCCGATATACCGGAAATATCTTGCGCATGAACATCACGTTCAAGCACCTTTTTTTCCACGCGGGCGAGGATTCGAAGTGTTTGAGCATTTCCCTCAAAACCGCCATAAGGCTTCATACAATCATCGAGTGCCTTTTCTCCATTATGTCCAAATGGCGGATGACCCAGGTCGTGCGCCAAGCCGGCGAACTCAACAAGATCCAAATCAATTTTGGATTTTTTAAATTGTGGGTGAGTGGCATTGAGCATCTGAGCAATACCTTTTGCTACCTGCGCAACCTCTAGAGAATGAGTTAACCTGTTTCGGAAGAAATCAGACTCATCACCCGGGAAGAGCTGCGTTTTACCTTGAAGCCGACGGAATGCAGGTGAGTGTAGTAGCCGTCCATAATCTCGCCTGAATGCTGAACGCCCAAGATTAGATTCTTCTGTTTCTTCTTTGACTCTTTTGTAATCACCAGTGCTGTACAGCATCATACCCCCTGTTTTTTTGCAAAAAAAAACCACCAAAAGGTGGTTTTAATATCGAGTAACTACTCAGACAGTTATGAGTGGCAAATCTTTTTTTGTCCGCTTCTGTGTTTTGCTTTGTTTAGGTTTTGGTTCATGTACTTTAAGAGCCCTTGCGCTTCTCATCTCACGGAAAAAAGCCAACTGCTCTTCCGCTACGAGCCGCGCCTCCGCAATAACTTTTAAGCTATTTGTTTTCATAAGACCTCCTCAACAAAGGACATGATTGCATAATCATATGCGAACAAAAGCAGACGTACTACGTTTCTTTTTCCGCGCGCCTTATACCATCACCTGTTCGCCCCCCGCCCGACGCTTCCTCGGCTTCTTGGCCGGTTTGCCGGCACTCGAAGTAACAGGGGACAGACCACGGTTTTTCGTTTCGATCCCTTCGTCTCGTCGCCGGCATCCCGAACCCGCTCGGCATCTGGGGGATGCGCCTATCTGGCAAGCGGCCGACGCGACCGGCCAAGGTCACCGCCCGCCGGCTACCTGTCATAGCCGATCGAGGTCCCATTCCAGGATATCCCAGCGGGCCCCGTCGCCGTCGACGGCGCTGTCCGGTCCTGCCCGCTGGGGACGTCCGGCAGGAAAGACCACCTTGCCCTCCCGGAACGGCAGGGTCGAATGCTCGATCCGCCAGGGCCGGGCATCGTCGCGGCGGCCAAAGCTGATCTCGAAGTCGAGCCAATCGAGCAACTGTGCGCGCGACGGAGACCGCACCGCAATCAGTTCGGCCAGGCTAGCGGCGGCAGGCAGCTCGCCGGCGCGTGCCCGCACGTAGGCGAACCACGGCCCGGCGACGAGTAGCCAGGTAGGCCGGGCGGGTGTCCGGTCCGATGCATCGGCGAGTGCCAGCACGGCGCCGTCACCGACGCTGCCCGGCAGGCGCTGCCAGACCTCCAGGTAGTTGGCCTCGGCGCCGACCTCGATCAGGCGATCGCCGTTGAATGCCATCTGGCCGATATCGCGGCGACCGCTGTCGGGCTGGAAGTCCACCCGCCGATGCCATTGGCAGCGCGCCCCGCTGACCTCGGTGACACCGCAGAACCCCTGTTGCGTCGCCAGCCAGGCGAGCCGCTCGTCGTCGCAGTCCTGCAAGCCGCCGATGCCGGAGAAGTCCGGGCGGTCGGGTGGGATGCGCAGGTCGGCGTGCCAGTCCGCCGTCTGCAGCCACCAGACCTGGCTGCGGGTGTCCAGGCGACCGTCCTGCTCCAGCACCCGGCGCTGCCACACCCCGAGATAGCAGGCCGGGACCGCCGTGCTGTCCGCCGCGGGCGGGTCACTCGGTGACATTGAAGACATGGTGCTGTCTGCGGGGACGTATGCGGCTCGACACCGGCTCCCTGTCCGATAGGTGAGGCGTTCGCCCGCCCCTCGGGTCATCGCCTGGGGTCGTGATGGAGGGGCATGGCGCGGCGCTTCTATTCATAAAATCATTGAAAAACAATACGTTGTGTATTTGGCCAGGAAATTTTATCTGCAAGAATCGGCGCGCGCATCTGGAACAACAGAATGTGCGATATCGAATCGCGGGCAGACGCCACGCCCGCTTGGCGGCCTTGGCGGTATCTGCCAGACTTTCCCGATGAAACTCACTGAACTCGGCCTGGATCGCGGCTTGGCGGACAAGGCCGGCGAACTTTGCGGGCCCGATCTGTCCGTGGCCCGGGTCACCGCGGTGGACCGGGGCCGCTACTTGATCCGGGGCGAGGACGGCGAGGTGCCGGCCGAACTGACCGGGCGCTTCCTCCATCTCGCCGAGTCCTCCGTCGAGCTGCCTTGCGTGGGCGACTGGGTGTGCGTGCAGTACCGCGATTCCGGCGCCCAGGCCAGCATCCACCACCTGCTGCCACGCCGATCCTTCCTCCGGCGCAAGGCGGCCGGCCGCGAGGTGGAGTTCCAGATGATCGCGGCCAACATCGACGTGGCCTTTGTCGTGCAGGCCTGCCACTTCGATTTCAATCCCCGGCGCCTGGAGCGCTATCTGGTGATGGTCCGGGACGGCCATATCGAGCCGGTGGTGCTGCTGACCAAGACGGACCTGGTGGCGCCGGAGGAGCTGGAACGGCTGCTCGACCGGATCCGGCGCCTGGGCGTGGACGCCCAGATCGTCTGCGTCAGCAACGTGACCGGCGCCGGCGTCGATGAGGTGCGCGGGCTCATGGCGGCCGGCAAGACCTATTGCCTGCTCGGCTCGTCGGGCGTGGGCAAGACCACGCTGATCAACCGCCTGCTCGGCGACGACGCGCTGGAAACCGGCGCGGTCAGCCATACCGGCGAGGGGCGTCATACGACTACGCGGCGCCAGTTGATCGTGCTGGCGCAGGGCGCGCTGCTGATCGACATGCCGGGCATGCGGGAACTGGGGATGCTGGGCGCCGGCGAAGGCATCGAAGTGGCCTTCGTCGACATCGCCGAGCTGGCACAGGGCTGCCGCTATCCCGACTGCCGCCATGACCGCGAGCCGGGTTGCGCGGTGCGCGCCGCCATCGAACGGCACGAATTGAGCGACGACCAGTTGCAAAGCTACCTGAAGCTGCGCGCGGAATCCGAGTTCCACGACCGGTCCCGACTCGACCGACGCAAGAAGGACCGGGAATTCGGGCGCTTCCTGCACCACTACAAGAAACAGAAGAACGAGCCGGGCCGGAACTAGGCGGGCCTGCGCTGGCCGCGGACACAGGCGCGGCCTCGCGCCGCCAGGCTCCTGGTCCTGGCCGCTATCCGCGTGTCATTCCGGGCCGTTGGCGCAAGGCGACCGTGCGTCACCCAGACGCTTCACCTCAATGGCTGCACAGCATGTCGGCATTTTCCTCGCCACTGCTGGCCATGCTTTCCAGTCCCGCCAACACGCCAATGCTCGCCGACTCCATCTTGGCCACGGCATCCAGCACGCGCGCCATATCCTGGTCTGTATGCGCCAGCAGCGCTTTGATGGCCTGGTCGTGGACCTGCTTGTGCGGCGATTCCACTTCCTTGTAGCCGGGCAGGCGGGAGAAACAGGCTTGTCCCTCGCCATGGTAATACCACTGGCCGAGACGGCACTCGTCGTGGGCGGCAAAGTTGCTGGAAGTCTCTTGCGAAATACCCAGCAATACCTGGTAGACGCGGAATTTGTAGAGCATGTGGTCGATCTTGGCCAACTCGCAGAAGCTGCGCAGAGAGGAGGACGCGACGGCCTTTTCCATGCTGGCGGAGAGGTCGAGCAGCCTGCGCATCGAGCTCGCGGCGTTCTGGCCATCCTGGCTGAAGGTGGTGGACTGCCGGGCCAGCATATCCATCTGGTCACGGCTGGCGGTGCTGTCACCGCGTATCTGGTCGACCAGGGTGGAGATTTCGCCGGTGGCCCGGGTGGTGCGTTCGGCCAGTTTCCTTACCTCGTCCGCCACCACGGCAAAGCCGCGCCCCTGTTCTCCTGCCCGCGCCGCTTCGATGGCGGCATTCAGGGCCAGCAGGTTGGTTTGGTCGGCGATCTCCTTGATCAACTGCACGATGCCACTGATCTCTTGCGCGCGCCCGTCCAGTTCGCCGACTTGTGCCGCCGTGCGCTGGGAGTGGTTGGCCAGGTTGCCCAGATCGGAGGCGATCCCTTCGACCGCGGCCCGGCTCTCGATGGATACGCTCTGGGCCTCGATCGCCCTGTTCTTCTCGGCCTTGGTGTTGTCGGCGAGTTTTTTCAGGCTGCTCTGGACATCGACCAGGGATTGGCCGAACACCTGGAAATTGGCAAAGATGGCCTGCAATGCATCCACTTTCTCACGGCTCCGACTGGCCTCCAGTTCAGCCGCCTCGGCACGGGATTTCGTTGCCGCCAGGACATCCTCCCGCCGCGCGAGCTCGATTTCCATCTCCGAGACGCGGTTTTTCAGCGCGGCAAGCTCCCGTTTCTGTCCAAACAGCATGTGATCTCCTTGGTCGTTCTTCCAGGCGCATGTCTCCTGGGTTGAGGCTAATTGCATATGCCGGAATATATATCAGAAGAGAGGTTGTCCGAATGATTTGCCGGCCGCAGTCGGGTCTCCGTTGTCAGATGATCGCCAGGCCGGAGGGGGCGGCGACGCCCGCTGGTCGACTTTCGGTGATGCAAGAGATCAGGCTAAGCTGTAATCAACCTGGTGCTGGCCCACTCAATGAACGCGTGCTTCCGGTTTGTCGTGTCGCGTCTAGTCGCAACGCTGGCGACGGGATCTGCCATGGTCCATGCCACCCGTATCTCGCCGCCTCCCAATGACGGGATGCAGACCCGGGCACGACGGTGGCCAGGGAAGGGTGATCGGCATGTGGCCGGGCAGGTCCATGCAAGAGGGGACGCAAACGCTGTCTGGCGCATGCCGGCGGGGAAGGGGGCCGCCACGGTGTCGTGCTGGCCAGGCTTGCTGTTGCTCGCGTTCCTGGCCGGCTGCGCGGTCGATAGCGTCACACCCGATGTCCCCTTTGCCGCACTACCGGATCAGACTGCAGGCCTGAAGATCGGCCAGAGCAACCGCGGGACTAGCCGTGGCCAGTTGGGTGAACCCAGATGGTCCAGCGTGTACTGGCGGTTTGACCTGTTCCGCGCCGATGCCGAGCAAAGCAATGTTGTCCTGGCCATCACGCCCTGGCCCGTTCCGTTTGCGCGCATCAAGGATCAACTCCATCGCTACACCCTGGTTGCCTACGATGCCGAGGGACGCGTCAGCGCGTTTGCCACTGGCCTCCATCGCAAGCCGGCGGCATGGCGCAACGTCAGTCCCATCCAGTCTGATTTTCCGGCACTGCATCTGCGCGCGGCGGATGTGCTGTTTTTCGTGGATCCGGAGGGCGCGCGCGACATCAATCTGTTGCTGGCCCCGGCGGGACGCGACGCTTTCATCAAGCAGGCACGTGCCTCCGGCAACTGCATGGCGGTGCTGGGCTGTGGCGATTCGGGGTGTGGCGATCAGTTGACCGTGGATGCCGGCCCGGTGCGCAGGCTGCCGCTACGGAATGCCCATGCCTACTGGTTCAGGGAGGGTGAACGCGCCGACTGGCTTGCGGGCATGGCGCCGCACGCGGACGACATGCGGGGGCCCTGGCTGGAGACCCTGGTGGCTATCAGTCTCGCTGCAGGAGAACATAGCTTCGATTTCTCGGCAAAATACCTGGGTGGGCGACATACGTTGCCGTTTTCCTGCCGGGCGGGCGCGGTGTCGTATCTGACGATCAACGCCACGGATGACGGCAAGCTGATGAATCGGGCGCTGGTGAACTGGAATGTGGTTCGCACGGAAACCATGCCGACGCGATTCGCGCGGCGGCCCCTGGTTCTTGTGGATGACGGCAAGTGGTACGTCGATGCCGAACCCGCCCTCCCGGCCGGGGGCGGGCAGCAACCGTCTCGATCGCAGTGAAGAACCCACTGGAGCGTTACGGTCGATCCGGTCTCCCGGACGCGCTACGCCCGGCCCTGACCGACAGCGGCCAGGTCACCCGCCGCGGCACTGCCGCATCTCGCCATTCTGGCTTCAACCGGTTCGCCAATTCGATGACCGGGTCTTCACCGTGCGCCTTGATGTAGCGCCCGGTCGCCGACCAGCTGCGGAAATAGCCCAGCAGTTGTGACAAGGACCAGTCGGCCGTCATCGCGAATGCCGGGGTGGCACATTCGGTGAAGGGAAAATCCAGCGTGCGGTAACCCTGTTCCACCAGCACCCGCTCCGGCGGCCAATAGGGGCCGACGATGTCACGGTAGAAAAGCTGGATGAGATCGTTCATCCGCGCATCATCCAGCTTCTGCACGCCGTAGGTCCACACCGCCAGGACGCCACCCGGTTTCAACACCCGGTGCGCCTCGGCGTAGAAACGGGGCAGGTCGAACCAGTGCAGCGCCTGCGCCACGGTGATCAGGTCGACCGAGCCATCGGCCAGCCCGGACGCCTCCGCCGGGACCTGGCGGTAATCCACCCCGGGATGCGCTTTCGCCCCGGCCAGTTGGTCTGCGCTGGCGTCGGTGGCAACCACCCGCTCGAAGCGGCTGGCCAGGTCGACCGAGGCCTGGCCGCTGCCGCAGGCGCAGTCCCAGGCCAGGTCGTGGCCTGGGGCGAGGGTGGCGAGCCAGTCGAACAGGGCCGCCGGGTAGCTCGGCCGAAAGTCGGCGTAGGCGCCAGCTACCGTGGCGAAGTGGTCGCTGAATGGCTTGGGCTCGCTGCTCATGTCTTCTCCCGGCATTCCCGCATCCGGTCTTCCAGACGCGAGCGAACCGCAGCATAGCGGTTGGCCTGCTGGCCAAGCCAGGGATGGATCAAGACAGCCTGGCCGAGGCGAGGCAGGCCGACGTCTGCCTGTGCGTGTGAGCAGGGCTTCCACCCATCCCAGTGGAGGGGGTGGCAGCGACTCCGCGATACGCGCCATGTTAGGCTTGCCCCGACGAGCAACCGATTACGAGGAGACAGCATGCGCGCGTTTTTACTGGTTCTGATCCTGCTGGCGGCGCCGGCCTGGGCTGATGACATCGAGATACGCAAGGTCACCCTGCGCTCCGGCGATGTCGATATTCCGATGGAAGTGGCCGTGCCGGCGGGCAAGGGTCCGTTCCCGCCGGTGTTGTTCATCCACGCCAAGCGGGGTTACGACGAGAACGAGCGCCGCCACATCACGGAACTGGCGGGACAGGGCTACCTGGTGGTGGCGCCGGACTGGCAGAGCGGCCGGATGATCGAACGCTGGCCGGCGGAACATGACCCGGCGACCGAGAAGGACGTCGAAATGGCGATGAACTACCTGATGGCCCTGCCCGAGGCGGCGAAGCAGCCGGTGGGCATCGTCGCCCTGTCGCGCGGTCCTTATTACGCGATCCGCCTGGCTGCGAAGCGGAGCAAGGACATCGCCGCCATCGTGAGCTACTACGGCCACATGCAGAACCCCAACGCGCCGGAGCCCGACCAGTTGTTCAGGGTGGCGCCCGAGGTCATGACGATCACCACGCCCATGCTGTTCCTGATCGGCGAGGAGGATTTCGAACTGCGCCGGATCAATGGCGGCCGCGCCTTCTATGCCCTGTGGGAACGGGGTGTCCCGGTTGAATACCAGGTCTACCCGCTGGCGCGGCGCGCCTTCGATTTCCGTGCCGACCAGTCTCCCGAGGAAAAAATCGCCACCCGCCACGCCCGCCAGCGTGCTGACCAGTGGCTGCGCCGCTGGATGAAACTGGACCAGCCGGCCAAGCCGGAGGTGGGCCCGGTGGATAAATAAGGCGGTCAGGCGTGGGGCGTCTCGTCCGATTGATCCGCCTCTCGCCCGGTGTGCCCGAATTGAGTGCGGCACAGGGCGACAGGCAGCGACGATCCCCGCACAAGACGCCGTAGTCACGGTTTCATCAATAAAGGTGAGGTTCATGCGCCACCTGCTATGGGTATTTCTGGCCAGCCTGGCAGTGGGCGGCTGCGCCGGGCTGTCGTCCCGGGACATGCCCAGGGTCGATGTCGCCGGCATCGAGGTCCTGCCCAGCCAGGGCATGGAACTCCGGCTGGCCGTCAAACTGCGCATCCTGAACCCGTCCGACTATGTCATCGAATACAACGGACTGTTCGTTGAAATGGATGTCCAGGGCATGCGCTTCGCCAACGGCGTCAGCAACCAGAGCGGTACCGTGCCGCGCTACGGCGAGGGCGTGATCAGTGTTCCGGTGACCATCTCTGCGCTGGCCATGGTCCGCCAGTTCATCGGCTTGGCCGGGAAGGAGCGTGACGTTCCGCTCGGCTACGAGGTGCGTGGCAAGGTTGTCGGCCCGGTCTTCAACGCCCAGCACTTCACCGCGCGCGGCGAGTTCAAGCTGCCCACCGCCCCGGATGGGAAAAGCAGGCCCTGAGCGGGGAGGGCGGCGAGGGGGTCGTGTGGCCTCGCCGGGGTACCTGTCTGGAACGGCTAGCCTGGTTGCTCCAGATGACCAGCCTGGCGCGATGCGTGCCAGGCTGGTCTACGAGCCGGGCTGCAAGCGATCCGTGCGGACCTGCCGCGCCGGCCGGAAGGCTTTCGGGTCGACGCCGAAGGTCCAGTGGTTGCGCCATGCGGCGCGCACCATGTTGGGGTATTCCGCCTTGCCGAGGCTGCCGTTGTAGCGGCCCAGTGCCCGGAACAGGTCGCCGCGCTCGATGTCGAGGTAGTGGCGCAGGATGGTGGCGCCGTAGCGCAGGTTGGTGCGCAGGTGGAACAGGTTGTGTTCGCGAGTGCCGATGGTGTCTACCCAGAACGGCATGACCTGGGTGAAGCCACGGGCGCCGACCACGGACACCGCGTATTTCTTGAAGCCGCTTTCCACCTCGATCAGGCCCAGCATCAACTCGGGGTCGAGGCCGGCGCGGGTGGCTTCGTAATGCAGGGTGTTGAGAAAGTCTTCGCGGAACTCGGCATCGGGAATGCGGCGTTTCAGGCGCCGCGACATTTCCTCCAGCCAGGCCTGGACGTAGGGCGATTCGGCGAAGGCGGCGCTTTCGACGGCGGTGTCGGATACCGCCTTGGAGAGCTGCGAGCGCACGCTGGCCGACAGGGGCTCGTATTTCTGCCCACCCGCCCAGGCGCTACCGGCCAGGAAGGCCAGGAGCGCCAGGCTTGCTTTCAATCCGTGCTTCGACATCCTTTCACTTTCTCCACGATGAACTTCACTGCGTCTACCTGAGCAATCTTCGTGCCGCCGGCATCCCGGCGGCCCTGGTATTCCAGCATGCCTTCCTTCAAGCCGCGGTCACTGACCACGACACGGTGCGGCACGCCGATCAGTTCCATGTCCGCGAACATGACGCCAGGGCGCTCGTCACGATCATCCAGCACCACGTCGATGCCGGCCGCGACCATCTCAGTATAGAGCGCTTCCGCCGCTTCCCTCACCGCCTCGCTGCGTGACAGGCCGAGCGGCACGATGGCGAGTTCGAACGGGGCGATGGATTGCGGGAACAGGATGCCGCGTTCGTCGTTGCCCTGCTCGATGGCGGCGCCGACGATGCGGGAGACGCCGATGCCGTAGCAGCCCATGACCATGACCTGCGACTTGCCGTTCTCGTCCAGGTATTTGGCGTCCAGCGCCTGCGAATACTTGGTGCCGAGCTTGAAGATATGGCCGACTTCGATGCCGCGGCAGATTTCCAGCGTGCCCTTGTTGTCGGGGCTGGCGTCACCTGCGACGACATTTCGGATATCGGCGACCAGGTCCGGCTCGGGCAGGTCGCGGCCCCAGTTGACGCCTGCGGTGTGGAACTTGGGTTTGTTGGCGCCGCAGACGAAGTCCGCCATGGCGGCCACGGCGCGGTCGGCGATGACGCGGATCTTCGAACGATCGAGCCCGACCGGGCCGAGGAAACCGGGCGGGCAGGCGAAGGTGGCGCGGATTTCTTCTTCAGTGGCGAAGCGGAAATCGGCGAGACCGTCGAGCTTGCCGGTCTTGACCTCGTTGAGGCTGTGATCGCCCCGGATCAGCAGGACTGTGAGCTTGTCTTCGGCCATCACGGCGATCAGCTTGACCGTGCGTTGCAGGGGAATGCCGAGCAATGCGGCGACGGCCTCGCAAGTGGTCTGCTTCGGCGTGTCGACGTCGCGCATGGGCTCGTTGGCGGCGGGGCGGGCGGTGGCGGGTGCCAGGCCCTCGGCCATCTCGACGTTGGCGGCGTAGTCGGACCCCGGGCAGAAGGCGATGGCGTCCTCGCCGGAGTCGGCCAGGACATGGAATTCGTGCGAGCCGGAGCCGCCGATGGCGCCGGTGTCCGCCGCCACGGCGCGGAATTTCAAGCCGAGGCGGGTGAAGATGCGCGAGTAGGTGGCGTACATGACCTGGTAGGTGACATCCAGGCTGTCCTCGCTCGGGTGGAAGGAGTAGGCGTCCTTCATGGTGAATTCGCGCGCGCGCATGACGCCGAAGCGGGGCCGGATCTCGTCGCGGAACTTGGTCTGCACCTGATAGAAGTTGACCGGCAACTGGCGGTAGGAGCGAATTTCGCGGCGGGCGATGTCGGTGATGACTTCCTCATGGGTGGGGCCGAAGCAGAAATCGCGCTGGTGGCGATCCTTGATCTTCAGCATCTGCGGCCCGAACACCGCCCAGCGTCCGGATTCCGCCCACAGTTCCGCCGGCTGCACCGCGGGCATCAGCAATTCCAGCGCGCCGGCCTGATTCATCTCCTCGCGCACGATGGCTTCCACTTTGCGCAGCACCCTCAGGCCCAGCGGCATCCAGGTATACAGGCCGGAACCGAGGCGGCGGATGAGGCCGGCGCGCAGCATGAGTTTGTGGCTGAGCAGTTCCGCCTCGGCGGGGGCTTCCTTGCTGGTGGAGAGGAAATACCGGGAGATGCGCATGGTAGGCTTCAGGGTCCGAAAAAGAAGGCGAATGGTACCAAATGCGGCTGTTTTCCCGTCAGCGCAAAGGCGCGCAAGAACCCGTACAAATCAGCGAGCGCGGCGGCGTCCGCTACATGCACCTGGGCGGCCCGGCGGTGCAGAGCGCGATGCGGATCCGGGAGCCGCAAGCGCTGGAACTGGAATACACCCGCGCCATGTTCACCTTCCTGCTGTTCCACCCCGCCCCGCGCGACATCGCGTTGATCGGCCTGGGCGGTGGCTCGATTGCGAAATTCATTCATGCCAGGTTGCCGGATGCCCGGCTCACCGCCCTGGAGATCAACCCCGAGGTGGTCGCCGCCGCCCGTGCCTACTTTCATTTGCCGGCTGACGACGAACATCTGGAGGTCCGGGTCGGCGACGGCGCCGCCTATGTGCATGCCCATCCGGACAGCCAGGACGTGCTGCTGGTGGACGGCTACGACGCCAAACGCATCGTCGAGGCGCTCTCCAGCGTCGATTTCTATCGCGCCTGCAAGGCCATGCTGCGGACGGGTGGGGTGGCCGCGTTCAACCTGTGGGGTTCGGATGAGTATTTTCCCCGCTACTTCGATCGCATCGCCGCGGTTTTTGGCCAGCATGTGCTGCAACTGCCCTCGGAGCGCAAGGGCAACATCATCGTCTTTGCTTTCAACAAGCCCCTGCCGAATGTCGGCTTCGCCGCCCTGGAACGGGCCGCCGCGCAGTGGCGCAGTATCCTGGACCTGGAGTTCCCGGACTTCGTTGGCCGCATGCGGCACTGGAATCCGGTGGGGGAACGTGGATTCGTTGTGTGAGTGGCGGGTTATTGCGCCGGAGCCGGGTGCTTCAGCCGCTCCAGTTCCTTCTCATATTCGGGATAACTTGGCGCGCGCACGGCACTGTTCTGCTCTTGTGATGTCCTGAGCGTCTGGTCTCGGTTCTGGACCCCGTCGTACACATTCCGCGCCAGATGCTCGCCTGAACACGCCGAGAGGAGCAGCAAGACGCTCAGCAATGCGTAAGGGGAAGGCATGGCAGGGCTCCCTGATGATGGAGTGGAAAGCAGAAATATAAGCCAACCTGTCGCGGCCGAGCTTTCCATCCCCCGCCCGGAATGGGAAAATTGCCACAATTATGTGTTTTGGGGACCGCCATGATCGATAAGGACGGTTACCGGCCGAATGTGGGTATCGTTATTTGCAATTCCCGCAACGAAGTGTTCTGGGGCAAGCGTGTGCGGCAAAACTCCTGGCAATTTCCGCAGGGGGGGATCAAACACAGCGAGAGCCCGGAACAGGCCATGTTCCGCGAGTTGATGGAAGAAGTCGGGCTGGCGCCCGAGCATGTGCGCATTCTCGGACGCACCCGCGAGTGGATGCGCTATGACGTGCCGCGCGACTGGGTGAAGCGCGAGTGGCGCGGGCATTACCGTGGCCAGAAGCAGATCTGGTATCTGCTGCGCCTGGTCGGCCGCGAATGCGATGTGCGCCTGCGCGCTTCCAGTCATCCCGAGTTCGATGCCTGGCGCTGGAACGACTACTGGGCGCCGGTCGAGGCGGTGGTGGAGTTCAAGCGTGACGTGTACCGCTCGGCGCTGAGCGAACTCGAACGTTTTCTGACCGCGGATGCGCATCACCATGTTCGCCATCCTTTCAGCCTGAACCTGCGTGCGCACGGTGCCGGGCGACCCTGAACGAGAACCACAATGACCCGTACCTATACGCCCATCCCCACCACCCCCCTGCAGAAGGGGGCGACTTTCCACAAACCGCGTCAGACCCTGCCGGAGCGGGTCGGCAACGACGACCCGGCGCTGCAGGTGATGACCGACTTCCAGATCGTCACCGCCTATACCATCTTCCCGCTGGAAACCATCGAGGATGCCCGCGCCAAGATGATCCACCGGGGCGTGCGCATGCTGCTGGTGGTGGATGACATGAACCATATCCTCGGCCTCATCACCGCCACCGACCTGACCGGCGAGAAACCGATGCAGGTGGTGCAACACCAGGGCATTCGCCATTCCGATGTGATGGTGAAGGACATCATGACGCCGCGCGAGCGCCTCGAAGTGCTGTGCATGGACGATGTGCAGAAGGCCTGTGTCGGCGACATCGCGGCCACCCTGAAAGCCCACGGTCGCCAGCACGCGCTGGTGGTCGACCGCGCCGGCGACCGCAGCCAGATGTTGCGCGGCATGTTCTCCGTCTCCCAGATCAGCAAGCTGCTGGGCGCACGGGTCGAGACCATCGCGGTCGCCCGGACCTTTGCCGAAATCGGCGAAGAACTCGCCCGCTAGCGATGAAACTGGCGGCCCGCTCCCAGAGCCTGCCCGGTGATCCGGGGCAGTGGGAGCGAGGGGGGCCGCTCTGGCAGCGCGTGCCCAAGCGCGACACCGAAGGGCGCCCCTACATCGACTTCATGATGTTCGCCCCGCGCCTGAATCGGCGTCCGGCGCATGAACTGGAAAGCATTTCCCTGCTGCTGCGGGGGGTGTTGGCCCGCTACGATGACCAGGTCGTGTTCGCCGACCTGAATCTCAAAATCAACGTACTCTGGGTTTCCCTGGAAAATCGTCCCGGCCTGATGGCGGAACTGGTTGCCGCCCTGCGCATCAAGGTCCCGGAATTTCATCTCGTCGCGCACAACCCGCTTGCGGGCGCATAAGGAGGTCGTGGTGTTCAGCCGCATGGCATGGTTCGTTACAGTGTTGTCGCTTGCTTTTCCCGCCGCCGCGCAACAGACCGTGGTCTGGCCGTGGCAGGCGATGCAGATCTGGGCGGTGCCGGCGAATGGCGCGGCCATGCCCTTCCCGACGCCGTTCTGGCTATGGGTTCCGCAGCCGCCACCGGCCGTGCCGGACAGGCCTGCCACGGCACCAGCGGAATCCGCCTCCGTGCCCCCCGCGCCGGCGGGGGAGGGGGCATCGCCCCCCGCCGCGGCTGTCGCGGTACCCACGGCGACCATGCCCCAGGCGAACGAAACCGCTGTGGCGACACCCAAGCCTGCCCCGGCAGCACCTGCGAATACCACCGAAGCTGCCACCGAAGCTGCCACCGAAGCCAGCGTGGCCAGGGACACGCCCACGCCACCCCCGCTCAGGAAGGCGTCGGTCGCCAAGCCGAAAGTGAAATCCACGGCCCGCGCCACGACGGGCAAAACGCGCAAGCTCTGCTTCAAAGACGGAAAGCTCGACGTCTGTCCCTGAACAGGGATCGGCTGCCGTCCCGGTCACCGTGCCAGGGGTGTTCGTCGGCCCTGATAATTGAGTAAAATGCTCGGGTTAGTCGGGCAGGCCTTGAAACGGCGCGGTGCGCCTTCATGTTGGCTGAACACTCGAGCCCCGCGCGATCCGCGCGGCGAACAGATTTCCTTTCACCTCAGAGGCTTAGAACCATGTCGGTATCCGAACAGCAAGTCAGGGACGCGCTCGCGGCGCTCGTCGACCCCAACACCCAGAAGGATTTCATCAGCAGCAAATCCGCCAGGAACATCAAGGTGGACGGCGACAACGTCAGTCTGGATGTGGTGCTGCCCTATCCCGCCAAGATGGTGATGAACGAGATCAGGACGATGGTGGAAGACGCGGTCAAGGCGGCCGGTGCGGCCAGCGCCACCGCCAATGTCTCCTGGAAGATCGTCGCGCACGGTGTGCAGAAGGGTGTGAAGCTGATCCCCGGGGTCAAGAACATCATCGCCGTCGCCTCCGGCAAGGGCGGCGTCGGCAAGTCCACGACCGCCGTCAATCTGGCCCTGGCCCTGGCCGCCGAAGGCGCCAGCGTCGGCATGCTGGATGCCGACATTTACGGCCCCTCGCAGCCCACCATGCTGGGCATCACCGGCCGCCCGGAATCGCCAGATGGGCAGAATCTGGAACCCATGCTCGGTCACGGCCTGCAAGCCATGTCCATCGGCTTCCTGATCGACGTGGAAACCCCCATGGTCTGGCGTGGCCCGATGGTCACCCAGGCGCTGGAGCAATTGCTCAATCAGACCAAGTGGAAAGACCTCGACTACCTGGTCATCGACCTGCCGCCCGGCACCGGTGACATCCAGCTCACGCTGGCGCAGCGCGTGCCGGTCACCGGCGCGGTGATCGTCACCACCCCGCAGGACATCGCCCTGATCGACGCCCGCAAAGGTCTCAAGATGTTCGAGAAAGTCGGTGTGCCCATCCTCGGTGTGGTCGAAAACATGAGCCTGCATATCTGCACCAATTGCGGCCATGAAGAGCGCATCTTCGGCGAAGGCGGCGGCGAACGCATGTGCAAGGACTACGGCAACGAATTCCTCGGCGCCCTGCCGCTGGACATTCGCATCCGCGAGGAAACCGACTCCGGCAAACCCACCGTGGTGGCGGAACCGGAATCGCGCATCGCCGAGATCTACCGCGCCATTGCCCGCCGCGTCGCGGTCAAGGTCGGCGACCTGGCGGTGGACCACTCCTCCAAGTTCCCCAGCATCGTGATCCAGAACACCTGATCCGATTCCATGGGAGCAAAAAGGCGCCGCAAGGCGCCTTTTTGCGTTGTTGGACAAGATGCACCTGACTACCATACGGCGCATGACAAAGGTAGCCGAAACCGCCGCCGCCCATGAAACCACGCCGCAAGAAGGCGGGATGCGGGTCAACGCGCGTCTCGACGGGGCCAGCAGCCAGGAGCTCGCCAGTTGCTGAGGGAGACGGGCATGAGTGTCACCGCGGTCATCCGCGAGTCCATCCACCGCCTCTATCCAGGCGCGCCCGCGCCTGCTCGAACTGATGCGCCGCTACGCGCAACTGCCGATGGACCTGGCTGACGCTTCCCTGGTCATCCTGGCGGAAAAACTGGGCCATGGGCGTATCCTCTCGACCGACCAGCGTGACTTCGAGTCCACCCGCTGGAAACACTACCACCCTTTCGAAAACCTGTTGCTGGGGCAAGCATGAGCATCAAATCCGACAAGTGGATCCGCCGCATGGCGATGGAACAAGGCATGATCGAGCCGTTCGAGCCCGGTCAGGTCAAGAGCGTCAACGGCGAGAAGATCGTTTCCTACGGCACCTCCAGCTATGGCTACGACGTGCGCTGTTCCAGCGAATTCAAGCTGTTCACCAACCTCAACCACACCATCGTCGATCCGAAGAATTTTGATCCCGATTCCTTCGTCGACGTGAAGGGCGATGTCTGCATCATCCCGCCCAACTCCTTCGCCCTCGCCCGCACCGTCGAGTACTTCCGCATCCCGCGCAGCGTACTGACGGTCTGCCTGGGCAAGTCCACCTATGCCCGCTGCGGCATCATCGTCAACGTCACGCCGCTGGAGCCGGAGTGGGAAGGGCACGTCACCCTGGAGTTTTCCAACACCACGCCGTTGCCGGCCAAGATCTACGCCAACGAGGGCGTGGCGCAGATGCTGTTCTTCGAATCCGACGAGATTTGCGAGACCTCCTACCGCGATCGTGGTGGCAAGTACCAGGGGCAGGTTGGCGTCACCCTACCGAAGATCTGATCCGGGCCCAGCCGCGTCGCCCTCTGGCGCGGGTGCGGGTTCATTCGCCACCGCCGTAGGCCCGGTAGCAATCACGACCGGCTTCCTTCGCCAGGTAGAGGGCCTTGTCGGTGCGTTGCAGCAAGATTTCCATGCCATCTTCGGGTGCGACGAAGTAGCCGCCGACGCTGACCGTCATGGCGATCGGGGTGCCATGGCCGTCTTTCAGCTGATCGCTGCCCGCGACGGCGGCCCGGATGCGCTCACCCAGGGTGGCGAGATCACGCGCGTCGCTGGCGGGGGTCAGCACCAGGAACTCGTCGCCGCCCCAACGGGCGACGCTGTCGTAGGGACGCAGCATGGCGAGGATCAGCTCCGCCACAGCCTTGAGCGCTTCGTCGCCCTTGGCATGGCCGTGCTGGTCATTGATCTCCTTGAACCAGTCGATGTCGAGCAGGAGCAGGCCGATACGAGTTCCAGACCGGCGTGCGCGGTTGACTTCGGCGCCGAGTCGCTCGTCCATGCCGCGGCGATTGAGCAGTTCCGTGAGTGGGTCCGTCTTCGTCAGCCGCTCCAGCGCCTCGGTGCGTTCGATCACCTTGTTCTCGAGTTCCACCCGGGCGTCCCATTGCGCGCGGGCCATGCGATGGAAGTGCCCGATGAGACCGGCGATTTCACCCTTTCTTTCGCTGGTTGACGCGGTTTCGGCAAGGCGGCCGTCGCCCATCTCGCGCATGGCGCCTTCCAGTTTTTTCAGGGGATGCAGCACCTGCTGGTTGAGGATGAGATTGAACAGCATCAGTGCCGCCAGCAGCGTGATGCCGTAGACCAGGAAGATCCCGCTGAAGCTGCTCACGGGGACGAGGGCGGCGAGATCGAACAGCGTGATCTCATACCAGTCGATCTCGGGCAGATAGGTCACCCCCGCCAGGTAGCGCTTGCCGTGAATCTCGACCGGGTGGGTGATCACCGTATCGTTCCGCTGTTGCAGTTGTTTCATCGTGGCGTACAGCTGGTCCCGGTCGTCCTTGCGGTCGAACAGCAGGTCCAGGGTTTTCTGCTCCCTTGCCGCTTTGGTGATGCTGGCGAAGTCGATCAGACGCTGGTCGCGGTGTGCCTGGATGGCGCCGTTGTGATCCACGAACAGGCTGGTGATGCCGGGTTGCGCCTGGTCCACCGCGGTCTGGATGAACTCGGTCAACTCGAGCCCGGTGCCGGCCGCGCCCAGAATGGTGTCGCCATCGCGTACCAGGACGTCGATCCACAGCTTGGTGACACCGAGGTTGACGTCGGGATTGACGTTGATGTGGATGTCACGGCGTTGTTTCACGATGTCGTAGAACCAGCGGTCTTCCGGCTTGGCGGGAGAGAGCGTGTAGCGGTATTGCCTGCCGGCGAACTCGTTTTTGGCGTTGTTGTGGTAGTAACGGCCGGAAGCGAGCAAGGCGACGAAATAGCTGTGATCGGCAAAGTTTCCGCGGTAGTTCTCCATTTCCGCGATCGCCATCCGGGTCAGTTCCGGATCCTCCGGTTGGCGCATCCAGCGCACGATGGCCGGTGAGTTTGCCAGTTGCCGCGACAGCGCGATTTCCCGGATGAGCGGTTGCAACAGACGGGATTTGTAATAAAGCACCTGCATCTCCGCGTGGCGGATCGCCCATTGCGTGACGATGTTTTCCGCGAGTTGTCGCGAGACGTACCAGGCGGCCATTGCCGAGGCGATGATCAGGAGGACGGTGATCAGCAGGAAGCGGGGCTTGAGGTTCATGGTGGTGTGAGCGGCATCGGCCGGGATGTCTTTGAGCTTGGTGGCGTGGCAGCCTGGCGGAACTCATGCGGCCGTACCAGCCAGCGATGCATGACCCAGGCGCCGTCGCTGCAAATGGCGAGCAGCAGGGCAAGCGGCAGGGCCGGCGGCAGGGCGCTCCCGTTGTGCCATTGACTGACCCCGGCCCCCGCGAGCACGGCGCCGCCCGGGCTCATTGCGCCGGCTTCATGTGGCCGACCCAGGCCGAGAGCATGCTGATCGAGCCGTAGTCGATGTGGTCGTTGAGCAGGGTCAGGAATTCGCCGGCGTCCTGTGCCGCCACCACATAGAGCAGCGGCAGATAGTGCTCCGGCGAGGGCACCGCCAGTCGGGCGTCGTCATCGTCGAGTTGGCACAGGCCTTCCACATCCTGTTCCAGCAGGAGCCGGCGCACGCGGTTGTTGAACCGCGAAGCCCAGGAAAATCCACCCTCGTGGAGATGCCAGTCCATGCGCCGCAGGTTGTGCACGATGTTGCCGCTGCCCAGGATCAGCACCCCCTCATCGCGCAGCGGCCGCAGTTGCCGGGCCAGGGCATAGTGCGCGGCGGCGTCGCGCCGGTTGTCGAGACTGAGCTGAAGTACAGGAATGTGCGCACCCGGATACAGGTGCGCGAGGATGGACCAGGCGCCGTGATCGAGGCCCCAGTTCAGGTCCAGCGCCACCGGTTCCGGCGCCAGCAATTCCGCCACCCGTCTTGCCAGATCAGGGTCGCCTGGCGCGGGGTAGGTGAACTCGGCCAGCCGTGGCGGGAAGCCGGCAAAATCATGGATGGTGCGCGGACAGGGCATGGCGGTCACGGCGACACCCTGCGTTTCCCAGTGCGCGGAGATGACCAGGATCGCCCGTGGTCGCGGCAAGCGCTTGCCCCAGTCACGCCAGGCGCGGCTGTTGGTGTTGTCTTCGATGGTGTTCATCGGATTGCCGTGGCCGATGAACAGGGCGGGGTGCGGTCGATGCATGGGCATGCGCATTCCAGTTTGTGGGCAACAGCGACACCGGATCTCGCGATGGGTGATACGGGAAGACATTCTCGCAGCCTGCGCGGGAAAAATGCGGCTTCGCGAGAAAGTTGTCGCAATGGGACGAGGTTGGCCTGGGTTAACATCGCCGGCCATGTCCGCCGCGAACCTCTCCCTTCCCCTGGTCGTCACCGCTGGCGAGCCCGCCGGTATCGGCCCCGACCTCTGCGTGCTGCTGGCGCAGTCGCCCCCCCCCGGACGCCTGGTGATCCTCGCCGACCGCGATGTCCTGCGGGCCCGCGCGGCGCAGCTCGGCCTGCCGTTCACCGTGCCGGATCATGAGACCGACCTGGCGGCGCCGGTGAGTCTCGCGCACATGCCGGCCGCCGCGCCGGTGGTGGCGGGCCAGCTCGATCCGGGTAATGCCGATTACGTGCTGGACACCCTGCGCTGGGCGGTGGCCGGGTGTGCCAACGGCGAGTTCGCCGGCCTGGTCACCGGCCCCGTGCACAAGGGGGTCATCAACGAGGCGGGCTTCCCGTTCACCGGCCATACCGAGTTTCTCGCGGATCTCACCGGCACCCCGCGCGTGGTGATGTTGCTGGAAGGCGGCGGCATGCGGGTGGCGCTGGCCACCACCCACCTGCCGTTGAAGGAGGTGGCCGCCGCCATCACCCGCGAATCGCTGGCGGAGACCCTGCGCATCCTGCACGCCGCCCTGCGCCGTGATTTCGGCATCGCCGACCCCACCCTCCTGGTGGCCGGCCTGAATCCGCACGCGGGCGAGGGCGGCCATCTCGGGCGCGAGGAAATCGAGGTCATCGAGCCGGTGCTGGAGGACCTTCGCGGCAAGGGCATGCGGCTCCTCGGCCCGCTGCCCGCCGATACCCTGTTCCAGCCCAAGTCGCTGGAGCGGGCCGACGCCGTCCTCGCCATGTATCACGACCAGGGCCTGCCGGTGCTGAAGCACGCCAGCTTCGGCAAGGGCGTCAACATCACCCTCGGCCTGCCCATCATCCGCACCTCGGTCGACCACGGCACCGCCCTCGATCTCGCCGGCCAGGGCCGTGTCCGCGACGGCAGCCTGCGCGCGGCGGTGGACAAGGCGCGCGAGATGGCCGCCCACCGCGCCGCCACGCCGGCATGAGTACGCTGCCCCTGCCCAAGGCCAAGAAATCACTCGGCCAGCATTTTCTGGTCGACCATCACTACATCGACCGCATCGTCGCCGCGATCCATCCGCAAGCGGACGATACCCTGGTGGAAATCGGCCCCGGCCCCGGCGCCCTCACCCGGCCCCTGCTGGGGACCTTGAAGCATCTGCATGTGGTGGAATTCGACCGCGACATGGTCGCCCGCCTGAAGGAAGAATTTCCCGGCGAACGCCTGACCATCCACCAGGCCGATGCGCTCGAATTCGACTTCGGCCAGTTCGGCGAGGGCCTGCGGGTGGTGGGCAACCTGCCCTACAACATCTCCTCGCCCCTGCTGTTCCATCTGGCGGAGTCCGCCGGCCAGATCCGCGACATGTGCTTCATGTTGCAGAAGGAAGTGGTCGACCGCATGGCCGCCGCCCCCGATACGCCCGATTACGGCCGCCTCTCGGTGATGCTGCAGGCGCGCTTCCAGGTGCGGAAGCTGTTCGTGGTGCCGCCGGGCGCTTTCCGGCCGCCGCCCAAGGTCGATTCCGCCATCGTCCGCCTGGTGCCGCTGCCGCCCGCGGAGGTGCCTTACCGGAATGCCCGCATTTTCGCCGACGTCGTGGCGCGCGCCTTCGGCCAGCGTCGCAAGACCCTGCGCAACACCCTCAAGGGCCTGGTCGATGCTGCCGTGTTCGAGGAGCTCGGCATCGACCCGGTCCGCCGTGGTGAAACCCTCTCGGTGGCGGAGTTCGCCAGGCTGGCGAACAGGCTGTCGTAACGCCGGCAGGAAGGCGGCGCTACGGTTTTCCCGACGCCAGCCTGTGCGCCGCCCGCGTCGTTTCCGGCAGCCGCCAGCGGGGGGTGCAGGCCAGGACCATCGCGATGGCGGTTTCCAGGCTGACGCGATGGCCGCTGGAGACATACAGCGGCTTCACTCCCGGCCTGGTGCGCAGCACCGCGCCGATGCGTTCCCCCTTGTCCAGCAGCGGCGTCCAGTCGCCCTTGTTCGGGCCGGGTTCGGCGTGGCTTCCGATCAAGCGCGTCTTGCCGACACCCACGGTCGGACGGTCGAGCAGAACGCCCAGATGGCAGGCGATGCCGAAGCGGCGCGGGTGGGCGCGGCCCTGGCCGTCGCAGAGGATCAGGTCGGGTAGCGCCGGGAGCAGGCGCAGCGCCTCCAGCACCGCCGGCAGTTCGCGGAAGGAAAGCAGGCCGGGCACATAGGGGAACGCGGTGGGGCGGCGACCGAGGGCATGGTCGAGCGGCGCCAGGTCAGGAAAACGCAGCACCGCCACCGCGGCGCGGGTGATCTGGCCGGCGTCTTCGAAACCGACATCGACCCCCGCCACCGCATGCAGGGCATCCGGCAGGCGGTCGCCGGTTTCCACCCGTTCGGCCAGTTCGCGTTGCAAGGCGATGGCCTCGCCGGGCGAGAGATGCCAGGGATGTTCGATGGCGAGCCGCATGCAGGCATTATCATGCCGGCGAATCAATGGAGGAGTGCCCCGTGACCGTTCCGCAACGCATCGTCCCCGTCCTGGCCGGCGGCGGCACCCGTCTGGCGGCGCATGTCGGCGTCCTCACCGCCCTGGCCGACATGGAGATTGACTACGACCACATCGTCGGCGTCTCCGGCGGCAGCACGGTGGCCTCCCTGGTCGCCATCGGCCGGCCGATGGCGGAGATCCAGGCCATTCTGCGCGAGGTGAACTTCGCCGATTACCGTGGCTACTCCCTGACCAACCTGCTCCTGCATGGCGGCCTCTCCACCGGCAAGCGCTTCGAGCACTGGATGGATGCGCAACTGGGCGGCGCCCGCTTTCGCGATGTCGACAAGAACCTGCATGTGGTCGCCACCGATGTCCGCTCCGGCCGGCCGGTGGTGTTCAATCGCGACACCAGCCCCGATCTGCCGGTGGCGCGCGCGGTGCTCTACTCGATCTCGATCCCGCTGCTGTTCCCCTTTCACCACCACGGCGACCACATCCTGGTGGACGGCAGCATCCTCGCCGAGGACAGCCTGTTCCAGGACTGGGCCGGCGACCGCACTCCGGTGGTCTGCTTCCGCCTGCGCGACAAGCGCATCGCCGCCGCCCATCCCGCGCGCAAGATCCTGCCGGTGGCGGACTACATGTTCATGCTGGTGCGCACCTTCATGAGCACGATCTCGCGTGAATACCTGTCCGAAGCGCTCTGGCTGAACACCGTGCTGATCGAGACCGAAGGCATGTCGCCGCTGGAATTCAATATGACCCAGGAACAGAAGCACACGCTGTTCGACCTGGGCTACGCCACCACGCGCGAATTCCTCCCGGCCAAGCTGGCGCGCTCGGCGCGGGGCTGATGCCGTCGCTGCCGGGTCAGGCCGGCGGCGCGCGACGCTCCGGGCGATCAAACCCGGCTTCCTTCAGGATCGCCAGGCACGCGTCGAACTCAAAGCCGGCCAGCTGGCGGCTGAACGCCGGGTAGCGCGCGCCCACGGATGCCGGGTGCTGCGCACGGGGCTTGCCGTCTATAGTGGGGGCCATGGAAAGAACGATCCGCTTGATCGGCGCGGCCAGTGGCCTGGGCGCCCGGGATGCCGGTTGCAAGGACGGCCCGGTGGCCTTTCACCATTCCCAGGCCTGGCACGAACTGGCGCGCCATCCGGGCGTCGACTGGGGTCGCACGCTGTTCGCCTCCGACGACCCGGGCCATACCCCGGCGATGCGCATCGCCGGCCTCTGCCGGCATCTCGCCGACGAGGTCGAACAGGCCCTGCTGGCGGCGGAGTTTCCGGTCGTGTTGGGCGGCGATCATTCCGTCGCGGTTGGCACCTGGAGTGGTGTGGCGCGCCAGGTCGGCGCGCCGATCGGCCTGCTCTGGATCGACGCCCACATGGACAGCCATACCCTGGAGACCAGCTATTCCGGCGCCATCCATGGCATGCCGCTGGCCTTCCTGCTCGGGCGCGGCGACAAGCGCCTGCTTGAACTCGGCCTGCCCGGTGGGCAGGTGCTGCCGGCGCATACCGTGGTGTTCGGCGCGCGCAGCTTCGAACCGGAAGAAGCGGCGTTCCTGGCGAGCATGCAGGTGCGGGTGATCGGGCAGGCGGAAATCGAACAGCGGGGTTTCCAGGCGGCCTTCGAGGAGGCCATGGCCATCGTCGCCGGCGCGCCCGCGGGCTTCGGCATCTCGCTCGATCTGGATGCGCTCGACCCGGCCACGGCGCCCGGCGTTGGCACCCCGGAGCCGCATGGCCTCGAAGCGCGCGAGGTATTGAATGGCCTGCATCGGCTGGCGCACGAGCCTGGGCTGCGTGGCCTGGAAATCGTCGAATACAACCCGGATCGGGACCGTCATGGCCTGACCGCGCGGCTGATCGGCGCGCTGATCGGGGAAGTCCTGCCTTGAACGGTCGCTGCCGCGCTGCAGGTTGCCCGCGTCACCCTATGCAGGACAGGCAACGGAAGCGCCGGGTTTTCGGCTGCTAGGCGCTTTGTCTGTCGCAATGGCTGGGCATGTCGCCCGACTCACCGTCCATGACCCGTTCCCGTACTGATTGCAAGACACGCCTCAACGAAGTCCGAAATACCCCAGCACGAACATAACGATGACGACGAGGCCGACGAGGCCGACGAGATAAATGATGCTGTTCATGAGATTGTCCTTTGTGTGGGTTGTACGAGCGGATTGGAAATTCACGCGGATTCGCCAATCACCGGTTTTCAAGCTACCCCGCACCGGTGCAATGCTCTGTACGTCGCCGCACACTAGAACCACGGGATCGTGACCCGCAAGACGCGTGGGTTGTTCGACTTCTCGCACGGAACCCGCGCAAGCGGGTTTACTTGAGCCCGGGCAGCAGGACCACCAGGCCGCTGGTAAAGATCTCGACCGCGACGGCAGCCAGCAACAGGCCCATCAAGCGGGTGGCGATGTTCACCCCTGTTTCCCCGAGCCAGTGGCTGACGGGTGTGGCCAGACGCAGCATCACCCAGGCAGCGCTGGCCACCAGCAGGCAGCAGAACACAATCATGCCCAGATGGACCGCCGAGACCCGTTCCGTCGCGTAGACGATGGTGGTGGATATGGCGCCGGGCCCGGCGAGCAAGGGGATGGCGAGGGGCACGACGGCAATGTTGTCCTTGTCCTGGGCCTCCACCGCCTCTTCCGGCGTCTGCCTTTGCCTTGTGGACGCCGCATGCATCATGGAAATCGCCATCAGCATGATCAGGATCGCGCCCCCCACCTTGAACGAAGCGATAGTGATCCCGAACAAGGCCAGGATGGGCTGACCGAGCACTGCCGCCAGGGAGAGAACCACGGCAACGGATATGCTCGCCACCCGCGCGATCTGCTTCTTCTCCATCTCGCTGTTGTTCGCCGTCATGCTGACGAACAGGGGCAGCGCGCTGATCGGATTGACGATGACCATGAGGGCCACGAAGAACTTGATGTAATCGGCCCAGTGAAGCATTTCCATGCGAACTCTCCTGTTCTGACTGTGGCGGGGCACGCCAGCAGCGCAATGCATGCATCAGGCGGTCAATGTAATGCTGAGCACCGCAAGTGGCTGGAATTCTGTTTCGCGGCGCCTCGGGTCCACCCCAAACGCCCTGACCCGATCGGTACGACAGCGTACAGACCTGCCGCACCCATTTCCACGATGGCTGGGACCATGCACCCCACGAAATCTTCATGATGATCCGCGCCGGCAAGCGGGACGAAGTCCTGCAGTCCCGGGCATGTGGATGTGCACCTCCTGCTACAACTGCTACGTGCGCTGTCCGCGCAAGGTGCCGGTCACCCACGTGATGCACGGCATCGCCGAATACGCCTACCGGCTCGGCCAATCGCCGAAAGCCCAGCCGACCCAGCATCTTTCCAAGACCTTCTGGGACAACTGCACGACGACAGGCCGGGTCAACGAAGTGAAGCTCACGCGCACGCTGTATTTCAAGGACGGGTTCGTCAGCGGCATCAAGAAAGCCATCGAGATGCAGGCCGCCGCCTATGGCCGGTCAAGGCCAGGCGCATGAACCTGTGAAACAGCGTGCAAAACTTTCCGGATTTCCGGGGTAAACAGCGTCCAATAGTTACCACCCCGGGGTGTGCAACCATCCGGCGTTTTTGCCGGGGAATCTGGATCGTGTCCCGAGGAGTGGTGTAAGAGTTGTACGGGAGGTCATCGCTCCGGAA
>CAYMUY010000036.1:0-45844 GCA_964393825.1 uncultured Thiobacillus sp. | reverse complement strand
ACGAGCTTGGGGCTCACTACGTGAGCCAGTCACTAATTAACGCGAACTGAGCCAAAAACAAACCCCACGCGCAGGTGGGGTCGGTTCGGAGACATCGGCGCGATTACCAGATGCCCAGGAAGGCCAGCATGCCCTTGGCCGCTTCCCGCCCTTCGTAGACGGCGGTGACGACCAGATCGGAGCCGCGCACCATGTCGCCGCCGGCGAAGACCTTGGGGTTGGCCGTCTGATAGGCGTGTTGCTGGCCCTTGGCGACGACGCGGCCACCCTGGTCGGTGGTGATGCCGAAATCGGCGAACCAGGGCTGCGGATTGGGACGAAAACCGAAGGCCACCAGCACGCGGTCGCAGGGGACGATCTCCTCGGAGCCCTCGATGACCACCGGCGTGCGGCGGCCGCGGGCATCGGGTTCCCCCAGTTCCGTGGTGACCAGCTTGATGCCTTCCACTTTCCCATCGCCGACCACGGCTACCGGCTGCCGGTTCCAGAGGAATTGCACGCCCTCTTCCTTGGCGTTGGCGACTTCGCGCTTGGAGCCGGGCATGTTCGCCTCGTCGCGGCGGTAGGCGCAGGTGACGCTGGCCGCGCCCTGGCGGATCGAGGTGCGGTTGCAGTCCATGGCGGTGTCGCCGCCGCCGAGGACCACGACGCGCAAGCCCTTCATGTCGATGAACGCGTCCTGCGGCAGGCCAAGGCATTGGTTCACGTTGGAGATCAGGAACGGCAGGGCCGGCATGACACCGGGCAGATCCTCGCCGGGAATGCCGGCCTGCATGTAGGTGTAGGTGCCCATGCCCATGAACACGGCGTCATATTCCTTGAGCAGGTCGGCCATCGCCACATCCCTGCCGACTTCGGTATTCAGACGGAACTCGATGCCCATGCCCGCGAAAATCTCGCGGCGGCGGCTCATGACATGCTTTTCCATCTTGAATTCGGGAATGCCGAAGGTGAGCAGACCCCCGATTTCCGGATACTTGTCGAACACGACCGCCTGGACGCCGTTGCGTGCCAGCACGTCGGCGCAGCCGAGGCCGGCGGGGCCGGCGCCGATAATGGCGACCTTCTTGCCGGTGGCGACCACCTTGGACATGTCCGGGCGCCAGCCCTGGGCGAAGGCGGTCTCGGAGATGTATTTCTCGATGCCACCGATGGTGACGGCGCCGGCCTCGACCTGGTTCAGGGTGCAGGCGCCTTCGCAGAGGCGGTCCTGCGGGCAGACGCGGCCACACACTTCCGGCAGGGAGTTGGTCTGGTGCGACAGCTCGGCGGCCTCGAACAAGCGCCCTTCATCCACCAGCTTCAGCCAGTTGGGGATGTAGTTGTGCACCGGGCACTTCCACTCGCAATACGGGTTGCCGCAAGCCAGGCAGCGGCCGGCCTGTTCATGGGCCTGATCGACACCCAGCGGGGCGTAGATTTCCTTGAACTCGACCTTGCGGACTTCGGCCGGGACTTTGTCGCCGTCGCGGCGGGCGATGTTCAGGAATTGGAATACGTCGGACATGGCATCAATCCTTCAACAAACTATCCAGCGTCAAAGCCTTGGGCTTCACCAGCCAGAAACGGTTCACCACATCGGCGAAGTGTTCCAGCATCCAGCGGGCGCGGTCGGAGCCGGTGTAGAGCACGTGTTTTTCCAGCTTCTCGCGCAGGAAGGCGCGGTGTTCGCCGGTCTTCTCGTCGTTGATGCGGTTGATGTCGACCAGCTCGTTGTTGTACTTCTCGGCGAAATTGCCGTCCTCGTCATAGACCAGGGTGAAGCCGCCGGTCATGCCGGCACCGACGTTGAGGCCGGTGTTGCCCAACACGATGACGCAGCCGCCGGTCATGTATTCGCAGCAGTGTTCGCCGACGCCCTCCACCACCGCCAGCGCGCCGGAGTTGCGCACGCCGAAGCGTTCACCGCCCATGCCGGCCGCGTACAGCTCGCCGCCGGTGGCGCCGTACAGACAGGTGTTGCCGATGATGCTGGCCTGGTGCGAGGCGAACACGGAGCCCTTGGGCGGGTAGACGATGAGGCGGCCGCCGGACATGCCCTTGCCGACGTAGTCGTTGGCGTCACCTTCGATCTCCATGGTCAGGCCGTGGTGGTTCCAGACACCGAAGCTCTGGCCGGCGGAACCGTTCAGCTTGATGTGCAGGCAGTCGGCGGGCAGTCCCACGGCGCCATGCGCGCGGGCGATTTCACCGGAGAGGCGCGCGCCCATGGAACGGTTGACGTTGCGCACGGTGTATTCCAGGCGTTGCGGGGTCTGGGTGAGGATACCGGGGAGCGCGTCCCTGACCATCTGCTCGGCTAGCTCGCCCTTGTCGAACGAGGGGTTGGAGGCTTCGATACAGAAGCGCGGTTCGCTGTCGGCGATGCTGCCTTGCGAAAGCAGGACGCCGAGTTTCAGCCGGCCCTGCTTGTCCGATTCGCCAGGAAGCAACTCCAGCAGGTCGGTGCGGCCGATCAGGTCTTCGAACTTGCTGATGCCCAGCGCGGCCATCCACTCGCGGGTCTCGCGGGCGACGAAGGTGAAGTAGTTGATGACCATTTCCGGCAGGCCGATGAAGTAGCCCTTGCGCAGGCGCGCGTCCTGGGTGGCGATGCCGGTGGCGCAGTTGTTCAGGTGGCAGATGCGCAGGTATTTGCAGCCCAGGGAAATCATCGGCGCGGTGCCGAAACCGAACGACTCGGCGCCGAGGATGGCGGCCTTCACCACATCGAGGCCGGTCTTCAGGCCGCCGTCGGTCTGTACCCGCACGCGGCCTCTGAGGCCGTTGGCGCGCAACACTTGTTGCGCCTCGGTGAGGCCCAGTTCCCAGGGCGTGCCGGCGTATTTCACGCTGGTCAACGGCGAGGCGCCGGTGCCGCCGTCGTAGCCGGAGATGGTGATGAGGTCGGCGTAAGCCTTGGCCACACCCGCCGCGATGGTGCCGACGCCGGGCTCCGCCACCAGCTTCACCGACACCAATGCCTTCGGATTGACCTGCTTCAGGTCATAGATGAGCTGCGCCAGGTCTTCGATGGAGTAGATGTCGTGGTGCGGCGGCGGCGAGATCAGGGTGACGCCGGGCTTGGTGCAGCGCAGCTTGGCGATGTGCGGCTCCACCTTCTTGCCGGGCAACTGGCCGCCCTCGCCGGGCTTGGCGCCCTGCGCGATCTTGATCTGCAACACCTCGGCATTGACCAGGTAATGCGCGGTGACGCCGAACCGGCCCGACGCCACTTGCTTGATCTTGGACATCTTGATGGTGCCGTAGCGGGCCGGGTCTTCGCCGCCCTCGCCGGAGTTGGAACGGCCGCCGATGCGGTTCATGCCTTCCGCCAAGGCCTCGTGCGCCTCGGGCGAGAGGGCGCCGAGTGACATGCCGGCGGAGTCGAAGCGTTTCAGGATGGCTTCGATCGGTTCCACCGCATCGACGGAAATCGGCTCGGCGGCCAGTTTCAGCTTCATCAGGTCGCGCAGCATGGCCACCGGGCGGTTGTTCACCGTCGCGGCGTATTGCTTGTAGGCGTCATAGGAGCCGGTCTGCACGGCGGTTTGCAGTTCCAGCACCACATCCGGGTTGTAGGCGTGGTACTCCTCGCCGTTCATGTACTTGAGCAGGCCCCCGGCGGGAATCGGGCGCAACGGGTTGAAGGCGGCGCGGTTGAGCAGTTTCTGGTCCACCTCGAAATCTTCGAAGTTGGCGCCGGAGACGCGCGAAACGGTGCCTTTCAGGCACATCTCGACGACATCCTCGTGCATGCCCACCACTTCAAACAACTGCGCGCCGCGATAGCTGGCGATGGCGGAAATGCCCATCTTGGACATGACCTTGAGCAGGCCCTTGTCGGTGCCCTTGCGGTAGTTCATCAGGGCTTTTTCGGCGGGCAGCTTGATCTCTCCGCTACGCACCATCTGCAGGATGGACTGGTAGGCCAGGTAGGGATACACGGCGGTGGCGCCATAGCCGATCAGGGAAGCGATCTGGTGAGGGTCGCGCGCGGCGCCCGTCTTCACCACGATGTTGGCGTCACAACGCAGGCCGGCTGCGATCAGGGCATGGTGCACGGCACCGGTGGCGAACAGGGCGGGGATGGTCAGGGTGGATTTGTCGATGGCGCGATCGGAGAGCACCACGATCACCGCGCCCGATTTCACCGCGGCCACCGCGTCGGCGGCCAGTTTTTCCAGGGCGGCCTTGAGGTTGCTCCGGGTCGGGTCGTATTGCAGATAGAAATGTTCCGTCGCGTAGGCCGGGTCGCTGCTGCTGGTAATCGCTTTGTAGGTGTCGTTGGACAGCACCGGCGAATTCAGCTCCATGCGCGCGGCATGCTGCGGGGTTTCCTCGAACAGGTTTAGTTCCCGCCCCAGCACCGTGTGCAGGGACATGACGATGGCTTCGCGGATCGGATCGATCGGCGGGTTGGTCACCTGGGCGAACTGCTGGCGCAGGTAGTCGAAGGGCGAACGCGCTTTCCGCGAGAGCACCGCCATCGGGGTGTCGTCACCCATCGAGCCGACCGCTTCCTGGCCATCCTCGGCCAACACGCGCAGTACCTGATCCAGTTCCTCGGAGCTGACGTTGAACAGCTTCTGATGGGTCGCGACACTGGCGGCATCCATCGCCGGGTAATCGCTGTCCTGCTCCAGGCCGAATTCGATCCGCTGGCCGTTGTTTTTCAGCCATTCCCGGTAGGGGTGGGCAGACTTGAGCTGGGCATCGATGTCTTCCGGCAGCAGGAACTTGCCGGTCTCCAGATCGGCGGCGACGATCTGGCCGGGGCGCACGCGGCCCTTGGCGACGATATTGTCGGGACCGCCGTAGTCCCACACGCCGACTTCCGAGGCGATGGTGACGTAACGGTCCTTGGTGATGACGTAACGCGCCGGGCGCAGGCCGTTGCGGTCGAGCATGCAGACGCCGTAGCGGCCGTCGGTCATGACGATGCCGGCGGGGCCGTCCCACGGTTCCATGTGCATGGAGTTGTATTCGTAGAACGCGCGCAGGTCCGGGTCCATGTTGGTGACGTTCTGCCAGGCCGGCGGCACCATCATGCGCAGGCTGCGGAACAGACCGGCGCCACCCATGACCAGGCCTTCGAGCATGTTGTCGAAGCTCATCGAATCGGAGCCCTTGAACCCCACCATCGGCCGCACGTCGTCCATATGGGGAATCAGCGGACTCTGGAACTTCTGTTCACGGGCGCGCGACCAGTTGCGGTTGCCCTGCACGGTATTGATCTCGCCATTGTGGGCGAGGTAGCGGAACGGCTGCGCCAGACGCCATTCCGGCCAGGTATTGGTGGAGAAGCGCTGGTGGAACACGGCCAGTGCGGACGCGAAGCGCTCGTCGTTGAGGTCGGGATAGAACACCGGCAGGTATTCCGGCATCACCAGACCCTTGTAGGAGATCACCCTGCCCGACAGGGTCGGCATGTAGAAGGTGGCGTCCGTCGCGGCCACCGCCTTCTCCACCTTGCGCCGCGCGATGTACAGCTTGCGCTCGAAGATATCGGCCTCGACGCTGTCCGGGCAGTTCACGAACAGTTGCTCGATCACCGGCAGGCTCTTCAGCGCGTATTCGCCCAGAGCGGAATTGTCCGTGGGCACCTTGCGGAAGCCGGCTGGCTCCAGGCCCTCGGCCTTGAGCTCCTGGGCCAGCAGGTCGCGTGCGCGCTGGGCAAGACTGGCGTCTTGGCTGAGGAAGACGAGGCCGGCGGCATAGCGGGCGTTCAGGGTGAAACCGGCTTCCGCCGCCACCGTGCGCAGGAAGCTGTCCGGCTTCTTGAACAACAGGCCGCAGCCATCACCCGACTTGCCATCGGCCGCCACCGCCCCGCGGTGGGTCATGCACGCCAGCGATGAAATCGCGGTGGCCACCAGCTTGTGCGTGGCCTGGTCATCCAGTTGCGCGATGAGGCCGAACCCGCAGCTATCCTGCTCGAAGTCCGGGCTGTACAGCGTGCCACCAAGGCTGTTTTGTCGATCATCCATTATCGTCGGGCCGATCAAGTGGTCCGCGCAAGGCGCACGGACGCAAGGTAAAAAAGGGCGGAAATTCTAGCTTGAACAAGGACTTCTCGCCAGATGGCGAAATGGGCGCGGTTTGCCTCAATTCCGGCGGCCGGACCGTCTGGCGCGAGCGCCATCATAAGCCTGCGCATAGCCCGCCAGGCCCATCAGGCCCCGCACCAGGCCGTAGGCCAGCCAGGAGGCGAAACGGATCGACCAGGGGATCTCGCGCCAGGCCTGGCGGTGGATGCGGTGGGCGCCGCGGTCGCGGGCGCGCTGGATGCGCTCGCGCAAGACCCGGGCGAAGTCCGCGTCGTGCGAGACCAGGTTGGCTTCGCGCGCCAGCAACAGGCTGAACGGATCGATGTTGCTCGACCCCACCGTCGCCCAGTGGCCGTCGACGACCGCCGCCTTGGCGTGCAGTTCGCTGGTGTGGTACTCGTACACCTCCATGCCGTTTTCCAGGAAGAAACGGTAGAGGGCGCGGCTTGCGGCCTGGTAGAGCAGATGGTCGGTATGGCCCTGCATCACCAGGACCACCTGCACGCCACGCCGCGCGGCTTGCGCCAGGGCCCGGCGGAAGCGGCGGCCGGGCAGGAAGTAGGCGTTGGCGATGAGGATTTCCTCGCGGGCATGGCCGATGGCCTTCAGGTAGGCGCGTTCGATGGATCGACGCCGATGCAGAGTGTCGCGGGTCAGGAATTCCGCGCGTTGCGTCCCGGCCGCCTCGGTGTCTGCCCGCAGCCAGGCATCCTCGCCGCGGCGCAGGCCCATCCGGCTCCATTCCAGCAGGCGCCAGAGGCGGCGGGCGGCAGCATGGATGTCGGCCACCAGCGGACCGTGCACCTCGACGGCGAAGTCCTCGCGCGGCGCGGCCAGATTGCTGCCGGTATGGTCATCGACGACATTGATGCCGCCGACGAAGCCGTTCCGAGCGTCCACCACCGCCAGTTTCCTGTGCATCCGCCGCAGGCGATGCCGGCGCAGGCGCATGATGCCGCGTTCCGGCCGGTAGAACTGCACTTCGACGCCGGCGCCGCGCATCGCCGCGAGCAACCCGGTCGACAGATCGCGCGAACCGAAGCCGTCCAGGAGCACGCGGGTGACAACACCCCGTCGCGCCGCCCGCATGAGGGCGGCGGCCACCTCGCGTCCGGCCACGTCGTCGGTGAAGATATAACTTTCCAGGTGGATTTCGTGGTGCGCCGCATCCATCGCGGCGATGAGGGCGGGAAAATACTCGGCGCCGTTCTCGAGCAGGGTCAGCCGGTTTCCCGGACGGATCATAGCGGCTGGAGTTGCGCGGTCAGCGCCGCGTGGTCGGACAGCCGCCGCCAGTGCTGGCCGTGCAGCACCTTGGCGGCGGCAACGGCGAAGCCGCGCACATAGATGCGATCCAGCGAGAGCATGGGCATGGCGGCGGGGAAACTGCGGGCGGGTTGGCCGTGGGCAAGGTCGAACACCTCGCGCAGCCCAAGTTCCTCGCCGAGGTAGCTGCAACTGCGACGACGCCAGTCGTTGAAATCGCCAGCGATGATCAGGGGCGCGTTGTCAGGCACCACGGCGCGGATGCGCTCGGCCAGCAGGCGCACCTGTTTCCTGCGGCCGGATTCGTTCAGCGCCAGGTGCAGGCAGATGGCATGCAGCGGCTGCTCGAGCGTGGGCACATCGAGTTCGCAATGGAGCATGCCGCGACTCTCGAAGACATGCGCGGAGATATCGACGTTTTCCCATTTGAGGATGGGGTAGCGCGAGAGGATGGCATTGCCGTGATGGCCATGTTCGTAGACGGCGTTGCGACCATAGGCCATGTCCCGCCAGTTGCCCTCGGCGAGGAACTCGTGTTGCGGTCCGGCCGGCCAGTCGCCATGGCGGTCGGCGCGGTGTGCATGCAAACCCTGCACTTCCTGGAGGAAAAGGATGTCCGGGTTGATGCCGTGCAGGCGCTCGCGCACATCGTGCAGCACCACGCGGCGATTGAAAAAGGACATCCCCTTGTGAATGTTGTACGAGGCGATGCTGAGGCCATTCAGGCCGGGCTCAATGGGCCGCATCTTTCTCCGGGGCGGGTTTCTTCTCGTCCTCGTCGGCGCCATCATGGCCCCCCGCATCCGCTTTCCGGGATTTCTTCCTGGGTGGTGGCGCCGGTGGCATCAGGGCCTCGGGAGGAATAGTGGGTTCGACAGCCGCGATATTGTTCTTGGCCATGTACTCGTTCATTTCCTTCCAGCCCGCGTAGATGGCGGGTTTCGAGGCCTCGGCATTGAGCCGGTAACAGTCCTCGAGGCCGCGTCCGGCGTGCCTGCAGGCCCCGCCGATGGCCTTGCCTTCCGCCTCGACGCGGACGGGATCGGGAAACCCGGCGCGTTCCTTGATCTGATCGCATCCGGCGAGCAACAGGATGATCGTAATCAACAGACTTTTCATGGACTCCCCTCAGCGCATGCGCCGTTCGGCCTCGTTGCCCACGGCCTCGAAGCGGGTGCGCACCTCGCTTTCGATGAAATAGTCGGAAACCAGCGGCGGCAGGGGTGTCAGGGGCAGGACGTGGGCATAGTAGTAGAGCGTGACGGGCGAACGCTCACCGACGATACGCCATTCTCCCGACATGCTCGCCACCTTGCCGGAGACCGCGCGGAAGCGCAGCGACTGGCCGGGCTGTTCTTCCATCGCCAGGACCACGCGATCGGGCATGATGAAGGCGAACAGGCCGGCATCGGCGATCTGCTCGACCCGTTTCGGCGTGCCCGGCGAGGAAACGATCCGGCTTGACACCATGTCCGGGATGAAGGCGGCGAGGCGGTTGTAATCGGTAATCGTGTTCCACACCGTCGGCGCGTCGGCGTAGACCACCTGACTAGCTTCCACCCGCACCCCGCGCAACCCGGAGTCGACCTTGACCCGCGCCTGGCCGGCCAGCACGGCACTGGCCAGCAGGCACAGCGAAATCCCCCCGAGCCAGCGGCGAGTGTGTTCGAGCAGGGATATCCGATCCATCTTCATTTAGCCTTTCGTCTATCCATCCGACTCTCCATCTCGCGCGAGAAGGTTTCCACCCACACCCGAACCTGCTGTTCGGCGATGCCGGGCGCCAGCGGCGGCGGGAAGGGCGACTTCATCAAATCCATGTTCATTTGGTAGACCAGCCGGATGGGTTGTTGTTTCCCGGATGGCTCGAGACGCCACTCGCCCCGCACATCCTTGAACGGGCCGGAGAGAAACAGGATGGACAGGCCGGTTTCAGGCGACTCATCAACGCGCATGGTACCGTCATAACGCATGCGGAACATGCCGGTCACCACCTCGCCACGCTGTTCGATGATCTTGCTGTGTCCTGTCGTCGACACGATACGATTGACCTGGATGCCTGGCACGAACTCGGGGAAATGCACGTAATCGGTGAGCACGGACCAGGCCACTTCCGGCGAAGCGCGCGTTTCCAGCCAGCCCTCGACGCTCAACTGGGTGCCGGCCTGGCGCACGCTGACTTGCATGTCCGCTGCGGCCCACACTGGCGCGAGCGGTACGAGCAGTGAACAAACAAGGGCAAAATAGCGCGCGGTCTTCATGGACGCGAGTATATCCACCCTCATCGATCTAGGGAGTTGCGCTTGCTCACTATCCTGCGATCCCATCGCCTCACCGACTTCGTGCTGGTCGCCGTGCTGCTGTTCGGAGCCTGGGCCTATTTCGTCATGCCGCGTGCCCAGTATCCGGAGGTGAACCTCAACTGGGTGGCGGTGGCGGTAATCTGGCCAGGGGCGGCGGCCCAGGACGTGGAGCGGGAAATCGCGTTACCACTGGAAGCAGCCGTGCGTCGAGTGGCGGATGTGCGACTGGTGACGGCCACCTCGCGCGACAACGTGGCCACCCTGCTGGTGCGATTCAACGATATTCCCCATGGGCGTTTCGAACGTCGCCTCGCCGTCCTCGACCGCGAGATCCGCCAGGCGGCTTCCGGCTTCCCGCGCGAGGCAAGGCCGCCGCAGGTGCTGGAACTGACTTCTTCCAACTTTTTTCCCACCGCGATGGTGGCGGTGAGCGGTGATGCCGCCGACGGTGGCGTCTGTCGCCTGGCCGAGGCCGCGCGCGACCAGCTGGAGCGTCTCCCCGGGGTGGCGCGGGTGTGGGCCTATGGCCTGCGCGAGCGCGAGCTGGCGGTCGATTTCGACCCCCAGGCCCTGCATCAACGGAATGTCTCGCCGGAGACCCTGGCACGCGCAGTGGCCGATCAGGCGCATACCTACCCGGCCGGCATGGCGGATATTTCCGGGCGCCGCTACGCCATCCGGATCGAGGGGCTCTCGGCGAATCCCGACTTCCTCGCCGAACTGCCCATCGCCGACGCGAACGGCAAGCAGGTGCCGTTGCGCGAACTGGCCAGGGTACGCCAGGGCGTCGGGCCGGCGCGGGAACTGGTGCGGCTGGATGGCAAGCCGGCAGTGCTGCTGTCGGTGATCAAGGCGGAGAACGTCAACACCCTCGACCTGACCGGTGCCGTGCGCGAACTGGTGGCCAGCAAGAACCGGGCATTCGGTGCCGAGGTCTACACCCTGCTCGACGACCAGAGCGACACCACCCGCGAAGCCATTGGCGTGATGGAGGCCAACGCCCTGTTCGGCCTCGCGGTGGTGGTGGCGGTCACCTGGTTCTTCCTTGGCGGCCGGCTGGCCGTACTCACCAGCCTGGGGGTGCCATTCGCTCTCGCGGCGATGTTCCTGGCGCTGTATCTGCTCGGCCAGACCCTCAACGTCTCGGTCCTGCTCGGTGTCGCCATCGTCCTCGGCATTCCGCTCGATGATGCCGTGGTGGTGGCCGACGCCATCCGTATGCGCCTGGCCGCCGGGATGGACAGAATCGACGCGGTGACCGGCGCGCTGAAGGAGGTCGCCCGCCCGGTCACCGCCTCCGTATTCGCCACCTGCCTGGCGTTCGCGCCGCTGCTGCTGCTGCCCGGCCTGCTCGGGCGGTTCATGTTCGTGACCCCCCTCACCGTCATTGTCACCCTGGGTGCCAGCCTGATCGCCTCGCTCTGGCTGCTGCCGCGCCATGTCGTCGCCTGGGGCGACAGGAAACCCCCTGCGGGCTGGCGCGATCGGGTCGGGGTCTGGCTGCGCCGCCATTATGGCCATCTGCTGGCGCGCGCATTCCGCCACCCGCTGCCGGTGATGGCGTTGTTCAATGTCCTCTTCCTGGTTGCGGGTCTCTCCCTGGGCCTGGAGTGGGTGAAACCACGCTGGTTCGCCTCCGACCCGTTGCGGGTATTCAACCTCAACCTGCAGATGCCTCCCGCCACCGGCATGGAAGCCACCCTGCGGGCCACCCGCGCGCTGGAACAGGCGGCGCGGGGTGTCGCGAAGCCGGGTGAGGTGAAGGCCTCTCTGGCAATGGCCGGCCTCCAGTTCACGCCCAGCGAGATGGTGCTGGGCGAGCACCTCGGCCAGGTTACCCTGAGCCTGGCGCCGGAATCCATGGGCGCTCGCCCGGTGGCGGAGTTCGTCGCCGCGCTGCGCCCCATCCTCAAGGTGGCGGGCGCGGAAAACATCTCGGTACAGGTGCTTTCCGCCGACCTGCCCATGCTCTCCAGTCTGACGCTACGCCTGTCCGGCGTACCCCTGGCGGAACTGAGCGATGCCGCCCAGGCGCTGGAACGCGAACTGGCGGCCACACCCGGCTTCAACGATGTGCGCAATGACGCCACCTTCAGCCAGCCGCGCATCGTCCTCCGGGTGGATACCGCCGCTGCCGCCCGCGCCGGGCTCGACCCGTTCAAGCTCGCCGCCCTGATCCGCCTGCATTTCGAGGGCGTGCCGGTGGGCAAGGTGATGGAGGGCGAAGGAACCCTCAACGTGGTGGTGCGCGGTCAGGCCCTCGACGAGGCCGGCGTGCGCCGCCTGCTGTCCGAGCCCTGGCGCCTGCCGGACGGTCGCGAGATCAATCCCGGTGAACTCTTCACCATGCAGTTCGAAAGCACGCCGGGGGAACTCCGCCGGGTGGATGGCAAGCGCACGGTCAGCCTGCACGCCAGCTTCGACCAGGACCGCGTGACGGCACGCCAGGCGGTCGCGGCGGTGGAGGCCGCCTGGGCACGGCTGGCGGCGAAACACCCCGGCGTTCGCCTGAACCAGGGGGGAGAAATGGAGGATGTCAAAACCAGCCTCAACGACCTGCTGCTTTACCTGCTGCTCGGGTTTTTACTGATGTATGCCTGGCTGGCGGGGCAATTCGGCCGTCTGGCCTTGCCCCTGGTCATTCTCGCGACGGCGCCCATGGCGCTGGCCGGGGTCGTGATCGGCCTGCTCGTCAGCGGCCAGCCGATCACGCTCTACACCCTGTATGGCTGCGTGGCGCTGACCGGCGTTGCGGTCAATGCGTCCATCGTTCTGGTGTCGGCCGGCGAAGACCGGCTGGCGCTGGGCATGGAGCCGCTCACCGCGGCCTTCCATGCCGCGCGTCGGCGCCTGGTGCCGATCATCATCACCACGCTCACGGTGATCGGCGGCCTCATCTCGCTGGCCTTCGGCTGGGGGGGCAACTCCCTGCTCTGGGGTCCGCTCGCTTCCGCAATCGTCTGGGGACTGGCCGTCGCCACGCCGCTGACCCTGTTCGTCACCCCGCTATTGCATGCCAGCCTGATGCAACGACGGCTGCGTCATGAGGGTCGCGAGCCCCCTGGCGGCGAATCACGGACACGGCGAATTCACGGATAATCACGCGCGCCGCGTACCGAAGGCGGCGCCAACCATCCAACCGCATTGCACGAGAGGCCGCCCCATCATGCTGCTGGGTTTCGTCATTCTTTATCTGGTCGTATCCATCGGCATCGGCATGTATGCCGCCACCCGCGTGCACAACGCCCGCGACTACATCGCCGCCGGCCGCTCGCTGCCGCTCTACATCGTCATGGCCATGGTGTTCGCCACCTGGTTCGGCGCCGAGACCGTGCTGGGCATCCCCGCCACCTTCATGGAGGAGGACCTCGGCGGCCTGATCTCCGATCCCTTCGGCGCCTCGCTGTGCCTGATCCTGTTCGGCCTGTTCTTCGCCAGGAAGCTGTACCGGATGAATCTGCTCACCATCGCCGACTTCTACCGGGAACGCTATGACCGCCGCGTCGAGGTCATCACCGGCGTCGCCATCGCCCTCTCCTACCTGGGCTGGGTATCGGCCCAGGTCACCGCGCTGGGGCTGGTGTTCAACGTGCTTTCCGACGGCCAGATCACGCAGGCGCAGGGCATCCTGATCGGCGCGGCGGTGGTGCTGATGTATACGCTCTATGGCGGCATGTGGTCGGTGGCGCTGACCACCTTCTTCCAGATGATCGTCATCGTCGTGGGCCTCTTCTACATCGCCTGGCTGGTGGCCGGCATGACCGGCGGCATCGCGCCGGTGATCGAGCACGCCGCCAGCAACGGCAAATTCCATTTCTGGCCTGAACTGAACGCGGTGGCGCTGGTGGCGTTCATCTCCGGCCTGCTCACCATGGGCTTTGGCTCCATCCCGCAGCAGGACGTGTTCCAGCGCGCCAACTCCTCGAAGAACGAGCAGGTTGCGGTCTGGGGCACGGTAGCCGGCGGCATCGCCTATTTCCTGTTCGCCGCCGTACCGCTGTTCCTGGCCTATTCCGCCAACCTGATCGACCCCGAACTGGCCAGCCGCTGGCTGACCGAGGACAGCCAGAAATTGCTGCCGGAACTGGTCAAGGGCCATCTGCCGCTGGTTGCCCAGGTCATTTTCTACGGCGCCCTGCTCTCGGTGATCATGTCCACCGCCTCCGGCACCCTGCTGGCCCCCTCGGTGACGATCTCGGAAAACGTGCTCAAGGGTTTCGTCACCCGCCGCAGGCACTTGAGCGAGCGGCACCTGCTGGTGATGACGCGCGTGGTGGTGGCCTGCTTCTCCGTGCTGGTGACCCTCTATGCGCTCTGGGCGCTCGGCGAGGAGACCGGCATCCATCAAATGGTGGAGAACGCCTACAAGGTGACGCTGGTGGTCGCCTTCGTGCCGCTGGTCGCCGGGCTCTACTGGCGGCGCGCCAATACCGCGGGCGCCTACCTCGCCATCGCCACGGGACTGTCGACCTGGCTGGCGCTGGAACTGCTGGCGCCAACAGGCGAAATTCCCCCCCAATTCGCGGGTTTCCTGATGAGCATCCTGGGCATGCTGGGCGGATCACTGCTGACGCGACCGGCCCGGGCAAAGAAAAATCCGGAAAAAATATACATTAATGACTAGTTCTTTCGTTATAAATACACGGATCGTTTTGCACCGCGGAAATCATGGCCCAAACCCCCAACATCATCGGCATGGCCGTCATGGAATTGCTCCGGGAGCGTGGTGAGGCCGCGACCCCGGAAAACTACGAACGCACCTATTACGAAATCTCCGGCCTGCCCCCCCCTGCGAAACCCGAAGCCACCGCGGCGACCGGGGACAACCAGGGCTACGGCGACCTGCTCGCCGCATTGCGTCAGATTCTGGAGGAAGTCTCCGACAAGACCGCGCATCTCGCCAATGATCTGGGCAAGAAGAACCAGGGCCTGTCCGACAACGTCAGCAGTCTGAAATCCTCGCGCGACAAGAATGAAATCCTGCGCCTGCTCTCCACCGTGGTGATGCAGGCCGGCAGCATCCACAGCACCGTGGAGTCGAGCCATCAGGAACTGCTGGAGACCCGCCAGGCGCTCACCAGGATGCAGGAGGAACTGGTGGAAACCCGCCAGATGCTCAACGAGGACGCGCTGACCGGCGCCCTCAACCGCCGCGGCCTGGATATGACCCTGGCACGCGAGATGGCCCGCGCGCAGCGTCAGAAATCACGACTCACCCTGGCGATGCTGGACCTCGACCACTTCAAGAAGGTCAATGACATCCACGGGCATGAGGTCGGCGACCTGATGCTGGTGCACTTCACCAACCTGATGCGCTCGGTCATGCGCCAATCCGATGCACTGGTGCGTTTCGGCGGCGAGGAATTCACCCTGATCCTGCCCGACACCGACAGCCGCGGCGCCCATTTCGTGCTCGGTCGCCTGCAACAGTTGATGTCACGCACCCCGCTGATGCATGAAGGGAAGAAGATCGCCGCCACCTTCAGTGCCGGCATCGCCACCCTGAAGATCGATGAAAACGGCCACACCCTGTTGCGGCGCGCCGATGAAGCCGTCTATGCCGCCAAGAAGGCCGGCCGCAACGCCATCAGGCTGGCGCAGTAATCAATCCTCGCGACGAAACTCGCCTTCGATGACCTCGCCCCCGTCGCGCGGTGCATGCGGCGACGACGTGGGCGGCAAGCCGGACGGCGTGCGCGCGGTCGGCCAGAGCAGCAACAGCAGGGCCATGAAATCGGAGCCGGCGCCGGGCAGGATCAGCAACACACCGGCGAACAGGCGGCGGCCACTGGCCCAGATTTCGCCGAAGGGGGCCTCGCCGCGCGTCATCGACTGTTTCACCCGTGCGGGTAAATCACTGTGCTGGGCACGGATCAGGCTGACCCCCGCCCAGGCCGCGCCGACCAGCCAGAGCAGCGTCCAGGTCCAGCCGATTTTTTGCGCGATCTGGTAAATGCCCACTATTTCCAGGGCTGGAATGGCGATGGCTATAATCAGCCCCAGCCATGCAGCCCCTCCCGTAACCCGCATACTCATAACCTATCCTCGTGTCTTCGACCCCGGCGCTCCGTGTCGTCCTCACCACCCTGCCCGACTCCGAAATTGCCGGACGCATCGCGCATGAACTGGTGACAGCAAGGCTGGCGGCCTGCGTCACCATATTAGCGCCCTGCCGCTCCGTATATCGCTGGCAGGAAAGCAGTGACGCTGCGGATGATGGCGTCCATGAAGATGGGGAAGTTCCCCTGATCATCAAGACCACGGCGGAACGCTATGCCGCGCTGGAAACCTTTCTGCTTGAAAGGCATCCTTATCAACTCCCTGAAATACTCGCCATCGACGTCGCCGACGGCCTGCCCGACTATCTCCGCTGGGCCGCCAACGCGGTCCAAGCCTGAACCGGAGTCTTCCATGCGTTACCTCCTTGCCCTGTTCTTCCTGTTCGTCTCCTTCGCCCACGCCGAGGAGGATCTGCTGGAACCGGAAAAAGCCTTCATCTATGCCGCCAGCATGGTGGATCCGGGCAACGCGGAAATCCGCTTCCAGATCGCCAAGGGCTATTACCTGTACAAGACCAAGCTCAAGTTCAGCGCCGACTCTGGCGTCAAGCTGGGCACGCCCGCCCTGCCGGCGGGCAAGGTCAAGCAGGACGAGTACTTCGGCCGCATCGAGACCTATCGTGGCGATCTGCGCTTCAAGATTCCGGTCACCTTCCCGGACGGTGCGCCGAAAGCCTTCAACCTGAAGGCGGAATTCCAGGGTTGTGCCGATGTCGGCGTCTGTTATCCGCCGCAGGAAGGGGTGGCCGCGATCAAGCCGGCGGCAACAGCACCGGTGACGCCGCCGCAGCAGCAGAGCTCGGCGGCGCTTGCCCGCCTGAAGGCGATGGCGGGCAACCTGATGGGGGGAGACCAACCGGAATTTCTCTCGCCCGAGGAAGCCTTCAAGATGGAGATCAAAGCCAGGCCAGACGGTGACCTGGAAGCGCGCTACACCATCGCCAAGGGGCACTATCTCTATCGCGACAAGGTCAAGATCACGGTCGTCCAGCCCGCCGGCGTGAAGGTGGCGAGCATGGAACTGCCGCCCGCCGAGATCAAGGACGACCCCAATTTCGGCAAGATGCATATCTATCACCAGTCCTTCACCAGCGTGGTGAAGCTGGCCGGGCTGCCGGCGGGTGAGAGCAAGCTGAAGATCAATGCCACCTACCAGGGTTGCAGCGAGAAAGGCATCTGCTACCCGCCGCAGGACCAGTCGTTCAACCTGACCGTGCGTCAGGCCGCGGCCAGCACGGCACCGGTCGTGGTGACCCCGGCCGGGACCAGCGCAACCGTGGCCACCGAGCCGGCGCCCGAAGCTGCAGTTCAGGAAGCCGAAGTCACGGCACCCGCCGCGCCGCAACCGGCCGCAGCCGCCAGCGTCGATACCTCCGACAGCGGCCGGGTGAACGCCATCCTGAAGGGCGGCAATTACTGGGTGGTGGTGATCAGCTTCTTCGGCTTCGGCCTGCTGCTCTCGCTCACCCCCTGCGTGTTCCCGATGATTCCCATCCTCTCCGGCATCATCGTCGGCCAGGGCACCGGCATCACCAAGCGCAAGGGCTTCACCCTGTCGCTGGCCTATGTCCTCGGCATGGCCCTGACCTACGCCATGGCCGGCGTCGCCGCGGGCCTCTCCGGCACCCTGATCTCCAACGCCCTGCAAAATCCCTGGGCCCTGGGTACCGGCGCTGCCATCTTCGTGGCCCTGGCCCTGTCCATGTTCGGTTTCTATGAACTGCAACTGCCCAGTTTCGTGCAGAGCCGCTTCACCGAGGCGAGCAACCGCATCAAGGGTGGCCATTTCACCAGCGTCTTCCTGATGGGCGTGCTCTCGGCGCTGATCGTCGGCCCTTGTGTCGCAGCGCCGCTGGCCGGCGCCCTGCTCTACATCAGCCAGACCGGCGACGTGGTGCTGGGCGGCGTCTCCCTGTTCTCCCTGGCGATGGGCATGGGCGTACCGCTGTTGCTGGTCGGCCTGTCCGCCGGCGCCCTGTTGCCTCGCGCCGGCGCCTGGATGGAGGCGGTGAAGAAATTCTTTGGCGTCTCCCTGCTGGCGGTGGCGATCTGGCTGATCTCCCCGTTGTTGTCCGAAATCGTGCAGATGTTCATGTGGGCGGCCCTGCTGATGATCTCCGGCATCTATCTGAAGGCGACCGAGCACCTGGCGGTGAACGCCAGCGGCTGGACCCGTTTCTGGAAGGGTGTCGGTCTGATCAGCCTGGTGGTCGGCATCGCCATCCTGCTGGGCGCCCTCGGCGGCGGCCGCGACCTCCTGCAACCGCTGGCGGTGTTCAAGGGCGGCGTCGCCGGCGCGACCGAGACCGCGCCGCATCTGGCCTTCAAGCGGGTGAAGAACAGCGTGGAACTGGATGCCGCCATCGCCGGCGCCAGCGGCCACGCGGTAATGCTCGACTTCTATGCCGACTGGTGTGTGTCGTGCAAGGAGATGGAGCGCTTCACCTTCGCCGACGCCAAGGTCCAGGCGCGCCTCAAGGAGGTGCTGCTGCTGCAGGCCGACGTCACCGGCAACACCGCCGAGGACAAGGCCCTGCTGGCCCGCTTCAAGCTGTTCGGGCCACCCGGCATCATCTTCTGGGACAAGACCGGCCAGGAAGTCGCCTACCGCATCGTTGGCTACGAGAAGACCGAGAAATTCCTGCAAAGCCTGGACAAGGCGCTGCCTTGACCGCGACGCGAACAGCCCCCACGCTCACTGCGATCGCTGCCCCCCGAGGGGGCGTAATCGCAGGCTTGGGGCGGCCCGGCGCCGGCGATGCCGTCACCCCCTCGCGGCCGCTGCTCACCGCCGCCGGTCGCGCCATCGGCGACTACGGCATGATCCGCGACGGCGACCGCATCCTGCTCGGCCTCTCCGGCGGCAAGGACAGCCTCACCCTGTTGCAGATCCTGTTGCACCTGCAAAAGAAGGCCCCGGTGAAATTCGAGCTGGCCGCCTGCACGGTCGATCCGCAATCACCCGAGTTCGACCCCTCGCCGCTGAAGGGCTACCTGGCGGACCTGGGGGTGCCCTATTTCTACGAGAGCCAGCCCATCGTCGAATCGGCCGCCACGCACATGAAGGGCGACTCCTTCTGCGCCTACTGCTCGCGCATGCGCCGAGGCATCCTCTACCGCATCGCGCGCGAGAACGGCTACGGCGTGCTGGCCCTGGCGCAACACCTCGACGATCTCGCGGAAAGCTTCCTGATGAGCGCCTTCTTCGGCGGCAAGCTGCGCACCATGCAGGCGCACTATCTCAACGACGCCGGCGATGTACGGGTGATCCGTCCCCTGGTCTACGCCCGTGAACGACAGACCCGGGACTTCGCCAGCCGCGCCGGTCTGCCGGTCATTTTCGAGAACTGCCCGGCCTGCTTCTCCATGCCCATGCAGCGCTACCAGATGAAGCACCTGCTGGCAGAGCAGGAGAAGCTCCATTCGAACCTGTTCGCCAACCTGCTCACCACGATGAAACCGCTGATGGCCTTGCAGGGGCCGGAAGCGGCTAGCGGGGAAGGCACCTGAGCACCTACGTCATCGGCGACATCCAGGGCTGCCACGAGGCGCTGGAAACCCTGCTCGCCCACCTGGATTTCGACCGTGACCGCGACCGGGTCTGGATCACCGGCGACCTGGTCAACCGCGGCGAGGATTCGCTGGCGGTGCTGCGCTGGTGCCAGGCACACGACGATTGCGTGGTGGCGGTGCTGGGCAATCATGACCTGCATCTCCTGGCGGTGGCGGAGGGCTACGTGCCGCCGCATCGCAAGGACACCCTGGAGATGATCCTGCAAGCCCCCGACCGCGAGGTCCTGCTGAACTGGCTGCGTCACCGCCCGATGCTGTATTGCGAAGGCCCCTGGTTGATGGTCCATGCCGGCCTGCCGCCGGAATGGGACGCGGCCGCCGCCGAACGGCATGCCGGCGAACTGGAACGGGCGCTACGCGGCCCCCACTGGCGTGCATTCCTGAAAAACATGTACGGCAACGAACCGCGCCGCTGGAGCCCCCTGCTCAGCGGCCAGGAGCGTCTGCGCTTCATCGCCAACACGCTCACCCGCAGCCGCTATCTGCATGTCGACGGCAGCCTCGAGTTTCAACACAAGCTGGGCCTGGACACGGCCCCGGACGATCTCGTCCCCTGGTTCGATTTCCCCAACCGCCGGAGCAGCGACGTACGCATCCTGTTCGGCCACTGGTCGACGCTGGGCCTGCTGGTGCGGGAAGACGTGGTGGCGCTGGATACCGGCTGCCTCTGGGGCGGCGCCCTGACCGCGTTCAGGCTGGAGGACGAGCAGTGTTTCCAGGTGACCTGCCGGGCACGACATGCGCCGAAAACCTAGGTTGGGTTAGGCGCGGGTTTTGCGCCGTAACCCAACAACACCGCCAATGTTGGGTTACCCGATAAAACCGCTAACCCAAGCTACGATGGCGCGGTTTCGACCGTGAACGAGCGTCTGATTGCTTCCTCTGCGGCGCGCGCCAGCTCGCGCCGGGTCAGGCCGGCGCCGGCAATCGGCGGGAGGAAAGCGACTTCCGCACGCACTTCCTTCAGTTTCAGGATTTTCAGCAACGACTCACCGAGGCTGATCTGGCCGAAATAGGCCGCCTCGAGACAGGGCGAGCCATCGTGATTCAGGTAGCGGATGCGGACCGGCCAGACGGTCGCCTGCGCTTCCACCGCCGGCTGAAACAACGAGGGAAAGAATGGCAGCAGACTCCTGCCGTCCGAGGTCGTGCCTTCCGGGAACAGGGCCAGACAGTCGCCCTCGCGCAAGTGCTCGGCCATGAGCTGGTTCACCCGCATCGCGTCGGCCTTTTTCTCGCGCACCAGGAAGACCGTGCCGGCGGCTTCCGCGAAGCGGCCAATCACCGGCCAGTTGCGCACTTCCGCCTTGGAGATGAAACGTGCCGGCAGCAGGCTGTGCAGCAGGTGGATGTCCACCCAGGAGACGTGATTGGCGGCGATCAGGATGCCGCCGGACGCCGGGGGCTGTCCATGCACCCGTACCCGCACCGCGAGGATCGCCAACAACCGCGTGGCCCAGCGCGTCACCCGGCGTGCCCGTTCCTCCCGTCCGAGCGCGGGAAAACGCAACAGCACGAGCAACAAACCCGCCAGGACATGGACACTCAGGCGCAGGGTTTTCAGGGTGGGCGACAACATGCCGGCATTGTAGCGCCACCGCCCGGCCGGCCACGCGGCCACCGCCCGCATCACGCCTGCTTCAGGAAGTGGCGCGCGTAGGCCGGATTGAGGTGCTTCAAGGGCAACAGGATGGGCAGGTCGGCAGTGTTGAAATCCGGGTCCCAGGCCGGTTCGCCACAGACATGGGCGCCCAGGCGCAGATAGCCCTTGATCAGCGGCGGCAGCACCGGCGCGGCCGTGCATTCCAGCGACTCCAGCGGCAACGGGCAACGCGGGAAGACGCGCCATTCGATCGGTGCCAGATGCTTCTCACGGGTCGCATGCCAGATGCCGGCGGCATTGTGTCCGCCATCGGCCATGCCGATGCTGGCGCAGCCGATCAGGTATTCGTGGCGGCTGCGCAGCATGTATTCCGCGAGGCCGGCCCACAAGTGGGTGATGACGCCGCCGCCGCGGTAATCGGGGTGCACGCAGGAGCGGCCCAGTTCCACCATGCGCCCGCGCAGGTGGTGCAGGCGGGTGAGATCGAATTCGTTTTCCGAGTAGTAGCTGCCGACGCGCTTGGCCGCGTCCGGGGCGAGGATGCGATAGGTCCCCACCACATCGCCGCTGTCCGGGTCGCGGACCAGCAGATGCTCGCAATGGGCATCGTAGAAATCGATGTCGAGGCCCGGCTCCGGAGTGGCAAGGCGCGCACCCATTTCTTCTGCGAACACTTTCCAGCGCAGGCGCTGCGCCTCACGGACTTCATCCTGGTGCCGCGCCATGGCGACGTGAAACGGTTTTCTGGTCCTGCCTTCCTGCCCGATGCAAGTCTGGAGCATGGGATTTCCTCTTCTTTGCGGTAGTGCGGCAAAGGTAGGAAAACGGCGTTACCCGGCGATGACGGACAGATGAAGAAATGGTGACGACCCCGGGCGGCAACCGCCGCCCGGGGCGGGGCTCAGGCGTAGCTGCGGAGGCGGAGGGAGAACTGCGAGAGCGCCTCGATGCCGCTGTTTTCGGCACGATGGCACCAGTCCTGGAGTTGCTTGACCAACTGCTCGCTGGAGGCGGTGGAACGCCCCCAGAGGGCGATCAGTTCCTGGCGCATCTGGTACAGGGTATTGAGACGCGGACTCTGCGCCAGCAGGTTTTCCAGTTGCCGGCGCTCGCTGGATTTCAGATGGGTGTGGTCGAGGTTGAACCAGCGCCGTGCCTGTTTCAGCGCGATGCCCTCGGGCAGGCTGGCGCGAAGCTTCTCGAGTTCTTCCGCGTAGACACGTTTCATGCCACGGGCGTAACGGGTGAGCACGTCGTAGCGATGGGTCACCACGCTGTGCAACAGATCGGCATCGCAGAAGTGCTTGATCTCGCCCCAGCGCACCTTCGGTGCCACTTTCTTGACCCTGGCGAGTCCGAGCAGCGCCAGCACCCGGATATAGCCCCAGCCGATATCGATCTCGTACCAGCGGCTGGAAAGCTTGGCGGAACTGCCGTAGGCATGATGGTTGTTGTGCAGTTCCTCGCCTCCGATCAGGATGCCCCAGGGCAGGATGTTGGTGCTGGCATCGTCGCAGGCGAAGTTGCGATACCCGTAGTAATGGCCGGCACCGTTGATGATGCCGGCGGCGAACACTGGCATCCACAACATCTGTACCGCCCAGATGGTCAGGCCGATGACGCCGAACAACGCCAGGTCGAGCAGCAGCATGAGCACGATGCCGAGATTGCGACGGCCGGTGTAGACATGACGTTCCAGCCAGTCATCCGGGGTACCGTGGCCGAAACGCTCACGGGTATCCGCTTTCGCGGCTTCCATCTGGTATAGCTCGGCGCCTTCCAGCAATACCTTGCGGATGCCGAATATCTGCGGGCTGTGCGGATCTTCCGGGGTCTCGCAGCGGGCGTGGTGCTTGCGGTGCACGCTGACCCATTCCTTGGTGACCGCGCCGGTGGTGAGCCAGAGCCAGAAGCGGAAAAAATGGCTGGCGATAGGGTGGAGATCGAGCGCCCGATGCGCCTGCGCGCGATGCAGGAAGATGGTGATGCTGGCGATGCTGATATGAGTCAGCACCAGGGTGGTCAGGACATAGCCCCACCAGGGCAGGTCGAGCAGACCATTCAGGATGTCGTTCATGCGGGCCTCGGTTGGCTGGGAGGAATGTGATTGTTGGCCGTGACGGCCGAATGCACAACCCGTCGGTCAATGGCTTCGATGTCGCCAGGGCGAAACCGTTCCCGATCCGGTCGATCCGTTTCAGCACTGCTCCCAGGGCAATCCGTCGAAACGCCAGCCGTTCTGGGTGGAACGCCGGTGGTGCTCGTCCAGTTCGCCCTCGAAACCGTAGAGGACGTTGTAGACATCGGAAAACCCGTTCTTCTCCAGATACTCGCCGGCCTCCCTGGAGCGGTTGCCGGAACGGCAGATCAGCAGTACCGGCCGATGATGCGAGGCGGCCATGCGCACCTGCCCGAGGAAGTGGGGGTTCAGATCCCAGTTGATGCCCTCGTACCAGGGAATCAGGATGGCCCCCACCGGATGGCCGACGAAGAGGAATTCGAACTCCGAGCGGCAATCGATGAACACCGCGTCCGGATGGCTATCGAGGAAAGCGTGGGTTTCCTTCGGGGTCAGATGTTGCATGGGTATCTCCTCATGGGTGCCTCATCCCCTCGCAGGTCGGGAACGGTATGCATCATAGCGACCACGATGGACCAAACCTGAGGCCTTCAGGAATAAATCCCGAAGGGATCGTCCGGATTCACGCCGTCCATGAACGGCTTCTTGCGGTCGCGATGGGTGACCTGATACATGCAGCCCATCCAGTTGCCGATCACGGCTTCGGCGGTGTCGTGCCAGGTGTTGTCGAGATTACCCGCCACCAGGGCCTCCGGGAATTCCGGCAGGAACTGCCGGGCGGCCGCGGCCTGCAGCACCCGCTCACGCCATTCCCGCAGGATCGCCTGTTCATGCGGGCGCAGGTAGTTGTCCGGGAAAGGCGGGAAATCCGGCAATTTGCCTTGCGCCGCCAGCAGCGCATCACGCTTGTATTCCTTCAGCAGGGAAATCGTGTCGTATTCCGGATGACCCTGGAAAAACACCATGCGCAGGCCGTCGTGACTGGTGGCCAGATGCACCCCCACCGCCTCGCTTTCCACCAGGACGCGCAGCCCCGCCGCCTCGAACTGGGCGCGCGAGACATCGTTCCAGCGCGAATGCGGCACGTCGAAACGGGTGTTCACATCGCCCACCAGGGGATGCCGCTTGTCCATCACCCGGTGCGAGAAGACGCCCCAGCGCTTGCTCGGCTGGCGGATGCGCGGCTGGCCATAACGGAAATGCAGCACGGCATGGGTGGCCAGGCAGGACAGCAGGGTGGTGGTGACGTTCTCCCAGGCCCAGTCGATCACCTCGCCCAGCGGCCCCCAGAATGGCTCCTTCGACAGATCCTCGCCGCTGACGTTGGCGCCGGTGATGATCAGGGCGTCGAGCCCTTCCTCGCGGATCTTCGCGAACGGCTCGTAATAGCGTGCGATGTGCGCCGCCGCCTTGTCGCCGCGCGGGATGGCGTCGAGGGTGAACGGGTGCACATAGAACTGCGCGATCGGGTTGCTCTCGCCGATCAGGCGGAAGAACTGCCGCTCGGTCGCCTCCAGCGCTGCGTCCGGCATCATGTTCAGGAGACCGATGTGCAGTTCGCGGATATCCTGATGCGCCGCCCGTTCCTGGGGCAGCACGATGGTCGTTCCCGCCTCGCGCAGGCGCTGCAGGGCGGGCAGGTCATTGTGGGCAACGATGGGCATGAAGGTTCTCCAGGGCGGCTCCCGTTGGGATCAGGCCGAATATTAAGCCGCAATAGCGCGCGTCTGACGACGCGAAAGCTTGCATCGAAAGTGACTTGCCCGTTTACTTGCGCCTTTGCCGCTCCGTCACCGTACAACAACACACCGCATGACGCTTTACGACGAATCCTCGATCAAGGTCCTCAAGGGCCTGGAACCGGTGCGCGCCCGCCCGGGCATGTACACCCGCACCGATTCGCCCACCCACGTCATCCAGGAAGTGATCGACAACGCCGCAGACGAGGCGCTGGCGGGATACGCCCGCAACATTCTGGTGCGGGTGCATCTGGACGGCTCGGTATCGGTGGCGGACGATGGTCGCGGCATTCCGGTGGGACCGCACCCCACCGAGAAGGAGCCGACCGTGGTGGTGGTCTTCACCCGTCTGCACGCCGGCGGCAAGTTCGACAAGACCAGCGGCGAGGGGGCCTATGCCTTCTCCGGCGGCCTGCACGGCGTCGGCGTCTCGGTGACCAATGCCCTCTCCACCCGCCTGTCGGTCACGGTGAAACGCGACGGCGAGGTGCATCAGGTCGAGTTCGTCGAGGGCGGCCGCCTGGCGCGCCCGCTGGAGATCACTGGAAAATGCGCGAAGAAGGACAGCGGCACCCTGGTACGCACCTGGCCCGACCCGGCCTTCTTCGACAGCCCGCGCATCTCCCTGGCGGAACTGGAACGCCTGCTGCGCGCCAAGGCGGTGCTGCTACCCGGCGTCACGGTAAAACTGGCCATCGAGCGCGAGGATGGCGAGCAGGAAAAGGCCTGGTCCTATCCCGGCGGCCTGCCGCAGTACCTGGCGGAACTGCTGAACGACGCCGAGCCCCTGCTGCCGCCGTTCTCCGGCGAGCGCTATGCCGATGGCGAAAGTGGCGGCGGCTACGCCAGGGGCGAGGGCGCGGCCTGGGTATTCACCTGGGCGGACGGCGCGGGGGCGGCGGAGAGCTTCGTCAACCTGATCCACACGGCGCAAGGGGGTACCCACGAGGCGGGGCTGAAAGCCGGCGTCTTCGACGCGGTGAAATCCTTCGCCGAACACCATGGTCTGCTGCCGCGCGGCGTGCAGTTGCGCCAGGAGGACGTCTGCGGGCGGATGAGCTTCGTCCTCTCGGCGCGCATCCTCGACCCGCAGTTTCAGGGCCAGGTCAAGGAAAAACTCAACTCACGCGAGGCGGTGAAACTGGTCTCGGCGATGGTCCGCGACCCCTTCGAGGTCTGGCTCAACAGCCATGTCGAACATGGCAAGGCGCTTGCCGAACTGGCCGCGCGGGCGGCGGCCAGCCGGCTGAAGTCGGCGCAGAAGGTGGAGAAGAAAAAGCAGTCCTCGGTGGTGGTGCTCCCCGGCAAGCTGTCGGATGCCAGCGGCAGCGACCCGGAGGGCAACGAACTGTTCCTGGTCGAGGGCGACTCCGCCGGCGGCTCCGCCAAACAGGCGCGAGACCGCGAGACCCAGGCCATCCTGCCCTTGCGCGGCAAGGTGCTGAACACTTGGGAAGTGGAGCCGGAACGGCTCTACGCCAACAATGAAGTCCACGACATCGCCGTCGCCCTGGGCGTCGAGCGCCACGGCATCGACGACCATCCCGACCTGTCCGGATTGCGCTACGGCAAGGTGATCCTGATGGCCGACGCCGATGTCGACGGCTCCCACATCAACACCCTGTTGCTCACCCTGTTCTTCCGCCACTTTCCGCGCCTGGTCGAACAGGGCCGCATCTGCGTGGCGCAGCCCCCGCTGTACCGGGTAGATGTACCGGCACGCGGCAAGAAACCGATGCGCCGCTTCTACGCCCTCGACGACGACGAACTGACGGCAATCCGCGACCGTCTGCAGCGTGAAGGCGTGAAACCGGAGAGCATCGAGGTGGGGCGTTTCAAGGGCCTGGGCGAAATGAACCCGGAGCAATTGCGGGAAACCGCGATGAGCCCGGCCACCCGCAGGGTGCTGCCGGTGCGGGTGGCGCGCGCGGAAATGGCGGCGGCGGTGACCATGTTCGATATGCTCATGGGCAAAGGAGAGGCCGGCGCGCGCCGGGAATGGATGGAAACAAAAGGCAACACGGTAGAGGCTGATATATGACACAGGAAACCCCCACCCCCATCAACGAAGCCGATGAGCGTCGATTCTGTTCCAGTTGCGGCCGCACCAAGCCGCTGCTGGGTGGCGCCCTGGTGCGTTGCGCGAATGGTGCCAAGCGCTGGAAATGCGCGGACTGCCGCGCCAAATCGAAGGCGCATCAGGCAACCAAGACGGGTGGCACCTAGCAAGGGGAATCACGCAGCGTAACCCGAGGCAACGGAGATCGCGCCGGCTTGATGACCAGAAGGGACGCCCCGTTCAGGTCAGCCGGCTGTTTCAAAGACGCCGGCAAGACGCCGGCGCTACAGCGGCGCGCTGATCGCGTCCATTCCGAATCGCGCACCCATCGATGACCCAGCACGACGACCCCCTGACGCTTGATCTGTTCGTAGCGCCTGCCGCTGCGAGCGCTCCTCCCTCCCCCCCCCTGCCCCCCTCTGGCGACGAGGTGCCGCCCAAGGACTATCTGCCCCTGGGCGAATTCGCCGAGCGTTGCTACCTCTCCTACGCCATGAGCGTGGTGCTGGGCCGCGCCCTGCCGCATGTGGAAGACGGCATGAAGCCGGTGCAGCGGCGCATCCTGTTCTCCATGCGCGAGATGGGTCTCACCGCCACGACCAAACACGTCAAGTCCGCGCGGGTGGTCGGCGATGTCATCGGCAAGTTGCACCCGCATGGCGACCAGTCGGTCTACGACGCCATGGTGCGGATGGCACAGGGATTCACGCTTCGCTATCCGCTGATCGACGGCCAGGGCAACTTCGGTTCGCGCGACGGCGACGGCGCGGCGGCGATGCGCTATACGGAAAGCCGCCTGACCCCCATCGCCGAACTGCTGCTGGCGGAAATCGACGCCGGCACGGTCGATTTCAAGCCCAACTACGACGGCGCCTTCCAGGAGCCCGTGCTGTTGCCGGCGCGCCTACCGCTACTGCTGGCCAATGGCGCCTCCGGCATCGCGGTGGGCATGGCCACGGAAATCCCGCCGCACAACCTGCGCGAACTGGCGGAAGCCGCCGTGCATGTCCTCAAGCATCCCGAGGCCACCACCGCCGAGTTGATCGAGTTCGTGCCCGGCCCCGACTTCCCCGGTGGCGGCCAGATCATTTCCAGTCCGGCCGACATCCGCGCCGCCTACGAATGCGGCCGCGGCAGCCTGCGGGTAAGGGCGCGCTGGCAGGTCGAGCCGCTGGCGCGCGGACAATGGCGGGTGGTGGTCACGGAATTGCCCCCCGGCGTCTCCACCGCCCAGGTGCTGACCCAGATCGACGCCCTCACCAACCCGCAGATCAGGGCCGGCAAGAAGGAACTGTCGCAGGAGCAGAAGACCCTCAAGGCCGCGCTGCTCGCGGCCCTGGAAGCCGCGCGCGACGAATCCGATGAAAAGGCGCCGGTGCGTATCGTCCTGGAACCGCAATCACGCAACCAGGACCCGGAAGCATTCATGCGCCTGCTGCTGGCCCAGACCAGCCTGGAGACGACGGCGCCGATGAACCTCACCGTGGTTGGGCGCGACGGCCGCCCCGGCCAGAAGGGCCTCGCCGCACTACTCTCGGAGTGGGCCGCGTTCCGCGTCGATACCGTGCGGCGGCGCAGCGCGCATCGCCTCGACGCGGTCAACCGCCGCATCCACATCCTCGAAGGCCGCCAGGCGGTGTTGCTCAACATCGACGAGGTGATTCGCGTCATCCGTGAAGCGGACGACCCCAAGGCCGATCTCATGGCCGCCTTCGACCTCTCCGAAATCCAGGCCGACGACATCCTGGAAATCCGCCTGCGTCAACTGGCACGGCTGGAAGGCATCAAGATCGAGAAGGAACTGGGTGAACTGCGCGCGGAAAAGGAAGGCCTGCTCAGGCTGCTCAGCGACGAGGGCGAACTGAAACGCCTGGTGATCAGCGAAATCCGCGCCGACGCGAAGAAATACGGCGACGAGCGGCGCACCCTGATCGAAACCGCGCAAGCGGTCACCGCCGCCTCGGCCTCCGAAGCCATCGTCGACGAGCCGGTCACCGTCATCATCTCGAAGAACGGCTGGTTACGGGCACGGGTGGGCCATATGAGCAGCCAGGGCCTCGATCCCGCCGCGATCCAGTACAAGGCCGGCGACAGCGCCCTGGCCGTGCTGGAAACCCGTACCATCTGGCCGCTGGTCCTGCTCGACAGTTCCGGCCGCACCTACACCGTTCGCATCCCCGACCTGCCCACCGGCCGCGGCGACGGCATCCCGCTCGCCACCCTGGTCGAACTCGCTCGTGGCGCGCGGCTGGCCCATGCCCTCAGCGCCGCCCCCGAGAGCCGCTGGCTGGTCGCCAGTGACGGCGGCTACGGCTTCCTCTGCCAGCTCTCCGACCTGCTCTCCCGGCAACGCGCCGGCAAGGCCTTCCTCACCCTGGAACCCGGCTGGCAACCCTTGCCGCCGGTCCGGCTCCTCGGCACCTGGGTCGCGGTGGCCGCGGACAACGGCAAGCTGCTCGCGTTCCCGCTGGAAGAAATGAAGATCCTGACCGGCGGCAAAGGGGTGCAATTGATGAAGCTGGAAGACAAGGAACGTCTGCTGGCGCTGACCACCTTCGACGGCCAGCGACTCATCGTGGAGGGCAAGACCCGGCTTGGCCGCCAGGCCAACGTCACGCTCAATGGCGAAGCCCTGGAAAAACACCGCCTGCACCGCGCCCGCAAGGGCCACCCGCTGGACCGGATCTCGCGAGTGGAGAAGCTGGAACCTATGTCGGGATAATGGCGCCGCGCGTCACCGGCTTGCCGCCGGTGTATTCCTCGTAGATCACGCCGCCCGGCTGCTCGCGCTTTACCCGCTGCAACAGGGTATCGGCGAACTTCAGGGCATCGGCAACATTCGGGGGATTCTCTGGAAAGACCGCCACCCCCATGCTGAGGCTGATCGGCCAGCCCTGGTCGGCAATGGTCTTGCTGACCCGGTCATGCAGCTTGTCCAGTGCGTGCCGGGCACCGGCCAGGTCGGTTTCCGGCAACAGAATCGCGAATTCGTCGCCCCCCAGGCGACCCACTACATCGGTGGCACGCCCCGACAAGGTCAGCGACATGACGATGGTTTGCAGGATGCGATCACCTTCCTCGTGGCCCAGCGAGCCATTCACGACATTGAAATGATCGAGATCGAGGTAGGCCAGGGTGATTGAATGCTGGTGGCGCGCCGCAAGCCGGAGCAGGAAACGGATCTCGTCCTTGAACGCCATTGCATTTTTTGCCCCGGTCAGACGGTCGATCCGCAACAACGACATTTCGCGATCGAGATACAAGCGCAGCGTCGCCAGCAGGTGGGCAGTGACAAGAAAAAACACGAACCGCACCAGGGCATTCCAGTAAACAATCCATTCCTGGGTATAGGAATGGTTTGAACTCGCGTCGGCAAGCAGCCATACCAGGGCCGCGACCACACTGAGGGCATAGCCGGACGTTTTGCTGGCACACCACGCCAGCAGGCCGACAGGTATCAGGTAGAGCACCGATATGGAGATCTCGGGGCCGGTCAGGAAATCGATGAGCCCGATCACCGCCACCAACAGCAGCCCCCAGGAATGGAGCCGCCAGACCGGCAAATCGCCACAGCGTCTCTCAAGCTCGTTCATCAGGTTCATCGTCCACCACCCATTTATCTCTCGTTCGCTACATCAGGCCGCTGACATCCCGCTTCCCTGCCAGGTGCCCTCCATGCCGACAGCCGGCGGCATCAATGGTGCGGACACAATCTCCGGGGCGGGGATGGCGCGACTGACGACCTGCCGTTCATCCATGAAACATGGCCTTCACTTTGACAAGCGCTCCATCATACTCACCAAATCGCCCACCAGGCCGTCGAGACGGCGCTGGCTGGCGGCATCCGTAAGCTTACCCCCGTCATCGAAGGCCTTGTCAGCAGCCGCCAGGGAAACCTGGCCGGGCAGGACGATCATCCGCAACTCGGTCAGCACCTCGCGCAGATGGCGCAGCCCGCGCATGCCGCCGAGAAAGCCGGGCGAGGCGCTGATCAGGGCGGCGGCCTTGCCGCTGAAGGGGACGTAGCCACTCTGCTCCGGCAACGGCCGCGAGACCCAGTCGATGGTGTTTTTCAGCAGCGGCGGGATGGAGCTGTTGTATTCCGGCGAGACGATGACGAAGGCATCGTGGGCGATCAACAGCGTTTTCAGCTTGAGTGCGTTTTCCGGCAGACCGGAAGTGGCCTCCAGGTCGCCGTCGTAGAGCGGCAGGGGATATTCGGCGAGTTCCAGCAAGGTGACCGCGGCACCTGCCGCCGTCAACCGATCGGCCGCGACGCGGGCGAGGCGGCGATTGACCGACTCGCGCCGCGCGCTGCCGGCGAAGACCAGGACGCGAGGGGCGGCGCTCATTCCGGTTCGAGCTCATCAACCTGCGGCTGGTCGTGATGCTTGACGTCGCCGCGCCGCAACCGCACGTGGTCTTCCAGGCGCCGCCGGGCGGCATCGAAAGCGTCGCGGATGGCGACATAGACGTCTTCATGGGCATGGCTTTGATGGTTATGGCCGCGGGTGACCAGCAACTCCGCGCCCGGCACGGTGAGATCGATGCTGACGTGGAACAGTTTGCCCTGGCGGCTGTGCTCGTGCGGCGCTTCGATGACGACCTGGCAGCGGGTGATCTGCTTATAGATCTGCTCCAGCTTGGCGACTTTTTCCGCGATGCGGGCTTCGGCCGCGGCCGAGGGTTCCATGTGGCGGAAGGTGACTTCGAGTGGGATACGCATGGTCAATGCTCCAAAGTTGAAAGAATCCGGCTCGTTCTCTCGGGCCGGAGCCGGCCTCCCCGGTGCGGACAGGGTCACCGTCATGATGTCGTGGCGTCGGTCAACGGCACGAATATAACCGGCAGAATGCTTCTCCGGCGCATCCGGCCCGCCCGGTCCTTCTCGATCAGCACCAGTTCCTGGCCGCTGTAGCGGCCGCCGACCGGAATGAGCAGGCGACCGCCGGGCTTGAGTTGTTCGATCAAGGCCGGAGGTACCTCGGCCGAAGCAGCGGCGACCAGGATACCGTCATAGGGCGCGCCTTCCGCCCAGCCGAGACGGCCATCGCCCTGGCGCACCTCGACATTGTCACAATCCATCTCGCGCAGGCGTGCCGCCGCCTGGGTCGCCAGTGCCTCCACGATTTCCAGCGAATAGACCCGTCGCACCAGTCTTGCCAGCACCGCCGCCTGATAACCCGAACCGGTGCCGATTTCCAGAATGCAGTCATCCGGCTCCGGATCGAGCAGATCCGTCATCAGGGCTACGATGAAAGGTTGTGAAATGGTCTGGCCATGGCCGATCGGCAGGGGCCGGTTGGCATAGGCTGCAGGCCGCATGACAGGGGGCAGAAACGCGTGCCGCTCGACGCTGGCGAAAGCGCGCAGCACCCGCTCCGAGAGCGCCGCCCGCCCGGTATGGTCCCGGGTTTCGCGGACTTCGGCGCGAATATCATCCAGCAACACTTGCATTTCCGGTGACAGGTTCACGATGTCTCCCTTCACGCTTTCACTGTAGATCACAACGTGCCGGGAAGCGCGCGACTAGCCGCCTACACTCCTGGTGACGGTAGCTGAACGCACCCGCTGGTGCGTTCCGGCTCTCCATTGGGTGAGCGCGTCATCGCATGCATTCATGCCGGCATCCATGAGGCCGCACCACGGCCATGAAGCGGTCAACCGCCGTTTCCAGGATAATGCCGTGTCCTTACGCCCATGCGAGCGAGCCATGTCCGAACCACTCCTGATCGCCAAGAACGACACCGCCGAACTGTTTCTGCTGCCGCGAATGGCCAACCGCCACGGTCTCATCACCGGCGCCACTGGTACCGGCAAGACCGTGACCCTGCAGACCCTGGCGGAGGCGTTTTCCGACATCGGCGTCCCCTGCTTCATGTCCGACATCAAGGGCGACCTCTCCGGCATCTCCCAGGTGGGCGGCGGCAATACCAAGGTTTCGGAACGGGTGGAGAAACTGGCCCTGGCCGACTTCCAGTACCAGGCACATCCGGTGACCTTCTGGGATGCGTTCGGCGAAAGCGGCCATCCCATCCGCGCCACCATTTCCGACATGGGACCGCTGCTGCTTGCGCGCATGCTGGAACTGAACGACACCCAGACCGGCGTGCTGCAACTGGTGTTCAAGGTGGCGGACGACGACGGCCTGCTGCTGCTCGACCTGAAGGATCTGCGCGCGATGCTGCAGTTTGTCGGCGAGAACGCGAAAACCTTCACCACCGAATACGGCAACATCTCCGCCGCCAGCATCGGCGCCATTCAGCGCGGCCTGCTGGCGCTGGAAACCCAGGGTGGCGACAGGCTGTTCGGCGAGCCGATGCTGAACATCGCCGACCTGATGCAAAGCGAGCGCGGCAAGGGGGTAATCAACATCCTCGCCGCCGACCGGCTGATGCAGGCGCCGAAAATGTACGCCACCCTGCTGCTCTGGCTGCTCTCCGAACTCTATGAAAACCTGCCCGAGGCCGGAGACCTGGACAAGCCCAAGCTGGTGTTCTTCTTCGACGAGGCGCATCTGCTGTTCGACGATGCGCCCGACGCGCTGGTGGACAAGATCGAGCAGGTGGTACGCCTGATCCGTTCCAAGGGCGTGGGCATCTATTTCGTCACCCAGAACCCGGCCGACGTGCCGGACAAGGTGCTGGGCCAACTCGGCAACCGGGTGCAGCACGCGCTGCGCGCCTTCTCCGCGCGCGACCAGAAGGCGGTGAAGGCCGCCGCCGAAACCATGCGCGACAACCCGGCGATCGACGAAGCCGCCGCCATCACCGAACTCGGTGTCGGCGAAGCGCTCATCTCCTGCCTCGATGAAAAAGGCCGCCCCGGCATCGTCGAACGCGCTTTCATCGTGCCGCCCGGCGGTCAGATCGGTCCGATCGACGCCGCCACGCGCGCACGCCTGATCGCCGGCTCGCTGGTGGCCGGCGTCTACGAAAAGGCGGTGGATCGGGAATCGGCCTACGAACTGCTGAAAAGCCGCGCTGCCGAGGTGGCTGCCCAAGCGGCCGATTCGGCAGCGGCGAAGTCGGCCCCGCGCGGACAAGCGCCGACGCCGGAAGCGCCCCATTCTGGCGGCGGCCTCGGCGGCATGCTGGGCGACCTGTTCGGCGGCGGTGGCGGTCGCCGCGAGGGCGTGGGCGAGGCCTTGGCGAAAAGCGCGGCCCGAGCGATCGGCGGCCAGGTCGGCCGCGCCATCATCCGCGGCGTGCTCGGCTCCTTATTGGGTGGGCGGCGCTGAACGCCTAGGCTTTCCCCTTTTCAAGGGGGGAATCGACCTGGTTGGCCGGTTGGCCGGGCTCCTGCCCACCTCGCCGCACCGCTACACGCTGCCGTGATGTGGAAACCGCACGGTGAACAGGGCACCCTGCCCTCCCTCGGCATCGTCCAGTTCCACCTTGCCGCCATGTCGGACCACCACTTCCTGGACGATGGACAGGCCGAGTCCGCTGCCGGGCTGACCGTTGCCGGGAATGCGCTGGAAGCGCTCGAACACCCGCTCGCGCTGCTCCGGTGGAATGCCGGGACCGTCGTCCTCCACCTTGAGCCAGGCGCCCCGGTCGTAGCCGACACGGACGGTGACATGGCCGCCGGCGGGGGTGTAGTGGATGGCGTTGTCGATCAGATTGTCGATCAGGTCGCGCAGGCCGGCCTCGTCCCCCTTCACCGGGAGTTGTTGTCGCTCCTCCTCGAAGCCGAGGTCGATATCGCGACGCAGCGCTTCCGGCGCCCAGTGACTGGCGGCCTCCTGGGCGATTCGGCCGAGATCGAGCATCACCAGCGGCGATTGCAGGCGCGCTTCCGGTTCGTTGCGGGCGAGGGTCAGCAATTGCGTGACCAGGCGACTGCACCGCTGGGTACCGGCGCAGATACGGTCCAGCGCCTCCTTCACCGTCGCCGAGGCCTCCTCGCGACGCGCCAGCTCCGCCTGCGCGCGCAGGCCCGCGAAGGGGGTGCGCAACTGATGCGCGGCATCGGCGACGAATCGGCGCTGGCTTTCCATCAGGCCCTTGAGGCGCTCGATCAAGGCATTGACCTCACGGATCAGTGGCCGCACCTCGTGCGGCGCCAGGGTTTCCTCGAGCGGCCGCAGGTCGTCACGCGGCCGGTTGGCGACCTGGCGGCGCAGCCGCTCGAGCGGTTCCAGGCCTTTGCGCAGGCCCACCCAGACCGCGACGCCGGCGATCAGGATAAAGATGAACTGGGGAATAACGATATTGCCGAGGATGCTGCGTCCCAGCGCCAGGCGCGCCTGGATCGGCTCGGCCGCCTGTACCAGCAGCAGGTCGCCCCCCGGGCCGGGCGCGCGCAAGGTCAGCAGGCGCAACTTGTGGTCCGCGATCCGGGTATTGCGCAAGGTACTCCCCTTGGCAAGAAAGTCCGCGGGGCGCGGCGCCGGGAGATGGCCGCTGCTGGCAAGGCGGCGCCCCTGGCTGTCATAGAGCGCGAATAGAAACTCGCCTTCCGCCTCGGGAAACAGTTTCGCCAGATCGGGGACACTCATGCTCTGGCTGAGGCTGTAGCGGCTGGCCAGCAACTTGGCGCGTTCCTGCAGTACCAGGTCATAGGGCCGGTTGGACAGGCTCACCGCCGCCAGGTAGCCGGTGACGGTGGAGAACAGCAGCCAGAGATAGAGCGGGGTGAACAGCCAGTTGATCAGGCGCTGCCTGAGCGAGGGGATATCGTCGTCTTCCATGCCGGAAAACTACTGCTCGCCGAGAAGATATCCCAGGCCGCGCAGGGTGCGGATGCCGACCCCGGCCGGCTCCAGCTTCTTGCGCAGGCGGTGGATGTAGACCTCGATCGCATTGCCGCTGACTTCCTCGCTGTAGCCGCACAGGCTCTCGATCAACTGTTCCTTGCTCACCACCTTGCCCTGGCGGAACAACAGGGTTTCCAGCACCGACAGCTCGCGTTGCGACAGCTCCAGCGGTTCACCGCCGAGGGTGGCACGGCGTCCCACCGAATCATAGGCGAGGGTGCCGCAGCAGAGCAGTGGCGCCCCCCCCTGGCCGCGGCGCAACAGTGCCCGCGCCCGCGCCTCCAGTTCCGCCACGGAAAACGGCTTGGCGAGGTAATCATCGGCGCCCAGATCAAGCCCTTTCACCCGATCCTCAACCCCGTCACGCGCGGTCAGGATCAACACCGCCGCGCGGCAACCAGCGGCGCGCATCTCGCGCAACACCTGCAAACCATCCATTTTCGGCAGGCCGAGATCGAGGATCACCAGGTCGAAACCCCCGCCTTGCAACAGGCTCAAGGCCAGTTCGCCATCACCGGCCTGGTCGGTGGCATACCCTGCCGCGCGCATGGCGCGGGTGAGGCTGTCCTGCAGGAGGGGATCGTCTTCGACGATGAGAACACGCACGATGTGGGGAGGATGTAGCCTGGGCGTGGCAAGGATACCGCAACCCGGGTGGCTGGCGGTTCGGGCGGGAACCGACAGCTGCGTGCGCGATGCGCATGAAAAACCCTGTTCCCTTAAGTGTTCGTTAAGTCTGCATCTGGACAATGTGCACCAGCCAAGCGTTGATGCCTGGCGCAACCCACTCACTGCCTAGGAGATTTCCCATGAACAAGACCCTGACCGCCCTGTTTGCCGCCGCTTCCCTGTTCGCCTTCGGCGCCGCCCAGGCTTCCGACGCTGCCAAGCCCGCCGCCAAGGCCGAAGCCAAAGCCGAAGCCAAGGCCCCCGCCGCTGATGCCAAGGCTGCTCCCGCCGCCGAAGTGAAGGTTGCCGACGCCAAGCCCGCGAAGGCCGCCAAGCACAGCAAGAAGGCTGACAAGAAAGCTGACGCTGCTCCCGCCGCCAAGTAATCGGTAGTCCGGATCAAGAAAAAGCGGGGTTCGCCCCGCTTTTTTTTCGTCCCGCGAAACCAGGATAATGGCGCCATGAAGCTCCTTCTGGCTGAAGACGACCCGATGATCGGCAACAGCGTGACGCGCGGGCTCAAGCTCGCCGGCTTCGCGGTCGATTGGGTGCGCGACGGACGCGCGGCGCGTAGCGCGCTGGAAACCGGTGATTACGGCCTGCTGCTGCTCGATCTCGGCCTGCCCTTGCTCGACGGCGTGACCCTGCTCAAGGAACTGCGCCACAGCGGCCGTGACATCCCCGTCCTGGTGGTGACCGCGCGCGATACCGTCGCGGATCGCGTATCGGGCCTCAATCTGGGCGCCGACGACTACCTGACCAAACCCTTCGATCTGGATGAACTGATTGCCAGGGTGCATGCCCTGCAACGCCGCAACATCGGTAGAAAGCAGCCAGAGATGCGCCTGGGCGCGCTCTGCCTGAACCCGCTCAGCCGCGAGGCTTCTCTCGACGGCAGACGGCTGCCCCTCTCGCAACGCGAGTTCTCCCTGCTGGAAGCCTTGATGGAGAAACCCGGCTCGGTGCTGTCCCGCGAACAACTGGAAGATCGTCTCTACGGCTGGGACGAGGAAGTCGCCAGCAACGCGATCGAGGTGCACCTGCACAATCTGAGGCGCAAGCTGGGCATGGCCTGGATCCGCAATGTCCGCGGCGTCGGCTACAAGCTGGTGGAACCGCCGCCCGAGACCGGCGCATGAGCAATTCGATTCGGGGCCGCCTCCTCCTCTGGCAGATCAGCGCGCTGTTGCTGACCGGCCTGCTGGCCAGCGTGATCACCTATCTGCTGGCCTGGGACGCGTTCAATCGCGTCCGTGACTATGGCCTCGAACAGATTGCCTATTCCGTGGTGCGCCATGGCATCGAATATGAAAACGAGGAGGAAGTCCGCAACGATCGGGGCCAGTTCGTCAGCCAGATCTGGACCGCCGACGGCAGCCTGTTCTTCTCCTCGCTGGAAGACGTCGGACCACCGCGCCAGGCGCCGGGCCTGCACGTCATCGAGTGGGAGGGCACGCAATGGCGGGTGTTCACGCTCATGGAAGGCGGCCTCACCATCCAGGTCGCCACCACCTCGGCGAGCCGCGCCCGTCGCTTTGCCGCCATCGCGCCCTGGCTGTTGCTGCCACTGGGTGTGCTGGTGGTGGTGCTGGGTCTGCTCATCCGTGCCGCCGTATCGCGGGCACTGGCACCGCTGGAGCAGGTGCGCGGCGAGATCGGTCGGCGTGGCGTGCAAAGCCTGCATGCGCTGGACAGCCGCCACCTGCCGGATGAGGTCGCCCCGGTCGTCGACACCCTCAATGACTTGCTGGTGCGGCTGGATCAGGCGCTGGTGTCGCAGCGTCGCTTCATCGCCGACGCCGCCCATGAATTACGCACGCCCCTCACGGCAGTCAAGCTGCAGGCCCAGATTGCGCGGCGCGCCGTCAGTGAAACCGAACGCGACGCCGCCCTGGCGCAACTGGTCAGCGGCGTCGACCGGGCCGCCCATCTGGTCGATCAACTCCTCGGCATGGCACGCCTGGAACCGGCCGCGCGGCAAGCGGTATTCGCTCCCCTGGCGCTGGATGCCCTGGTCAAACAGGGGGTGGCGGCGTGTTCCAGCCTGGCCGAAGCGCGCGAGATCGACCTCGGTGTCGGCGAATGCTCGCCGGTGATCCTCAACGGCCACGCCGACAGCCTGCGCATGATGCTGGACAACCTGCTCGACAACGCCGTCCGCTACAGCGACCCGGGTGGCCGGGTCGACGTGGAATTACGGGAACAGGACGGGATGGCGCAACTGACGGTGTGCGATGACGGCCCCGGCATTCCCGCGTCCGAGCGTGAACGCGTGCTCGAACGCTTCCAGCGTCTGGCCGGGGCGGATATCCCCGGCAGCGGCCTCGGCCTGGCCATCGTCCGGCAGGTGGTGGTATTGCATGGCGGCACGCTCATGCTGGATGACTGCAAGGGAAAGGGTCTTAAGGTCGAGGTCACTCTCCCTTTGCAGTAATACGAATGGCATAGTTGTACCATTCAGCGACTCTTCGCCGCCGCAGGTACGACTTGCCCGCTTTTCCGAGCCCTCATTTGCAGTTTCTCGACAGCCCGCCGGACACCAGCCTGCTCTATGTCGGCATCTATGATCCCTGGCTGGTCGGCCTCTCCATCCTGATCGCGGTCTTCGCTGCTTATGCCGCCTTCGACGTGGCGGCGCGCATCGCCACCAGTCCCACGCAAGCGCAGGCCGTCGGCTGGACGGCCATCGGCGCGCTGGCCATGGGTGGCGGCACCTGGGCCATGCACTTCATCGGCATGCTGGCATTCAGCCTGCCCTGTCGGGTCGCCTACGACCCCGGCCTCACCCTTCTCTCCATCCTGCCCGGCATCCTCGCCAGTGCGGTCGCGCTAAGGGTAATCAGCCACGGCCGCGTCACCCCGCGCGCCCTGCTGACCGGCGCCGTGCTGCTGGGCGCGGGTATCGGCACCATGCACTACACCGGCATGGCGGCTTATCGCCTGGATGGCCTGGTGCGCTATGACCCGACCCTGTTCGGTGTTTCCCTGGTGGTCGCGATCCTGCTGGCGATGCTGGCGCTGTGGATCCGCGATGGCCTGCGCACCCGCGTATCGCCGCGCTGGCTGGCGTTGCTCAGCGCCATGGTGATGGGTAGCGCCGTCTCCGGCATGCATTACACCGCAATGGCGGCAGCCTATTTCATCAGTGACGGCCGCCCCGACATCGCCGATTCAGGGCTGCCCGCCCACTTCCTGGCGCTCTGGGTGAGCATCGTCACCGCCCTGCTGATCGGCCTGGTCCTGATCGCGGCGATGGCCGGCCGACAGCACGCACTCGCGCGCCAGCTGCGCAGCAGCGAGCAACGCCTTCGTCGCATCCTGGACACCACCCAGGAAGGCTTCTGCATGACCGATCTCGAAGAGGAACGGATCATCCAGGCCAACCCCGCCTTCGCACGGATGCTGGGCGGCAACCCGGAGCAGTTCGTCGGTCATTCCCTGTTCGAGTTTGTCGACGAGGCGAATCTGGCCATCCTGCGTGAGCAAGGCATCAAGCGCGCGCGCGGCGAACAATCCGTCTATGAAATCGACCTGATCCGGCTGGACGGCCGCGCCTTGCCCTGCCAGTTCAGCGCCACCCCCAGCTACGACGATGACGGCCTGCGGGTTGGCGCCTTCGCCCTGGTCAGCGATCTCACCGGACGCCGCGCCCATGAAGCCTATGTGCGCCAGGTCGTGGCGATGTTCGAAAGCACCGCCGAAGGCGTGATGCTGACCGATCACGACGGCAATATCGTCTCGGTGAATCCCGCGTTCACCAAAGTGACCGGCTACAGCGAGGCCGAGGCGCTCGGGAAGAACCCGCGTTTCCTCCAGTCCGGTCGCCACACGGAGTCGTTTTACCAGCAGATCTGGGCGGAACTTCAAGGCACCGGCCACTGGCAGGGCGAACTCTGGAACCGGCGCAAGAACGGCGAGGTGTATCCCGAGTGGCTCACCATCAGCGCAGTGCCCGATTCAGAAGGCGCCCTGCAAAGTTACGTCGGCGTGTTTTCCGACATCAGCTACATCAAGCGATCCGAAGAAGCCCTGGAGCGCCTGGCACACTATGACCCGCTCACCGAACTGCCCAACCGCATCCTGCTGCACGCCCAGGTCAACCACGCCATCGAGCACGCGGCGCGCCATCGCAAGCGTATCGCGGTCATGGTGCTGGATCTGGACGGCTTCAAGACGGTCAACGACAGCCTCGGCCACCCGGCGGGAGACCGCCTGCTGCAAACCATCGCCGCGCGCCTGCTTCGCCTGCTGCGGCGGGAAGACACGGTGGCGCGACTGGGTGGCGACGAGTTTGCCGTGGTCATCGAAAATGCGCGCAGCTGCGACAACCCGGGTCTGATCGCCGAAAAAATCATCCAGGCAGTGTCCGCGCCGGTGGACCTCGACGGGCATAGCGCCCTGGTCACCGCCAGTGTCGGCATTGCCCTCTACCCTGACGATGGTCGCGATACCACCAGCCTGCTGCAGGCCGCCGACATGGCCATGTATGCCAGCAAGCAGGCCGGACGCAACACCAGCCGCTTCCACCACGCCGACATGACCCGGGCCGCACGGCACCGTCTGAAGATCGAACACGGCCTGCGCCAGGCCCTGGAGCATGAGCAACTGGAAGTCTGGTTCCAGCCCCAGTTCGACCTCGACACCGGCGCGCTGATCGGCAGCGAGGCACTGGTTCGCTGGCGCCTCCCGGAGCGGGGGCTGGTGCCCCCCAACGAGTTCATTCCCATCGCCGAGGAAACCGGCCTGATCCTGCCGCTGGGGGAGTGGGTGCTGCGCCGCGCCTGCGAACAGGCCGTCGACTGGCGGCATCGTGGCCTCGAAGCCGGTTCGGTCTCGGTCAACGTCGCCGGCCCGCAGGTCGAGCGCGGCGACTTCTATGCCACCGTGGCAAGCGTGCTGGCGGCAACCGGCTTGCCCGCCGAATGCCTGGAGCTTGAGATCACCGAGAGCTTCCTGCTGCGCAACGCGGAGCAGGCGAGAACAGTCGTTGAAAAACTGTCTGAACTGGGGGTACGGGTCGCCATCGACGACTTCGGCACCGGCTATTCCTCGCTTTCCTATCTGAAGCTCCTGCGCGTCAACAAACTCAAGATCGACCAGAGTTTCGTGCGCGACCTGCCGGACGACCGCGACGACGCCGCCATCACCCGCGCCGTGATCTCGCTCGGCCACAACCTCGGTTTCAAGGTAATCGCCGAAGGCGTGGAAACCGAGGCGCAACGCGATTTTCTCAGACAGGAAGGCTGCGACCAGTCACAGGGGTATTTCCATAGCCGGCCATTGCCGGCAGCGGAATTCGAAGCTTATCTGCGGGCACGCACCACAGCGGCATGATCACCGTGAATCCCCCTGTTCCATCGCGGGCAGGGGGATTCGACGCTCGCCCGCGCACCAGCCTGGCCAGATTGCCTCCCCCTTTGAACAAGAGGGGAGTCTGCCCGCACCCTTGTTGCACCGCACAATCCGTGGCAATCTGGCGTCCCTCTCGTGATCGGAACCGCCGTGGCCGCTTCTTCCTCCCACGCACCAGCCCGCCCCCCGCACGTCGGCCAGGAACCGCCGCAGGCGGACCCGCTTGCCACGCCCCTGTCCGCCCTGCTGCGACGCGGGCCGGTGAGTTGCACGCAGGAGCGGACGGTGCGCGAAGCACTGGAGGTCATGCGTCAGGAGAACGTCGGATCCATCCTGCTGACCGATGCACGGGGTGGGCCGACCGGCCTGTTCACGCTCAAGGATCTGCGTGACCGTGTCGCCCTCGGCACCTGCGACATCGACCGACCGATGCGCGAGGTGATGACCCCCAACCCCTATTCGCTGCCGGTCGGCGCCACCGCCTTCGAAGCGGCCCTGGCGATGGCAAGGCGCTCCATCCATCATGTGGTCGTCACCCGCGGTGACCAGGTGGCCGGGGTGATTTCGGAAAAAGACCTGTTTGCCCTGCAACAGATCGGCGTCTCGCGCATCGCCGCCGAATTGTGCCTGGCGGATGAGCTGCCGGCCCTGCGCCAGGCGGCCGAGGATATCCGCCGCCTGGCGCGCAACCTGATGGCGCAGGGAGTCGGCGCGGAACAGCTCACCCGCCTGATTTCCCAGCTCAACGATCAACTCACCCAGCGCATCCTCTACCTGGCCTACGCCGACAGCGGCCTAGAGGACATCTCCTGGTGCTGGCTGGCGCTGGGTTCGGAAGGCCGCTTCGAGCAGACGCTGCATACCGACCAGGACAACGGCCTGATCTTCAGCGTGCCGGAAGGCGATAGCGCCGACCGACTGCGCGCGCCCATGCTGGCCGCCGCGCGACGCGCCAACGACTGGCTGGATGCCTGCGGTTTCCCCCTCTGCCGGGGCGAGATCATGGCCGGCAATCCCAAATGGTGCCTCTCGTTCGAGGAATGGCAAGCCACCTTCGCCGACTGGATCTTCCGCGGAGACGCGCCGGTGCTGCTCAACGCCAGCATCTTCTTCGATTTCCGCGCCCTGGCCGGCGACCCGCGCCTGGCCGAGTCGCTCAGAAACTGGCTCAACGACAAGGTCAGGGAAAACCGCCAGTTTCTCAGGCTGATGGTGCAAAACGCCCTGGGTAACCGCCCACCCCTGGGTTTGATCCGCGATTTCGTGCTGGATGGCGAAGGCGACGAAGCCAGCAGCATCGACCTCAAATTGCACGGCACCACCCTCTTCGTCGACGCGGCACGCATCTTCGCCCTTGCCGCCGGGATCGCCGAGACCGGCACGGTACGGCGCCTGCGCGGCGCCGGCGAAGCCTGGAGGCTGAGCAGCCAGGAGGTCGAAGCCTGGGTGGAAGGGTTCCTGTTCATCCAGCAACTGCGCCTGCGCCTGCATCAATCCCAGTTCGAGAGCGGGCGCGGCCTGAGCAACCGCTTCGACCCCGACAAGCTCACCACCGTCGAACGCCAGGCACTCAAGGAAGCCTTCCGTCAGGCGAGAAAACTGCAAGGCCGGCTGGAGCGCTTTTTCCAGTTCTGATGCTGCCTGGCGCGAACCATGGCCTCTCCCGCAGGGCAACGCATGGTTTCGACAGTCCCATTGTTGCGCCGCAATATTTTTTTGCCGACCACCCCATTTCTTAAGTCCCGTGTAAGCCTCGGCTCCTAGCATGCGCACGCCGCCCATGCAGAAAAACCGAGGCGGTCCTTCCACACCAGGAGTCCTGTCCATGTCAAAACAAGCCATGAACTGGGCGGCAATCGACGCCGACCCACGCTTCCAGGCGCTGCACAAGAAGAAGCTCACCTTCCTGTGGACGCTGATGATCATCTCGGTGATCTATTACTTCCTTCTGCCCATTGGCGCCGCCTATTACCAGGATCTATTCAAGATCAAGGTGTGGGGTCCGGTCAACGTCGGCATCGTCTTCGCTCTCTCCGAATTCATCGTTGCCTGGACCATCGCCGGTGTCTATGCGGTGCGCGCCAACAAAGTATTCGACGCGATGGCCGCGGAAATCATCAAAGACGCCCACCACATCAAATAAGGACAGCGCCATGAATCTGAAACTGATCGGCGGTGCCGCCGCCCTCGCCGCCATGAGTTCGCTGGCCTTCGCCGGCGCCGGCGCGGTAGCCGACGAATACAAGTGGATGACCTTCGCCGTGTTCGGCGGCATCATCGCCATCACCATGTACGTGACGTACTGGGCCGCGCGGCAAACCCACTCCACCTCCGAGTTCTACGCCGCCGGCCGCTCCGTCACCGGCATCCAGAACGGCTGGGCGATCGCTGGCGACTACCTCTCCGCCGCCTCCTTCCTCGGTATCGCCGGCCTCATCTCGCTGTATGGCTATGACGGCTTCATGTACTCGGTGGGCTGGCTGGTCGCCTACATCACCGTGCTGCTGGTGATCGCCGAGCCCTGCCGCAACATCGGCAAGTACACCCTTGGCGACATCCTCGCCTTCCGCAACGACCCCAAGGCCTCCAAGACCGTCGCGGCGCTGTCCACCATTACCGTCTCCACCTTCTACCTGACCGCGCAGATGGTCGGCGGCGGCGTCCTGATCAAGACCCTGATCGGCATCGACTATCACATCTCCGTGATCGGCGTCGGCGTGCTGATGCTGGCCTATGTGGTGTTCGGCGGCATGAAGGCCACCACCTGGGTGCAGATCATCAAGGCCGTGTTGCTGGTGACCGCTTCCATCCTGCTGGTGCTGATCACCTGGGGCCAGTACGGCTTCTCCCTGCCCGGCTTCCTCACCGCCGTGACCAGTGATCCCAAGGTGCAGGCGCAGGTCGCCAAGCTGGTCGGTGACGCCGCCACCACGATGACACCGGAAGAACTCGGCCAGCGCTTCCTGGAACCCGGCCTGTTCCTGAAGAACCCGATCGACCAGATCTCCCTGGGCATGGCCCTGGTGCTGGGCACCGCCGGCATGCCGCATATCCTGATGCGCTTCTTCACCGTGCCGACGGCACAGGACGCGCGCACCTCGGTGCTGTGGGCCATGGGCATCATCGGCGGCTTCTACGTCCTGACCCTGTTCCTGGGCATGGGCGCGGCCATCAACGTCGGCGCCGGCCCCATCGCCGCGCTCGACAAGGGCGGCAACATGGCCGCGCCGATGCTGGCGCAGTTCGCCGGCGGCGGCGCCGATTCCGTCCTCGGCAACCTGTTCCTGGCCTTCGTGGCGGCCGTGGCCTTCGCCACCATCGTCGCGGTGGTGGCCGGCCTGGTGCTGGCGGCGGCTTCCGCAATGGCGCACGACATCTACGTCGGCGTCATCAAGGGTGACCATGCCTCGCCGCAGGAGCAGGTGATCGCCGCACGCGTGTCCTCGGTCATCGTCGGCATCATGGCCATCTACGTCGGCATCGCCGCCGAAGGCCAGAACGTCGCCCACCTGGTGGCCCTGGCGTTCGCGGTGGCGGCATCAAGCAACCTGCCGGCCGTGTTCCTCACCCTCTACTGGAAGCGCGCCAACACCTACGGCATCGTCGCCGGCATGCTGGTCGGCGCCATCAGCGCCATCGCCCTGGTGATGATCTCCCCGAACATGACCTACCCCAAGGCCGTGCTCAAGGACGCCGACAAGGTGCTCAACGGCGAACCGGCGCAACCCGCCAAGGAAGCCGTGGCCGCCAAGAAAGCGTCCAGCTTCATGTGCGAACTGTTCGCCATGGAAGGCTGCGTCAAGTCCGAGCAGGCCAAGGCCGCCGCCGCCGAGAAACCGGCCAAGCCGGGCGCGGCTGACAAGCTGATCGCGCTGAACGCCAAACTGGCCACCCTGACCGATCCTAAAGACATCGAGAAGGTGAAAAAGGACATCACCGCCACCGAGAAAGCCAAGGCCAAGGCCGAGGGCGACGTGAAGAAATTTGAGGGCCAGACCACCAGCATGATGGGCCTGGAGAAGCCATACTTCCTGCTCAAGAACCCCGGCCTGCTCTCGATTCCCCTGGGTTTCCTGGTGGTGATCCTGGGCTCCCTGCTGTTCCGCGACAAACGCTCCGAGGAAATGTGGGACGAACTCTACGTGCGCCAGAACACCGGCATCCACGCGGAAGGCGCCTCGGCTCACTGATTTCCGACCCGGCCTCCCCCCGTCCGCTTTGTGGTTCGAGGCGGACACTCAAACCCCCGGCTTGCCGGGGGTTTGTTTTGTATCAGCCGCAGCCAAGGACATCTGTCGATCGTGTCCCGAGGAGTGGTGTAAGAGTTGTACGGGAGGTCATCGCTCCGGAA
>CAYMUY010000035.1:812-47141 GCA_964393825.1 uncultured Thiobacillus sp. | reverse complement strand
TCCTCGGTATGCCCTTGTCTGCTTCGCGACCCACGTCGAAGCCAGGTCGCCCCCAGAAGGTACTGCTTAGGTGCGTCCCACCGGAAATAGTTCAAGTGGTGGGAAGGGCAATCTACGCGTTGGGTTGGAGCCAGTCAAGCAATGACAGGGGGGTCTGGATATAGCCGTGTGCACCCCATTCTTCCGGGCGGTCATCCTGGCCGAGGTAGCCGTAGAGCGCGACCAGGGTAGGCATGCCGACGGCGCGGGCGGCGGCGACATCGCGTTGGGCATCGCCCACGTAGAGACATTCGGCGGGATCGCTGGTCGTCAGCCGGCATGCATGCAACATGGGGGCCGGGTGTGGCTTGGGATGTTCGCAGGTGTCACCGGAAACCACACAGGCGGCGCGTTGGAGCAAGCCCAGATGGCTCAGCAGGGGTTCGGTATAGCGCGCGGGTTTGTTGGTCACCACGCCCCACTTCAAGCCGCGAGCTTCCAGTGCATCGAGCAGCTTGGGGACGCCGGGGAACAGCGGCGAGCGGTCGGTGAGGTGGGCGGCGTAGACCTCGAGGAACTCTTCACGCAAGGTGGCGAATTCGGGTTGCGCCTGATTGATGCCGAAACCGATCCGGAGCAGGCCCTGTGTGCCGTGCGAGGCTTGCGGCCGGGTGAGATCGTCGGCCAGGGCCGGCATTCCACGCCGCCCGAGCAGGACGTTGAGGGCGTGAGCGAGGTCGGGCGCGGTGTCGACGAGAGTGCCGTCGAGGTCGAACAGGATGGTGCGGTAGGACATGAGATCGGCCAAGGGAGGACCGCCGCCCTCCCCTTTGCAGGGAGAGCATGGGGCTCAGAACTTACGACAGGCCATGAGGTAGTTGACGTCGGTGTCCTGTTCCAGCCGGTAGACCTTGGTAAATGGGTTGTAGGTCATGCCCATGATCTGCACGGGTTCCAGGCCGGCGTGGCGCACATGGCTGGCCAGTTCATGCGGGCGGATGAACTTGGCCCATTCATGGGTGCCGCGCGGCAGCATGTTGAGCACGTATTCGGCGCCAAGGATGGCGAACAGATAGCTCTTTGGATTTCGGTTCAGGGTGGAGAGGAACACCCAGCCCCCCGGTTTCACCAGCGTGGCGCAGGCGACGAGGATGGAGGCGGGGTCCGGGACATGTTCTAGCATTTCCATGCAGGTGACCACGTCGAAGACTTCCGGCTGTTCCGCGGCGAGGTCTTCGGCGGCGATCAGGCGGTAGTCGAGTTGCACGCCGCTTTCGAGTTGGTGCAGCCTGGCAACCTTGAGCGCTTTCTCGGAGAGGTCGATGCCGGTGACCTGGGCGCCCGCGGCGGCCATGCTTTCGGCGAGGATGCCGCCACCACAGCCGATGTCCAGCACCCGTTTGCCCTGGATGCCAGCCTGGCGGTCGACCCATTCCAGGCGTAGCGGGTTGATGTCGTGCAGCGGCTTGAATTCTGATTCCGGATCCCACCAGCGGTGGGCAAGCTGGCTGAACTTGTCCAGTTCAGCCTGATCGGCGTTGGCCATGACTACCTCGTTGATGTGCTTCGTGTATCCGGGATGGATTGTCTTGCAGGTGGACGCTTTGCGCTACCCGCGCGTGGCCTCGAAATGGCGCAGGAACATGGCTTCCAGTTCGTCGATGACTTCCGGTGCGGACTTGCCATGCACCAGGTGCTGGGTCATGAGACCGGAGGTTTCGTGGAGAATCTTGGCGCGGTCCAGCATGGGGTAGGTTTCGCGTAGCCGTCTGATCGCCTTGACCACGCTTTCCTGAGCGGGGCGTGGGATCGCCAGTGGTTCACTGGGAATTTCCGGGATTTCCGGCTGCGCGCGGGCCAGCAGAAATTCACCGTAGTCGAGCAAGCCCTCCCGACGGCCAGGCGAAAGTTCGCGGAAAAGGCGCAGCAGGCGCCGCTCGTCGGCGGTCATTACAATTTCCGGGGTACGGCGTATTCCCGGATCAGGGGGCTTTTCTCCAGGAAGTCCAGGAAGGACTGGAGCAATTTGCTGCGAAACTTCTCTTGCGGGTAGACCAGCGAGAGTTGCCTGCGCAACGGAGGATCGAGCGGAATCGCGATCAACTCGCCCAGCTTCACTTCCTTGATCACGGTAGTGCAGGACACCACGGCGACGCCAAGGCCGGCGGCGACGGCACCCTTGATCGCTTCACGGCTGCCCAGTTCCATCACCACGTTGACTTCATCGAGATTGACGCCGTTCATGCGCAGGAAATCATCGATGCACTCTCGCGTGCCGGAGCCGGATTCACGGCTGATGTAGGGGTGATCGGCGATCTGCTGCGGGCTGGCGGAGGCGATTTTGGCGAGATCGGAGAATGGCGCGCAGATCAGCACCAGTTCGTCCTCGCAGCAGATTTCGGTAACGAGGTTGGGATGATGCGAGGGCGACTCGATCAGTCCGATGTCCAGGGTGTGGTCGGCCACCTTGTTCTCGATGGTCTCGGAGTTGGCTACCGTAAGGCGCGCCTGGGTATCCGGGTGGCGCTGCTTGAATTCGCCCAGCAGGCGGGGAAGCATGTACTCGGCGATGGTCGTGGAGGCGCCGATCATGAGCGGACCGCTGACCTGGCCCGTGAGTTCGGAGATGCGCGCCTCCATTTCACTGGTGAGATTGAGGATGCGCTCGGCAAAATCCAGCGCCAGCTCACCCGCCGGCGTCAGCGAAATCTTGCCGTGGGAACGCTCGAACAGACGGGTATTGAAGTGTTCTTCCAACTGCTTGACCTGAAACGTGACCGCCGGCTGCGTCATGAACAACAATTCCGCCGCCTTGGTGAAGGAAAGCTGTTTGGCAACGGTATGGAATACTTGCAGGCGTCTGTCGGCCATTCTTATGCACTGATAAATTTTAGTTATGCAATTCAATCATAATTCTCTTATTTAGCCCAGAAGTAATCATGTGAAAAAAGCTGGAAACGAGCCCGCAATGGCGGTAAGCACCTGACTGACGCGGTTTGCGGATAGCGGGCACCCAAGTGCCGTGATATAAGTCCCGCTTCCATTCGGACCCCGACCCCCCCACTCATTCCGGCTGATGAATCGCGGCTTTTACATCATTCTGCTAGCGCAATTTCTGTCCGCGCTCGCCGACAACGCCCTCCTCTTCGCCGCCATCGCGCTCCTCAAGGAGATTTCCGCGCCGGACTGGCACGTGCCACTGCTGCAGCAATTCTTCATCATTTCCTACATCCTGCTTGCCCCGTTCGTCGGCCCCTATGCCGACTCCATGCCCAAGGGCCGGGTCATGTTCGTCACCAATTTCATCAAGCTGGGCGGCTGTCTGGCGATGCTTGCAGGGATGCCGCCACTCTATGCCTATGCCATCGTCGGACTGGGCGCGGCAGCCTATTCCCCGGCCAAGTACGGCATTCTCACGGAGTATCTGCCGCCGAGGGAACTGGTGAAGGCGAACAGCTGGATGGAAGGCGCCACGGTCGCAGCCATCGTGCTCGGCGCGGTATTCGGCGGCCTGATGATCAGCCCGCAGTTGACCGGCGCCGCCCTTCAGCGCTGGGGTCTGGATGCCTGGCTCAGCGTGCCGCAGTTCGCCATCATCATCATCACTTTCCTTTACCTGAGCGCGGCCTGGTTCAACATGCACATCCCGGTCGTCGCCATCGATCATCGGCCGCCGCGCAAGAACCCGTTGTATCTGCTCTATGACTTCTGGCGCTCGTTCAAGCTGTTGTGGAAGGATCCGCTCGGACAGGTGTCCCTGGCCGTCACCACCCTGTTCTGGGGAGTGGGCGCCACCCTGCGCCTGGTGGTCCTCGCCTGGGCTGCGTTCAACCTCAAGTTCGACCTCACCCACGCTACCCAGCTCACCGCCATGTCCGCCGTGGGCATCGCCGTTGGCGCAGGTATTGCCGGCAAATGGGTGAAGCTGGAGGACTCGGTAAAGGTGCTGCCCGCCGGCATCATCCTGGGCGGAACGGTGATCGCGATGATCTTCGTGACGGACTGGCGCATCGCGGCCGTCCTGCTGTTCTTCATCGGCATGCTCTCCGGCTTCTTCGTGGTACCGCTGAACGCTCTGCTGCAACACCGCGGCCATCTGTTGATGGGTGCCGGCCATTCCATCGCCATCCAGAACTTCAACGAGAACATCGGCATCCTGATCCTGCTCGGTGTCTACACCTTCATGGTCGGACACCATGTCCACATCCATTGGGTGATCGTCGCCTTCGGCGTGTTCATCAGCCTGGCCATGACCGTGATCTGGCGTCGCCATCGCGACGACCAGGTGCATTAGTCGAGACCGGGCCGGTATGGGCAGGCCAACCCAGGCCTGCAACCGGGCTTGACCAGGATCGGAGCGTTCCCCCTGTCTACGCCAGGTACAAGGCGAATGCCCTGCCTGCCACCGCCCAGGTGCGGGCGGCCTGCAGAAACACGTCAATCAGGTTTTCACGCAGGTCGTCGGCAAGCGTATCCGCGTGGGTGATGAGCAGGCGCACCGCGCCTTCATGCCACGACAGGTCGGCCAGGCATTCCTCCAGGGCATCCCAGTTGGCCCCGTAGTAGTCGGGGAAGTCCAGGGCGCGGCCCAGCTCAGCCAGCAGGGTTGCCTTGTCCTGGAGCCGCAGAGCATCCAGGGTCGGCATGCTCTGGGTGGGTAACGCGCTGATTCTGTAGACGCCGTTCATTCCCTGATCCGTCTGAAGGAACGGTAATGGTCGGCCGTGTACCAATATTCCCCACCGCGACCGCCGGAGACGATGCGGCGAGGTCCACGGTGATTCAGACCCGGTGTCGGCACTGTGTATTCGCGGTAATAGCCGCGTGATTGCACTGGCAGGAGACCCTCGCGGTTGCTGAAGACGATGCCATCACGAGGGTACGGAAACGGCCCGCCCCGCTTGATCAGCGCGAGGGTGGCTCGGCCTTCTGGCGGCAGGTCGGCAACCGTCGTTTCCCCGCTCGACGGCGGGGCTGGCACGGGATCGAGCGATCTGGCGTCCGATACCCTGACGAAGCCGGGTGCGGCCGCCTCCGGCGCCTCCTGGCCGCAGGCCGCGAGAAACGGCAGCACGGCGAGGAGAAGCAGGAGGCGAAAAATGCGCATGGTGCCCAGGCAATCGCAGGCAGGAAACCTGCGTGATCTCAGATGGTTGCGTCAGTCGTTGGCGTGACGCGCGATGAACGCCCGCACCGCCGCCACATCGGCGTCCATCACCTCGACCCGGCGCGGCAATGCCTCGATGTCTTCCAGGCCCGCCGGACGCTCCGGTTTGCGGCCCAGAGCCTCGACGATGGTGTCTTCGAACTTGGCCGGCAGCGCGGTTTCCAGGCAGACCAGCGGCACGCCCACTTCACGATGCTCCAGGCCCACTTTCAGGCCGTCGGCGGTGTGGGTGTCGATCACCGTGGCGTACTTCTCCCAGGCCATGCGGATGGTCGCCAGGCGGTCGGCGTGACTGCTGCTGCCGGAGACGAAGCCGAAGGTGGACACGTCTTCGAACAGGCCGGAGGGCTTCAGGTCGAAACTGTCACCCGCGTCCACCGCGCGCCAGAGTTCCGTCACGCGGGCACCGTCGCGGCCGACCAGGTCGAAGATGAAGCGTTCGAAATTGGAAGCCTTGGAGATGTCCATGGACGGGCTGGAGGTGTGCAGGGTCTCCGCGGATTTGCGCGGCCGATAAACACCGGTGCGGAAGAACTCGTCGAGCACGTCGTTCTCGTTGGTGGCGACGATCAGGCGGCGGATCGGCAGACCCATCATGCGGGCGATGTGGCCGGCGCAGACGTTGCCGAAGTTGCCGGAGGGCACCGAGAAATCCACCGTCTGGCCGCCATCCGTGGTCACCGCGAAATAGGCCTTGAAGTAATAGATGACTTGAGCGGCGACCCGCGCCCAGTTGATCGAATTCACCGCGCCAATGCGGTATTGGGCCTTGAAGGCATGGTCGTTGGACACCGCCTTGACGATGTCCTGGCATTCGTCAAACACGCCGCGCACGGCGATGTTGAAGATGTTGGCGTCCTGCAGGGAATACATCTGCGCCTGCTGGAAACGGGTCATGCCGTGCTCGGGCGAGAGCATGAACACGCGCACGTTGTGCTTGCCGCGCATCGCGTATTCGGCCGCCGAACCGGTATCGCCGGAAGTCGCGCCGAGGATGTTGATGTCCTGCCCGACCTTGTCCAGCGCGTACTCGAACAGGTTGCCCAGCAACTGCATGGCCATGTCCTTGAAAGCCAGGGTCGGGCCGTTGGACAGTTCCAGGATGTATACGCCATCTTCCAGTTTGCGCAGCGGCGTGATCTGGCTGAAATCCGAATCTGTTCGACCGTGGGAATACACCTCGGTCGTATAGGTCTTGTCGACCAGCGCCTTCAGGTCCTCCGGCTCGATGTCGTCAGCCAGGCGCGAGAGGATGGTAAACGCCAGTTGCCGGTAATCCATGTCACGCATGAATTCCAGTTCGGCGTCGGAGAATTGCGGATAAGACTCCGGCAGATACAGGCCGCCATCCGGCGCCAGGCCGCCCAGGAGGATTTGCAGAAAGGATTGCTTGGGCGCTTGGCCGCGAGTGGAGAGGTATTTCATGGGTTCAACCGAAATGGGGTTCAGCCGGAGCGTGGCTCAACCGTTCAACGCTTCCATGCGAATCCGCGTGACCTTGCCGTGGATGGAGGCCAGTTCCTCGATATTCCGGATGGCGTCATTGATGTCCTTTTCACGGGCGACATGGGTGAGCAGGACGACATCGGTCTCCGCTTCGCCTTCCGCCGGTTCCTTCTGGATCATGGCGTCGATGGAGATGTTCAGGTCGGCCAGGATGCGGGTGACGTCGGCCAGGACACCCGGTTTGTCAAGGGCGCGCATGCGCATGTAACAAGCGGTTTCCACTTCATCCAGGGGCAGGATCGGCAGATCGGAGAGCTGATCCGGCTGGAAGGCGAGGTGCGGCACGCGGTTTTGCGGATCGGCGGTGGCCAGGCGGGTGACGTCGACCAGATCGGCGATCACGGCGCTGGCGGTCGGCTCGGCGCCGGCGCCCTTGCCGTAGTAGAGTGTGGCGCCGACGGCGTCGCCCCAGACCAGCACCGCATTCATGGCGCCCTCGACGTTGGCGATCAGGCGTTTGCTCGGGACCAGCGTGGGATGCACGCGCAGTTCGACACCGTTGGCCTGGCGCTTGGCGATGCCGAGCAGCTTGATGCGATAGCCGAGCTGCTCGGCATAATTGATGTCGATGGCGTCCAGCTTGCTGATCCCTTCCACATGCGCGCGGTCGAACTGCACCGGGATGCCGAAGGCGATGGAAGCCATCAGCGTGGCCTTGTGGGCGGCGTCGACGCCTTCGATGTCGAAGGTCGGATCGGCTTCGGCGTAACCCAGGCTTTGCGCTTCCTTGAGCACCGTCTCGAAGGACAAACCTTTGTCGCGCATCTCGGAGAGGATGAAGTTGGTGGTGCCGTTGATGATGCCGGCCAGCCACTGGATGCGGTTGGCGGAAAGGCCCTCGCGCAGCGCCTTGATGATCGGGATGCCTCCCGCCACCGCGGCTTCGAAGGCGACCATCACGCCTTTTTTCTGGGCGGCGGCGAAGATTTCATTGCCATGCACCGCAAGCAATGCCTTGTTGGCGGTCACCACATGCTTGCCGTTCTCGATGGCCATCATCACCAGTTCCAGCGCGGTGGTATAGCCGCCGATGAGTTCGACGATGATGTCGATGTTCGGGTCCTTCACCAGGCTGAAGGCGTCGTCGGTCACCGTCACATCGGCACCGACCAGGCCACGGGCACGCTCGACGTTGCGGTCGGCGACAGCGGTGATGCGGATGGGACGACCGGCGCGGCGGGTGATTTCTTCCTGGTTGCGGGTCAGGACGGCATGGGTGCCGCCGCCGACGGTACCGATGCCGAGCAGGCCTACGTTGATGGGTTTCATATTCGCTTCGCTCATAAGTTTGCAGCAGGCAGTTTGCAGATGGCTGTTGTTGCCAACTGCAAACTGCAAACCAACTACTTGATTAATCCATCTTTCTTGAACATGTCGCGCAGGCCGCGGATGGCCTGGCGGGTACGCATTTCGTTTTCGATCAGGGCAAAGCGCACATGGTCGTCGCCATAATCGCCGAAGCCGACGCCAGGGCTGACCGCCACCTTGGCATCGGCCAGCACCTTCTTGGAAAACTCCAGCGACTTCATGTGCGCGTACGGTTCCGGAATCGGCGTCCAGAGGAACATGGTCGCCTTCGGCGCCTGCACCTTCCAGCCCACCTCGTTCAAGCCCTTGACCAGGGCGTCACGGCGCTTCTGGTACATCAGGCGGATGTCCTCGACGCAATCCTGCGGGCCTTCCAGCGCGGTGATGGCCGCGACCTGGATCGGCGTGAAGGTGCCGTAGTCGTGATAGCTCTTGATCCGCGCCAGCGCCGCGCAGAGGCGGGCATTGCCGACCATGAAGCCGACCCGCCAGCCGGGCATGTTGTAGCTCTTGGACAGGGTGAAAAACTCCACCGCCACGTCCTTGGCGCCCGGCACCTGCATGATCGAGGGTGCCTTGTAGCCATCGAAGACGATATCGGCATAGGCGATGTCATGCACCACCAGGATGCCGTACTCCTTCGCCATCGCCACCACCTTCTCGAAGAATTCGAGTTCCACGCATTGCGTGGTGGGGTTGCTGGGGAAGTTGAGGATGAGCATCTTCGGCTTCGGCCAGAAGTCCTTGATGGCCTTCTCCATTTCCTCGAAGAAGTTCACCCCCGGCACCATCGGCAGGTGGCGGATATCGGCGCCGGCGATCACAGGCCCGTAGATATGGATGGGGTAGCTGGGATTGGGCACCAGCACGATGTCGCCGCGATCCAGCGTCGCCAGGGCCAGGTGGGCGATGCCCTCCTTGGAACCGATGGTGGCGATGGCCTCTTTCTCCGGATCGAGATCCACGTCATAGCGGGTCTTGTACCAGTTGCAGATGGCCTTGCGCAGGCGCGGGATGCCTTTCGACACCGAATAGCGGTGGGTATCGCCACGGCGCGCGGTTTCGATCATCTTCTCGACGATATGCGGCGGGGTGGGCTGGTCGGGATTGCCCATGCCGAAATCGATGATGTCTTCGCCGCGCCGCCGCGCGGCCATTTTCAGCTCACCCGTGATGTTGAACACATAGGGCGGCAGGCGGGTGATTCTGGGAAATTCGTCCATCGGAGGGGGATGCCGCAGGGTGCCGTAAAAGCGCGTAATCTTACGGGAGTCGAACACTCAGCGTCGAGCGTCGTGAAGGTTCTGCCCGCAAGCAGGTCGGCCGGCCCCTGATCTTCGCCTCGCCAGCGGCCCCCCCAACATGAAAATGCATCTTTCCCGAAGCACGGACACCTACCAGATCAACGGCCTGGGCCCCGATCATGTGCTGGTGAACGGGCTACGCCATGAAACCAGCCTGATCGTCCTGCCGGATGAAGTGGTCAACGGCTGGGTCGCCCGGTTCGAGGCGCTGTCGGCGCGGGATTTCGACATCGTGCTGATGCGGGCACCGGAAATCGTGCTACTCGGCAGTGGTTCGCGCCTGCGCTTCCCCCCCCCGGCGCTCTACTCAAGCCTGCTCAAGGCGCGTATCGGCGTTGAAGTCATGGATACCGCCGCCGCCTGCCGCACCTACAACATCCTCGCCGCCGAGGGGCGGCGGGTGGCGGCGGCACTGATCATCGAAACACCCTGATCAGGACTCGATCCTGATCTGGCGCAGTCCATCCGGGTCTTCGCTGATATACAGGGTCTGCCCCTTGATCTCGATGTAACCCTGGTCGGACAGCTTGTGCAGCAGGCGCGAGAGGGTTTCCGGCTTGACGCCGATGCGCGAGGCGATGATCTGCTTGGGCGCTTCCAGTTCGACCCGCTGGCGGCCGGTGTCATCCGGATCGGAATGATCGAGCAGATACTGCAGGAGGCGGTCCGCCCCCTTCATCAGGGTGAGACGATCGATCTCGTTGACCAGCTTGTGCATGCGCGCGCTCATGCCGGACATCAGGCGGAAGCAGCGGGTGACGTCCTGGCCCAACCAGGCTTTGAACTCGCGTCCGTTGATGGCGACCAGCCGGGCCGGCGTCTGCGCCGCCGCGTTGATCGGGAATTGACCGCCCATGAACAGCACGGCCTCCGCGAACAGGCGATTGGCACCCACCAGTTCGATGACCTTTTCATCACCCTGCGGCGAAGCACGGAACAGCTTGACGATGCCTTCCGCCACCCAGTAGATGGCATTCACCGGATCACCCTGGCTGAACAGCAACTGTCCTGGCGCCAACTGCACGGTCGAGGCGTGGCCGATGGCTTCAAGATATTCATCGTCCTGCAAGCCGGAGAAGAGATAGGCGCGGCGGAGCGCTTCGAAATCGGATTTCTGCAAAGACTGAATCATGGCGGATTCACCTCTCGGAGGGGATGGGCAGGATGTCGCCAAAGCGACGGATGGCGGCAAAATCCGCGACGTCCTTGTCTGGCTGGCGGGTATCCGGTTGCACGACCGCCAGCAGATGCGCAATGCCGTATTCGCGGGCGGAGCGTAGCACCGGCAAGCTGTCGTCCACCAGCAAGGTGCGTGACGGATTGAACGCTTCCGTCATGCGTAGCGCTGCCCAGAATGCTGGCTCTTCCTTGGCCAGGCCAAAAGCGTGGGAACTGTGGAGGGCGTCGAAATGTACCGCCAGGCCGGTACGATCCATTTTCAGGTTCAGGCTCTTGTGATGGGCATTGGTGACCAGCACGACGCGCTTGCCGGCGGCGCGGGCCTGGGTCAGGAACGTGGTGACGTCGGGATGCACAGCGATGAGATGCGACAACTCCTGCTTGAGCCGGACGATGTCCAGATCGAGCTGTTCGCTCCAGTAATCGACGCAATACCAGTCCAGGGTACCGGCCTTGGCGTTGTAGCGACGAAAGCATTCGGCATGCGCCGCCGCTGGCGCGATGCCATGTTTCTCGGCATATTTTTCCGGCACGTAGACCTGCCAGAAATGATTGTCGTAATGGAGATCGAGCAGCGTGCCATCCATATCCAGCAGGATGGTATCGATCTCGGGCCAGGGGGGGACATGGCGCATTGCTATCTGCCTCCGGGGCAAAGGGGTAGGTAGTTTCTTAGAAAACACGGCTTGCAGCCATGACCTACATCTACCTTCGGCATAGAACTTTAGCTAAAGTGAAACCATGGCAGCCCTGCCCTTACACACTTACCCGGCGCTGGTTACAAGCTCATGCTCTCGCCCCATAGTCCGCACACCCCACCCGGAAAAGGAGTCATCGCGCGCATCAGCGGGCCTGTCCTGGTGGCTGCGCTCGCCGCCACCGGCGTCGCCATCCTGTTGCACCTGGGTACCGGTAACAACGGGGTCGGCAGCGGTATCACAGCCTTGTGCGTGTTTGCCCTGCTGCTGCCGCGGATCGGCCGTTCCGCCTCGCCTGCGCAGCGTGACGCGGCGACGAGTGGCTTCCCTGAACTGTTCGACAGCATCAGCGATGCCGTATTCATCCATGATCTGCAAGGGCATTTTCTCCATGTGAATCAAGCTGCCTGTGAGCGACTGGGCTACAGCCGGGCGGAGTTGCTGCAACTCTCCCCGCGGGAGATCGATACGCCGGAGTTCGCCGCCCGCATCCCCCAGGCAAGCGAAACATTGCGCCGTGAAGGACGCATGGTGCTGGAGTCGGCCCACCGCAGCCGCTCCGGCGAATTCATCCCGGTGGAAATCAGTGCGCGCCTGGCCACTCTCCATGGCCAACAGGTCGTGATCAGCGTGGCGCGTGACCTGAGGGATCGCTCGAGCATGCTGCGCGCGATGCGGCAAAGCGAGGAAAACCTGCGACTGTTGCTCGATGCCGCGCCGGAATCCGCATTCCTGATTGCCGCCGATGGCACCACACTGGCCGTCAACAAGATCGCAGCCAGTCGTTTCGGTGTGACGCCGGAGCAGATGCAAGGACAGGACGTTTACGGTTTCATGCCGGAAACCGTGGCGAGGAACCGCCGCCTGCAGATGCAGGAAGTCGTTGAAAAGCGCAAACCCCTGCACTTCCGCGACGAACGCCAGGGACGCGAGTTCGAGATCGACATGTACCCGGCCGTCGGCCCCGACGGTTCGGTCTCGCGGCTGGCGGTCTACGCCACCGACATCACCGAGCGGGTGCAACTGCAGTCGCTCGACAGCCTGCTCTCGGCCTTGGATCGCCAGGTGCTGCGCGGTCAGCCACTCACCGAGGTGCTGGAATTCACCTGCGCCGAGATCGTGCGCCTGTTCCGCCTCCAGCTCGCCTGGGTCGGCCGCAAGAAGTCTGGTGGCGTGGTGAAATTGAAGGCCAGCGCCGGACCCGCCACCGGTTATGTCGAATCGCTGAAGGAAATCGGTGTGCGCTGGGATGACAGCCCGGAGGGCAGAGGGCCGGTAGGCGCCACCATCCGCACTGGTCAGCCACAGCTATTTCACCGCGACGACAGCGCATTTTCCCTTTGGCGGGAGTCCGCTCGCCGCCACGGACTGGAGACCGTGCTCGGCCTCCCCCTGATCATCCGCGGCGAGGTCTATGGCGCCCTTACGCTCTATTCCGACCGTCCGGATGCCTTCGCCGCCGAAGGCACCATCGAACGCCTGTCCAGTCTCGGCAGGCGCATCTGCGTGGTGTTCGAATCCGCGCTTGACCAGGAGCAACTGCGGCTCCTCGGCACCGCGCTCTCCACCGCCGGCAATGCCGTCTTCATCACCGACGAGCAAGGGCGGATCGATTGGGCCAACCAGGCCTTCACCCGCATGACCGGCTATTCCCTGGAAGAAGCGCTCGGTCGCAACCCCCGCTTCCTCAAATCCGGCGTGCAGGGCGAGGCCTACTACCGGCAGCTCTGGGAAACCATTTCAGCGGGTGTGACCTGGAGCGCGGAAGCCATCGAGCGGCACAAGGAAGGCCACCTGTTCACGGTACGGCAAACCGTCACGCCCATCCGCGACGGGGAGGGACGGATCAAGCACTACATATCCATCCTGGAAGACATCACGCCCCAGAAAGAAGCCGAGGCACGCATCTACCACATGGCGCACTATGACGCCCTGACCGACCTGCCCAACCGCATGCTGTTCCAGGATCGCCTGCGCCAGGCGCTCTCACTGGCCGTCCGAAAACAGCATCTCGCCGCCTTGCTGTTCCTCGACCTGGACCGGTTCAAGCGGGTCAATGACCAGCATGGCCACCACATCGGCGATCTCCTGCTTCAGACGGTGGCGGAACGGTTGCGGGCCTGCGTGCGCGACAGCGACACCGTGGCCCGCCTGGCCGGGGATGAATTCACCATCCTGCTCCCCGAGATCGAGCAGGAAGGAGATGCCATCAGCGTGGCCGAGAAGGCGGTTGTGGAACTGGCGAAATCGTTCCAGCTGGAAGAGGTCACACTCCATACCGCCACCAGCATCGGCATCGCGTTGGCGCCGCGTGACGCGATGGATTGCGACACCCTGCTGCGCCTGGCCGATGCCGCGATGTACCGCGCCAAGCAGGAAGGTCGCGGCACCTGGCGGATGCACCAGGAGGAAGGGTCGGAATAGTTGTGTCTGTACCGCTGGGGTCCGGCGAGACCCGATGCAACCGGTGGCTGTTCCCTCGCCGCGCCCCCCTCGCCCTCACCCGGAGGGGGTGAGGGCGTTAGCTGTAGTTCAGCCCCATCGCCTCGCGCACGTCGCGCATGGTCTCGCGCGCCAGGTCGCGGGCTTTTTCGCAGCCGTCAGCGATGATGTTCTTCACCACGTCAGGGTCTTCCATGTAGGCATGGGCACGCTCCTGGATGGGGGCGAGTTCCCTGAGCATCGCGTCGATCACCGGTTGCTTGCATTCCAGGCAGCCGATGCCCGCGCTGGGACACCCCTGTCGCACCCAGGATTTGACGTCATCGCCGCTGTAGACCTCATGCAACTGCCAGACCGGGCATTTGTCGGGGTCGCCCGGATCGGTGCGGCGCACCCGCGCCGGATCGGTCGGCATTGTGCGGATCTTCTTGCCCACCTGATCGGGCTCCTCGCGCAGGGAAATGGTGTTGTGGTAGGACTTGGACATCTTCTGGCCGTCCAGGCCGGGCATCTTGGACGCCACGGTGAGCAGGGCCTCCGGCTCGGTCAGGATCATCTTGCCGCCACCTTCCAGGTAGCCGTAGAGACGTTCCTTGTCGCCCAGGGACAGATTCTGGGTCTCGCCCAGCAAGGCGCGGGCCGAGTCCAGGGCGGCGTCGTCGCCGTCCTGCTGGTAGCGGGTGCGCAGTTCCTGATAGAGCTTGGCCTTCTTGCCGCCCAGCTTTTTCACCGCCGCCTCGGCCCGTTCCTCGTAACCCGGCTCCTTGCCGTAGAGGTGGTTGAAGCGACGCGCGATCTCGCGGGAGAACTCGATGTGCGGCACCTGGTCCTCGCCCACCGGCACCTGGTTGGCGCGGTAGATGAGGATGTCCGCGCTTTGCAGCAGCGGGTAACCGAGGAAGCCGTAGGTGGAGAGGTCCTTCTCGCTGAGCTTTTCCTGCTGATCCTTGTAGGTGGGCACCCGCTCCAGCCAGCCCAGCGGCGTCATCATGGACAGCAGCAAGTGCAGTTCGGCGTGCTCGATCACCTGCGACTGGATGAACAGGGTGGCCTTGGACGGGTCGACGCCGGCGGCGAGCCAGTCGATCACCATCTGCCAGGTCGCCTCCTCGATGCCGCGCGGGTTGTCGTACTGGGTGGTGAGCGCGTGCCAGTCGGCGACGAAGAACAGGCACTCGTATTCGTGCTGGAGCTTGATCCAGTTTTTCAGGACGCCGTGGTAGTGGCCGAGGTGCAGGCTGCCGGTAGGGCGCATGCCGGAGAGAACGCGGTCTGCGTACATAAGGGCTCTAGTTGAGGACGATTTGAATGAGGGCGAGGAGTTTGATCGGTTCCAGGCCGAACAGGAAGGCGGCGAGTTCGATGATGGACTGGATCAGCGGCCACATCAGCACACCCAGCACACCGAGGAACATCAGGCCGAGCAGGATGAAAATGCCATAGGGCTCGACCCGCGACAGCGCGATGGCCAGCCGCGTCGGCAGCAGGCTGACGGCGATGCGACCGCCATCCAGCGGTGGCAGCGGAATCAGGTTGAGCGCCATCAGCACGGCGTTGATGAAGATGCCGGCCGCGCCCATCAAGGCCAGCGGCATGGCCACCGGTGAGCCCGGCATGGCCAGGGCGATCTTGATCATGCCCGCCCAGATCAGGGCCATGAGCAGATTGGCGCCCGGACCGGCGGCGGCCACCCAGAGCATGTCCTGCTTGGGCCGGTGGAGATGATTGAAATTCACCGGCACCGGCTTGGCCCAGCCGAACAGGATGCCGGCCCCGCCGGAAAGCTTGGACAGCAGCAGGATGGTCAGCGGCACGATGATGGTGCCGACCAGATCGATGTGTCGCAGCGGATTGAGGCTGATCCGCCCCAGGAGTTGCGCGGTGCGGTCTCCGAACTTGAGCGCCGCGTAGCCGTGCGCCGCTTCGTGCAAGGTGATGGCGAACAGCACCGGCAGCGCGAAGACGGAGATTTTCTGGATGAGGTTGAGTTCCAAGTCGATTCCTATTGCAGTCCCAGTCGCGCCGGGTCGCCTGTTCCCTGGCGGATCAGTTCCGGCACCGGCCCCGACAGGTCGATCACCGTGGTCGGCTCGATGCCACAGAAACCGCAGGTCAGGATCACATCGACCTGGTTGTCCAGGCAATCGATGATGTCGTCCGGGTCGTTCAATGGGTACTCATGGTCCGGCAGTTGCAGGGTCATGGAGAGGAGGGGTTCATTCAATTCTTCCAGCAGGGCGGCGATGACCTTGTTGTCCGGCACCCGCAGGCCGATGGTGCTGCGCTTCGGATGCAGCAGGCGGCGCGGTACCTCGCGGGTGGCTTCGAGTATGAAGGTGTAGCCGCCCGGCGTGGCGGCCTTGAGCAGGCGATACTGGCTGTTGTCCACCCGCGCGTAGCGGGCAATCTCAGAGAGATCGCGGCAGATCAGGGTGAAATGGTGTTTCTCGTCGACGCCGCGAATCTGGCGGATCGAGGCCATGCCTGCCTTGTTGCCGATCATGCAGCCGATGGCATAACAGGAATCGGTCGGGTAGACCATGACGCCCCCCTGGCGGAGGATTTTCACCGCCTCGCTCAGAGAGCGGGCTTGTGGATTGTCGGGGTGCACATCGAAGACACGGGCCATGGTTACCACCTCGTTTGCCAGCTCATTGGCCAAATCATTTACCAGTTCTCCCACACCGGCCGGCAACGCAACGGCAAAGGCATGAGCCGGCCCAGTTCACGTCCGCCCTCGCCCGGCGCATGGAAGTCGGAACCGACCGAGGCCAGAAAATCGAACTCCACCGCCAGATCGGCATAGATCGGCACCTGATCGGCGGTATGACTGCCGGTGACCACCTCGATGGCATCACCGCCCAGTGCCTTGAAATCCCGCAGGAGATCACGCATCCGCTCACGGCCGAAGTGGTAGCGACCAGGATGCGCCAGCACGGCCTGCCCGCCGGCGGCGTGGATCCAGCACACCGCGTCTTCCAGGCTGGCCCAGTCATGATGCACATAGCCGGGCTTGCCCTTGACCAGGTATTTCTTGAACACGGTCTTCACGTCCTTCACCACACCCTTGTCCACCAGGAAACGGGCAAAGTGGGTACGACCGATGAGCTCCTTGTTCGTGGCGAAGGCGTAAGCGCCCTCCAGGGCGCCCGCTATCCCCAGACGCGCCAGTTCCTCGGCCATCCGCGCGGCCCTGTGGGTGCGGCCGGCGCGATTGCCATGGAGGCCATCGGCCAGGATCGCCTCGTCGGGATCGACGCGCAGACCGACGATGTGCACGGTCGAGTTGCGCCAGGTGATCGAGACCTCCACCCCCGCGACCAGTTCGATGCCCAATTCCGTCGCCGTGGCACGCGCCTCGACCAGGCCGCGGGTATCGTCGTGATCGGTCAGCGCCAGGAAGTCGACACCCTGGCCGGCGGCGCGCTGCACCAGCGCGCGAGGGGAGAGCACACCGTCGGAGGTGGTGGAATGGCAGTGGAGGTCGTAGACCGGCATGCTGGCGGGAAACACTCTTACTTGTGACGCGGCCGACAATCATAGCAAAATGCCCGTCGCCCTCCCCCGCCCCTGCCCGCTCCCGTGAAGATTCTGTTCGACCTGTTTCCCATCATCCTGTTTTTTGCCGCCTATCAGGTAGGCGCGAAGAACCCGGAACTTGCCACCGCCTGGCTCGCCGCCCTGGGTATCGTGCTCGACAGCGGCGCCAAACCCGGTGTCTTCCTCGCCACGGTGGTCGCCATCGCCGCCACCTTCGCCCAGATCGGCTGGGTCTGGCTGCGCCATCGCAAGGTGGACACCATGTTGTGGATTTCACTGGGGCTGATCGTGGTCTTCGGTGGTGCCACCCTGTTCCTGCATGACGAGACCTTCATCAAGTGGAAACCCACGGTGCTCTACTGGCTGTTCGCGCTGTCGCTGGGCCTGGCGCCGCTGCTGTTCGAGCGCAACCTGATCCGCGTGATGATGGAAAAGAACGTGGCGCTGCCCGACGCCGTGTGGACCCGACTCAACCTGGCCTGGGCCGGTTTCTTTGCCCTGATGGGTGTCGCCAACCTGTGGGTGGCAATGAATTTCTCCACTGACGCCTGGGTGAATTTCAAGATGTTCGGTTCACTGGGCCTGATGCTGGTGTTCATCGTCGGCCAGACCCTCTATCTCTCCCGCCATATCAAGGAAGACGAATGAATCTGTATTACGCCATCGTGGGCGAGGACGTGCCGGACAGCCTGGAGAAGAGGCTCGCCGCCCGACCCGGGCATCTTGCCCGTCTCAACCAGCTCAAGGACGCGGGCCGCCTGCTGCTGGCCGGCCCCTTTCCCGCCATCGACAGCCCCGATCCCGGTCCGGCAGGCTTTTCCGGCAGCCTCATCGTCGCCGCCTTCGCCAGCCTGGAAGAAGCCCGCGCCTGGGCCGACGCCGACCCGTATGTCGCGGCTGGCGTATACGCCAGCGTCAGCGTCAAGCCGTTCAAGAAGGTGCTGCCATGACCGACACCATCGAGGAAATGAAACAGCGCCTGGCGAGCCTCATGCCCGAGCACATCGAGATCATCGATGAATCGGCCATGCACGCCGGTCATGCCGGCGCCAGGTCGGGCGGCGGCCATTACCAGCTCACCCTCATCGCCGCCGCCTTCGCCGGCCAGAACAGCGTCGCGCGGCATCGTGCCGTCTATCAGGCGCTGGGCGACCTGATGAACACGCGTATCCACGCACTCGCCATCACCGCGCTCGCCCCCGGCGAACTATGACGCGGAACTCCTCCGCTTCGTCCCACTCAGACACGACCACACCAACCCTGGGGATGCCCATGAAATTCGCCCGATTCCTGCCGCTTCTGATCGCTTGCTGCGCCCTGCCCGCCCACGCCGCCGATGCGCCCGCCAACAAGCCTCTGGCCATCGTCAATGGCGAGGCCGTCCCCGCCATGTTCGGCAATTTCATCCGGCAGAACCGGATCAAGCGCAACATGCCGCCGGAAGCGCTGACCGATGACGCGGTCAAGGATGGCGCGGTCACCGCCACGCTGCTCGCCCAGGAGGCCGTGAAGAAGGGCCTGGATAAGGAGCCTACCGTGGCCGCCGCCCTGGAATTCCAGAAAATGGAACTGCTCGGCCGCGCAACACTGGAGGACTACCTGCGCGCCAACCCGATCCGCGAGGAAGCGGTCAAGGCGGAATACGAGAACACCAAGGCCAAGGCGGGAGAAACCGAATACCGCGCCCGTCATATCCTGGTGAACAGCGAAAAGGAAGCGAAGAACTTCATCGCCAAGCTCAACGCCAGCCGGAAAACCAAGTTCGAGGATCTGGCCAAGAAATATTCCAAGGACACCTCCGCCGGCAATGGTGGCGACCTCGGCTGGGTGCTGCCCGCCAACCTGGTCCCCGAATTCGCCGAAGCAATGGCCGGCCTGAAGAAGGGGCAGATCACCCGGACACCGGTGCAGACCCGCTTTGGCTGGCACATCATCAAGCTGGAAGACACCCGCAAGCTGGACTTCCCGGAATACGACAAGGTCAAGGACCGCATCGCCGGCCAGTTGCAGCAACAGGCCATCGCCAGGCTGGTAAAGGAGCTCGCCGCCACCGCCAAGGTGGAGTGACGCAATTACCCCGAGTTGCAGGCGGATGGGTTGCGCGCCGCGACACCCATCCGGCACAACTACTCTCTCGGGAAATCCGGCCTTGGATCGAAATCGGACAATTGCGCCAGTTGTTCATACAACGCCCGTTCGGCATCACTCACGGTCGGTGGCAAGACCACCTGCAACTGCACATAGAAATTGCCCGCTCCCGACGCCGCGGGCATGCCGCGACCGGATAGACGCAACTTCTGGCCGCCGCGCGCGCCCGCCGGCACCTTCAAGCGCACATTCCCATTCATGGTCGGAACGGTGATCGCCGTTCCCAACGCAGCCTCCCAGGGGGTGATCGGGGTATCCAGGTAGATGTCCTGGCCATCCAGGCGGTAGCGCGGGTGCGGCGCGATCTCGATCGACAGCAACAGGTCGCCGGCCGGCCCGCCATAGGGTGAACGCTGTCCCTTGCCAGGGACGCGCAAGCGCTTCCCCGGCAGCGCCCCGGCCGGCACCCGCAGCTTCACATCCTGGTTGCCATGCGGAGAGGACAGGCTCAAATGTTTCTCGACCCCGTGGAAAGCCTCTTCCAGACTCAGCGTGAGGCTGGCTTCGACATCCTGGCCGGGCATGGCTCCGGCGCCGCGAAAACCTGGCCGCCGACCACCACCGGCCTGCCTTCGGCCGGCAAAGATCTGCGAAAACAAATCAGAGAAATCCGTACCGGAAAAATCGCCACCCGCACCGCCGCCCCAACCGGGTGGCGGCCGGAAATCCTGCCCCGGGCGATAGGCACTGCCCAGTTGGTCGTAAGCGGCCCGCTTTTCTGGATCGCTGAGGACATCATGTGCCTCGTTGACCTCCTTGAATTTCTCCTCGGCGCCAGCCTCTTTCGATACGTCGGGATGATATTTCCGCGCCAGGCGGCGATAGGCTTTCTTGATCTCTTCCTTGCCGGCGTCACGCGCGACACCGAGGGTCTGGTAGTAGTCTTTGTATTTCATCGGGAGATAAGGGTATTTTCCTGACACTTGCTCGCAAAACCGCGCCATATTGCTTGCCGGCACGAAGTGCTTTCACACCCGCATGCTATGATGCGCCGTCAATATTCACTCAAGCGAAATTACCATGAGCGAGCGCCAGAATCTTCAGGACGTTTTCCTCAATACCCTGCGCAAGGAACATGTGCATTGCTCGGTATTCCTGGTCAACGGCATCAAGCTGGTTGGAAAAATCGAATCGTTCGACCAGTACATGGTTCTGTTGCGCGGCAACGACCAGGCGGTCCAGGCGATCTTCAAGCACGCCATCTCGACCGTATCCCCGGCCAAACAGATCGAACTTCCGACCGGCAAGCCCGCGGAAAAACCCGCGGAGGATTGACCCGGCCCGTTCGCGCCCGAGCGGCGGAACGATCAGGCCTCGAGCAGTTTCATCAACTCAGCGGCTTCCCGGGCCACTTTCCGGTGGGTTCGCGCTTCCAGGGCACGATAGCGTGTCAGCAATTCGGCGCCACGCGCGGTCAAACTCGCGCCACCGCCCTTGACCCCCCCTGTGGCGGTTTCCACCAGCGGCGAGGGGCAATTTCGGTTGATCGAATCCAGCATGTCCCAGGCGCGTCGATAGGAAATGTGCAATTGCCGGGCAGCGCCCGAGAGCGACCCGGCCTGATGGATGGCCTCCAGCAGACGAAATTTCCCCGGCCCGAGGTTCCAGGGGGCAGGAATGAGAATGCGGACAATGGGTTCCGGGTACATGCGGCAGCGGCCTGGGCAAAGCGGCGCATTCTACCCGGAGTGGATCAGGAGGCCGTGCGCGCCACCACTTAGGGACGCGCACGGAGGGAAGCTCACTTCCCTTTCTTGAAGGTGCTCTTCACCAGCACATCCACCTTGGCCTGTTCGCGGTGGCATTGCGTGCAGTTCCAGCGGCCCATGTACAGTTCGCCCTTCTTCACATTGACGTAATGGCTGGCTGGCGCCGGCACAGGCACTCCAGGGGTGATTTTCTGCCCCAACATGTCCGGTTGCACGTGGCAATCCTTACACAGGTTGAAGTCGCGGGTGATAGGCACCATGTCCTTGGTGGTATGCGGCACCATCGGAGGTGCGGTGTTGTATGACTTGGCGATCAGCTTGTTCGAGCCGGGGTCGCCGCCGCCATAATTCACCACGTCCGGAGAGCGAACGTCGTAGACGCTTGAGTTATACAGCCCGAGAGAATCTTCGGGGATGGCCTGGTCCTGTACCGCGAGAGCGGGCAGGGACAAGAGAGAGGCCAGCATGGCACTCAATAGCAGGGTCTTCCTCATTTCGTCCTCCTTTGAACGGCAATGGCGTCCGCCTGCGCATTGTGGCCGCGGATCAGGGGTTTGAAATCGAACTTCAGGCTACCTTCAGGGCAAATCGGGGTGCAGCGACCACAATTGCTGCATTCACCGGAATACACGAGACCTCGTTCCTCCAGTTTCTTGAGATTGAGCACCTGCGGCTCCGGACAGACCTTGGCGCACTCGCCACAATGGGTGCAGGTATTCTTGTCGAACCGCACGCGCACCAGCGCGGTCTTTCCGACCAGACTGTAGAACGCGCCGAGCGGGCACAGGTGGCCGCACCAGCCGTTCTTGAGGATCAGCAAATCGAACAGGAAGATCGCCAGCAAGGCGGTAAAGCCCAGCCCGAAGCCGAAGATGATCTCGCGATGCGCCATGCCGACCGGGCTCACCCATTCGAACGCCGCCAGCCCGCTGATCAGGGTGATCACCAGGGTGGCCGCCAGGATGAAATACCGGAGCGTGCGCGGCAGATGGAAGATGGGCTGCACACCCAGCTTGTTGCGCAGCCAGCCGGCGGCATCGGTCACCACGTTCACCGGGCAAACCCAGGCACAGAACACGCGGCCACCAAGCAGAAGGTAAACACCCAGCACGACGGCGACGCCGATCAGGCTTTCCTGTTGCAGAACATGACCGGTCAGGAAGATCTGCAGGGCGGCGAAGGGGTCGGTCAGGGGAATCATGCCGATGAAGGTCGATGCCGACAGGTTCCCCGCCAGCAGCGGCACATCCTTCGCCACTTCCCAGCCCCAATGTGCGGTGCCGAAGAACATCAGCAGGAAGCCGACCTGGGTGAGCCGACGCAGCACGATGTAACGCCAGGACCAGACCCGGGCGAGCCCCGACAGGTTGTGAACCTTGTCGATCGAGGCCATGGCATCGGCCCTGGTGAAGGGAGGCAGCGCGCTCATAGCCCGCCCTCATTCAGATAATCCATGCCTGGAGCCGTCTTGGGCACGGGGGCGTCTGCTGCAACTGTGGCTGGAGCTTCCACCGGCACGAAATCCTGGGTGATCTCGGTATCGAAGGTCCAGCCAAGCCGGTAATGCTCGCCGATTTTTCCCTGCACCAGTTTGTGCGGCAGGATGCGGATCGCGGCCACTTCCGTGGGGCAGGCCTTTTCGCAAACGCCGCAACCGGTGCAGGCATCGGAGTGCACCAACGGAATGAACATGGCGTGCTTCGATGTCTGCCGCGGGTGGGTTTCCAGGGTGATCGCCTTCCCTTTGATGGGACACTCGCGATGGCAGATTTCGCAACGCAACCCCTTGTATGACAGGCAGTTCTCGATGTCGATCACCGCCAGCCCCATGCGCGCATCCTCGATGCGCTTCAGTTTGGGTGACAGCGCGCCGGTCGGACAGGCCTTCATGCAGGGGATATCCGGACACATGATGCAGGCGCCGGTGCGCGGTTCGTAGAACGGCATGCCGATGGGCAGGACACCGCCGGCCGGCTGCAACTTGAGGATCTGCGGCGGACAATCCACCACGCATTGTCCGCATTTGATGCAGGCTGCATTGAAGTCGGCTTCCGCCAGCGCGCCCGGCGGCCGCAGCGCATAGGGCGCGGCGCGCGCCTCGTTATGCAGGATGTAGTCCCACAACAGGCCACCGGTTCCGGCAATGGCCGCGCCTTGCGCGAGCTTCACCAGAAAATCACGGCGGGACGGGTTCAGGCCACTCGGGCCTTGTTCAGACATCTCTTTCACCTATCAACGAGAATGATTGCAGGCCGGGGTGAGGAAACACGCGCGGTTCCCTCACCCCGGCCCTCTCCATGGGGAGAGGGGGGGGTGGGAGCTAGATCAAGCCTTGTAGATCTTCACCGCGCACTTCTTGTAGTCCGTCTCTTTCGACAACGGACAAGTCGTATCCAGGGTGACCTTGTTGATCAGTACACCCTCGTCGAACCAGGGCACGTAGACCAGCCCACGCGGTACCCGATTGCGACCGCCTGTTTCCAGGCGAACCTTGACCTTGCCGCGACGGGATTCCACCCAGACCAGATCATTACGCTTGAGGCCCTTGGCATCGGCGTCCTTCTGGTTGATCCAGCACACGGCATTCGGCACGGCGCGGTGCAGTTCAGGCACGCGACGGGTCATGGTGCCGGAGTGCCAGTGCTCCAGCACACGACCGGTACACAGCCAGAGATCGTAGTTGGCGTCGGGCTTCTCGACCGGCGAGGCATAGGGGCGGAAGTAGATCTTGGCCTTGCCGGTAATATCGACTTTCTTGTCGGGATCGCCGGATTTGTCCAGATCGCCCATCACCATCTTGTTGCCGTTGTTGCCGTAGAAGTCGAAACCGGAACCAGGCTTGACGTAGGGGTCATACTTTTCGTTGTTGCGCCAGCCGGTTTCCACCCACTTGCCATCCTTCTCCACCACCGGCCATTTCAGGCCGCGCACCTTGTCGTCGTGATAGACGTCGAACGGCGCCAGATCGTGACCATGGCCTTTGCCGAACTGACGGTACTCCTCGAACAGCGCCTTTTCCGGGAACCAGCCATCCTTCAACAAATCGGCAACGTGGTTGCCATGGCCACCGGCGACGGCATTGTCGGGCCACTTGAATTTCTTGTTCTCGGGAGTCGCGAACAACACTTCATAGAGGGTAGCGTCAGGGCTGTAGCCCATCTTCGCCGCCTCATCCAGCACGCTGGGCAGCTTGCCGTCCTCGAAACCGGCCGCCTTGAGACCGGGAATGGGCTGCTCGCCCCAGACGTCCTTCAGTTTGAAGCGCTTGGACAACTCCAGCATCATCCAGATGTCGGCGCGCGCCTGGCCGGGAGGCAGCACCTGCTGGCGCCAGACCTGGGTACGACGCTCGGCATTGCCGTAGGCCCCCCACTTTTCGTTGATCATCGCGGCAGGCAGGATCAGGTCGGCCACCTTGGCGGAGACACCGGGGTAGGCATCGGCGACAACGATGAAGTTGTTCATCTCGCGCGCAGCCTTGATCCAGTGGTTGACGTTGGCCGTGTTCTGCCAGGGGTTGTTCACCTGGGTCCAGTTGAACAGGACCGAGCCGTCTTCCAGATCGCGCATGATCTTGACGAAGTGGCTGCCCATCTGTGGGTTGATGGTCTTGGCCGGCAGCTTCCAGATTTCCTCGGTATGGGCGCGATGTTTCGGATTCATCACCACCATATCGGCGGGCAGACGATGAGCGAAGGTGCCCACTTCACGCGCGGTACCGCAGGCGGAAGGCTGGCCGGTCAGGGAGAAGGCGCCGTTGCCGGGCTGGCACTGGCGGCCAGTGAGCAGGTGGTTCATGTAAGCCTGCTCGTTGACCCAGGAACCGCGCTGGTGCTGGTTGAAGCCCATGGTCCAGTAGGAAACGATCTTGCGGCCCTTCTCGCAATAGTAGTCCGCCAGCTTCTGCAACTTGGCCTTGAAGTCCTCCATCGACTCGTCCGGATCGCCCTTGGCGACGGCAGCGGTGAACTCCAGCGTGTAGGGCTCCAGAGCGGACTTGAAGTCCTCGAAGCTGATCGCCCAGTCCTTCATGGCGGTGCCGGTATTCTTCTGCTCGACTACCTCGCCTTCTTTCTTGCGTTGGGCAATCGCCTCCCACTTGTCGATGACGTGCGCCTGCTCGTTCTTGTAGATTTCCATCTCGGCGGCGGAGGCAAACTTGTCGGCATTTTTCGGCCGGAAGCCGTAGCCAATATCGTAGGGACCGGTGGCGAACACGGTGTGCTTGTTGACGAAATCGTGATCGATGGCGTCGCGCTTGACGATCTCGCGGGCGATATAGTTCTGGATCGCCAGGTCGCCGCTGGGGGAGAAGATGATTTCCATGTCGGCGATGTCCGAAGACATGTTGCCGTAGGTGGTCAGGTTCACCACCCGCATCTTGTCATGAGTGAGGCGACGGTTGGTGATGCGCGACCACAGGATGGGGTGCATCTCGGCCATGTTGGCGCCCCACAGCACGGCGGTGTCGGTGTACTCGATGTCGTCGTAGTTATTCTGGGGCTCGTCGATGCCGAAGGTCTGCATGAAGGCGACCACGGCGGAGGCCATGCAATGGCGGGCGTTGGGATCAATGTTGTTGGAGCGGAAGCCGGCCTTCATCAACTTGGCGGCGACATAGCCCTCATGGATGGTGTACTGGCCGGAACCGAAGATGGAGAGACCGTGCGGCCCTTTTTCCTTCATGGCCCAGCGCATCTTCTCTTCCATGACGTCGAGCGCCTGATCCCAGGATACGGGATGGAATTTGCCCTTCTTGTCGAACTTACCGTCGGTCATGCGCAGCAGGGGCTGGGTCAGACGGTCCTTGCCGTAGTTGATCTTGCCGTTGAAATAGCCCTTGATACAGTTCAGGCCGCGGTTCACGGGCGCATCCGGGTCACCCTTGGTGGCGACAATACGGCCGTCTTGGGTGGCGATCATGATGCCGCAACCGGTACCGCAGAAACGACAAACACCCTTGTCCCACTGCCAGCCCGCCTCGCCACCCTTGATGGCGGCCTCTGCATGTTCGGATAACGGCATCCCCACCGTAGCGGCAGTGGCACCGGCAACACTGGTCTTCAGAAAATCACGACGCGAAAGTCCCATATCAGCCTCCTAGCTCGATCAACTATTCAAATATGCCGGTACGGCACAGGTTTCGAACCCATCCTGCTGCTCAATCAACTCCGGCGGCATGGCTTCGTAAATGCGTTCATCCTCGGCAAGATAGTGATAGACCATCTCCGCCATGATGACGTGGGGCAAGGCCTTGATCCGCTTGACGCCCTCGATCTCGGCATGGATATCTTCCGCCTCCTGCACCGCGACGATACGGCCACTGGCGGCATCCACCTGATGTACCTCAACGCCTTCGAGCGCATTCAGAGCTGCGACCACCTGCTCCTGGCTCTCCGGTTTGGCCATCACCAAAATGCCTGACAAATTCACGGTCTTCCTCCTTCGGGTTAGACGTGCTGCAAATCCTGACCTCGCTATCCTTTATTTACTTTGACAATGATCAAGTTTGATACACGCTTTAAGTGTATTAATCGCGCCGCACACAAGAGGAACCGCCCTTGATCCAGGAAACCCGCCACTCCGTCGCAGAAATCCTGTCCCGCCAGCCTCTGTTCCGCGGCTTGAGCGTGGACGAATTGCAGCTGATCGCCACCGGCAGCCGGGAATTCCGCGCCAGAAAGCACGAGGTGCTGTTCCAGAAGGGGGACATGGCGGATGGCATGCATGTCCTGGTGATGGGCCAGGTCAAGCTCGCCCTGCCCTCGGCGAACGGCTCGGAAAAGGTCGTTCACATGTGTGGCCCCGGCAGCACCTTCGGCGAAGCGGTCCTGTTTCTCGAACGCCCCTACCCGGTCTCGGCGCAGGCCACGGTGGACAGCATCGTTCTGCTGATCGCCAAACGCACCCTGCTTGAGGCGATGGACGCGAGCCCCCAACTCTCGCGCAAGATGCTTGCCAGCCTTTCCGTACGTCTCCACGAACTGCTCGACGACATGGAAAGCTGCACCCTGCGCAGCAGCGCGCAGCGTGTGGTGTGTTTTCTCAACCAGTCCCTGCCCGCCTTCGAGGAGGGGCCCTACGACATCCACCTCCCCGCCAGCAAGCAGACCATCGCCTCGCAACTCAACCTCGCCCCGGAAACCCTCTCCCGCGTCCTTGGCCACCTCGCCGACAGCGGCCTGATCAAGGTCAAGGGCCGCACCATCACGGTCCTGAACTGTCGGCAGTTGCGCGAGTTCAACCCCTGATATTGACTTGAGCAAGACGCAGGTGCGCTGCCGGCCGGGCATGGCGGCGGCCCAGGCCTGTCCTCAGCCGCGGCGGTGCAGGCCCGAGGATTGACCACGCTACGCTTAACCCAGCCCGCGCCCCTACAATGGCGGCATGTCCATCCCAGCCTCACCGACCCCCTACGCCACCCTGACCCCCGACACCGTGCTCGATGCGCTCGACGGGGTCGGCCTGATGCCGGATGGCCGCCTGCTCGCCCTCAACAGTTTCGAGAATCGCGTCTATCAGGTCGGCATGGACGAGGGGCCGCCGCTGGTGGTGAAGTTCTACCGCCCCGGGCGCTGGAGTGCCGCCGCCATCCAGGAGGAACACGACTTCACCCTGGACCTGGCCGGACGCGAACTGCCGGTGGTGGCGCCGCTCCGGTTAACGGATGGCGCCACGCTGCACAGCCACGCGGGTTTTCTCTTCGCCGCCTACCCACGCCGGGGCGGTCGCATGCCGGAATTCGACAGCGCCGACACCCTGGAATGGATGGGCCGTTTCATCGGCCGCATCCACGCCGTCGGCGCCCTGGCACCCTACCGCCACCGCCCTACCCTCGACATCGCCAGCTTTGGCGAGCAATCACGCGATTTCATCCTGGCCGGGGATTGGTTACCGGCCGATCTGCTGCCGGCCTGGCAAAGCGTGGTGGAACAGGCTTTGCGGGGCGTGCGCCATTGCTACGCGCGCGCGGGCCAGGTCGCGCACCTGCGCCTGCATGGCGACTGCCACGCCGGCAACGTGCTGTGGACGGAGGATGGCCCGCACTTCGTCGACTTCGACGACAGCCGCATGGGACCGGCGGTGCAGGATCTCTGGATGCTGCTCTCCGGCGACCGTGGCAGCCAGACCCGGCAACTCTCCGACGTGCTGGCCGGCTATGAGGATTTCGCCGAATTCGACCGCCGCGAGCTGCACCTGATCGAAGCCCTGCGGACCCTGCGCCTCATCCACCACGCCGCCTGGCTGGCCCGTCGCTGGGACGACCCCGCCTTTCCCGCCGCCTTCCCCTGGTTCGATACGCCGCATTACTGGCAGGAACGCATCCTCGAACTGCGCGAGCAGGTCGCGCTGATGGAGGAGGAGCCGCTGTATGTCTAGGCGCCCACATCCCCCGCGAGCTTTTCCATGTGCGGCATAGCTGGCGAATTCCGTTTCGATGGCCTGACGCCCTCGCGCGAAATCCTCCAACGCATGACCCACCGCCTGGCGCGGCGCGGACCGGATGCCGAGGGGTTCTGGGGCGAAGGCCCGGTGACATTCGGGCATCGCCGCCTGGCCATCATCGATCTGTCCGACCGCTCGGCGCAGCCGATGCATGACCCCGAAACCGGCCTCACCCTGGTCTTCAACGGCACCATCTACAACTACCCGGAACTGCGCGCCGAACTTCTGGCCCGCGGCCACCGCTTCCATTCCGACGGCGACACCGAAGTGCTCCTGCGCGCCTATGCCGAATGGGGCGAGGACTGCCTGCCGCGACTGGCCGGCATGTTCGCCTTCGCCATCCACGATGCCCGCTGCCAGACCGTGTTCCTCGCCCGCGACCGTCTCGGCATCAAGCCGCTCTACTACAGCCTGACCGCGCAACGACTGCGTTTCGCATCCAGCGTCCAGGCCCTGCTGGCTGCGGGGGACATCGACCGCCAGCTCGACCCGGTCGCGCTGCATCACCATTTCACCCTGCATGCGGTGGTGCCGGCACCGCGCACCGTGCTCGCCGGAATCCGCAAGCTGTCGCCAGCCTGTAGCCTCGTGATCGACCCGCGTGGCGGGGCCCGGGAAACCCCGTATTGGCGACTGAGCGCGCGGCGCCCCGCGAGCCCCATGGACGAGACCGAGTGGACCGAAGCCATCCACGCCAGCCTCAAGCGCGCCGTGAAGAAACGCCTGGCCATCGCCGACGTGAAAGTCGGCGTCCTGCTCTCCGGCGGGCTCGACTCCAGCCTGCTGGTGGCGCTGCTGGCGGAACAGGGCGAACGCGACCTGCTCACCTTCTCGGTCGGCTTCGAGGACCAGCCGGAGGAATCCGGCCATGAGTTCGAGTATTCCGACGCCGTCGCCGCGTATTACGGCACCCGCCATCACCAGTACCGCATCGCCAACAGCGAAGTGCTCCTGCGCCTGCCGGAAGCGGTCGACGCCATGGCCGAGCCCATGGTCGGCCAGGATGCCGTCGCCTTCTACCTGCTCTCCGAACAGGTGGCGAAGACGGTGAAGGTGGTGCAGAGCGGCCAGGGCGCCGATGAGGTCTTCGGCGGCTACTACTGGTACGGGCGCATGCAGGGCGAGACCGCCGGCTCGCCGCTGGAACGCTTCCGCCGTCATTATTTCGACCGTGATCACGACGAAATGCAGAGCATGCTGGCGCCGGCCTGGCAGGGCCCGGACCACACCGCCGCCATGATCGAGGCGCGCCTGAACGAGGCTGGCGCCGACGAATTCCTCGACCAGGTGCTGCGCATGGACACCACCATGCTGATCACCGACGACCCGGTGAAACGGGTGGACAACATGACCATGGCCTGGGGCCTGGAAGCACGGGTACCGTTCCTGGACCACGAACTGGTGGAACTGGCCGCCAGCATGCCGCCGGAGCTGAAGCTCGCCTCGGGCGGCAAGCATGTGCTCAAGCGGATCGCGCGCGGCCTGCTGCCGGACAGCGTGATCGACCGCAAGAAAGGTTATTTCCCGATGCCGGCGTTGAAATACGTGCGCGGCGACTTCCTCGAATTCATGCGCGACATCCTCGACTCACGCGCCTGCCGCGAGCGTGGCCTCTATCAGCGCGGCTACGTCGAACGCCTGCTGGCCGAACCGGAGCAGCACCACACCCGCATCCAGGGCAGCAAGCTCTGGCACCTGGCCTTGCTGGAGTTCTGGCTGCAGCGCCATGTCGACTGCACCGCCGGCCACGACTGACCCTCGAACGCAAACGGCAGCTCAGACCCAGCGGCCACTTCCCGTCAGGTGCCAACGGGTGCCGCCGTCGCCGAGCATCATCTCCATCAGGAAACCCAGCACCGCGATGAACATGCTCGCGAAAAAGGCGGTCCAGAATCCGGAAATCGTGAAACCACGCACCAGCGACGACACCAGCAACAACATCAGGGCATTGATGACCAGCAAAAAGAATCCCAGTGTCAGCAGGGTCAGCGGCAGGGTCAGCAGGATCAACAACGGCTTGACGAGGGTATTGGCAAAGCCCAGCAGCAGGGCGGACACGACCAGGGAAGGGGTATCCGCGAAGCGGATGCCGTCGAACACATGGCTTACGACCCACAGCGACAGCGACATGACGGCCCACTGCAGCAGGAATGACGGGAGGTTTTCGAACATGTGCGACGGTCCTGGGTGGAATGGGTGGGAGCCATCATAACAAGGGCGGCCTCGGCGCGAATGTGCCGAACGTAGCGAAAATGGATCGCCGGTGTAAGATTGCCGCGCCGAAAAAAAGTGACTGACGCATCACATTGGAGCCGGGGAATGAAGCGCCTGATCGCAGCCATCGCCATTCTGTCAGTGTCGCTGGGGAACACCGCGCAAGCGGATAACAATGCGGGGCTGGAGAGGTTGCTCATGCTGAGCATGGATGAATTGATGTCGCTCAGGGTCAAGATCTCCACCAATACGGAACAGACGCTATCGCGCGCACCGTCGGTGGTTTCCGTCATTACCGCGGATGACATCCGCGCCACCGGCGCGACCAATCTCACGGAAATATTGCAAAGCGTGCCCGGCATTTACGTCAGGGCCAATCTGTTCGGGTTCAGGCCGCAAATCACCTTTCGCGGCGCCTCTGGCGCCCATACGCTGCTGATGCTCAATGGCGCACCGCTCAAGGACCTGGTCTGGAACGCCGGCATTTTCTGGAAAGGCCTGCCCATCAGCATGATCGAGCGCGTCGAAATCATCCGCGGGCCCGGCTCCGCGCTATTTGGTTCGGACGCCTCGGCCGGCGTCATCAATGTCATCACCCGCACCGCCGGCCGTATCGAACAATCCGAGGTGGGCGCGCGCCTCGGCCATTTCGACAGCCAGGCCGGTTGGCTGCGGCATGGGACGAAATGGAACGGTTTCGACATCGCCTTCACGGCGGAACTGTCGCATACCGATGGCCACGCCCCGTTCATCGCCGTCGATGGCCAGACCAGCAAGGACGCCAGCTCTGGCACCCTGGTCTCCCATGCGCCCGGCCAGGCCCGCTTTGGCTGGGACGGCCAGGACCTCCACCTCTCCATTGCCAGGGGCAACTGGCGCCTGCTTGCCGATCATATGGGCCACGACAACCTCGAAATCGGCCTGACCGGAGCCGCCGTGCTGGACCCCACGACCCAGGGGCGCGACCAGCGCCACGACCTCGCGCTGCTCTACAACAACGACCAGTTCGCGCCGAACTGGGGTCTGAACGCGCAACTGCGTCACCACCAGCTGTCCTACTCGTCGGGTCGAGGGTTCCAGGAACGTCCTCCCGGCTACACGGACGCGACCGGCACCTATCCGGACGGCTACATCAACCGCATGAGTTCAAGCGAACACGGTCTGAGCTTCGAGGCCAGCGGCCTCTATACCGGCTTCAGCCAGCATGCCGTCCGGGTCGGAGGTGGCTACAAGACCGACAAGCTGGCCCGGGTCGAGCAATGGCTCAACCTGGGTACCGGGCCGGACGGCAACCCCATCGTTGCGGGCAGTGCCCTGGTCGATGTCTCGGATACGCCCTACGCCTTCGCGCCGGAGAAGGCCCGCCACAACAGCTATGTGTTCCTTCAGGACGTCTGGACCCTGGCCAATGACCTGGAACTCACCGCCGGGGCGCGTTATGACCAGTACTCCGATTTCGGCGGTTCGCTGAACCCGCGCCTGGCCCTGGTCTGGCAGAGCACGGACAGGCTCACCAGCAAACTGATCTACGGCGAGGCGTTCCGGGCTCCCTCCTTTCTGGAGTTGTATGCCCCGACTGCCGCCACCAAACCGAACCCGGATCTCATCCCGGAACGCACGAAGACCTGGGAATTGTCCTTTGACTACGCGGCCACCCGCAATTTGAAACTGGATGTCGATTTTTATCGTTTTGTCCAATCCGACCTCATTGCCCCCGATGCATCCAACCAATTCCAGAATGCCGGTCACAACACGGCGCATGGCATCGAGATCGAGGCCCAATGGCAGGCGACAAAGACATTCAGGCTTTCCGGCAACCTGACCCGTCGGAAAGAAACCGTTGAATTCAATTCCGTGCCGGCGCGGAAAGCCTATTTGCGCACGGACTGGGCCTTCGATCCCAATTGGAACTGGAACATCCAGGCCAACTGGATCGGAGCACGCCCGCTTGCCGCCGGCAATCCACGCGCGCCGTTGAATGCCTATGCCTTGCTGGACACCACGATTCGCCATTTCCATCGCGCGGATTGGGAATTTGCCGCATCGATCCGCAACCTGTTCGACGTGGATGCCCGGGAATACAGCAGCGCCGCCATCCCCGACAACCTGCCCTTGCCCGGGCGCAGCTTCCACGCTGAATTGACCTACCGATTCTGAGGGCACCCATGCGGTTCGCCCCATCCAAGGCTGTCGTACGTGCCCGCTTCCTGGTATTGCTGTGCGGACTGGCGTGTCATTGCCCGTTGGCAGTGGCGCGCGACTTGCCGACCGAACAGTCGGTGCTGGCGGCGATGGTGTTCAATTTCCTCAAGTTCACCGAGTTCCCGCTCGAGGGCCAGGCTAGAATTTCAGCCAGCCTGCGCATGTGCCTCGATGTGCGCGACCAGAAACAGGAAGAGGCCCTGGCCGCCCTGAGCGGCCGCCGCATCGGCGGCAGGGAACTGGTCGTCATCGACCTCGGCCCGCAGAGCAGCGAATGCAACGTGTTTTTCGTCGATTCGCGCCCACACTGGCGGGAAGCGATGGATCACCCCGCGCTGCGCCAGGCGCTCACCATCAGCGCCTATGCGGGCTTCGTCCGGGACAACGGCATGGTCGAGATCGACGTGCGTCATGATGGCATCCGCTTCGACATCAATCTTGCCGAGGGGCGCCGCGCCGGCGTCCACTTCGCACCCCAGTTGCTGCGCCTGGCGCGCCAGGTGCATGAATAAAATGGCTCGCGCCGGCGCTTTGTTCGATCGCCGCTCGATCCGTTACCCGCTCGCCTGGCTGATCGTGGCCGTCGTCATCGTGGGCATCGTCCTGGCCCTGCTCAGCAACGCCCTGATCCTGCTCGACAACGTGCGCGGGGATATCCGGCGCAGCCTCACCGCCGCCGCCAATGCCGCCGGAACCGCCGCCAGTGCGGCGGTGGTGTTCCAGGATGCCGGCGCCGCGCGTACCGAACTGCGCATGCTCGAAGCCTATCCGGAGATCGAGGCCGCGGCGCTGTACACGCAAGAAGGCGGCCGGCTCGCCAGCTACGGCAACGTCCGTCTGCTCCCGGCCACGCTACCCCATGGCGGGCCAGGCAACGAGGACATCATGCCGCTGGCCGACACGGCCATCCTCCACCTGCCCATCATGGTCGACGATGCATCCGTCGGCACGGTCTTCGTCCAGGCCCGGCTCGAAAGCTACTGGCAGACCTACCTGAGCTCGGTCGCCATCACCTTCATGGTCGCGATCAGTGCCGGTCTGCTGGCACTGATCCTCGCCATGCGCTTCCTCTCCCGCATCATCCTGCCAGTCCGCATGCTGGCGGAAGCGGCCAACGACGCACGTCTGCGGCAAGACTTCCTTCCCAGGAAGATCCCCGCCGCCGACAACGAGATCGGCGACCTGGTCCAAAACTTCAATGATCTGCTCGCGGAAGTCGAGGCCGGCAGGAAATCGCAGCAACGGCAACAGGCGGAACTGGAGCAACTGGTCGCTGAACGCACGGCCGAACTGCTGGCCGCCAAGAACGCAGCGGACGCGGCCAACACCGCGAAATCGCGTTTTCTCGCCGCCGCCAGCCACGACCTGCGGCAACCCATCCACGCGATGCGCCTGTTCCAGGATGCCTTGTCAGCCACCCCGCTGACGGCCGAGCAGCGCCGCATCACGGACTACCTGACTCTGTCAACGCGCAATCTGGCCGAAATCCTGAACACCCTGCTCGATGTCTCGCGGCTGGATGGCGGCACCGTGGTCCCCCACCCCGCCATCGTTTCAGCCGAGGAACTGCTACGCAAGATCGAGGCCGAGTTTGCCCCCCTGGCCCTGGCCAAGGGCCTGCGCTTCCAGTTTTTCTTTCCCCGGGTTGAGTTGATGCTGTTCACGGACGCACACCTCCTTTACAGCCTGCTGCGCAACTTCATCGACAACGCGATCAAGTACACCGAACGTGGCGGTGTGCTCATCAGTCTTCGGCGCCGGCGCGACCATGTGCTCATCCAGGTCTGGGATACCGGCATCGGCATCGCGCCGGAGCATATCGACACGGTATTCAATGAATATTTCCAGGTCGGCAACCCGCAGCGCGACCGGGCCAATGGACTGGGACTCGGCCTGGTCATCGCCAAACGCGTGGAGGGCATCCTCGGCACCCGCATCAGCTGCCGTTCCCGCCTGGGCAAAGGCTCGACATTCGGGGTCAGCGTACCGCTGGCCCCGGCACCGGAACTGGACGCACAGCCGTCGGCAGGCCAGCCGGAGACCGGAAGCGAGCCCCCTGCCCGGCTCCGCGCCAAATATGTAGCGGTCATCGAGGACGATGTCATGGCGGCGAAGGCGCTCGAACTCTCGCTCAGCGCCTATGGTGTCGAGGTCAGCCTGTTCGCCAGCGCGGAACAGGCCCTCTCCGATCCCCGCATCGAACACGCGGATGTCTATGTCGTGGACTACCGGCTGCCAGGCTTGAACGGCATCCAGTTGCTCGACCGCATCGAACAGCGGGCCGGACGGCCGGTCAAGGCGATCCTGCTGACCGGCGAAACCCATATCGAGGCCACCCCGACGGCACCCGCCCCGCGCTGGACACTGTTGTCCAAGCCCATCGATTCGGCGGCCCTGATGCGGGAAATCGCGGAGCAATACGCCTCGCGCGACATCAGTGCGGGGATTGAAGCGCCACGGAATTCAAGGACAATCGTCGCCGTCGGCCCCTGAGCGGACCAGACCCAAGCGAGGACAGCCATGCCATCCACCCTGCTCGGCAACAGCGACCTGCGGGTTTCCCGTGTCGGCCTGGGCACCATGACCTTCGGCCAGCAGAACAGCGAGGCCGAAGCCCACGCGCAACTCGATTTCGCCTTCGAGCGGGGCGTGAACTTCATCGATACCGCCGAGATGTATCCGGTGCCGGCGCGGCCGGAGACCAGCGGCCTGACCGAGCGCTACGTGGGCACCTGGCTGGCGCGGCAACCACGCGACCGGGTGGTGCTGGCCAGCAAGGCGACCGGGCCGGCGCGGGGCATGGCGTGGATACGCGGGGGACATCAGCATTTCAGCCGCGACAACCTGCGCCAGGCGCTGGAGGGGTCGCTGACGCGGCTGCGAACCGATTACCTCGACCTCTACCAACTGCACTGGCCGGATCGCAACGTGCCGATGTTCGGCGGCTATCACTTCGACCCCGGTCAGGAGCGGGAGAGCGTGCCGCTGCGGGAGACCCTGGAAGCCCTGGCCGGCTTCATCCGGGAAGGCAAGGTGCGCCACTGGGGGCTATCCAACGAAACTCCCTGGGGACTGATGACGTTCCTGCGCCTGGCCGACGAACTGGGGTTGCCGCGACCAGTTTCGGTGCAGAACGCCTACAGCCTGCTCAACCGCACCTGGGAGAACGGTCTGGCGGAAATCGGCTACCGGGAACGCGTCAGCCTGCTGGCCTACTCGCCCCTGGGCTTCGGCCATCTCAGCGGCAAATACTTGAAAGACCCGGGCGCCGCGGGCAGGGCAACCTTGTTTCCCGACTTCACCGCCCGCTACCGCAAAGCCAATACGGCGAAGGCGCTGACGGCCTATGTGGCGCTGGCAGAGCGGCACGGACTGACGCCGACGCAGCTGGCGCTGGCCTTCGTCCATGGCCGCTGGTGCGTCGGCGCCATGATCCTCGGCGCCACCAGCCTCGTACAACTGCGCGAGGATCTGGAGGCGGCCGCGACGGTGCTGGCCCCGGAAGCATTGCAGGGCATCGAAGCGATTCATCTCGACATCCCCAACCCCGCGCCCTGATCTCCCGTTGGCAGGCGAATGACAAAACGGCTGCGTCCGCCTTGCGAAACCGCTGTGATCGTGCCGCCGTGCGCCACGACGATGGAGCGGACGATGGCGAGGCCGAGACCCGTGCCTTCTCCGCCATGGCGGCGTGCCGGATCACCGGTATAGAAACGGTCGAACAGCCGCGGCAGATGTTCGGCAGCGATGTCGCCGGGGTTTTCGACGCTGACCACCGCGACACCCTCCCCGCCCTTCAGGCGGACCGCCACTTCGCCACCGGCGGCGCAATGACGAATGGCGTTCGACAACAGATTGGACAGGGCACGACGCAGCATCAGGCGATCGCACGCCACGGTCGCCGCCCCATCAAGAATCAGATGGACGTTTTTTTCATCGGCGACGATGCCGTGGAATTCGATGAGTTCTCGCGCCTCGCGCGCCAGGTCCACCGCTTCGCGGCTGGGAACGAGCAGCTGGTTGTCCGCCTTCGCCAGGAACAACATGTCGCCGATCATCCGCGCCAGCCGCTCGTATTCCTCGCAACTCGATTGCAGGGCCTCGCGGTAGGCCTGCGCGCTACGCGCGCGTCCAAGCGTGACCTGCGCCTGGGTGAGCAGATTGGACACTGGTGTGCGCAGTTCGTGGGCAATGTCGGCGGAGAACGCCGACAGGCGCTGGAACGATGCTTCCAACCGCTCCAGCATGGCATTGAACGACGCGATCAGGGGTTGCAATTCCGCCGGCTGCCCCGCCGTCGGCAAACGACTGGCCAGATGCTCGGCGGAAATGCCGGCCGCCAGATCCGTGACCCGGTGCAAGGGTGCCAGGCCGCGCCGGGTCGCCGCCCATCCCAGGAGCGCGGTCACCAGCGCCGCCAGCGCCATGGCGATACCCAGTTGCTCGTGGAAGCGGCTCATGAACAGTTCGTGATGGTGGATGTCGAGTGCCAGCGCCACCTTGAGCCACTCCCCGTTGCCCGCGCGCAGCGGCACCACCATGCCGCGATAATCATGGCCCGCCTGGCGCCATTGCCGCAGGCCACCGTCCAGACAGCGCACCGACGCCGCCGGGCCAGCGCAGTTTTCCTGGCGCAACAGGGCGTGGGGAAAGCCGCCACCGGCGGTGGCGAACCAGATCCGCTCGCGCGCATCCACCAGCGCGACGGCCAGGCCATGGTGGCCGACCAGGGCGTCATCGAGCCTTTGCGGCAGGTGATCGAAGGCCTGAGGGCTGTCCACGCGTTCGAGGAGATGCCGGACCAGTTCCAGGTGGTCTTGCAATTCATGGCGGTCGCTTTCCACGAAATGCTGTTCCACCGCCCGCGACAGGAAGGCGCCAGTGGCTAGCAACACCACCGCGGCGGCCACCGCGAAGAGCAGGCTGATGCGACTGGTCAGGGAAAAGGATTTCAGCACGCCGCGTCTTCCCTGGCCGCTTCCAGCACATACCCCATGCCGCGCACGGTATGGATCAGCTTGGGCGCGTGGCCCTCATCCACCTTGCCGCGCAGACGCCGCACGGCGACATCGATCACGTTGGTGTCGGAATCGAAATTCATGTCCCAGACCTGGGAGGCGATCAGCGAGCGCGGCAGCACCTCGCCGGCGCGGCGCATGAACAGTTCCAGCAGGGCGAATTCCTTGGCGGTCAGGTCGATCCGGTCGCCACCGCGGCTGACCCGGCGGCGCAGCAGGTCGAGTTCCAGGTCGGCGACTTTCAGCACGGTCGGCTCCAGGCCGCTCCGCCCCCGGCGCAGCAGGGTGCGCACCCGCGCGAGCAGTTCGGCGAATGCGAATGGCTTGACCAGATAGTCGTCGGCACCCAGTTCCAGGCCCTTGACCCGGTCCTCGACCTGGTCACGCGCGGTCAGGAACAACACCGGCGTCTCCACTCCGGCCCGGCGCAGGCCTGCGAGCACCTGCCAGCCATCGAGCCCGGGCAACATCACGTCCAGGATCAGCAGGTCGTAAGGCCCCGAGCGGGCCAGTTCCAGGCCCTCCCAGCCATCGCGGGCGAGATCGACGATCAAGCCGGCCTCGCCAAGGCCCTGCTTCAGGTAGTCGCCCGTCTTGGGCTCGTCTTCGACGATGAGGATTTTCAAACGCTTGACCTCGTTTCATGACCGTAGCGTCGGCCATGCTGCCACAGACCGGCGCGGACACACAGGTCCGTTCCGCGCGGCCGCCCGAAGGAACTGACCGCTGCCTTCGGGGAAACGGGCGCAGCGCGTAGGGGCTGTTCCATGACAAGTTTGTCATCTTCCCGTCAGCCGGGTGTCGGTGACCGTTGGTCATCATGCGGGGCATCGGCGCACGGCCTGGAGGCCACGCCCGCCATGGAGGAGCGCAATGACCCCACCCCCACACAAACTTACGGCCCTCTTGCTGGGCATCACCGTGCTCGGGGGCTGCGCCTCCTTCAGCCCGGACGGCGGCCTAGACAAGGTGGCGGACATCACCCGGGAACGGATGGCGATCGCGCCCGAACCCACTCGCACGGAACAGGATTCCAGCCGCGTCGCGGACGAGGTGAAACGCCTGCTGGCGGAACCCCTGAACGCGGACAGCGCGGTCAGGATCGCCATCCTCAACAATCGCGGCCTGCAAGCCAGCCTGGCGGGACTGGGCATCGCCGAGGCCGATCTGGTTCAGGCCGGCCGCATGCACAACCCCGGTTTCAGCTTCGGCCGCCAGGCGGGTGGTGGCGAGGTGGAGTTCGAGCGGAAGTTCATGTTCGATCTGATGGGCCTGCTCACCCTGTCCACCCGCAGCGAGATCGAGCGACGCCGTTTCGAGGCCACCCAGCTTGCCGTCGCCAACGACACCCTGCGCCTGGCGCAGGCCACGCGCCAGGCCTGGTTCGAAGCGGTGGCGGCGCGACAGGCGACGAGATATCAGGCCGCGGCCGGTGGTGCCGCCGAGGCCGCCGCCGACCTGGCGAAGCGCATGGCGGAGGTAGGCAACTTCAGCAAGCTGCGCCTGCAACGCGAGCAGTTGCTGCATGCCGAGATGGGCGCCGAACTGGCGCGCGCCCGACAAAATGAAGCCAACGCGCGTGAACGCCTGATCCGCCTGCTGGGCCTGTCCGGTAGCCAGCGCCAGTTCACCCTGCCCGAGCGTCTGCCCGATCTACCCGCCAGCCCGCTGCCGGAACAGGGCATCGTGAACAGGGCCATGGCAAGCCGTCTCGACCTGCGCATGGCCAGGCTGGAAATCGAGGGCCTGGCGAAGAGTCTCGGCCTCACCCGCTCCACCCGTTTCGTCAATGTGCTGGACGCGAGCTACCTGAACAAGAGCGCGACCGGCGCCGCGAATACGCGCGGCTACGAGATCGAACTGGTCTTGCCCATCTTCGACTGGGGTGACGCGCGCACCGCCAAGGCCGAGGCCCTCTACACGCAGGCCATGCACCAGGTGGCCGAGATCGCGGTGAACGCGGAATCGGAAGTGCGCGACAGCTATGGCGCCTACCGCACCGCTTTCGATCTGGCGCGGCGTTACCGCGACGAAATCGTGCCGCTGCGGAAAAGCATCTCCGAGGAAACCCTGCTGCGCTACAACGGCATGCTGATCGGTGTCTGGGAACTCCTGGCCGACGCGCGCCAGCAGGTCGCCAGTGTCAACGCCGCGATCCAGGCCCAGAAGGACTTCTGGGTCGCGGAAAGCCAGCTGCAAATGAGCCTCAACGGCAGCGGCGGCGGTGGCATCACCCTCTCCGCCACCCCAGCCATGTCCGCCGAAGCCGGCGGCGGCCACTAACAGGAGCGCCCCATGGATCGCCGACAATTTCTGCGTGGCACCAGCGCCGCCGCGCTGGGTGTAACCCCCCTCGGTGCCGGCCTGGTCAGCAAGGCCGGAGCCGCCAGCCTGCCCGAAGCCCCCATCTTTACCGACCCGGCCACCCAGCCGCCGCTGCATCCCCATGCGGGTCGGCCCTACAACCCGGTGGTGACCCTCAACGGCTGGTCGCTACCCTGGCGCATGAAGGATGGCGTCAAGGAATTCCATCTGGTCGCCGAGCCGGTGGTACGCGAACTGGCGCCGGGCATGACCGCCAACCTCTGGGGCTACAACGGTTCCAGCCCCGGCCCCACCATCGAGTGCGTCGAGGGCGACCGGGTGCGCATCTTCGTCACCAACAAGCTGCCCGAGCACACCGCCGTTCATTGGCACGGCATCATCCTGCCCAACGGCATGGATGGGGTGGGTGGCCTGACCCAGCCGCAGATCCAGCCGGGCAAGACCTTCGTCTATGAATTCGAGATGAAGCACTCCGGCACTTTCATGTATCACCCCCATGCCGACGAGATGGTGCAGATGGCCATGGGCATGATGGGCCTGCTCATCGTCCACCCGAAAGATCCGGAATTCATGCGCGTCGACCGCGACTTCGTGTTCCTGCTCAACGCCTTCGACATCGATCCAGGCAGCGCCACGCCCAGGATCAACACCATGCTGGACTTCAACCTGTGGTGCTGGAACAGCCGCGTCTTCCCCGGCATCGATCCGCTGGTGTGCCGCACCGGCGACCGGGTGCGCATCCGCTCCGGCAACCTGACCATGACCAACCACCCGCTGCACCTGCACGGCGTCAACTTCGAGGTCACCGGCACCGACGGCGGCTGGGTGCCGAAATCGGCGCGCTGGCCGGAGGTGACCACGGATGTGGCCATCGGCCAGATGCGCGCCTTCGAGTTCGTCGCCGACAACCCGGGTGACTGGGCCTTCCATTGCCACAAGTCGCACCACACCATGAACGCCATGGGCCACGACGTGCCGACCATGATCGGCGTCGACCAGCGCGCCGTCAGCGAAAAGATCAGCAAGCTGCTGCCCGACTACATGGAAATGGGCTCCGCCGGCATGGCGGAAATGGGTGCGATGGAAATGCCCCTGCCCGACAACACCCTGCCCATGATGACCGGCTGGGGCCAGTACGGCCCCATCGAGATGGGCGGCATGTTCACCGTGGTCAAGGTGCACGACGACGTGAAACCGGGCGATTACTCGGACCCCGGCTGGTACAAGCACCCCGAGGGCACGCTGGCCCGGGAATGGACCGGCGAACCGCTGCAAGCCGAACGCCACCCCGGCCCCGCCGCCGACGAAAGCACCCTAAACGCGGTGAAACCGTCCGGCCATCATCATCATTGATGAGCCGGCCGGCATGATTGCGATGAACACACTCTGGATCGGTATCCTCGGCACGTTGGGGATCGCGGCGGCAACCGGGGCGGCTGTGTTGTACTCCGGCGTGGTCGATGTGGCGGCCGACACACCGCACAGCCCGCTGGTCTATCGCCTGCTGGAAGTGGCGCGCGAGCGCGCCATTGCCCGCCGCAGTGACGCGATCACGCCGCCGACTGATTTGCATGACGGTGAACGCGTGCGCCGTGGTGCGGGCAATTACGCCGCCATGTGCGCCGGTTGCCATCTCGAACCCGGGATCGACAACTCGGAGATACGTCTGGGCCTCTACCCCACGCCGCCTGACCTCACCGAATCGACAAAGGGGGACGCCGCCCGCCGTTTCTGGATCATCAAGCACGGCATCAAGGCCTCCGGCATGCCCGCCTGGTCGAAAGGCGGCATGGAGGACGCCGCCATCTGGGATCTGACCGCCTTCCTGGGACGCTTGCCGGAACTCACACCCGAGCAGTACCGCGCCCAGGTCGAAGCCAGCGACGGGCACACGCATGGTGGTCAACCTGCGCTGCCGGCCATGCCAGCAACAAGCGCCCATGACCATTCGGGTCATGTCCACTGATGTGCTGCCTCAAGAATGACATCGGTGAACCTGCATGCAGCATGACTGAATACCAAGGTTCTCCTCCAACTACGGAAGAGAAGGCATCAATTGCCTGATCACCTCGTCGTGATCGAACTCCCGCCCGCCCACGGCGCGAAAAATTACCTTTCCCATGGCATCGACGACGAAGGTGGTCGGCAGCCCTTTCACTTTCCAGCGCTGCATGACCCGCGAGTCGCGATCCAGCAGTAATGGAAACGTGGGCGCCGGTTCCAGTTGGCCGGTGAAGGCGAATACGGTGTCGGCGTCTTCGCCCACGTCCACCGCCAGCACCGCCAGGCCGCGCGACTGGAACTGCTGGTTGAGGCGTTCCAGCGAGGGCATTTCACGACGGCAGGGCGGGCACCAGGTCGCCCAGAAATTGACCACCACGACCTTGCCCTTGAGATCGGCCAGGTCGTGCATCTTGCCGTCCATGTCAGCCAGGATCAGCGCCGGCGCGGGCTGGGGTTCGGCGATGGGGGTCAGGCCATGAGTCAATGGCGGCAAGTCGGCGGCCACGCTGGAGAAGGCGGCCATGCTGTAAAGCAGCAACGCGGCCAGGCCGCGTTTCATTCCGGTTTCAATGCGCGCAAACGACATTTTCCAGCTTTCCTTCAAAGATTTTTCCCGCCACCGTCCAGCGTGCGGTCAGGTCAAAACGGCTGCCGGGCGGCAGGCCGGTGGTCAGCATGCCCTGGTTCCACTCGCCGACGGCATACTCCTGCTCCGGCGGAAACTGCGCCCAGCGAAAGGCGATCTGCGCCGCATCCGTCAGACCCATTTCCCGCCATTGCGCCATCCAGCCTTCGACGGCGAGGGGTGGACGTTCGCTGCCCGCGCTTTGCACAGCCCAATCAGCCAGGCGAAAACTCACTTCGCCGGGCGCGGCATCGTTGCGCAACACGGTCATGTATACGCAGGCGGTGGCGTAGGGTTCCACCGCCTCTGGAGGGAAACCGCGATTGAGATAAAACGCCCGCGCCTGGTTCGGCAGGATCTGGGTAAGCGAGAGGGTGACGCCATGGGCCCGGGTTTCCCAAGTGGCCGCGCCGGTATCGGGGTCGATTTTCCCGGTTTGCGCGGCGATAGCCTGGAGGCTGGACATCGCGGTTAGCGCCGCCACGCGAAGGGCAAACAATCTGGAAGTCATGGGATGGCCGATGGAAGGTTCCCGTGATTATTGCCGCTTATCCGCCGCCGCGACGTGAAAGCCAGGCAGAAAACGGGGGATGGTCTACGAATCATGATGGAACACCAAGTGGACATTATTAACGACATTGAAAATCTATATAAATCAGTATCATGTTGATAATGTTATATTTATAGCCAGTTAACGACTGGACATTCTGATGGACATCAATACCCCCGCCGAGCTCTCCGCCCTGACACTTCGCGTGGAAACCCAGCGCTTCGGCCATTTTGTCTTCCAGACCGGCATCGAACCGGGCCAGATCGAATTACTGCTCCAGCGCGTCGAGGACGCCCACGAGCGCTTCATCGCCTCGCCGCTGTCCCAGGTGGCCAGCCAACTTGAGCGCGAGGTCGTGGTCAGCGGCGTGTTCGGCACCAACACCATCGAGGGCGGCACGCTCAGCGAAGACGAAACCGCCAGTGTGCTGGCGCTCGACCCCGCCACCGTCAAGGAGGTGGAACAGCAACGCGCCGTCAATATCAAAGCCGCCCACGATCTGTCGCAACGCGCCGCGCGCACGCCCGGCTGGACCTTGAACCGGGAATTCATCCTGGAGGCGCACCGCCTGATCACCCAGGCCATTCCCCACCCGGACAACCGCCCCGGCGCGCTTCGAGACAACCCCAAAGACCGCGTCACCTACGTCGGGGACGAGGCCCACGGCGGCCGTTACAAGCCTCCCCAGAACGGCCAGGACATCCAGCGCTTGCTCGACGCCCTCATCGAGTGGCATGGCACGCTGGAACAGGCGGGCCTCCCCGCCTTGATCCGGGCGCCCCTCGTCCACCTCTATTACGAACAGATTCACCCCTTCTGGGATGGCAATGACCGTGTGGGCCGGGTCATCGAGGCCACGCTGCTGCAAGCAGCGGGTTACCGCTACGCCCCCTTTGCCTTGGCCCGCCATTACCTGACGAATATCGACGCTTACTTCACCCTGTTCAACAGCTGCCGCAAGGCCGCGGACAAGAAGCAAGCCGCGCCCAACCAAGCGTTTGTCGCGTTCCACCTCGACGGGATGCGCCAGACCATCAACGGCTTGCACGACCGGGTCAACCGGATCATCGCCATGCTACTTTACGAGAGCACCATCCGCCGGGCGCTGGACGACAAGCGCATCAACGCCCGGCAGTACACCATCGCCTCCCAGCTGCTGGACAAGGGCCGACCGCTACCGCTGGAGACGATACGGCAAGCCCCCTGGTATACGAGCCTCTACCTCAAGCTCAACCCGAAGACGCGACAGCGTGACCTGCTTCGACTGCGGGAAATGGAACTGCTCTACCTCGATGCCGAGAACCGGCTGTGGCCCGGCTTCGTGAAGCCCAAGGACGCCAGGGCGCCGGACGCCGGGGGTTAGCGCGCCACCCCAAGACCGACTTGGCCCCACAGGGGCGGCTCGGGCGCTTTTTCCGAGCCGGGGGCACAGCTCGTCGCCCTGTTGCCCGGCATGACAGGCAGCGTCGGTGGAGGCGGCCACACCCGAGGCCGCCGCCGACGATCACACCATGCAGGTGGTGAAACCGTCCGGCCGTGGCCACTGACATCTTTCCGGAACATGACGGAAATGTCATCCACGCGTCAGCTTGTCGTGGGTGAGCGAGGCGCAGACTGGCTTCACCTTCATCGAGGAGCCCCCCGTGATGAACTCGCTGTTCAAAATACTGCTCGTCGGCGGGATCGCCACCACAACCTGGGCCGGCACCACCGCCCCCGTCATCGATGTCTACAAGAGCCCCACCTGCGGCTGTTGCGACAAATGGGTGGATCACCTCAAGGCCAATGGTTTCAAGGTCCGCGCCCACAACACCGACGACGTGGTGCAACACAAATACCGGCTCGGCGTGCCGCCCGGCCACGGCTCCTGCCACACCGCCGAGGTCAACGGCTACGTCGTGGAGGGCCATGTGCCGGCGCGAGAAATCAAGCGGTTGCTGAAGGAAAAACCCCGCGCCCGAGGCTTGGTGGTGCCCGCCATGCCGATCGGCTCGCCTGGCATGGAGCAAGGCAGTCACCAGGATCTCTACGACGTGTTGCTGGTGAACCCGGATGGTTCGACCCGCGCTTACGCCCATTACTGATCAACAGGAGCAACCATGAAACGCACGCTCACCAGTCTCTTTCTCGGCCTCGCGCTGGCCGCACCCCTGCATGCCGAAATGAATCACGCCGGCATGAGTCACGGCGCCATGGATCACGCCGCCATGAGCAGCATGCAAAGCGAGGGCATGGTGCGCAAGGTGGACAAGCAGCAAGGCAAGCTGACGCTGCGCCACGGCCCCCTGGAAAACCTGGGCATGCCCGCCATGACCATGGTGTTTCGTGTCACCGAACCCGCCTGGCTGGATCAGGTCAAACCCGGCGACAAGGTTCGATTTCTCGCCGATCGGGTGAATGGCCAATTGACCGTCACCCAACTCGAAGTTGTTCAATGACCCACCCAAGGAGATTTTCATGAAAGTGATGCAACGTTCCACCCTGATTCTGGCCCTGGCCGCTGGCCTGATGCTTCCCGCCGGCATGTCGCTGGCCGACGAGGCCCCCGTGAAAGACGAGCATGCCGCACATCATGTCGATGCGACACCGGCGCCGGCGACAACACCCATCGATATGCAGGCCATGCGCACCCGAATGCGGGAGATCCATCAAACCGCCGACCCGGAGAAGCGCAAGGCGCTGATCGAAGCCCAGTTGAAAGACATGGAAGCCATGATGCAGGACCCCAATCGCAACTGTCCGATGGCCGAGGGCAAGCCCGGCATGGGCATGATGTCCGGCAAAGGCAGCATGGACATGGGGGACAAATGTGGCAAGGGCATGATGGGCGGCAAAGGCGGCATGGGCATGATGTCCGGCAAGGGCGGCATGGACATGGGCGACAAATGCGGCAAGGGCATGATGGGCGGTAAAGGCGGCATGGGCATGATGTCCGGCAAGGGCGGCATGGACATGGGCGACAAAT
>CAYMUY010000035.1:0-712 GCA_964393825.1 uncultured Thiobacillus sp. | reverse complement strand
GCGGCAAGGGCATGATGGGCGGCAAAGGCGGCATGGGCATGGCGGGTCAGGACGACATGATGGCCAAGCGCATGGAGATGATGGAAAAACGCATGGACATGATGCAGATGATGCTGCAGATGCGCATGCAAGGCATGGGCGGTGGCATGGGCATGCCGTCCAACTGAAACCGCTGGCCAACGCGCTTGAAACCGGACGGGTGACAGGGCCATGCACGGATACGACCCTTTCGGCATGGGGCTGGGCATGATCCTGGTCTGGATCGTACCGCTGGTTCTGCTCGTCCTGCTGTATCGCGGCTACGCCGGGGGCCGACAGGATCGCCAGGACAAGACTGCCCTGGACATCCTGGAAGCGCGCGACGCCCGTGGCGAAATCGATCAGAAGGCATCTCGGCAGCGGCGCGCCGACCTCGGTGGTTGAAGCCCGCCCCCAACCCCGTACACTGCCTGCTGTTCAACCAGACTGGAGCACCTCATGTACGGATTTTCCATCAGCCTCGACCTCCCCTTCGATACCGTGGTTCAGCAGGTGATCGAAGCGCTCAAGGCGGAAGGCTTTGGCGTTCTCACCGACATCGACGTCCAGGCCACGATGAAGGCCAAACTGGGCGTCGAGGGCCGGCCCTACCGCATCCTGGGCGCCTGCAACCCGCCGCTAGCCCGGATATTTCACGAGTAGGGGTCGGCGGAACCGCCGGAAGGCGCTCTAA
>CAYMUY010000034.1:0-49555 GCA_964393825.1 uncultured Thiobacillus sp. | reverse complement strand
AGGCCCAGCAGATCGGCGGCAACCTGAACACCCTGATCATGCTGCGGGTGAAGAACGCGGATACGGCGAAGATCCTCACCGACCAGTTGGACGAGGTGGAGCTGGTGACCACCATGAGCGCCAGCCAGGCCTCGGACAGCAACGATCCCCTGGACTTCTCCGACTTTACCAGCCGCAACGAGGACCGGTTGAGCGCCCGCGCCGCACCCATGATCGGCCCGGCCGACCTCACCCGCCTGCCCAAGGGCCAGGCCTTCGCCCTGATTGAGGGCGGCCGACTCTACAAGCTGCGCCTGCCCCTGCCGGACGCGGAGCACGACCCCATGATGCCGGAAGACTTGGAAGCCGTGGCGGAGGACATGCGGGGGCGGTATGTGCGGGTGGTGCCGGGGGTGTTCGCGCCGGGTGCCGGTTGGGTGACGTGGGAAGCGCCCCCTTTCGACGGCCCAGACTGGTTGCGCCATGTGGTGGTGGAGGGCAAAGGCAGTGACTTCTAGACGTGGCGAGGGGCTGGCGGCCCACAACGTGTTCCTGTGGCCACTGAAGCTGGTCTTCTACGCCTGGCTGACCCTGGCGCTGATGGCCCTGGCCGCCATGGGGATGGAGGTCATCCTGGCCAAGCAGGTCTGGGGTGAGGCCCAAGGATTGACCCAGGCACAACAGACCCTGAGCCGCGATCTGGCCCTCACCCACGACCTGCGCCCAGACGCGCCCCTGACCGGGCTGGCCCGGACCTGTGCCAGGGGAGTGTACGGTTTCTTTTTCCAGCTGATCCCCATCGAACGCTGGATGACCAACGCAGCCATGCTGCCGGACCAGCCCGACGTCACCTACTACGGCGGTGACATCATCGCCCGGAAGGACTTCGTCTACCCCCTGCAGGACGAGATCTACCTGGCTATGCTTCGGGCCCAGATCTTCGGTGTCCGGCTGGCCATCCTGATGGGGGCGGTGCCCCTGTTCCTGCTGGTCTGGTCCCTGGGCCTGGTGGACGGCCTCACCCAGCGCACCATCCGGCGCGCCTGCGCGGGGCGGGAATCTTCTTCCATGTACCACCGCGCCAAGTTCTTCCAGTTCGCCGGCCTGGCCATGGGGGCGATGGTCTACCTCATGTGGCCGGTCAGCATCCGGCCGGAGTGGATCGTGCTGCCCCTGGCGCTGCTCACAGGGCTGCTGTCGAGGGTGCAGTGGATGTATCTGAAGAAGTATCTGTAAGCCCCATGGATATGGGGCCGATAGCGGATGTTTCTATTCGGTTGACCTCGGGGCCGCCCGCGCCTGAGTGTGGTCCAGGGCGGCCTATTCGACTAGGCCCCGGATTGTCGTCCGCACAATGTGTCCAATAACATGCCTGACATGGTCTGATATTTATTGAATATCAATATGTTGACACGCTGCATAAGTGTCCAACAAACTGTCCATGAAAGTGTCCATTCCGGACACGCGAGGAAGACTGACCATGGCGGATATCGGCGCGTTTCAACCCCTCTTCCCCGAGGAGCGGGTCCTCGGTCCCCTGCTGGAACAGGCGGCCGAACTGGTGGTTCAATGCCACCGCCTAGCCGGCATCGCCGCCCAACCCCTGGCCCACTCCATGCGGTCACGCCTGCGGGCCATGAACTCCTACTACACCAACAAGATCGAGGGCCAGCACACCCGCCCGGCGGACATCGACCGGGCGCTGGCCAACCAGTATGACGCCGACGCCAAGCAGGCCCGCAAGCAGCGCCTGGCCGTGGCTCACATGGCTGCCGAGGAGGAACTGGAGACGCGAACGGCGGACCTGTCCAGACAGGCGCTCTATGACCCCGCGCTGGTCAGCGACATCCACGCCGCCCTATACAACCGCCTGCCCGAGACTGACCGGGTCACCGACGAAGGGGACGAAACCCTCATTCCCGGTGCCTGGCGCACCCGTAAGGTGGCCGCCGGTCGGCATGTGGCGCCAGCACCGGAGGAGGTGGAAGGGCTGCTGGCGGCCTGGGCGGCTCGCTATGGCGCGCTGCCGGGCCTGGAACAGGCCGTGGTGGGCGTGGCCTGTGCCCACCACCGGTTGCTGTGGATCCACCCCTTCCGCGACGGCAACGGCCGTGCCGCCCGGCTGCATGCCCACCTGGTGCTCCACGCCCTGGGCCTGACCCAGGGCCTGTGGTCGCCCATGCGCGGCCTGGCCCGACGCCAGGAGGACTACTACGCCCGCCTCAACAACGCCGACTTGCCCCGGCGCCACGACTACGACGGCCGCGGCCCTCTGTCCCAGGAAGATCTGGTGGCCTTCGCCGCCTTCTTCCTGGAAACCTGCCTGGACCAGACCCAATTCATGGCCGGCAAGCTGGACCTGGCCGGCCTGCGCGACCGCATCGCCGACCTGCTCACTTGGCTGGCCGCCCACCCCTGGCAGATGGGCAGCGAGAAATCCGTCATCAAACCCGATGCCCTGGAGGCCGTGCACTACGTGGCCATGGCCGGCCCCGTGGAACGCGCCCGCTTCATGGCCATGACCGGCCTGCCAGAACGCACCGCCCGGCGTGTGCTGGCCAGCTTGTTGGACTGGGGGTTGCTGACTTCTCCCAGCACCCGGGCGCCGGTCAGCTTCGCGGTGCCGCTGGCGTCGCTGCGCTTCCTTTTCCCCCGCCTGTGGCCGGAGGCGGAGGTGGACGTGGAATGATCCAGGACGGTTGTCGTCGCGCGCTGACCTCCTGACAATGGTGACAGGAGGATAGGGGTGCCGCTTGCGGTGCGAAACGCGCGTTCGGCCCGCGAGCGGGACTCCTACTCCCTAATGGACAATCCGGGGTGAAGTCACTACGCCGGGGGAATTTCGGGAGGCATTTTCAGCCCAGCGGCTGTGAGCATGGCTGAGGTCGCGCGTTCCACGGACTCGCGCACCGGATCGAGATCCAGCCTGGCATAGATGGCCGTGGACTGGATGCTCTTGTGGTTGAGGCTTTTGCCGATGATGGCCAGCGACGCACCTGTTCTAGCCTGCCAGCTGCCCAGGGTACGGCGCAGGTCGTGTATGCGCAGATCCTGTATCCCGGCGCGTTTGAGGATGCGATCCCAGCCGATCTTCGGCTCCATGAGATGACCGGTTCGGCCGCCGGCAGGGAACACCCATTCGCTGGCATTGCCCTTGCGGGCCTGGAGGATGGCCAGTGCTTCGGAGGTGAGGGTGATGGTCTGGGGAGTGCCGTTCTTGGTCGTGGGGATGCGCCACTCGCCCCGTTCGAAGCTGATCTCGTCCCAGCGCATGGCCAGGGTGTTGGAACGCCTGGCCCCGGTCAGTAGCGCGATCAGGAAATAGTCACGGATGGTCTCGTTCGGCTCTTCACTGAGGGCCTTGAAGAACCGCGGCAATTCGTCGACCTGGAGGAAACGATCCCGGCTGGTTTCCTTGAATCGGTCGACACCATGCGCCGGATTCTCGCCTGTCCACCAGCGCTTGTTGCGTGCCTTCTCGTAGATGGCATGGAGGAGGGCGAGGGCGGTGTTGGCGGTGCGCGTGCCGGCCACGGGGGTGGATTTCACACCTCGCCCCACGCGTCCCTTCTGGGCCAGCACCTCCTCGATGCGCTGGCGCTCCTGCTCGCGGCGTCGGTTGATTTCTGCCGGCAATTCCTTGTGCCAGCGATCCACCATCGGATAGGTGATCTGGGAAGCCTTTTTGTCCGCGAGCGGAGCCAGGTAGAGACGGAACAGATCGCGCATCTTGTCCGGCCGTTTCATCAGATCGCCATGGGCCTTCATATACAGCTCGAACAGATCATTCAATGTGGGCTCGGCCTTGTGGGCACGTTTGACGGCCGCCGGGTTTGCGCCTTCCTCGATCTCGGCATTGACTCTGGCCGACAGCTTGCGGGCCTGCTCGATGCTCATGTCGGGATAGCGGCCCAGCGTGATACGCTCCACATCGCCCCCTTTGGTTCGGCGACGCACACAGAAGGTTTTGATCCCCTGACTGGTAACCCTGAGTTGCAGGCCAGTAATCTTGGTATCGTGTACAGTCGCGCGCTGCCCCGGAGTGGGTATTGGAATCGCATCCAATGCCGCCTTGGTAAAATTGATTTTGTTCGCCATAAGTTGCCTCCTGCAGGGTCCAACCGGGGTCACGCCGGGGTCACAAAATTGGTGAAATCGGGGTGTTTCTCATGTTACTGCATTAAACCAAGTTTTCACGTAACATATTGTTTTATTAAAGAGTATTAAGCTTGGTGCTAGCCGGTGCAAGTCGGCTCAGTCAGACTTGTAAGCGGTAGGTCCCCAGTTCGAATCCGGGTGCCGGCACCACTTTCCGGAAGCGTGGCCGAGCGGTTTAAGGCACCGGTCTTGAAAACCGGCGATGGGCAACCATCCGTGAGTTCGAATCTCACCGCTTCCGCCAGTCACCCCCCGATCCTCGCAGCGTAGACTGCGTTTCATTGTCTTTGCCGGACGGTTTCCTGAGCCATTTTCATGGGAACTATTGTCAACAGGACGCCAGCGCGGGGCTGACATCGAGATCGCCATGTTCCCTCTATATCCGGTTGGCGGTCGAACTGGCCTGCTGTCTCCAAGCAAGAGGCACGGCACCCGCTAGAACGGTCAAGCGGAATAAAACTGTGTTACGGGGCGGTGGAATGGAGTGGGTTGATCAGCCGGATATGGGAATTTCCAGCGTGGTCCCCGGCCTGAGCGGTTCGGCGTTTTCGTTCCAGCGGCGGATGTCGGTCACCTGCACGTTGTAGCGTTTCGCGACCCGGTCGAGGGTATCGCCCTTGCGCACGGTGTGTGTACGCATCGCGGGACGTTTGGCTTTGGCCACGGGAGCGGTGGAGGATTTCGCGGCCAGCTTGGTGTTGACGGGCACCAGCAATGTTTGTGCCTGTGCCACCTTGCCTTTGTACAGGTGGATGGGGTTGTGTTCCTTCAGCCAGGCGAGGGTGACGCCGAATTTGTCCGCGATCTTGCCGGCATTTTCGCCGCGCCTGGCCTGATAGGCGCGCAGGCCAAGCTTTTCGACTCCTTGCCGGTGCAGATTGAACTGGAAGGCCAGGGCGCGTTCGGTCGGCAGCAGCAATACGTCACGGCTTTCGGTATGGATCACGCGGCGCTGAAAGCCCGGGTTCAACGAAAGAAAGTCTTCCAGGTCCATGTCTGCAAGCCGCGCGGCCTGCCTGGCTTCCATGGGCTTGCTCAGGGTGACCTGCATGAAATACGGCTCGTTGGCCACGTCTTCGAGATTGATGCCGTAGCGCTTGGGATCCATCACGATGTTGCGTACTGCGATCAGTTTCGGTACGTAATGGCGGGTTTCTGTGGGCAGTTTGAGGTTGGCATAGTCTGTCGAGCCGCCTTGCTGCCGGGACAGCGATCGCGCCACACAGCCTTCACCGCAGTTGTACGCGGCCAGGGCCAGTTCCCAGTCGCCGAAAATGCCGTGGAGATATTGCAGGTAGTCGAGTGCGGCGGTAGTCGCGGTAAGGATGTCACGACGTCCGTCGTACCAGGCGTTCTGCTTGAGCCCGTAGATCTTGCCGGTGGAGGGGATGAATTGCCAGATGCCCGAGGCTTTCATCGGCGAGAGTGCCAATGGGTTGTAAGCGGATTCGATCATGGGCAGCAGGGCGATTTCCATCGGCATGCCGCGCTTTTCAACTTCCTCGGCGATGAAATAAAGGTAGATGCGGCTGCGTTCGATCCCGCGTTCCAGATAGCCCGGGTGTTTGCTGAACCATTCTTCGTGGTTACGGGTGAGTTCCGGATTGGATTCGGTCATGCGGAATCCGGCCCTGATGCGCTCCCACAGGTCGGAACGCGCTTCCGGCCGCCCGAGATCCGTTGCTTCTGCGCCCAGTGCATAACTGATTTTCAATGCAGGCGCCTTGGTTCCGGATTCCGCGGTACTGGGCGGGGAGATGCCCAGTGTCAGACAGAAGGCCAGCAACAGGGGGGCAAGTGAACGTCGGTATGGGGTCATTGGACTGGGTATGAGCGGTGCACTAGGCGCGTTGTGTAACGTTTATCGGATCGTATTGAAAGATCTTGAGCGGGTGCATGTTACCGGCCTGCGGGCATCGGCTCAATGCAAGTGACTGTTCTTATTACGAATGATATAGGGTCGTCACCTCGGGTCAGAACTCGTCACGCCACGCCCGCACCGCTGTGAAGGCCTCGAGGCCTGCCTGGAGAGCATGTTCAGCATGTTGCGTCGCGGCCACAATGACACTGGGCTCCTCGCAACGCAGGAATGGGTTGGTGGCGATTTCCGTGCCAAGATTGACCGGAAGGGTGGGGATCCCCTGGCCACGAAGCGCACGGGCTTCATCCAGTCGTTTTTGCAGCGCTTGATTGTTGGGTTCCACACGCAAGGCGAAAGCGATGTTTTCGAGTGTGTATTCATGCGCGCAATAGATGCGGGTCTCTGCTGCCAGTGCCTTGATCAGGCTGAGCGAGCCGTACATCTGTTGGGGTGTGCCCTCGAACAGGCGGCCACAGCCGCAGGAGAAGAGGGTGTCGCCACAGAACAGGTTGCCCTGGCCGTGGTAGCAAAGGTGCCCGAGGGTATGACCGGGTGTGGCGAGGACATCGAGGGTCAGGCCGAGGCTGTCGAATTGCAGTGTTTCTCCCCCCCGCAAGGGGTGTGTTCGTCCCGGGATGGATTCCTGCGCCGGACCGTGGACAGGGATCGCATGGCCGGCGGTGATTTCCCGGATGCCACCGACATGGTCGGCGTGATGGTGCGTGACCAGAATGGCGATCGGTCGCATATGCCTGGCCTCAAGCCAAGTTAAAATCGGCGGGGCTTCCCCGGGATCGACCAGAATGGCATGCTGGTCATCGTGGATGGCCCATACGTAGTTGTCCCGGAATGCTGGGATGGCGGTCACTTTCATGCGGGCATTGTCCCGGCAGGTCTTCCAGGGCGTCAATTGTGCGGACGTGGTTCGATAGCGAGTTGGGTCAATATGTCTTGGCACGGGAGCAGGCCTGGTTCGACGCGGTCAGTGTCGATCTGTTCGGCTTCAATGCCATGCAGGCGGGGCACTGTGGTGTCGACTGCCTGCGCGCCAATCGCATGCCGCACCGCTTTTGTGCGGGCTCAGATCAGGGCGAATTGCGTTGCCTCGCGGAGCAGTTGCCGATCGCGAGTCAGAGCCTCGACCTGCTGGCGTTGCCGCATCAGTTGGAATTCTCCGCGCATCCGCATCAGCTGTTGCGCGAGGCCGAACGCGTGTTGCGTCCGGAAGGCCGCTTGCTGATCGCCGGATTCAATCCCCTCAGTCTCTGGGGGCTGCGCCGGACCTTGATCCGGCGGGAAGCTGACTGGCCCTGGCGTGGCCGCTTCATTCATCTTGCCCGGATCAAGGACTGGCTGGCCCTGCTCGGCTTCGAGCTGGCCGGGGGGCGCATGGCCTGTTACGCCCCACCCCTGGAACACGCAGCCTGGATCAAGCGTTTCGCCTTCCTTGAGGCTGCCGGTGATCGATGGTGGGCGCTGGGCGGCGGCGTCTACCTCATCCACGCGGTCAAGCGGGTGCATGGCATGCGCCTGATCGCCCCCAAGTGGGAAGGACAATGGCTGCCGCGCCCGAACTGGGTCGGTTCCACCCGCAGTACAACCCGTCACTCACTGAAAAACAATGGCTGAAGAAATCCTGGTTGATCTTTATAGCGATGGGGCCTGCAAGGGCAATCCCGGTGTCGGTGGCTGGGGCGTGCTGCTGCGCTTCGGTGAAGTGGAAAAAACCTTGTGCGGTGGCGCGCGGGACACCACCAACAACCGCATGGAACTGCAAGCGGTGATCGAGGGCTTGAAGACGCTCAACCGCCCTTGCCAGGTCCGCGTGCATACCGACTCGAAGTATGTGCAGCAGGGCATTTCCGAATGGCTGCCGAACTGGATACGCCGCGGCTGGAAGACCGCGGGCGGCGGGGTGGTGAAAAACCAGGATTTGTGGCGCGAGTTGTCCGAGCAGGCCGCTCGCCATCGGATCGAGTGGCTGTGGGTGAAAGGCCATGCCGGCCACCCGGAGAACGAGCGCGCTGATGCCTTGGCGAATGAAGGTGTGCAATTGGCTTTGAAGGGGAAAAACTGATGCGGCAGATCGTGCTGGATACGGAAACGACGGGCCTGGACCCGGCTCTGGGGCACCGGGTGATCGAAATCGGCGCGCTCGAGATCATGAACCGGCAGCAGACCGGTGCCACTTACCATGTCTATCTCAACCCGGAGCGCGAGATCGACGCCGGCGCCGTGCAGGTGCATGGACTGACAGCCGAGTTCCTGGCGGACAAGCCCCGTTTTGCCGACATCGCCCAGGAGTTCCTGGCGTTCGTCCGTGACGCCGAACTGATCATCCACAACGCGCCATTCGACGTGGGCTTCCTCAATGCCGAACTGGCGAGATTGAAGGAGGGGCCGATCAAGCGTTATTGCACGGTGTTGGATACCCTCAGGCTGGCCAAGGACCTGCACCCCGGTCAGAAGAACAACCTTGACGCTCTCTGCCGGCGCTATGAAGTGGACAACTCCGGACGTGCCTTCCACGGCGCCCTGCTCGACGCGCAATTGCTGGCCGAGGTCTTCCTGGCGATGACGCGTGGCCAGGAATCCCTGGGGATCGATGTCGCCACGCCAGCCCAGACCGAGGCTGCCACGCTGGTGCGTCGGGGGCCCCTGAAAATCATTCGTGCGGACGCCACGGCGCAGGCGGCGCATGCCGCCTATATGGCCGGGATGGCGAAAGAGTGCGGTGAGGTGACGACATGGTGAAATCCTTCCCCCCCCCTCCTGATTGCCTTTTCCCTGAGCGCACCCAGCGCAGCCAAGGAATTGAGCGAAGCCGATTTCCTCGCTGAATTGCCCGTGGTGCTGACCTCCAGTCGTCTGGCGCAATCGACCCAGGATGCGCCCAACGCCATCAGCGTGATCGACCGTGACATGATCGAAGCGTCCGGGTTCGCCAACCTGGCCGACCTGTTCCGTCTGGTGCCCGGGTTCTACATCGGCCAGAACAATGGCTTCAATTTTTCCGTCGCGAACGCCATTTCGTCGGATTATGCCCGCCACATGCAGGTGCTGGTGGACGGGCGCTCCATCTATCTGTCCTCTCTGGGCGGGGTGCGCTGGGACACCCTGCCCTTGAACATCGCCGACATCGATCGCATCGAAGTGGTGCGCGGTCCCAACGCCGCAAGCTATGGCGCCAACGCCCTGACCGGCGTCATCAACATCATCACCCGTCACCCGGCCGAGGTCGAAGGGCGGATGTTCTCGGCGACCGTGGGCGCCAACAAGCGCCAGGACTACCTGTTCCGCTGGGCCGGGGGCGACAGCCAGAAGCACCGGGTCAGTGTCAGCTGGCATCAGGATCAGGGTTTCCCCGCCCTCTATGACAGCAGTCACGGACCCGCATTCAACTATTACGGTGATTACGATCTGGGCGACGGCCAGGTGGTGAGCGTGCAGATGGGCTATCTCGCAGGCGTGCGCGACGCGGGAGATTCGTTCAACCCGGTTTCACGCGAGCATGACGAGCGGATCGACAGCAGCTTCCAGCAGTTCGACTACCGGAAATCGCTGGGTGAAGGACGGGAGCTGCTGGCCAAGGTCTACCACAATCATTTGCTGGGGAAGGAAACGGTACCGGTGGTCTATCCCGGCATCGTGCCGGGTACGACCTACGCGCGCGATCTGGAGTCCGAGCGCTGGCATGGCGAAACCCAGCTCAACCTCGTCTTGAACGGGACGGCACGGATGACGCTGGGCGGCTACGGACGTCGCGATCTGGTCAACTCAGCACATTACTTCCATCGTGCCGACGACCTGACCACCTGGAGCTGGGGGGCATTCACGCACGCCGAGTGGCGGTTGCGGCCGAACTGGCTGCTCAATGCCGGCGCCATGTGGGAGTCCCATGATCTTGGCGGCACGGCGGTTTCTCCTCGGGTCGCCCTGAGCTGGCAACCCGACCCACGCCATACCGTGAGAATCGGCGCCTCCCGCGCCAAGCGCAACCCGGTGCAGGCGGAGGCGAACGCCGATTGGCGATTCGACTTGCCCCTGGTGGGCGGCGGCACCACCACCATCACGCGGCTCGCCTCGAACAGCGCGATCCAGCCGGAAAGCAATCTGTCACGCGAGATTGCATACATCGGCAATTGGCCGGAATACGGGCTCGGTTTCGATATGCGGATCTACCGTGATCGTCTGAATAACCTGATCGACGTGCAGTCGGGCACGCGTTACATGTCGAATGTCGCCGACAGCACGCACAAGGGACTCGATGCCCAACTCCGCTGGAAACCCTCCGCCCATACTTTTGTCGTGTTGAACTACGCCCAATTGCATATCGACACCACCCACCCACAAGCCCAGTATTTCCCGGAACAAGTGGTGTCACTGCTGATGTCACACCGGATCGGGAATGGTGTGGATGTCAGCATGGCTCACTATCGCAGCGACGCCTTTGTCAGCTACGACAAGAACAGGCCGCCCAACTATCGCCGTATCGATTTACGGATTGCCAAGGAATTCAAGCTGGAGGGAAACAAGGCGAATCTGGCTTATGTCCTGCAACATGCGGATGGCGCCGACTACGAATATGATCCCCAGAACTTCAAAAGCGCATCCAGGCAAAGCCTCTTCCAGTTCCAGATGGAGTTCTGAGGTACGGCCAGGCTGATGCGACGGCTCGTCCCCCTCGGGTATGTCCTCCTGCTTGTTGCGTGGCTGCTGCACGCGCCGGCTCATGCGGAGGGGGTCGTCCATCTGATCCCGAGCGATGCGGGGGGGGCCTACGGCGAGGTGGTCGACGCCTTTCTCGATGCCTACAAATCAGCGCGTCAGGTCAAGACCTGGGCCCTCGCCGATCTGGATGGGCAGCGGATACGCACGTTGATCGCGGAAAACGATCTGATCGTTCCCATCGGCCTGAAGGCCGCCGCCTTGGTTGCCGCGCAACCTGCCGGCCAGGCTTCGGTACTGACCTTGATGGTCCCGCACGTCTCCGCACAGCGGCTCGACGCGTCCATGGACTTGTCGCGGCGCAAGCTGTCCCATGTCCACATCGACCAGCCCGCCAGTCGCACCCTGGGCCTGGTGGAAGCCGTATTCCCACGGGCGAAACGGGTGGGTCTGATCCTGTCTCCCGAGAACGGTGAAGCCGCGAAAGCGTTCCAGCAGGAGTCTGAGCGGCGACGGCTGAGACTGAAACTGGAGTGGGTATCGAGTCCGGAGGACGTGGCGCCGGCATTGCGCGAGATCCTGCCCGAGGTTGATGTTCTCCTGCTGGTGCCGGATGGCATTGCCTTTCATGCCGGCAATGCGCGCAATGTCCTGCTCACCACCTACCGCTATCGGGTGCCGGTGGTCGGTTTTTCCCAGGGCTTGTCAAAGGCGGGCGCGGTTGCTGCGGTCTATTCCTCACCCGAGCAAATCGGCCGTCAGGGGGCACGGATGGCCATGCGCTGGCGGCCCGAGAGTGGTGATCTGCCGCCACCGCAGCATGCCGACGAATTTTCCATCTCCTTCAACCCCTACGTCGCGCGCTCCCTCGGTATCGTGCTGCCCGATGCCGCCGAAACAGGTCGAAAGCTGGGGGCGAGCGTTGAATAAGCACGGCATCCGCGCCCGCGTCCTGTTGCTGGCACTGTTGCCTCTGGCGCTGGTCGCCTCCGCCCTGACCTGGTATTCGGTACAGGCGCGCCAGGGCGACATCGAACAGGCGCTGGAAGACCGCTCCCTCGCGGTTGTGCGGCAACTGGCCCAGTCCTGCGAGTATGGTTTGTTCGTCGGCGAACGCGAATTGCTGCTGCGGCAGGCGCGCCTGTCCCAGGTCAGCGCCGGCGCCAGCGCCGTCGTCATCGCCCGGCCGGACGGGCGGGAATTGCTGCGAGTGGGCCTGCCCAGGCTGCAGACGACCTGGCAAGGTGCGCAGGCGCAGGTGCTCTTCCGCGACGCGGATACCTTGCTGGTGTCGGCGCCGGTATTGCAAGCGCCGATCGAGATGGACTACGCGCTGGACACCCTGGCGGGATCGCGGCTGCTGGGCTTCGTCGCGCTGGAGATCCCGCGCAGGGAAACCCTGGCCCGGCAGCACAAGGTGCTGTTGACCAGCCTGACCGTCACGCTCCTGGGACTTGCGCTGGCCGCCGTGCTCGCCTGGCGACTGGGGCGGGTCATCGTGCGGCCGATCAGCCGCCTGGCCGCCGCGGTCGAGCGCATCGGAGCCGGCGACCTCGATGTGCGCGTGGATGTGGAGGCGGGTGGCGAGTTTGTGGTCCTCGAACAGGGGATCAACCGGATGGCGGCGGAACTCCAGATATCCGATGCCCACCTGCGGGAGCGAATACGTCTGGCGACCGAGGAACTGGCCTGGCGCGCGGACCACGACCAACTCACCGGCCTGCTCAATCGCACGGCGTTCGATGCCCTCCTGTCCACCGCGATCGCGCAGGCTGCGACTGGCCGTCAATATTGTCTGCTCTACCTCGATCTTGATCGTTTCAAGCAGGTCAACGACATCGGGGGACATGTTGCCGGTGATGAACTGTTGCGTCAGTTCGTCGCCCTGGTGCGGTCGTCCCTGAACGAAGCGGATTGCTGTGCCCGCCTGGGAGGCGATGAGTTTGGCATCCTGCTGGCGGATTGCGATCAGGCCCGTGCCGAGGAGCGGGCCTGGGCAATTTGCCGTGCTGTCGCCGCCCATCGTTTCAATTGCGCGGGGCGTGAATATCAGATCGGCACCAGTATCGGCGTGGCCAGCCTGCACCCGGGATGCGGTGGCCCGGACAGGCTCACGAGCGCGGCCGATCTTGCCTGCTATGCCGCCAAGCATGGCGGCCGCGATCAAGTACGGGTCTTCAAGGAGAACATGGGATAAACCAATCTCGAGTGTTTATGCTTGACTAATATGGTCGGGAATTGGTGTATAACAGCAGCATTCTGCGGTTGCCGTCACCGGCAGCGCACGCCATTACCAGCATCCCGACCTGCCCTGAAGAGGAACAGGGGGAGGCCAGATTGGAGACTCGAATGCAACACACCTCCTCCCGTCCCCGTTTCCCGTTTCGACTGTTCTTCCTGCTCTTTGCCAGCGTCGCCCCATTGATTCTTGCCGGTGCCTGGTATGTCGGCAACGAGCGGATCGTCAGCGAGCAGGACATCACCCGCTCCAGCGAAATCGGTACCGTCATCATGGGGGTGAGGCGTCTGGATGACGACCTGCGCGCACCGTTCCAGCAATTGCGGAAGCTGTCACGCGATCCTGTCGTGCGCCGAGGTTTCGAAGCCGGCACCGGGAACGACATGGCCGCGGTTTTCGCCACCCTGATCCATTTCAACGAGCGGATCGACCACGTCAGCTGGATCGATGAAACCGGGATGGAGCGGGTCAGGGTCAACAATGAAGGGGGTGAGCCGGTCACCGTCGTTGACGCCCAGTTGCGGAACAAATCGGAGCGTTATTATTTTCGCGAGAGCCTGCGCCTGGTGCCGGGGCAGATGTATATCTCGCCGCTCGACCTGAGCGCCGATCAGGGCAAGGTGGACGTGCCGCACAAGCCGATGCTGCGCCTGGCGACTCCGGTGCGGGACAGCCAGGAACGGACACGCGGCATTCTGGTGATCCATGTCGCGGCGAACCCTTTGCTCGATGCCTTCACCGACAGCCTGATCGGTGCCCGCGATCACGTCATGTTGTTGAATCGCGAGGGGTATTGGCTGGTGAGCCCGAATTCGGATGACGCCTGGGGATTCATGTTCGATCGCGGGAATACCCTGGCCAGCCGTCACCCGATGGCCTGGAAATCCATTTCCAGCATTCCATCCGGTCAGGTCGAACTTGCCGACGGTCTTTGGACCTGGAGTACCGTCTACCCGCTCAAGCTCGACGACAGCCATGCTGTTCTGGAGATTCCGCACTGGCTGGTGGTCGCACACCTGCCGGATAGCCAGTTGGCCATGATCCGCAAGGGTGCCTGGACCTCGGTCGGCATCAATACCTTGATCCTCCTGGTCCTGTTCGGCGTCCTTTGCGCATGGCTGGCGCGCGCCTTGAACGGTCGCGCCCAGGCCCTGGTGGAGGTCAATCTCGCGCACGCCGAGGTGGAAGCCGCCCGCCGACTGGCCGAGGCGCAGCAGCGCTTTCGCCTGGTGGTGGAGGCCAACGCCGCCGGCCTCCTGGTGGTCGATGCCAGCGGCCACATCGTACTGGTCAACGCCGCACTGACCCGGATGTTCGGCTATTCCGGCGAGGAACTCATCGGGCAACCCATGGAGATCCTGTTGCCTGAAACGGACCGGGCACGGCATGGCGACTTGCGCGCGGGCTATATGGAAGCGCCCTTGCCGCGGCCGATGGGCGCGGGCCGGGACCTGCGCGGCCGGCGCAAGGATGGCAGCGTTCTGCAGGTCGAGATCAGCCTGAGTGCATTCGTCGAGAACGGCCAGCAATTTGTCGATGCCGTCGTGGTCGACATTACCGAGCGCAAGCGGATCGAACGCCTGCAACAGGCCAGCCAGGCGCGTTTGCAACTGCTTCTGGACACCAGTCCCAACGGTCTTCTGGTCGCTGACGACCAGGGCAGGATCACGCTGACCAACCCGGCGCTGGACCGCATGTTCGGCTATGCCCATGGCGAACTGATGAACCAGTCGGTGGACATGCTGGTGCCGCAAGTCAAGCGGGCTCACCACGCGCAACTGCGCGAGCAGTACATGAAAGCGCCGAGCACCCGGCCGATGGGCGCCGGGCTGCATTTGCAGGGGCTGCGCAAGGATGGCGGTACATTCCCCATCGCCGTGAGCCTGGCGAGCTTCGTGGAAGAGGGGAGGACATACACGCAAGCCACCATCATCGACGCCTCGACTCGGTCTGCTGTCTAGCTGACCACCGTACGAAGCCCTGGCCCGCGCGCTTGTGGCGCGCCTTTCGATCCGGCAGCCGGGCCGGGCCACACCCTGGCGAGGGTATTTTGCGATTCTCCGGTGAATCCCACCCCAGGCCCGGCAGGCTCCGTATAATCCGCGCCACTCGCGCGCCCAGCCAATCGGCGCGCGTTTTCTTATTTCACTCCCCCATTTCGTCTGCCTCGATTGGTGCCGCTTCATGGCGGTGGGCCGTCGCAGGAGTTGCTGCATTGTCTTCCCCCATTACTTCCAACGGCACCACGTTTGCCGATCTCGGCCTCGCGGCGCCTTTGCTTCGCGCCATTCAGGACGCGGGCTACACCACCCCGACCCCGATCCAGGCGCAGGCCATCCCCCAGGTCCTGGCGGGCGGTGATCTGCTTGCCGCCGCCCAGACCGGCACCGGCAAGACCGCCGGCTTCACCCTGCCGATTCTGCACCGGCTCATGGACAAGCCGCTCACGCCCAAGCCCGGCAGGCCGCGCTGCCTGATCCTGGTGCCCACCCGCGAACTGGCGGCTCAGGTGGAAGAGTCGGTGCAGACCTACGGCAAGCATTTCCCGCTGGTGTCGATGGTCATGTTCGGCGGCGTCAACATCAACCCGCAGTACAAGGCCCTGAAGGGCCGGGTCGATATCCTGGTCGCCACCCCGGGCCGCCTGCTCGACCATGTCGGCCAGAAGACCGTGGACCTGTCCGGCGTCGAGATCCTGGTCCTGGATGAGGCCGACCGCATGCTGGACATGGGCTTCATCCGCGACATCCGCAAGGTCATCGCGCTGATCCCGAAACAACGCCAGACCCTGCTGTTCTCCGCGACCTTCTCGGACGAGATCCGTACCCTCGCCAATGGCCTGCTGAACAATCCTGGCTGTGTCGAGGTGGCCCGGCGCAACACCGCCTCGGAACTGGTGGAGCAGTCCGTCCACCTGGTGCCGCAGGCGCACAAGCGGGAATTCCTCGCGCATCTGATCCGCCACCACAACTGGCAGCAGGTGCTGGTGTTCACCCGCACCAAGCACGGCGCCAACAAACTGGCCGAGAAACTGGTCAAGGACCGGATCCCGGCGGCGGCGATCCATGGCAACAAGAGCCAGGCCGCGCGCACCCGTGCCCTCGCCCAGTTCAAGGACGGCACCCTGCAGGTGCTGGTGGCGACCGATATCGCCGCGCGCGGCATCGACATCGACCAACTGCCGCAGGTGGTCAACTTCGAATTGCCCAACGTCCCCGAGGACTACGTCCACCGCATCGGTCGCACCGGTCGCGCCGGCACCACCGGGGCGGCGGTGTCCCTGGTGGATAACGAGGAGATGGGCTACCTGAAGGATATCGAGCGGCTGATCAAGCGTTCCATCGCCCGCGTGGTGGTGGAAGGCTTCGTGATGCCGGAGGCGGCGGCGCCGCACGAAGGCCTGGACGACCGCCGGCCGCCGCGCCCGGCGGGTGGCCGCAACCCGCCGAATCGCGGTGGCCAGCCTGGCAATCGTTCCGGCGCGCCGCGCAAGCCGGCGAAACAGGAGCAGGGCGGCAGGCCGCCGCGCCCGTCCGGTGCCGGCCCGGCGCCGGCTCGCCACACCGCGCGGCCCTCGGCCGCGCTGCTGGGGTCCGGGGCGGGAAAGAAGGGCGGTTGATCGTGTCGGCGGGGTCATGCAAGGGTGATTCCGCCGACAGCCGCGAATCTCATGTTGGATTTCCCGCGCGCAACAGTGGGCCGTTTCGGCCCGGCAATGTGATAATGCCGCCATGAATGCACCGCAAACCGTACCCCCACGTCGTCGCCTGCAGGAATTGCTGGCCATCCCCGACAGGCTGCGCACCGAAGCCGAATGGGATGAATTGCATGAGCTGGAGATTTCTCTGGCTCCCGGCAATCGCGCGGATGTCGCGCCGCCGCGCTCCTACACGACCTCCGTCCCCGCGCCAGGCAATTCCAATCCCAAGCCCAGGCCGCCGCGACCACCCCGGGCCAACCCTGGCGAGGGCGGGGGTGGAGGCGGAGGCGGAGGCGAAGCCAAGAAAACCTTCCGCAAGCGTCATCGCAAGCCGGCCAAGCCGGGCGGCGGTTCTGAAACACCACCCAGCGCCTAGGTCCCTCGTCCGCACCGGAAAGCTTCGCAGGGCTGCCCGCGTGAAGGGCGTATAGCTGCCGGCGATGAACAGGCAATCGCGGGGGGTCGAGCTTCGCGCTCAGGCGTTTGCCCGCCCGGGCGGTAGGCGGGAATCCTTGCCTCCCGCCGGGTGCGCTAATGAGCAGAATTGCGCTGGCGGTCTGGCCGAATTCCATCTGTTTCACTATCCGGATGGCGTATTACGAGTTGGCCCCGGTCGGCTATGCCGCCATCAGCCGGGATGGCCTGATCAGCAAAGCCAATCTGAGCGGCGCGAATTGCCAGCGTGGGGTTGCGCCGCAAGCGGGAGAGTTCCAACCCTGCGAGCAGGAAGTGTCAGGCGTTACTTCGCATCGCTCTGGCGATATCGCACATCACACAGCAGTCGATCCAATTCCGTCTTCACCACGTCGTAGCACTCGCAGACGCGCTGCTCCAGGCCGGCGCGGTTGAGCACAGCGATGTGGCCGCGGCGGTAGCTGATGACGCCGGCGCGTTGCAGATTGCCGGCCGCTTCGGTGATGCCTTCGCGTCGCACACCCAGCATGCTGGCGATCAGTTCCTGGGTCATCACCAAGTCGCGGCCGGGCAGGCGATCGAGATTCAGCAACAGCCAGCGGCAGAGTTGCTGCTCCACCGAATGGTGCCGATTGCAGGCTGCGGTCTGTGACATCTGGGTCATCAACGCCTGGGTGTAGCGTAGCAACAGCCGCTGAAGCAGGCCGGCACGATTGAACTCCTGCAACAGCTTGCCGCCCGCCAGCCGGTAGGCGTGGCCCGCGGTCTGCACCACGGCACTGCTGGGGGTGGTATTGCCGCCCATGAATAGCGAAATGCCGACCACACCCTCGTTGCCGACACCGGCGGATTCGGCCGATGCACCCGATGCCATGACGTAATGCAGCGAGACGATGGCGGTGGTGGGAAAGTAGGCGTGCAGCAACTGGTCGCCCGGCTCATAGAGCATTTCGCCGAGCGGCAACTTGACCAGTTCCAGATGCGGGGCCAGGGATTCGTATTCCGCCGCGGGCAAGGCGGCGAGAAGATGGTTCTGGCTTGGGCTGTGAGTGGGGGGGGAGGAGGGCATTGCGGTCTACTTCTTGCTGGTGATTTCGACACCGACGCCGCGATAACCGATAAAGCGACAGGACTGGGTGAACATCGGTTCGCCGCTGACTCGAAACTGTTGCCGCGAACCATCGGCATTGACCCGGCTGAACAAAAAATCCAGGAAAGGCTGGCGGGCGGCGATGGTGGCCTGCAGCACGGCGCGCTCGGCCTCGTTCCAGCCTTCCACCAATGCACCGCCGGCTTCCCCCGCCAAGGCATCGACGCGGATGCCGAGCATCTCCAGAACCGGGCCGGAGACCTTGGTGAAGTTCATCTTCTCGTCCTGCTCCCAGTACCAGTCGGAAGCCAGTTCGGTGAGGCTGCGGTAACGCGCTTCGCTTTCGCGCAATTCGGCGGTGCGCTCCCGTACCGTCCGTTCCAGAATCTGGTTGTGGTTCTCGAGCTTTTTGTACAACAGGCGTACTTCCAGCATGTTGTGGATGCGCGTCCTGGCCTCCACCAGGTCGAACGGCTTGCTGATGAAATCCCTGGCGCCGGCTTGCAGCGCGCGCAGTTTGTGGCCGGGCTGGGCGGTAATCACCAGCACCGGCAGATAACCATCCACTTCGTTGGTTTTGAGTCCTTCGATGACCTGGAAACCGTCCATGCCGGGCATCTGCAAATCGAGCAGGATCAGGTCGAAGTTCTGCTTGCGATGCAGCGTAAACACCTCGCGCGGATTCATCGTCGAGGTCACCGCGGTGTAGCCGGTATCACGCAGCATTTGTTCGAGCAGCATGACGTTGGATTCCTGATCGTCGACGATCAGGATGCTGGCCTGGAGGATTTCGGATTCAGTCAGCATCATGCTGCCTCCTGCTTGGCTGCGCCGGCGGTCTGCGCGAACTTCAGCGCCACGTCCAGCGCATCCATGAATGCGTTGACCTTGATCGGTTTGGTCAGATAGTTGAAAAAACCGGCCGCAAGGGCTTTCTCGATGTCGTGCGCCAGGGCATTGGCGCTCAGCGCGATGATCGGAATGTGCGCCGTGGCCGGATCCGCGCGCAGGGTTTTCATGGCTTCGACGCCGCTGATGCCGGGCAGGTTGATGTCCATCAGGATCACTTCCGGCTGATAGGCGCGCGCGAACTCGATGCCGATGTCGGCGTCCGCCGCCGAGAGCAGGCGCAGGTCGGGGCGGCGGGCGATGATTTGTTCAACCAGTTCCAGGTTGGCCGGGTTGTCTTCGACATACAGCAGCGTGCGCGGCGGTGTGTCATCCGGCAAGCGCGCCAGCGCCGCTTGCTCGGTTTCGTGCGCGGTCAGCGACGGCGCTGTTGTCAGACGCATTTCGAACCAGAACACGCTGCCGACGCCGACAGCGCTATCGACGCCGATACGGCCGTCCATCAACTCGACCAGCCGCTTGGTCACCACCAGGCCAATGCCGGTGCCTTCCTCGGCGCCGGTCTCCTTGCCGAGCCGATTGAACGGCTGGAACAGCTGCGCGATCAGTTCCGGCGGGATGCCAGTACCGGTGTCGCGGACGCTGACCCGGAGCGTATCCGGCTGCGCCAGGCGACATTCCACCGCCACCGTGCCGCCGGGTCGGTTGTACTTGATGGCGTTGAACAGCAGGTTGATCAGCACCTGTTTGACGCGGGTGCGGTCGGCTTTGACGAACCAGGGAATTTCAAACTGCGGAAAGGTCAGGCCAAGGCCGCGTTTCTGCGCTTGCGGCTCGATCATGGCGCGGCATTCCTGCATCACTTCGGCCAGCGAAACCGGCTCGCGCGATAGCGTGACCTTGCCCGACTCGATCAGCGCGAGATCGAGGATTTCGTTGATCAATTCCAGCAGATACCAGCCCGCTTTCAGGATTTGATCGAGACTGCGCTGCTGCGAAGGCGACGGATGCGGCAAACCGGATTCCATGAGCTGGGCGAAACCGAGGATCGCATTCAGCGGCGTGCGCAGTTCGTGGCTCATGCTGGACAGGAAGTCGGTCTTTGCGCGATTGGCGCTCGAAGCCGCGGCGAGCGCCACATGCAGATCCGATTCGACCTGCTTGCGCACCGTATTGTCGGTGCCGATCAGCAGGTAGCCGATCAACTCGCCGTAATCGTCGCGCAGCGCGGTGATCGACACGATGGCGGGGAAACGGCTGCCATCCTTGCGGATATTGGTCAGCTCATAGACATCTTCGATGCCGCGTGAAGCCTTGAATGCCAACGCCTCGAAACCCGGCGCGATGGGGGTTTCGAGCTCCAGGCTGAGTGCTTGCGCGCGCTCCATGACTTCCAGCGGCTCGTGCATGTCGCTCGGGCTGCTCCGGTTGATGACTTCCTCGGCCGCATAGCCCAGCAAGTGTTCGGCGCCGACATTGAACACCTGGATGATGCCTTTCTCGTCAGTGGCGATGATCGAGAAATTGGCGCTGTTGAGGATCGCGTTCTGCAAGGCGCCGATTCTGAACAAGGCTTCCTGTCGCCGGACTTCACTGCTGTTGTCGGCCCGGTCATCAGTTTCATCGAGGGCGTGCATGTTTTTTGTATCTGGCATGGCGAATTCCGTGAAAAAAGTACAACCATGCGCTGTTGGAACGCGCATGCGACATGAAAGCGACGCACAAGCGGCGCGGGCGGAGATGGCCGCGGCGCAGCCAGAGCCGGAAACGATGCGTATCTTCAGGCTGACGTTGCAGCATCAGGGTTTGCCCCATCGCCATCTGTGCGCTGGCGCGCATAAGCCAACGTCTGATCATGCGCGCCTTTGTCCGCGCACGTTGCTTATTCCGCTGAAGAGGGGGCTGTTGCCAGTCTGAACCCGATGGGGAAGCGTGAGATCGCAACTAAATCCACCTAAGTTCGCTAACGCACAGACCCGATCGGCATGCAGGCATAACTTGCTTGCACAGCCTGCCGCTGGCCCAAGCTGGTTTTTCTACTCCACTCAGGCCAGACGTGCCGGCTATGTTGCCGATGCTTATCAAATGAATAAAGGAATCACCATGACACATTCGACCTTCTTGAACGGTTTGCTTCAACGGCCTTTGCTGCTGGCGGTCGCCGCTACTTTTGCCGTTGCCGGGTGCAGCACGCAGCCGACGTCTCGTACCTCGGCTTATGACTACACGGGCCCGGCCGGTGCCCAGGGCCCCAGCGGTCCTGAAGGCTCACGCGGTCCGGTTGGCGAAACCGGCGCGCCCGGCATGGCCATTGCCGGCCCGGCCGGCCCGACGGGACCGGTTGGCCCTTCCGGCATGCAAGGCCCGAGTGGCGAAACAGGCGCCAGGGGCGTCATGGTGATGGGACGAGCCGGTGATACCGGACCGGCCGGTCCCGCCGGCGCACAAGGCGCCATGGGCGCCACCGGCGCGCAGGGCATGAGCTATACCGGTCCGGTGGGGCCGCGTGGCGCCGCGGGTCCGGCTGGTGCGCAAGGTGAAGTCGGTCGCATCGGTGCGCAAGGCCCGACCACAGCTGGCCCGACGGGTGCCACCGGACGAGCCGGCGGCGCGGGCGTACAGGGGGTTGCGGGTTATGGCGGCAGCCAAGGCAGCGCCGAGTTGTATGGCGCCGTCGGTCCCGCCGGCAGGACGGGAGACGTAGGTCCGCAAGGCCCGATCGGGCCGACCGGCGAGCGCGGCCCGATGGCGACGAATATTGCCGCCTGGACTGGCTTTTGGGACTACACCTTCAATGACCGCAGCAACGATATTCTGCATTTCGACCGCAGAATGGCCGGTGACATCAACAAGTACGTGAATGACAACCAGACCCGTCGTGTCGGCATCGATGGCGCCGATCCGGCTCGCGTCGAAGTCGTTCGCCAGGCGTTGCTCAACGCCGGTGTGCCGTCCTACAAACTCGAAGTCGGCCCTGTCGGCGACCCGAATCTCAGACGTTACGGCCGTGTCGCGGTATTGGTCAGCAACTGACCCGAATCGCGTAATTTGAGATAGACACGAACGGCGTGATCGCGAGATCACGCCGTTTTTCGTTGCCGTTCGCACTTCTGTGCGCTACCGGCCAGTCAAACACGGGTTGACTGGTCGGTCTGTGGCTAGGCGCCCGCCGGACTTGGGCCGTCGATAGCGAGATGGGCCCCGGGGTGGCGTCTTTCGCGGGCACAGCCCGGCTGGAGTCAGGTTTCCAGGCAGTGGATGGAGTAGGCTTCGCCGCCAAGCACCACCCGACGCAAGCGACCTTTGACCACCCGTTCCCGCGCCAGGGCCATATCGTGGGCGCTTTCGTGGAAGTGTTGTTCGATCGGCAGTCCAATCAACCACAACATCCAGCGCGCCAAACGCGCTGCCCGTGGATACCGCAATATCCAGAACTTCATCAACATGGCTTGTTTCCACTGCGGAAAACTGGATTGTTTGCTCATTCGTCGGTTGCCGGCATGAGCGGAATTACCCACTGGATTTCACCAAGAGCCTCATTCTTTGAGACTCCTTTGCGAAGCAGTTGGGCCGGACAGCACGGCGCGGGCGACGTCCTCGCTGTCCGGCTTGACGGCGTCGCTGAAGAACACCAGCTTGATGGCGACGATCAGCACCAGCTTCACTGCCAGGACGAGCATCCGTTCACGGGAGAGGGGGCCTTGCCAGAGTCGTTTCATGTCAATCCGCCGGGGTACAGGAAGGGTCGGATGCTGATTAGCAATGCTCGTGCCACCCTTGATGAATGATGTAGTGCATTGAAATAAAAGAAAAAATAGGATGGGGCTCGGCGATTTCAGAAGACCGCGGCACGGTGCTTGACAAAAATGACAGTCAGGCAGGACATTTATGGCATGAATACTGACACCCCCCTGCCAGGCGAATTGCTCGCCCTGCTCGAATCGCTGCCCGAACCGCGCATCCTGGTCGATCCGGACTACCGCATTCTCTCGGCCAACGCCGCCTACAAGCACACTTTCGGCAATCCGGGCGAGATCATCGGCCGTACCTGCTACGAGATTTCCCACCATTACGACAAGCCGTGCGACCAGTGTGGCGAATCGTGCCCGCGCCAGACCGTGCTGAAGACCCGCCAGGCCAGCCGGGTGCTGCACCTGCACCACACGCCGCGCGGCCAGGAATATGTCGACGTCGAACTGGTGCCCATCCACGATGCCAGCGGCAAGCTGACCTGCTTCGTGGAAACCATGCGCTTTCTCCACGAGACCGGGCAGGAGCCCGGAGCGCTGGGCATGGTCGGACATTCCGTCGCCTTCACCCGCATGCTCGACCTGATCAACCGTGTCGCCCCGGCGATGACCCCGGTGCTACTGCTGGGCGAGTCTGGAACCGGCAAGGAACTGGCCGCCCAGGCGGTGCACGCCTTGAGCCCGCGTCGTGACCAGCCCTTCGTGCCGGTGGACTGCTCCGGCATGACCGAGAGCCTGTTCGAGTCGGAACTGTTCGGTTATGAAAAAGGCGCCTTCACCGGCGCCAGCCAGAGAAAGGCCGGCCTGGTCGAAGCGGCGGCCGGCGGCACCCTGTTCCTCGACGAACTGGGCGACATTCCCCTGCATCTGCAGGTGAAGCTGCTGCGGTTGCTGGAATCGGGCACTTACCGTCGGGTCGGTGGCGTCGATATCCTCCGTGCCGATTTCCGCCTGGTGTGCGCCACCCATCGCAACCTGAGCGCGATGGTGGAAGATGGCCGCTTCCGGCGCGATCTCTACTACCGCCTCGCCACCTTCCCCATCCGTCTGCCCGCCTTGCGCGAACGGCGGGAGGACCTGCCGCTGCTGATCGAACATCTGTTCGCCCGCCTGGCCCCGGAACGGCCCTTGCGCCTGGACGCCGCTTCTTGGAAGGCACTGCAGGAGTACGGCTTCCCCGGCAACATCCGGGAACTGAGAAATCTGCTGGAACGTGCCATGTTGATGGCGGATGGCGACGTGCTGAGCCTCGCAACCGATCCGGAACAGCCGCATGCCGGAATGGCGGGGGGCGATGAAGGCGCCATCCTCCCCCTCGATGAAGTCGAACGCCGCTATGTGCGTCAGGCGCTCGCGCAACTCGGTGGCGACCGCAAGGAACTGGCCAGGCGGCTGGGCATCAGTGAACGAACCTTGTACCGCAAGCTGGTGGAATAGGCAGGGTGCGCCGCTGTCTTCGGCTGGTGCCTCGCCCTCGGCTTGCGGGAGGCCACCGAGGCGGATCGGTGGGGCCATGGGTGGACGCGCCTAGGGCGTAACCATAGCGAAAAAAAGGTTTAAATAATCCATGGCGCGGGCCGTTATAGAGTCGTTCGCAACCCGCTTACCGCCATGTCGACCACTCTGGCTTCATCCAGCCCCGACACCCGTCGGGTCGCCACCGTCCTGCTGGTGGATGACACCCCGGAAAACCTGTCCGTCCTGGCCGATCTCCTCGCTTCCGACTATCGCATCCTGGTGGCCAACTCCGGGCCGCGCGCCTTGCATCTCGCGGCCTCGACGCCACGGCCAGACCTGATTCTTCTTGATGTCATGATGCCGGGCATGGATGGCTACACGGTTCTTGCGCGGCTGCGGGACATCCCGGGATGCGCCGATGTGCCGGTCATCTTCGTGACCGCGATGTCCACCATCGAGGACGAACAGCGCGGTTTCGACTTGGGCGCCGTCGACTACATCACCAAGCCGATCCGGCCGCCTATCGTGCAGGCGCGGGTCAAGGCGCAACTGGAATTGAAGGACGCGCGCGACTGGCTGCGCAACAAGAACGAGGTCCTCGAAGCCGAGGTGGCTGCCCGCCTCAGGGAAATCCTGCTGATCCAGGATGTCAGCATCCATGCCCTGGCGCGGCTGGCGGAAACGCGTGACCCGGAGACCGGCAACCACATCCGCCGAACCCAGTCCTATGTGCGCGCCCTGGCGAACCAGTTGCGGACGCACCCACGCTTCGCCGCCCAGCTTAGCGATGACTACATCGAACTGTTGGCGAAATCGGCGCCGTTGCACGACATCGGCAAGGTTGGCATCCCCGATCACATCCTGTTGAAGCCGGGTAAGTTGACGCCGGAAGAGTGGACCATCATGAAAACCCACGCCCGCCTGGGTTCGGAGGCGATCGAGCAGGCGGAACGCGACGCGGTGCAGCCGGTGGCGTTTCTCGCCATCGCCAAGGAGATCGCCCATTGGCACCACGAGAAGTGGGATGGCAGCGGTTATCCGGACGGTCTGGCCGGGGATGCCATTCCCGTTCCCGCGCGCCTGATGGCCCTGGCCGACGTCTTCGACGCGCTCATCTCGCGTCGCGTCTACAAGCCGGCGTTCTCCTACGAACGCGCGCGCGAGATCATCGTCGGCGATCGTGGCCGCCATTTCGACCCGGATGTGGCCGATGCCTTCGTCGCGGTTCTCCCCGAGTTCGTCGCCATCGCGGAACATTACCGCGATGCCTCCGCCGAATAAGGCGGAATGTCCATGAACGCGATGTTCCGCTTCCTGCGCGACCTCTCGATCCGTCAGCAACTGGTCATGGGCATCACCCTGTTGCAGGCCACGTTGATGGGCCTGCTGGTGTCATACATGGTCAATCAGCGCGGCGAACTGCTCGAGCGCAATCTCCAGGAGCACGCCCATAGCCTGGCAGCCACCCTGGCGTCGGGCTCGACGGCCTGGATGCTGGCCAATGACGTGGCCGGTCTGCAGGAGCTGGTGCGCTTGCTGGAGCATGAACCGAATGTGCGTTACGTCATGCTGGTCAGCCGCAGTGGCCGCGTGCTGGCGCACAGCGATGTGGCCCGGGTCGGCCAGTATCTCGACGACGCGGGTGCGCGCCGGCTGTTGAACGCACCGGCAAAAGCCATGATGCTGGGCAATGACCAGCACTTGACCGACCTGGCGGTGCCGGTTCTGGATGATGATCGCCTGCTCGGCTGGGCGCGGGTCGGCATAGAGCGGGAGGCGGTCAACCAGAGCCTCAACCGGCTCCGTCGCGATGGCCTGCTGTTCACGCTGCTCGGAACCGCCCTGGTCGCCCTGCTTGCGCTGGCCATCTCGCATGGCCTGACCCGCGGCTTGCGCCGCCTGGTCGACGGTGTCGGGCGAGTGGCGGCGGGCGAGCGCGGTTTCAAGCTCAGCTTCACCCGCAAGGATGAAGTCGGCCAGCTCGGGGATGATTTCAACCGCATGCTGGATGCCCTGGAAAAGAACGAGGTGGCCCGTGAGCGGGCCGAACTCCAGGCGCGTGCCGCACAAGTGGATCTGGCCGGGCTGCTGGCGCGCGCCGACGAATCCCGCCTGGCGCTAATGCGCATGCTGGAGGAACAGCAGGTGGCGGAATCGGCCCTGCGCCAGTCGGAGACGCGCCTGCGCGATGCCCAGCGGGTGGCCCACATCGGCAGTTGGGAACTTGATCTGCGCAACAACAAACTGTATTGGTCGGATGAAATCTTTCGCATCTTCGAAATCGACCCGACCCGGTTCGATGCTTCCTACGAGGCGTTTCTCAATGCCATCCACCCGGATGATCGCTTTCGGGTGAATCAGGCTTATCAGCATTCCCTCGCTGACCGGACGCCTTACGAGATCGTGCATCGGTTGATGCTTCCTGGAGGACACATCAAGCATGTCCATGAGCGCTGCGAAACCCATTACGCCGATGACGGAACCCCCTTGCGCTCCCTGGGCACCGTCCAGGACGTAACCGAGCGGGTTCTGGTCGAGGAACAGTTGCGCAAGCTTTCCCTGGCGGTGGAGCAAAGCCCGACCAGCATCGTCATCACCGATCTCGATGCCCGCATCGAATATGTCAACCAGGCCTTCGTGGAAACGACCGGCTATAGCCGCGAGGAGGCGATCGGCCAGAACCCGAGCATGCTGCATGCCGGGCAGACCCCGGAAAATGCCTACCGTGCCTTGTGGGACAGCCTGACGCTGGGGGAAACCTGGCGCGGTGAATTCGCCAACCGGCGCAAGAATGGCGAGGTGTACTACGAGAAAGCCACGATCACGCCGATTCGTCAATCGGATGGTCGCATCACCCATTACCTGGCGGTGAAGGAGGATGTCAGCGAGAAGAAACGCACCGCGATGGAACTCGATCAATACCGCCATCATCTGGAAGAACTGGTCGAGGAGCGTACCCACCAGCTGGTCGAGGCCAAGCTGGAGGCGGAAATGGCCAACCAGGCCAAGAGCGCCTTCCTTGCCAACATGAGCCATGAAATCCGCACCCCGATGAATGCCATCGTCGGGCTGACGCACCTGCTGCAGGCGGGGTGCCAGGATGCCGAGCGGAGCAACAAGCTGCGCAAGATCACGGATTCGGCGCATCACCTGCTCTCGGTGATCAACGATGTGCTGGACATCTCCAAGATCGAGGCCGGCAAGCTGACCCTGGATCACAGCGATTTCGACCTGGACCGCCTGCTCGCCGGGGTCGCCAACCTGGTCCTGGACAAGGCGCGCGACAAGGGCCTGGAACTGGTCGTCGACATCGCGCCAAACCTGCCGCGCTGGCTGCATGGCGATTTCACCCGCCTGACCCAGGCGCTGCTCAATTATGCCGGCAACGCCGTCAAGTTCACCGAGGCCGGTTCGGTGACGCTGCGCGTGGTGCTGGTCGAGACCGGCGCCACGGATCTGCTGCTGCGTTTCGAGGTACGCGATACCGGCATCGGCATTCCCGAGGAGTATCAGGCGCGTCTGTTCCAGGTCTTCGAGCAGGTGGACGCATCGACCACCCGTCGCTATGGCGGCACTGGCCTGGGGCTTGCGATCACACGGCACCTGGCGGAACTGATGCATGGCGAAACCGGCGTTGACAGCACGCCCGGCGTGGGCAGCGTGTTCTGGTTCACCGCCCGCCTCGGGCGCTGCGCGCATCACGCCGTCAGCGTGCCTTCCGCGCTGCTGGAAGGGCGGCGGGTGCTGCTGGCGGACTACGGTCACGCCGCACGCGACGTGCTCGCGGACATGCTGCGGGCGTTGCGGATGCGGGTGGATGTGGTCGAGTCGGCGGATGCGGCCCTGGACGCGGTGATGGCGGCCAGCCAGACCGATGCCGCCTACGAACTGGTGCTGTTCGACCACCAGGCGCCGGGAGGGGATGGCCTGGAGGCGATGCACCGGCTGCGGGCACTGACGCCTTCCCGCATGCCGGCAGGTGTGCTGGTGACATCCGATGATGAGCCGGCCCTGCGCGACATGGCGCGAGACGCCGGCTTCCAGGCGATTCTGGCCAGGCCGGTGACGCCCTCGACTCTGCATGACACGCTGCTCCCCCTGTTCGATAGCAGCGCTGATGCCGATGCGGTGGCGGCGGGCGAGGTGCCCGGGCATGCGACGCCGGTCGATGCGTTTGTCGGTTCGCGTCTGCTGCTATGCGAGGACAATGAGGTCAACCAGGAAGTCGCCCTGGAATTGTTGCGCGAAGCCGGGCTCGATGCCGATCTCGCCGCCAATGGCCAGGAGGCGCTGGACAAGGTCAGGCTGGCACAGCCGCCCTACGACCTCATCCTCATGGACATGCAGATGCCGGTGATGGACGGCCTCGAGGCTACCCGCGCGATCCGCGCGCTGCCCGGGCACGAACGGGTTCCGATCCTGGCGATGACCGCCAACGCGTTCAGCGAAGACCGCCGGCGTTGCCTCGAAGCGGGCATGAACGGTCATATTGCGAAGCCGGTGGACCCCGATGCGCTTTATCTGGCGTTGGCAAAGTGGCTGCCGACGCGGCCGCACCGCGACCACGGCGAGGGCATTCCCGGCGCGTGGGCCACGGTCAGTCCGTCCCCGCGTGCCACTCCCGCGTCCGGCTGCGCGCTCGAACACATTCCCGGCCTGGATATCCAGGCCGGCCTGCGCATGACGCGTGGTAGCCGTGAGAAATACGTGCATCTGGTTCGCCTGTTCGCGGACCATCACGAGGCGGATGGGGTCCGCCTGAGCGAAGCCCTGGCGCAAGGCGACCACGATCTGGCCTGGCAGTTGACGCATGGCCTCAAGGGTGCGGCGGGCAGCCTTGGCGCCTCGACCCTGCACGCGCTCGCGGGGGCGCTCGACACGGCCTTGCGCGAGCACCACCCCGCCGATGAGATCAAGGCGCGCAGTGCCACCCTGATGGCGGCCATGCGTACCTTCTTCGCGGCCGCGCGTGCAGTACTGGTCACGGCGGATGCGTCGGGCGCGGAAGCTGGCGCGGCCGACTTGTCCGATATCCAGGGGCAACTGGCTCGCCTGGCCTGCTTGCTGGAGGATGGCGATGCCGGCGCCATCGCGGCGTTTCGCGCCATTGCCCCGAAACTGCGCGGTGGCGTGGCCGAGATGGAGCATCTACGCCGCCAGATCGAGGCCTTCGATTTCGAGCCGGCACTGGAAACATTGCGCGCGGTTGTCCGTCAGTCCGGTGGTGTGGCTCCAGCTGCAGGCAGTCCAGTGCGCCGCTGCGATGAAACGACTTCCTGACGCGCTCCGCGCCTTTCCTGTTGCAGCCCGTTCCTCCGGAAGGGCCGTGCGGATCTGACATGGATCTCGTCTTCCTCTTCTACGGACTTGCTTTCCTGGCGCTCGGCCTGGTTCTGGTGATCTGGCCGAAGCAGGACAGTCATTACGAGTTTTCCGTCATCAGCACCTGGCTGGCTGCCTTCGCCTTCGTCCACGGCATGCTGGAATGGATGGATCTCTGGCGCGTGGTGCGCGGCGACACACCCGCGCTCGCGGTCTTGCGGCCTTGCACACTGCTGGTCTCCTACCTGTTGCTGTATGAATTCGGCCGGCGCCTGGTCGTGGCTTCACGACGTTCCGATCGTGCCGCGATGCGCTTCGTGCTCTCCGCCCGGACGCATGGGTTCTTGCTGGCCGGCGTGGTGGCCGGCGTCCTGCTGGGACAGAACGCGCCGCGCGATCTCACCATCTGGTCGCGCTATCTCTATGGTTTTCCCGCGTCAATGCTCGCCGGCATCGGCTTCATCGCCTACTACACCCACCGCATTCGACCGACGCTGGGGCCGGTCGAATCCCGCATGGTCAGAATCGCCTGCCTGTTCGCCGGCGGCGCCTTCTTTGCCTATGCCGTGTTCGGCGGCCTGGTGGTGCCGCGTGCCGACTGGGCCCCCGCCGCCTGGTTGAACCAGGAAGCCTTTCAGGCCGCGACCGGCGTGCCGGTGCAGGTGTTCCGCGCCGTTTGCGCGGTAGCCCTGGCATTCTCGGTGGCGCTGACCTTGCGCGTATTCCATCTCGAACGCGGCCAGCGCTGGCAGCGCGCGCTGGCGCGGACACAGGCGGCGCTGGAGCAGGCTGATCGTTTGGGCCGGCACAATCGGTTGTTGCTGGAATCGGTGGCCGAGGGCGTCTTCGGCATCGACCGCGAGGGCCACACCACCTTCATCAACCCGGCGGCCCTGGCCATGCTGGGCTATGCCGCCGAGGAGTTGATCGGCCAGCCCATGCATGACCTGACCCACCACCATCATGTCGACGGCACGTCCTTCCCGGTCGAGGCGTGTCCCACCCACCAGACCCTGCGCGATGGCCAGGTCCGCTATGTGGACAACGATTGCTTCTGGCGCAAGGATGGCACGCGGTTCGCGGTCGAATACCACTCCGCGCAGATCAGCGAGGGCGGCGAGGTCATCGGCGCCGTCGTGGTGTTCCAGGACTGCAGCGAGCGTCTGCGCATCGAGGCGGAACTGGCGGCCTACCGGCATCGCCTGGAGGACCTGGTCGCGCAACGCACGAGTGAGTTGCGGGAACAGGAGGAACGGGGTCGATTGATCCTGGAAGCCAGCAGCAATGGTCTCTATGGCATGGATGCCGAGGGCAGGCTGATCTTCATCAATCCCGCCGGCAGCCAGCTGCTCGGTTACGCCAGGGAAGACTTGATCGGCGTGCCGGTGCACGACACCCTGCATCACAGCCATGCCGATGGCCGGCCATTTCCAGCCGAGACCTGCCCGATGCTCAAGGCGTTGCAGACAGGGGAGGCTGAGCGCAATGACGACGATCTGTTCTGGCGCGCCGATGGCACACCGCTGCAGGTGGCCACTGCCACGCAGCCGATGCTGAAGGCGGGCCGCATCGTCGGTGCCGTGGTCAGCTTCGTCGACATCAGCGAGCGCAAGGCGCTCGATGCCGCGCGCGACCGCGCCTTGTCCGAGGCGGAGCGGTTGGCGCGGGTGAAGAGCGAATTCCTGGCCAACATGAGCCACGAGATCCGCACACCGCTCAACGGCGTCCTCGGGCTTGCCCACGTCGGCATGCGCGAGAGCGCGGGTCGCGGCAGGGCGAGCGAGAACTACGCCAAGATCATCCAGTCCGGCAAGCTGCTGTTGGGCATCATCAACGACATCCTCGATTACTCGAAGCTCGAAGCCGGAAAGTTGTCGATCGAGCGGGTGCCGATGCAGCCGCTCCAGGTGATCCGCGATGTCGCCACCGTGATCCACGAACGTGCCCAGAGCAAGGGCCTGGTGCTCAGGATCAGGAAGGCGCCCGATCTGCCCGAGTGTTGCCTTGGCGATCCTTTGCGTCTGGGACAAATCCTGATGAATCTGTTGTCCAACGCCGTCAAGTTCACCGAGACGGGCAGCGTCACCCTGGAAGTCTCGCGCCAGGGGGACGCGCTGGTATTCAGTGTCAGCGACAGCGGCATCGGCATGACGCCGGCACAGATCGATCTGCTGTTCCGCCCCTTTGAACAGGCGGATGGCTCGATTACCCGCCGCTTTGGCGGTACCGGGCTGGGGCTGGCCATCAGCCACCGCCTGCTCGGCTTGATGGCGGGCGACATCACGGTCGAGAGCGCGCCCGGCAAGGGCAGCCGCTTCACGGTCCGGCTGCCTTGCGAGGCGGTCGCCTCCGTCGTGCCCTTGCCCGAGGTGCCTACTGCGCCAGCATCCGCCGCGCCGCTGGCGGGCATGCGCATCCTGGTCGCCGAGGACAACCTGGTGAACCAGGAGGTGATCAGAACCCTGCTGGAAGGCGACGGGGCCCAAGTCACTCTGGCGGACAACGGTGTCGAGGCGGTAGAGCAGGTGACCACGGCGGGTGGGGAGGCCTTTACGGCGGTGCTGATGGATGTCCAGATGCCGGCGATGGGCGGCCACGAGGCGACGCGTCGCATTCATGAAGTGGCGCCGGATCTGCCGGTTATCGGCCAGACCGCACATGCCTTTGCCGATGAGATAGCCGCTTGCCTGGAGGCCGGCATGGTGGCCCATATCGCCAAGCCGCTCGATCCCGACGAACTGGTTCGACTGATCCTGCGCCACGCCAGGAAATAAGGCCGGAAACGGCCCGGCATGACGCGTCGAAGGTGGGGGGGCCCACTTGTATCCAGCGCGGCGGGCCCAACATGGACAAAATCCTTGACCTGAATCAAGATTTATTTCCATCCAGCGGCCCCCTTCTCCGGAGTGACACATGAACCCCAGCCCCGATCTCGCCCAGACCATGCATTCCATCATCCAGCGCATCGCCACCGGCCCGGAATTGTCGAAAGACATTTCCCTGGAAGAAGCCCGGCTCGGCATGCAGGCGATTCTGGAAGACGCGGTCGACCCGGTCCAGGCCGGCATCTTCTTCATCGCCCTGCGGATGAAGCGGGAGACCAACGACGAATTCAAGGGCATCCTCGATGCCATCCTCAACGCCACGCAGCGGGTCACCGCCGAAGTGGACGAGGTGGTGGACATTGCCGATCCCTATGACGGTTACAACCGCTGCCTGCCGGCGGCGCCCTTCCTGGCGCCCTTGCTGGCGGAACTGGGGGTGCCGGCGGTGTGCCACGGTCTCGAGGCGGTGGGGCCGAAGTACGGTGTCACCGCGCGCCACGTCCTGCGCGCCGCCGGGGTGAATGTCGATCTGTCGCCGCGCGACGCCGCCGCCCGCCTGGGCGACCCGGCACTGGGCTGGACCTATGTCGACCAGTCCAGCTTCTGTCCGAAGCTGCACGACCTGATTCCCCTGCGCACCAAGATCATCAAGCGCCAGGCGGTCACCACCGTGGAAACCCAGGCGCGGCCGATTCGCGGCCGCAACAAGACGCATCTGGTCACCGGCTATGTGCACAAGCCCTATCCGCCCATCTACGCCATGCTGGCGCGTCACGCCGGTTTTGATTCGGCGCTGCTGGTGCGCGGTGTCGAGGGCGGGGTGATCCCCTCCCTGCGCCAGCCCGGCAAGGCCACACGCTATGACAATCACGGCGAGGAATACGAAATCGATTTCGATCCGGCGACCTGCGGCATCGCGCAGACCGCCCGCGCGGTCCCCCTGCCGGACGATCTGCCGAAGACCGAGCGCGCCGATGAAGTCGCCATCGCCGTCGACATCGCCGCCACCGCCCGCGCCGCCGCCGAGGCGGGCATGAAGGCGCTGCGGGGAGAGCCGGGCGCGACCTACGACTCCCTGGTGCTCGGCGCCAGCCTGATCCTGCATCACCTCGGCCGCGCCCGCTCCCTGGAAGCAGCCGCCGGGCAGGCGCGCGCCGCCCTGGATTCCGGCCGCGCCGCGGGTAGGGTGCGGTGATGGCCTGGATTTCCGTGGCCCGGGTGGGCGAACTGGCCGTCGGCCAGATGAAGCGTATCGCGCCGGCCGGCAAACCCTTGCTGCTGGTCAACGCCGAGGGCGGCCATTACTGTGTCGACGAAATGTGCAGCCACGAGGACTATTCGCTCTGGTTTGGCTGCGTCAAGGGCCGTTCCATCAAGTGTTCGCTGCACGGCAGCTATTTCGACCTGGCGTCCGGCAAGCCACTCAACGAACCGGCGGACTGCCCGCTCGTCACCTACCCGGTGAAACAGGCGGAGGGCGCGATCTGGGTCGAGACCGATCGCGCGGAATGATGTCGATCCGGCACGGGAAGGCATGCCGCATGCCGCGCTACCCTGGCCACCCCTCCGTGCTTCACTCACCCAGGTGCCGCGCATGACTTTGCTGGCCTTCAATTTCGACAACCGTTTCGTCGCCGAACTGCCCGGTGATCCCGAGGAAGGATCGCGGCGGCGGCAGGTACATGGCGCCTGCTGGTCATCGGTGCGGCCGACGCCGGTGACGGCGCCCAGCCTGCTGGCCTGGTCGCCGGAAGTGGCGGCGCTGCTCGATCTCTCCGCCGAAGCGGTAGCCAGCACCGAGTTCGCCGAGGTGTTCACCGGCAACCGCCTGTTGCCCGGCATGCAGCCGTATGCATCCTGTTATGGCGGCCACCAGTTCGGCAACTGGGCCGGACAACTGGGCGATGGTCGCGCCATCCACCTGGGCGAGGTGATCAACCACGCCGGCCAGCGCTGGGACCTGCAGCTCAAGGGCGCCGGCCCGACCCCCTACGCGCGCCGCGCCGACGGTCGCGCCGTGCTGCGTTCCTCGATCCGCGAATTCCTGTGCAGCGAGGCCATGCATCACCTCGGCGTGCCCACCACCCGCGCCCTCAGCCTCACCGCCACCGGCGAGCCGGTCCTGCGCGACATGATGTACGACGGCAATCCGCGCCATGAGCCGGGTGCGGTGGTGTGCCGGGTGGCACCCTCGTTCATCCGTTTCGGCAATTTCCAGATCTCCGCCTCGCGCGGCGATCATGACCTGCTCGCGCGTCTGGTGGACTTCACCCTGGCGCGGGATTTTCCCGAGCTCGACGGCGCCGACCCGGAGACGAAGCGCGGCCGCTGGTTCGCCGAAGTCTGCGAACGCACCGCGCGCATGGTCGCGCACTGGATGCGGGTGGGTTTCGTGCATGGGGTGATGAACACCGACAACATGTCCATCCTCGGCCTCACCATCGACTACGGGCCGTATGGCTGGATCGACAACTACGACCCCGACTGGACCCCGAACACCACCGATGAGGAACATCGTCGCTACCGCTTCGGCCAACAGGCCCAGATCTGCCACTGGAACCTCGCTCGTCTGGCGGAAGCGCTGCTGCCGCTGTTTTCATCCGAAGCCCCGTTGCGCGAGGGGCTGGACCGCTTCATCCGGGTCTACGTGGAGACCTCCCGCCACATGACAATGGCGAAGTTCGGCCTGGCCGAGGCAGTTGAGGGCGACGAGGAACTGATCGCCGAAGCCTATGAGTTGCTGCGGCAGGCCGAGGTGGACATGACCCTGTTCTTTCGCGGCCTGGCTCGGATCGATCTGGAGACGCCGACCCTGGAGCCGCTGCGCGAAGCGTTCTATCGCGATGACCTGATGCACCGGCACGAGGCCGCATTCCAGTCATGGCTGCGGCGCTACGCCACCCGCGCGCGCCGCGACTCCGGGCCGCTGGCGACGCGGGTTGACCGCATGAACGCGGTCAACCCGCGCTATGTGCTGCGCAATTACCTGGCCCAGGAGGCCATCAACCTGGCGGAACAGGGTGATCTCTCCCGGGTGAACACGTTGCTGGAGGTGATGCGCCGTCCTTACGACGAGCGGCCGGAATACGCGCGCTATGCGGCGAAACGCCCGGATTGGGCACGCCACCAGCCGGGGTGTTCGATGCTGTCCTGCAGTTCATAGGCGGCAGAACACACGCCGATCAGAGTGTATTCAACAGCCGCCGCGCCCTCGGCAACAATTCCGAGGCGGTCAGGCCGCGTGGGCCCAGTCCTTCCGCCACCGCCAGGTCGGCGGCGGCGCCATGCAACCAGACCCCGACCACGGCGGCCGCTTCCACGGTCATGCCCTGGGCGATCAAGGCGGCAATGATGCCGGCCAGGACATCGCCCATGCCGGGCGCGGCCTGCCCGGGATTGCCGCTGCTGTTGCGCCACATCTCGCGACCGGGGGCCATGACCAGGGTGCCGGCGCCCTTGAGCGCGATCACCGCGCCGTAGCTTGCACACAAGCGACGCGTGCTGCCTTCGCGGTCACGCTGCACCTCGGCGCTGCGCATGGCCAGCAACCGGCCGGCTTCGCCCGGGTGCGGCGTCAGCACCGTGGGTGCGGCGCGGGTCGTGACCCGCCCGGCCAATTCGGGGTCGGACGCGATCAGGTTGAGCGCGTCGGCATCCAGCAGCAGCGGCAGGTCGGAAGCCAGCGCTTCCAGCAAGGCTGCCCGCGCCGCGCCGGAACGGCCGAGCCCCGGTCCGACCACCAGGCAAGCCGGCGGCGCCAGCCGGGGCAGGGCGTCGGCGTGGCCGACCATCAGTTCCGGCGTGCCCGGGTCGAGGCCGATCCGCTCGTCGAGCAGGCCCGCGTAGACCCGCCCGGCGCCGCACATCAGGGCGGCGCGCGCCGCCAGCAGGGCGGCACCGGCCATGCCCGGGGCGCCGCCGATGATCGCTACCTGGCCGAAATCGCCCTTGTTGCAGTCGCGCGGGCGCGGCGCCAGGTGAGCGGGAAGCGTGTCCAACCGTATCTCCAGCATGGTTTTTCTTTCCTTGTCCTGGGGCTATAGAAACAATTACTAGCCCGATAAAGGAGACTGTCATGGAAGCCCCCAACACGACCGCCGGCGGCAAGCTTCTGCCGTGCGACATGGATGATGCCTGCTCTGTCCTGGATTGTGATGCGGTCATGGACGATTATGGCGATGCCCTGCTCTCCAGCCAGGAAGGGGAGGAGTTCGTGGCGCACTATTGCGGTGTGCGATATTTGCACAGACCGGTAAGCGAACAGGGCGATGACGGGTAAAGTATCGACCGTCTCCGATTGTGTGGAACATGCCGGCTCGACCGGCATGTTTTTTGGGTGAGGAAATGAACGTAAACAACCCGCAGCGCGTGTTGGTGGTGGATGACGATACCCTCATGCGCGAAATCCTGAAGGCGATCCTGCGCAGCGAAGGCTTCAACGTGGCGGGCGAGGCCAAGGATGGCCAGAGCGGCATCGAACAGGTGGAGCGGCTGCGTCCGGACGCGGTCTGCCTGGATGTGAACATGCCGGGTATCTCCGGCCTCGACACCTTGAAGATCCTGCGCGAGAAACATCCCGAGGTGCGCGTGGTGATGATCACCGGCGATGCCAGCATGTCAACGGTGCGCGAGGCGGTGGGCTTTGGCGCCGTGGGTTACATCATCAAGCCGTTCAACGCCGGCCGTGTCGCCGATTCGCTGAAGGCAGCGCTGCGACCGGGGGGGGATTCGATTTTTTCCTGACTGCGTGGTCCGCCCCGCGAGGGGGCCGTCCCAGTGAATGCGCGCCGGTTTATTCGCGCCATGCGCGGGCCGGATTCGGGTATGTTTCGACCTCCGACGCAGCATGCTCCCCGTTAGACACATGCCAAGAAAACTCCGCTACGGCGATTATCTGGGTCAGGTCCGCGTTCGCCACGTCGGCCTCAGCTACAACCAGGTCACCGCCTTCGATGCCGAGCACCGACCGCGCCCGCGCCTGCGTCCGCGCGACATCTACCGGCTGCTGGCGCCCTATCTCAGTGTTCGTTTTCTCGACCAGTTCCGCGCGGTGATCCCGGTGGCCACCTTTTTGGTGGCCTTCCAGTGGTTTGCCTTGCAATCCCGGGTCGACGGCGCCGGCGGCATCGCCCTGGGGCTGCTCGTGGTGATGATCGGCTTGATGCTGTTCATGGAAGGGCTCAAACATGGCCTCATGCCGTTTTCCGAGAACATCGGCCACCTGCTGCCGGCGCGTTCCTCGCTGGCGGCCGTGCTGGTGGTCGCCTTCGTCCTCGGGGTGGCCGCCACCTTCGCCGAACCGGCCATCGGTGCCCTGCGCGCGACGGGGACGCTGACCGACCCGGAACAGGCGCCCCTGCTCGCCTACCTGCTCAACAGCCATCCCGAGTCGGTGGTCTACGCTGTGGCGGGCAGCGTCGGCCTCGCGGTGCTGGTCAGCATGCTGCGTTTCATGCGCGGCTGGAACCTGAAATGGCTGTTGCTTGCCGTGGCCACCCCGACCCTGCTGCTGACCGCCTACATGGCCATGGACCCGTATCTGAGCCCGATCATCGGGCTGGCCTGGGACTGCGGCGCCATTACCACCGGCCCGGTCACGGTGCCGGTGGTCCTGGCCCTGGGTATCGGGGTATCGGCCGCCTCGGGCAAGGAGGACAACCCGCTGGACGGGTTCGGCATCGTCACCATGGCTTCCCTGTTCCCGCCGCTGGCGGTGATGCTGCTCGGGCTGTATCTGAGCCACGCCGAGATTTCCATGGTGTCGGCTGCGACGGTGACCGCCGAGGCGGTGGACAGCGGTGTTCTTGGCGGTGTCGCCGCGGCCTTGCGCGCCATCGTCCCGCTGACCCTGCTGCTCTGGCTGGTGCAGCATTTCTGGCTGCGCGAGCGGATCGAACACGGGAGCCGCATCCTCTACGGCATCATCCTGTGCGTGCTCGGCATGGCGGCCTTCAACATCGGCCTGGACGACGGGCTCAATCCGCTCGGCACCCAGGTCGGCGACCAGCTTTCCAGTGCCTTCCATGGTGATGCGGCGGGTGCGCTCTATCCCTACTGGCTGGGACTCGGGCTGGCGCTGCTGTTCGCGGCGTTGCTGGGCTTCGGCGCCACCCTGGCGGAACCGGCCCTCAATGCCCTCGGGGTCACGGTGCAGAACCTCACCGATGGCGCCCTGCAAAAGCGAACCCTGATCCAGGCGGTGGCGGTCGGCGTCGGCCTCGGCACCCTGCTCGGGGTGGCCAAGATCGTGTTCCAGATTCCCCTGGTCTGGCTGCTGCTGCCGGCCTACGGTGTCGCCCTGACGCTCTCCCTGTTCGCCAGCGAGGAATACGTCAACCTGGCCTGGGACAGTGCCGGTGTCACCACCGGTCCGGTGACCGTGCCGCTGGTGCTGGCCATGGGCCTCGGTCTCGGCCGGGCGGTCGATGCCCAGGAGGGGTTCGGCATCCTCGCCATGGCTTCGGTCGGTCCCATCATCAGCGTGCTGCTGGTGAGCCTGTGGGTGCAGATCCGGGAGTGGCTCTATCGTTTCGATTTCGGGAGAACGGCATGAAAACCAGGGAAGGCGCCGAGGAACTCATCATCCTCACCGATGTGGTGCTGATCACCTGTATCGTCCAGCGCGGCGCCGCGGAAGCGGCGGTGCAGGCGGCGCGTCGCGCCGGCGCCCAGGGCGCCACCATTTTCTACGCGCGCGGCAGCGGGGTGCGTCAGAAACACCTCGGCGTGCTCGGCGTCACCGTCTCCGCGGAAAAGGAGGTGATCTACATCGTCGCCGCCTCCGACCAGGCCGACCGCATCTTCGACAAGATCTTCACCGCTGCCAAGCTGGATACGCCTGGCATGGGCATGATCTACATGACGCCGCTGGAAAAGATGGCCACTTACGTGCCCGGTGAAATCATCGAACGCTTCCTCGGTGACTGAGATGACGCGCGCCATCCCCCGTTTCAAGCTCATCCACTGTCTGCTGCCAGCTGGTATCGCCATCACGGTCATGGAGCGCCTGCGCGTGGAGAAAGGCATCGTCAGCATGTTCCACCACCATGCGCGCGGCGGTGGCATCAGCACGCGCAAGGGACGGGAATCGTTCCATTACGTCGAGCGTGAAATCGCTACCATCCTGGTGCCGGAGGAACGTGCCGACGAAATCTTCGAATTCCTCTACTTCGCCACCGGTGTCAACCAGCCCCATGCCGGCATGATCCTGATGGAGAAGACCCTCCTGGCCAGACCCATGCAGTTGCCGGAGGCAGCGGATCTCGAGGGATGAGCGTCCGTGTTCACCGAACGTCGGCCCGTTGTCGCTGATGGGGAATGACATGGCAATCCCATCCGCTGCCGATCGACCCGCACGACGGCACTCCGCAACGGCCCCGGCTTCGTGGCGTCCCCTGGATAGGGGGACGCCACTGACTCGTCGCGTGGCATCAAGGTTTCCGGTCCAGCTCGAGTCACGGCCGGAAATGTCCGGAGACAGGATCTAAGCCACCGTTGCCTTGGGCTAAAATCCGCTTTTTCCCGACTCCGAGCCCGGCCCCATGTCCCGCGTTCTGTTCCTCAAGGGCGGTTCCGCCCTTTCCGAATTCCGTATCAACAAGCTGCTGGCGGAGGTGGCCTCCCTGGGAATCCATGAGGCGCGCGCGGACCAGCGCTTTTTTGTCGAGATCGATGACGAGCTGAGTGCCGGTGATGTCGCTTTCCTGAGCGAACTGCTGCACGCCGAACTCCACGCGCCGGATCATGATGTCATCCTGGTGACGCCGCGCCTGGGTACGGTGTCGCCCTGGTCGTCCAAGGCCACTGACATCGCCGCCAACTGCGGTCTGGGGGCGATCCGGCGCATCGAACATGGTGTCGCCTGGCGCCTCTACAACCGCAAGGGCAAGCGGCTCAACGCGCGGGCGGCGAAGCTGGCCTTGCCGCAGGTATTGCCCTTCCTGCACGACCGCATGACCGAAAGCGTCCTGTTCGACGAACGTGACGCGGCCCGGCTGTTCCATCATGTCGCGCCGCAACCGCTGGCGACGGTGGATATCCTCCAGGGCGGCCGTCATGCGCTGGAACAGGCCAACGCCGAATGGGGACTGGCGCTGTCGCTGGACGAGATCGACTACCTGGTGAAGAACTTCAAGCGGGTGAAGCGCAATCCCACCGATGTGGAATTGATGATGTTCGCGCAGGCGAATTCGGAGCATTGCCGCCACAAGATCTTCAACGCGCAGTGGGTGATCGACGGCAAGAAGCAGAGCGAATCCCTGTTCGGCATGATTCGTCACAGTCATAGCGTGCGTCCCCGGGCAACCCTGTCGGCCTACCACGACAACGCCTCGGTGATCGAGGGCGCGACCATCGGCCGTTTCTATCCCGATGCGAAGCGGGTCTACCGCTTCCACGAGGAGCCCACCCACATCCTGATGAAGGTGGAGACCCACAACCATCCCACCGCCATCGCGCCGTTTGCCGGCGCCGCCACCGGTTCCGGCGGCGAGATCCGCGACGAGGGCGCGGTGGGCCAGGGCTCCAAGCCGAAGGCGGGCCTCTGCGGTTTCACCGTCTCCAACCTGAACATTCCCGGCTTCGAACAACCCTGGGAGAGCGATTACGGCCGCCCGGGGCGCATCGTGTCGCCGCTGCGGATCATGATCGATGGCCCCATCGGCGCCGCCGCCTTCAACAACGAATTCGGCCGCCCCAACCTGACCGGCTACTTCCGGACCTTCGAGCTGGAAGCGGCGGATGGCCGCATGCGCGGTTATCACAAGCCGATCATGCTGGCCGGGGGTCTGGGCAACATCCAGGAACGCCATATCAACAAGCAGCGGTTCCAGGCCGGCACGCTCCTGATCCAGTTGGGCGGGCCCGGCCTGTTGATCGGGCTGGGTGGCGGTGCCGCCTCCAGCATGGGCGCCGGTTCCAATGCCGAGGCCCTGGATTTCGATTCGGTGCAGCGTGGCAACCCGGAAATCCAGCGGCGCGCGCAGGAAGTGATCGACCGCTGCTGGCAGATGGGCGAGGCGAACCCGATCCTGTCGGTGCATGACGTCGGCGCCGGCGGCATTTCCAACGCCATGCCGGAACTGGCGCACGGCGCCGGGCTGGGCGCGACATTCGAACTGCGCGATGTGCCCAGCCTGGAACCGGGCATGAGCCCGCGCGAAATCTGGTGCAACGAAGCGCAGGAACGCTATGTCCTGGCCATTGCCCCGGAAAACCTGGCGTTGTTCACCCGGTTGTGCGAGCGCGAACGCTGCCCCTTCGCGGTGGTCGGCACGGCCACCGATGATGGCCACCTGACCGTGTCCGACCGCCATTTCGGCAACAACGCGGTGGACATGGACATGGATGTGCTGCTCGGCAAGCCGCCGCGCATGACCCGCAAGGTGAAGCACCAGGCCCCCGTGCTGCGACCCTTCAGCGCCGATGGCCTGAACCTCAGGGAAGCCGCCTACCGCGTGCTGCGGCATCCGGCCGTGGCGAACAAATCCTTCCTCATCACCATCGGCGACCGTACCGTCGGCGGCTATACCGCGCGCGACCAGTTCGTCGGCCCCTGGCAGATGCCGGTGGCGGACGTGGCGGTGACCACCATGGGATATGACACGCTGCTCGGCGAGGCGATGGCGATGGGCGAACGCAGCCCCATCGCCCTGATCGACGCCGCCGCCTCCGGCCGCATGGCGGTGGGCGAAGCCATCACCAACCTGGCGGCGGCGGCGGTGAACGACATCTCCGACATCCGCCTCTCCGCGAACTGGATGGCCGCCGCCGGCCAGCCCGGCGAGGATGCCGCCCTGTTCGATACGGTGCGCGCGGTCGGCAAGGAATTGTGCCCGGAGCTGGGTATCAGCATCCCGGTGGGCAAGGACTCCATGTCGATGGCGACCCGCTGGCAGGAGACCGGCCCGGATGGGCAGCCGGTGGACAAGGCCGTGGTGTCGCCGCTGTCCTTGATCATCACCGCCTTTGCGCCCAGTCCGGACGCGCGCCGCGCGCTGACGCCGCAACTGCGCACCGATGCGGGCGATACCGACCTGATCCTGATCGACCTCGGCCGTGGCCGCAACCGCCTCGGCGGGTCCATCCTGGCCCAGGTCTACGGCGAGATCGGCGATACCTGCCCGGACCTGGACGAGCCGGCGCAGGTGAAGGCCTTCTTCAGCGTGATCCAGAGGCTCAATGCCGAGGGCCGCCTGCTGGCCTACCATGATCGCGCCGACGGCGGTCTGTTCGCGACGATCTGCGAGATGGCCTTCGCCGGCCATTGCGGTGTCGACCTCGATGTGGACGAACTCCGCTATCACCGCCTCCATGAAGACATCATGCATGACGTGGAGGATGCGCCCGATCCCAACGAACCCTATACCAGCCGCCTGTTCGGCATCCTGTTCAACGAGGAGCTGGGCGCCGTGCTGCAGGTGCGCCATGGCGATACCAAGGCGGTCATGGATGCCTGTTTCGAAGTCGGCATCCGCGGCGAGTTCTACATCATCGGCACGACCAACAGGAAGGACCGCGTCCGCGTCCTGCGCGAAGGCGTGGCGGTGTTCGACGAAACCCGCGCCGATCTCCTCGCCGCCTGGTCGGAAACCAGCTACCGGCTGCAGGCCCTGCGCGACAACCCCGACTGCGCGCGGCAGGAATTCGCCGGCCTGGTGAAGAAGAACAATCCCGGCCTGCACGCCGAATTGACCTTCGATCCGAACGAGGACATCGCCGCGCCCTGGGTGAAGAAGAAGCGTGCGCAACCGAAGATCGCCATCCTGCGCGAGCAGGGGGTCAACGGCGAGGTGGAAATGGCCGCCGCCTTCTCGCGCGCCGGCTTCGCGCCGGTGGACGTGCACATGAGCGACATCCTCGCCGGTCGCGTCAGGCTCAAGGACTACAAGGGCCTCGCCGCCTGCGGCGGCTTTTCCTACGGCGACGTGCTCGGCGCCGGTGGCGGCTGGGCGGCGAGCATCCTGCACAACGTCCGCGCCCGCGATGAATTCCAGGCATTCTTCGCGCGTGACGACAGTTTCGCCCTCGGTGTCTGCAACGGCTGCCAGATGATGAGCCGCCTCAAGGAGATCATTCCCGGCGCCGAGCACTGGCCGCGCTTCGAGCGCAACCTCTCGGAGCAGTTCGAGGCCCGCTTCGTCATGGTCGAGGTGCCGGAAACGCCCTCCATCCTGTTCGACGGCATGGCCGGTTCGCGCATGCCCATCGTCGTCGCCCACGGCGAGGGCAGGGCGGTGTTCGACGGCAAGAAGCACCGCCAGGCCGCCGAGGTCTGCCTGCGTTACGTCGACCATCGCGGCCGCAAGACCGAGGCCTACCCGCAGAACCCCAACGGTTCGCCCAAGGGCATCACCGGCCTCACCACCGCCGACGGCCGCTTCACCATCATGATGCCGCACCCGGAGCGGGTGTTCCGCGCGGTGCAGCATTCCTGGCGCCCGGACGAGTGGAAAGAGGATGGGCCGTGGTTGAGGCTGTTCCGCAACGCGCGGAAATGGGTGGGCTGATCAAGATGCGGTCGCGACACGTTCCACTCGCCGGACAGCGATGAACGCGCCCGCCTGCCCGGCCTACGGCAAATCCATGCCCGAGGGGCTCGATCCCTATCAGGAACTGGCCTGGCAGTTGCATCGCCTGCCGGGCGGCGCAGCGGCGGCGATCCCGGATTTCTTTGGTGCCCTGCTGCTGGAGGCGCCGTCGCAGGCGCGCTGGCGTTTCCGGGCAGGGGGGGCGCTTGAACTCGACGCCACCGGCGAACTCCGTTGTGGCGCGTCGCCGATCGCGGTCTTTCCTCCCGAACTGTTCGCCGCGGCCGAGGCGGATGCCGTACCGGTCATGCTCCTCGGTCTGCTCGCCCTGGCGACCGGCCAGGTCGACGGCGACCGCCGCCTCAAGCGGGTGCTGCCGAAGGTGGATGCCGCCGCCAAGGACCTGATGCTGATGACCGTCTGCCGGCTATGCGGCTGACCGTTCGGCCGCTTAGCGTTCCGCCAGCGAGACGTTGACGTTGACGCGTACCGTGCGGCCCGGGTCGTAGGGCATGAAGGCCGTGTAGGTCTGGCTCTGGTAACGGTAAGTCACGTTGTAGCCGGTGAGCTGGCGGGTCCAGTTGTCGATCTGGCGGCAACGCTGCTCGTAGCGCGGCGCGCTGGAGACGACGCGGTGGCCGTCATTGTCGATGTTGTCGCCGACGATGGCGCCGGTGGCGGCACCCACCGCCGTGCCCCAGGCGCGGCCCGAGCCCTTGCCGACCTGGTTGCCGAGGAGACCGCCGACCAGGCCGCCGAGCACGGCGCCGCCGTAGTCGCGTCGGCGCGTGGTTTCATAACCGACCTGTTCATCCCAGCATTCACGGCGGGGTTCGTTGATCGATTCATAGACCGGCGTGCTGCTGATGACTTCGGCGCGATCCATGAAGCCGGAGGCGATGCCGGAAGTGGCGAAGGTCGCAAGACCGGCCAGGGTGAGGGTGAGCAGGGACTTTTTCATGATGGACTCCTTGGTCAATGTGACAATCCGGTTAGCGCCGGTATTTGCCGGCGGGGTTGAATCGGGCACGCGGGTCATAGAACGGCGCGCTTTCTTCCTGTTCGGGCCGGCGTTGTTCGAAACCGGTACCGAAGTTGCTGGTGAAACCGTTGGCGGGCGCCGCGAAATCGGCCGGGTTGGGCATCCGGACACCCCATTGGCCCCGCTCCTCCGGAGCGCGTTGCGGCTGGCGGTCCTGATACTGGCGACGCATTTCCAGGCGTTCTTCCGGGCTGGCCTGTTCCCAGCGTTCGCGAAGCATGCGACGCTGCTCGGCCCCCATCTGGGCAACCTTGAGGACGTTGCCGATGAACATGCCGTCGCTCGTATCGCTGGCCACCACCGGGGCGGCGAGTACGCTCAGCAACAGGGTCATCAGAACTTTCGCTTTCATCGCAATTCTCCTTTCCATGAGTTGAATGCTAGGCAGGCGGCGTAACACAGGGGTTTCCGCTTCCGTTAGATTTGTAACAGTGTGTATCGAGGGTCTGGGCAATGACTGAACGAGTATTGGTGGTGGATGACGACGCGGGCCTGCGCGATCTGCTCTCCGAATATCTGGTGAAACAGGGATTCCTGGTGGAAACCGCGCGCGATGGCCAGGAGATGGACACGCGCATGGCCGCCGCCCTGCCGGATCTGCTGGTCATGGACCTCATGCTGCCGGGGGAGGATGGTCTCAGCCTGACCCGGCGGATCAAGGCGCAACACAATATCCCGGTGATCATGCTTTCGGCGCGTGGCGAGGATATCGACCGCATCGTCGGCCTGGAGGTCGGCGCCGACGATTACCTGGCGAAGCCGTTCAACCCCCGCGAACTGCTGGCGCGGATCCGCGCCGTGATGCGACGCGGGGGCGAGGGTGGCGGGACGCGACCCCAGGCCGCGCAGGACGAGACCGTGCGCTTCGGGCCCTTCGCGCTGGACCTCGCCGCCCAGCGCCTGAGCCGGGGAGAGGAGGACATTCCCCTGACCCAGGCGGAGTTCACCCTGCTCAAGGTATTCGTCGAGCACCCCAACCGGGCGCTCTCGCGCGACCAGATCATGGACTGGCTGAAGGGCTTCGATCGCGATCCCTTCGACCGGTCCATCGACGTGCGGGTGACCCGTCTGCGCCGCAAGCTGGAGGATGACCCCGCCAATCCGGTCTACATCCGCACGGTCTGGGGTCAGGGTTACCTGTTTTCACCGAAGGGGCGCGGTTGAACTTCCTGCCGCGCAGCCTATTCGGCCGTACCGCTGCCGCCCTGCTGGCGGCCTTCCTGGTATTCGAGACCGTGGCCTTCGCGGTGGTCTGGCACACCCTGATCCAGCCGATGGCGGCGCGCTCGGCGGATGATCTGGCCGCGAAGATTTCACTGGCCGCGAAGACCTGGGTGGAATTGCCGCCGCGGACCCGCACCGACTACGAAATGGAGATGGCCTTCCGGCATGACCTGGAACTGGGCGCGGCGACGAAGCCCCTGGCGGATGCAGCGCCGCCAACCTGGTTCGGCGACCTCCTGATGGAAGCGCTTGGCCAGCGCATGGGTCAGACCATCACCCTCATGCGCGGGCCGGCGGCGGACTGGGTCTGGCTGGACATCCAGGTGGCGGACAAGGTGCTGCGGGTCGGCTTCAACCAGGATCGCTATGCCCTGCAGGCCCCGCTCGCGGCCATCGGCGTCTTCCTGCTCGGTGCCGCCCTGACCGTGGTGACCGCCCTGTTGCTGGTCGGCCGCGCCAGCCGTCAGTTGAACAGCCTCGCCGAGAAAGCCGGCGAGGTGGGGCAGGGCAGGGATCCGGTGCCTTTGCCGGAGGCCGGGCCGCTGGAAATCAGGGAACTCACCGCCGCCTTCAATCGCATGGCGGGCGAGGTCCACGCGCTCCTGGAAAACCGCACCGTGCTGCTTTCCGGGATCTCCCATGATCTGCGCACCCCGATCACCCGCATGAAACTGGCGCTGTCCATGCTCGATGCCGCTGACGCGACCCAGGTGGAGCGGATGGAGCGCGATCTGGACGAAATGAACCGGCTGATCAGCGACATGCTGGTGTTCGCGCGCGCCCTCCAGGCTAACACCCTGGATGAATGCGACCTGGTGTCGCTGCTGGACGAACTCGCGGAAACCGCGGCGCGCCTGGGGCCGGTGGTCTGGCGACCGCCGGCGGCGGACTGTGTGGCGAAGGTGGGTGAGGCGGCCTTGCGTCGCGTCGTCGGCAACCTGCTGGACAACGCCCGCCGCTACGGTGGCGAGGCGGCAGTCGATCTGGAATTGTCTTGCGGCGAGCGGGAAGTGAGGATTTCAGTGCTGGATCGCGGTCCTGGGATACCGGAGGATCAGCGCGAGGCGGTGTTCCGGCCGTTTCACCGGCTGGAAGGTTCGCGCAGTCGCGACAGCGGTGGCAGCGGGCTGGGCCTGGCGATCGCGCGGCAACTGGCGGACGCCCATGGCTGGCGCATCGAATTCCGGCACCGCGAGGGCGGCGGACTCGATGCGGCGCTGATCATTTTCCGTGGTACTTGAACACCAGCACTTCCAGTTTCAGGAAGGACAGGCTGAAGATGGACAGGCGTCGCGTGTGGGTTCGGATCATGTGCCAGGCGGAATCCGCCGCGCGGCGGAAACGGATGGTCAGGCTGGGGGTGAGGCTGATGGTCATGATGTCCTCCACAAGGTCAATGTATTTATAGCAAATACCGTGCCTAAGCCCCGCAGCCCCCTGGCGGCCCGCCATGCCGCCGGGATGCCGCGATGCCGCGCCGGTGTCGCGGTCACCCCTGTTCGATCATTGCCGGAATTGCCGGTTTTCCGACACCCAGTGTGTCGCGTCGCGTAGAACCGGAGTGGGGAGACAGGCCAATCGCGGTTAAAATCGCCCTCCTTTTCTCCCCCCTTCCGCAAGCACATGCCCGCTTTCCAGGACATCATCCTCACCCTCCAGCGTTTCTGGGGGGAACAGGGCTGCACCCTGCTGCAACCCTACGATCTCGAAGTCGGCGCCGGCACCAGCCATACCGCCACCTTCCTCCGCTCGCTCGGGCCGGAGCCCTGGAAAGCCGCCTATGTGCAGCCCTCGCGCCGGCCCAAGGATGGCCGTTTCGGCGAGAACCCCAACCGCCTGCAACACTATTATCAGTTTCAGGTGGTGCTGAAGCCGGCGCCGGAGAACATCCTGGAGTTGTATCTTGGCTCGCTGGAAGCCCTGGGCTTCGACCTGAAGCAGAACGACATCCGTTTCGTCGAGGACGACTGGGAAAACCCCACCCTCGGTGCCTGGGGGCTGGGCTGGGAAGTGTGGCTGAACGGCATGGAAGTTACCCAGTTCACCTATTTCCAGCAGGTCGGCGGCATCAACTGCAAACCGATCACCGGCGAGATCACCTATGGCCTGGAGCGCCTGGCCATGTACCTGCAGGGCGTGGACAACGTGTTCGACCTGGAATACTCGCCCGGCGTCAGCTACGGCGATGTGTTCCACCAGAACGAAGTGGAGCAGTCCACCTACAACTTCGAGCACAGTGACGTCGATTTCCTGCTCACCGCCTTCAATGCCCACGAGAAACAGGCGAAACACCTGATGGAAAGCCAACTGGCCCTGCCGGGCTATGAACAGGTGCTGAAAGCCGCCCATACCTTCAACCTGCTCGATGCGCGCGGTGCCATCTCGGTGACCGAACGCGCCGCCTACATCGGCCGCATCCGCAACCTGGCGCGCAGCGTCGCGCAGAGCTATCTGGAATCGCGCGCCCGTCTCGGCTTCCCGATGGCGCCCAAGCCCTGGGCCGAGGAAGTGCTGGCACAGCTCGAAAAGAAGGCGGCCTGACATGACGACGAAGAATCTGCTGGTTGAACTGTTCGTCGAGGAACTGCCGCCCAAGGCGCTGAAGAAACTCGGCGAGGCTTTCGCCACCACCCTGGCCGACAAGCTCAGGGCACTGGGTCTGGCCACCTCTGACAGTGTCGTCACCCCCTTTGCCTCGCCGCGCCGCCTGGCCGCGCACGTCTCCGGGGTGGCCGTGCGCGCCGCCGACAAACCGGTGTCGCAGAAATTGATGCCGGTGAACGTCGCCCTGGATGCGTCCGGCCAGCCCACCCCCGCGCTGTTGAAACGATTGGCCGCCATGGGCCTGGACGCCAGCGTCCTGCCGCAATTGAAGCGGGCACCGGACGGCAAGGGCGAAGCCCTGTTCTTCGATACCGTGGTGGCCGGTAGCGCCCTGGACGCCGGCCTGCAACAAGCCCTGGACGAGGCGCTGGCGAAGTTGCCCATTCCCAAGGTGATGGCCTACCAGCTCGCCGATGGCTGGAGCACGGTCAACTTCGTGCGCCCGGCGCACGGCCTGGTGGCGCTGCATGGCGACGCGGTCGTGGCGGTGTCGACGCTCGGCCTCAACGCCGGGCGCGAGACGCGTGGCCACCGCTTCGAAGCGGCCAACCCGGTTGTCGTCCTCCGCGATGCCGACAGCTATGCCGCCCAGATGCGGGAAGAAGGCGCGGTCATTGCCAGCTTCGCCGAGCGCCGTGACGAGATCGCCCGCCAGTTGCGGGCGGCCGCCGCCAAGCTGGGCAACGGCGTCAGTCCGATCGAGGACGATGCCCTGCTCGACGAGGTCACCGCCCTGGTCGAACGGCCCAACGTGCTGATCTGCCAGTTCGAGGCGGAGTACCTGGAAGTACCGCAGGAATGCCTGATTCTCACCATGAAGGCCAACCAGAAGTATTTCCCGCTGC
>CAYMUY010000033.1:0-50546 GCA_964393825.1 uncultured Thiobacillus sp. | reverse complement strand
TGTTGCACCAGAAGGTCCAGTCGATGTTCATGTTGGTGGTTTCCAGCGAGCCGGCGGGGATCTCGTCGAAGATCTTCTGGGCGTCGAAGGGACCGTAGTAGTCGCCGACACCAGCGTGGTCGCGACCGACGATCAGGTGCGAGCAGCCATAGTTCTGGCGGAACAGTGCGTGCAGCAGGGCCTCGCGCGGGCCGGCGTAGCGCATGTCCAGGGGATAGCCGGCCTGGATCACGGTATTCGGTGCGAAGTAGTTATCGACCAGGGTACTGATCGCCTCGGAACGCACTTCGGCGGGGATGTCGCCCGGCTTCAGGGCGCCCAGCAGCGAGTGGATCAGCACGCCGTCCATGGTCTCAATGGCGATCTTGGCCAGGTACTCGTGCGAGCGGTGCATCGGGTTGCGGGTCTGGAAGGCCGCCACCTTGTGCCAGCCCGCCTTCTCGAAGGCGGCGCGGGTCTCGGCGGGAGTCATGAACTGATCGCCATACTCTTCCTTGAAGCCGCCGGTGGACAGGACCTTCACCGGACCGGCCAGGTTGACGGCGCCCTGGTCCATGACCATCTTGACGCCGGGGTGGGCGAGGTCGGTGGTCTTGTAGACCATCATGCACTCGTGGCCCTTGTCGATGCCGTAGATCTCGGTGACCTTCATGGTGCCCATGATCTCGTCACTGTCGCAGTTCACCAGAGCGACGTCCTGACCCAGGCTCAGCGTTTCAGCGGTCTTGGTGTCGGTGGACAGGGTCACGGGGATGGGCCAGAACAGACCGTTGGCCATCTTGTAACCGTCACACACGCCCTGCCAGTCGCCATGGGTCATGAAGCCTTCCAGCGGGGTGAAGCCGCCGATGCCCATCATGATCAGGTCGCCGGTTTCGCGGGAAGACATCTTCACCTTGGGCAAAGTCTGGGCACGGGCCAATTCGGCTTCGCGGGCGGCGCCTTCGAGCAGCAAGGGCTTGAGTTCACCACCACCGTGGGGTTTGACGAGACGGGACATGAACGCTCCTAAATGGATATGTGAATGGGGAGGCTGGGCTACCGAATGGTCCGCGAGAATAGCACCGGGGGGGGAGTCACCCTAATCAGACTTATTTCTTTGCAAATAAAATTTTTTTGGGGCTCTTCCCTCTGGAATCGTCATCTGCCCTTGTTTTACCGGCATCCAGCCCCGTTTTCTCCGTGCCATTTGCAAAGGCATGGTCACCTGAATCAATCCCGCTTATAGATGACCCCACCAGCCCGACAAGGATGGATGTATCAACCCATCCCGTGACCAGATGGGTAACATCCCGCCGCATTACCGGTTCGACCGAGGAGCACAGCCATGTCCCACTCCCGCCGCGATTTTCTGCGTGTCGCCACTGCCGTCTCCGCGCTTGCCCTGAGCGGCTATGCCGCTGCCGGCCGGGCGCGCCCCCGCGTGATCATCGTCGGAGCCGGATATGGCGGGGCCGCCTGCGCCCGCTACCTCAAGCTCTGGGAACCCCGGGTCGAGATCACCCTGATCGAACCGAATCCACGTTTCGTTTCCTGTCCGATGTCCAATTCGGTCATCGCCGGACTGAACGATCTGGAAGACATCACCTTTCCCTATGACAGCATCAAGGCGGTGGTGGACCACTACGTGGCGGACAGGGTGACCGCCATCGACCCCGGCAAGCGCACGGTCACCACCGCGAGCGGCCTGCGTCTCGACTATGACCGACTGGTCCTGGCGGCGGGGATCGAGTTGATGTTCGATCGGGTGGAGGGGTACGACGCAGCGGCGCGCGCGGTGATCAAGCACGCTTGGAAGGCGGGCCCTGAGCAGACGGGTGTCCTGCGCCGGCAATTGCAGGCCATGCCGGATGGCGGGGTCTTCGTCATGGCGATTCCGATGGCGCCCTTCCGCTGTCCGCCCGCGCCCTACGAGCGGGTGAGCCTGGTGGCAAACTATCTTAAGAAGGCCAAGCCACGTTCCAAGATCATCCTGCTCGACGGCAATCAGGACATCGTCTCGAAGAAAGCCCTGTTCGTGAACGCCTGGAAGAAGCATTACGGCTATGGCACGGACGACAGCATGATCGACTACCGTCCCGGCAACCGGCCGGTCGCGGTCGACGTGGCGGCGATGAAAGTCACCGGCGAGTTCGACGACGCCCATGGCGATGTGATCAACCTGGTGCCGCCGATGCGCGCCGCCGCCCTGACCGCGGGCATTGGCGCCCGCACCGGCGACAATGGCAGCTGGTGTCCGGTGGATTACCGCACCTTTGAATCGACCGAGGTGCCCAACGTCCACATCCTGGGTGATTCCATCCTCTCCAACCTGTCCAAGGCGGCGGCGCTGGCCAACAACAGCGGCAAGCTGTGCGCCTCGGCGCTGGCGGAAATCTTCAACGACCGCCAGCCCGACCCGGCGCCGGTGCTGACCAGCACCTGCTATTCCGCCAGCACCGAACACACCGCTTTCCATGTCGCGACGGTGTTCCGCTACAACCCGGCGAACCATGATATGGAAGTGCAACCCGGCAGCGGCGTCTCGCTGGAGGAAAGTGCGAAGGAAATCGAATACATGCACGGCTGGGCGCGGAACATCTGGGCGGATACCCTCGGCCTGCCCGCCGGCTATCGTTTCACCAACCGGTTCTGAATCGTTGCTCCGGCATGGCGTGACGGGCAACGCGATCGCGTAACGCAGGGGTCCGTCTAGGTTGCTTGCGCAATCTCCTGCACCAGAACCCAGGGTGCGGTGACCACCGCCCAGAACATGGCATCGCGCTCATGCCAGTCGATGGCGTCTTCGCTTCTGGCTCGGCCGATGCGACCAGCGGCGAGCCAGGCGGCGAGGGCGGCCTTGTCGTCGCGGGCGACGCCGAGCGCGACCTCCACCAGATCCATGCCCGTCGCCACCTTGATCACCACCCCGCGCGCGAAATGCCGCTGCAGTTCCGTCCAGCCGAGGCGGCCGGTTTCGGCGTTGAGCTTGGCGCGCAGCAAGTCGTCGGAATCCGGATTCATTACAGGTAGCTGAACAGGGAGAGCCGGCTGGTTTGCGCATAGGCGCGTTGCGCGGCTTCCAGGCTGGTCTGGCGCGATTGCAGTTCAACGATGGCGGCGGCCTTGTCGAGCTGGAGAAGATCACTCAGGGCATTCTGCTCCTCCAGGCGCAGGCTGCCGGTGATCGTCCCCACCTCCTTCAGCTCCACCTGGGTGGCACCAATACGACTTTCCATGTTGCCGAGCGCGGTGAGGGCGGTGGTGATCTTGGCCAGGGCAGTGTCGAGTTGCCCCTGGGTGGTTGCGCCGGTGAGGTCGACCGCGAGCTGATCGAGGGTTTCCAGGATGTCATCGGCCTGGTTGGACTGGAACATGACATCCAGGTTGTCGCTCACCTGGACGTTCCGCCCGGTGGCGACCTCAATGGAACGCACGCCATCCGGGCTGGTTGCGGACACGTAGGCGGTACCGCCATAGGTTGTCTTGGGACTGTCGGTCACGGCGGTGCCATAGGCCTGAACATGCGCGAAGGGCGGTGCAGTCGTCTCGAAGCCACCGAAGATGTAGCGGCCTTCCGGATCGCGGGTATTGGCCAGGTCCTTGGCCTGGAGATAGGCGCCACTCACCATCGCGGCATATTGATTGCGCAGCTCCTGGGACTGATTCGGTCCCAGGCCGGTGATCTGCTGGGCGACCTTCTCCAGCACACCGCGCATGGCGGTGAGCACGGTACCCTCGTATTTGAGCGTGATTTCCGCCTTCTGCTGGTTGGCCAGATGCTGGCCGCGCAAGGCGATACGGTTGGACAAATCGATCGCCTTGCCCGCCGCCAGCGGGTCGTCCTTGGGCGTGAGGATGCGGGACCCGCTGGCGATCTGCTCGCCCAGGCGGGCGATGGCGGCCTGGTTGTTCTGCATGCCGGAGAGGCTGCTGGTGAGATAGGACAGGGAGCTGATACGCATGATTCAAGCCTCCGTTAGCGGCCGATCGACAGGACTTCGTCGAACAGGCTGTTGGCGACGCTGATGGCGCGCGCCGCCGCCTGATAGGCCTGTTGGAACCGGATGAGATTGACCGCCTCCTCGTCGAGGTTGACGCCGGAAACCGCCTGCTGCGCGTCCCGTGCCTGCTGTGTCAGGGTTTCATAAGCGTTGCGGCTGAGTTCCGCCTCGGAAGCATAGGCGGCGACCGTGCCGACCAGGCTGTTGTAGGCGGTCGCCATAGTGCCGTTGCCGAGCGCCGTCGAATCCACCCGCAGCGCCGCCAGCGCCAGCGCGTTGCTGTTGTCTCCGGGACCCGGATTGGCCGCCGTCGCCGAGGCGGCGGCGATCTGGTCGCCGCGGGTCAGTTGCACGGACATGCCGCGGGCGTAGTTCTTGAAGTTGATGTTCCAGGTATCGCCCGTCGTCAGTGACGCGAAATTGGCATTGATGCTGAAGCCGAGCTGGGTGCCATTGGCGTCGGTGACTTCGACTCCGGCATTGGTGCTGGCGATCGTGACACCGCTGGAGGAGACCACGTCGAAGTTGGTGCCGTTGAATGTCACCGAATAATTGTCGTTGGCCAGGCGGTTGCCGCTGAAAGCGAGATCGATGCGGCTGTTGTTGGTAAGGGCGGTGCCGGTCTGATCAACCACGCTGCTGAAGAAGTCGCCGCCCGCCGTCGCGGCATCCAGCTGCAGGCCGCCGCGATGCACCCGGTTCACCTCCGCACCGATGGCGATGGCGATACGGTTGAGATTGCTCATGGCGGGAACCAGCACCTCCTCGCGCATCGCCAGCAGGCCGCCCATTTCGCCGCCGGTGAGCAGGCTGGCGTCCAATGTCAGGGTGGAACCGCCGAAGTTGACGGCGGGCACCTTGAGGTCGCTGTCATTGGGATCGGTAACGGCGCTCAGGGTATAACTGCGGTTACCCAGTACCAGGGCCTGGCCGCCGCCGATGAAGATGTTGTAGCCACCATCGTTGTCACGAATGGTGGTGGTGTTCACCAGCTTGTTCAGTTCTCCGACCAGTTGATCGCGCTGGTCACGCAGGTCATTGGCCGCCTGATCGCTACCGGCCTCGATGCGCGCGATGCTCTCGTTGACGGTGGCGATCTTGCCGGCATAGTTGTTGATGCGGGTGGCCAGGTTCTCCACCGCGAGGTTGGAATCGTCGCGCAGTTGACGCATCGACTGTTCCAGCAGCCTGACCCGGCTGGCGAGGCTGTTGCCGGCGGACAACATCACTTGCCGCGCGCTCCCGGAAACCGGGTCGTTGGCCACTTCGTTGGCGGCATCGAAAAAGGCGTTGAGGGGCCCCATCAGACTGCTGTCGCTCTTGCCCAGGAGGCTGTCCACCCGGCTGGCGTAGGAAGCATAGTTTTCGTAGCGGGACAGGCGCGACTGGTCGAGCAGAACCTCATTGTCGAGATACTGGCTGTAGCGCTGCCGCACCGAATCCATGGTGACGCCGTTGCCGATCCAGCCGGCGTTGCTGGCGTAGGTCGGACGCAGGGCGGAAAAATCGATTTCCTGGCGGCGATAGCCAGCGGTGTTGACGTTGCTGATGTTGTGCTCGGTGGTGCGGATACCCGCCTGCGCGGCGTTCAAGCCGGTCACACCGATTCCTAGGATTCCGGATGCCATGGCAACCTCCTGTTGCTTTCAATATCGGCGTTCTGCCGATATTCCTTAAACCCCCGCCGTCGCCACGCTGGCGATGACGGATTTCAATTTTCCGGCGTAGGCCGGGTCGGTGGCATAGCCGGCGGCCGCCAGCTCGTCGGCGAAGCCGGTGGCGTCGTTGCTTGCCAGGGCGGCCCCGTAGCGTGCCTTGAGCAGGCCGGCATAGTCGGCGAAGGCGCTGCCGTAATCGGGGTAGGCGCGGAAACTCTGCATCAGCTTCATCGGCACGCCCTGGCGGTATTCGGTGGTCAGGGTCCGGGCCACCTCGCCCTTCCAGTTGCCGCCCGCCTTGATGCCGAACAGGTTGTGCGAGGCGCCGCCATCCGCCGCCGTGATCTCCCGCTGGCCCCAGCCGGACTCCAGCGCCGCGTGCGCCAGGATGTAGTCGGCCGGGACACCGGTACTGGCGGCGGCGGACTCGGCGTGTGGGCGCAGGGTTTCCAGGAAGGCGCGCTTGCGCTCGGCGACCGCGCCGCTGCTGGCATCCGGGCGCGGCGCAGCGGAATCAGGGATCTTGGCCGCAACGGGCGCGGGTAGGGCTGGCGCATTCCCGGATTCCGCAGTCGCCGCGGCCTGGCCAGGGGCTGCCGCCGGCGTGTAACGTTCCAGACTCTTCACCATCATGTCGGCGAAGCCGAGGCCGCGCCCCTTGGCCAGTTTCTCCGCCCATTGCTGATCGAGCAGGTCGCGGTAGAGCTTGACGCCCTCGCCGCTGGTCATGGGGTCATCCTCTTCCGAGAACTTCGTCTCCCGCATGCTCTTCAACATCATGCCGATCATCAACGACTCGAACTGCTGCGCCGCCGCACGCAGCGAGCCCTTGTCGCCGGCGGCGGCACGGGCCTTGAGCGCCTGGGCGCTGCTCAGGTCGATAGCGAGGCTGTCGGCGGCGGCCAGCATCAGATGATCTCCAGATCCGCCTTGAGGGCACCGGCCGCCTTCATCGCCTGGAGGATGGCGAGCAGATCCTGCGGCGTGGCGCCCAGGGCATTGAGCGCCTTGACCACGTCATTGAGCGAGGCGGTGGCCGGGATCGTCATCAATTCACCCTTCTCGCTCTTCACCTGCACGTCGGCTTTCTCGGTGATGACGGTCTTGCCGCCGGCGAGCGGGTTCGGCTGCGACACCTGCGGCTCGCTGGTGACGGTGACCGACAGGTTGCCGTGGGCGATCGCGCACTTGTCGACGCTCACCAGCTGGTTCATCACGATGGAGCCGGTGCGGGCGTTGACGATGACCCGGGGCGCGGCCAGGCCGGGGTTGAGGCTGAGGTTTTCCAGTTGCGCCAGAAACGCCACGCGCTGCCCCGGATCGGCCGGCGCCTTCACCTGGATCACCCGTGCATCCAGGGGAATGGCCACCCCGGCGCCGAACGCGCGGCCGATGGCATCGCTGACCCGGCTGGCGGTGGTGAAGTCGGCATCCTTCAACTCCAGCGTGACGAAGTCGCCCTGCCCCACCCGCATCGGCACCGCCCGTTCCACCGTGGCGCCGCCAGGAACGCGGCCGGCGGAAAGGTGGTTGACCACGGTGGAGGAGCCGCCGCCGGAAGCGCCGGCGCCGCCGACCAGCAGCGAGCCCTGCGCCATCGCGTAGATCTGGCCATCGGCGCCTTTCAGCGGCGTCATCAACAACGTGCCGCCGCGCAGGCTTTTCGAACCACCCAGCGCCGAGACGGTGACATCGATAGCCTCGCCGGGACGGGTGAAGGCGGGCAGCGTGGCGGTCACCATGACCGAGGCGGTGTTCTTGCTGGTGAAGTTCTGGCCGGGGGCGAGTCCGAGGTTGTTCATCAGGTTGGCCAGGCCCTGGCCGGTGATGGCCGAGGTGTCGCCGGTGTTGTCGAGGCCGACCACGACACCGTAGCCGACCAGCTGGTTGGAACGGATGCCGGCGATGGTGGTGATGTCCTTGATCCGTTCGGCCTGGGCGGAGGCGGCCGACAAAGTGGCAAGACCGGCGGCGAGGAAGGCGAGGAACAGTCGTTTCATGATGCGATCCTCAGAACGGCAGCACGGTCAGGAAGAAGCGCGCCAGCATGCTGCCGAGTTGCGCCTTGTCCAGGCTTTGCGTGTTCTTCGATTCGAACTGCACATCGGCCAGCTGGGTGGAACTGATGCTGTTGGCATTGCTCAGCTGGGCGGGATTCACCACTCCGGCGAGGCGGATGTATTCGGTGTCGCTATTGATCGCCAGCTGCTTCTCGCCCGCCACCACCAGATGTCCGTTCGGCAGCACTTCCACCACCGTCACGGTGATCGAGCCGGTGACGCTGTTGGAGTTGGTTTCGTTGTCCTTCAGCTCCTGCTTGTTGCTGGCGGTGGGCTCCCAGGCGGTGGCGCCGATGCCGCGCTGCTGCCCGAACAGACGCGGCGAGGGAATATTGACACTGGCGTTGGCCTTGCGTTCGTCGGTGGTTTCCGAGCGGCGCTTGGCCTCGGTCTTCTCGACCAGGTTCACGGTCAGAGTGTCGCCGACATAGCGCGCCTTGCGGTCCTCGAACAGGGCCAGGCCGGGCCGCGCCTGGCCGGGTGCGGCCTGGAAGATCGCGCCGTTGTTGTCCGGCGCGGCAGCGCGCATCTCGGGGCGCGCGCTCATGGGTTGCTTGATCGCGGTGGCGGGCGGCGGTGTGGCGCAGCCTGCCAGCAGGGCGGCGGCAAGGATGAAGGGGACGGATTTCATGGTCGGCTCCTGGTTCAGGCGGCGAATTCAGGCCGCTCAGATCTGTGTCAGCCGTTGCAACATCTGGTCGGACGTGGTGATCGCGCGCGAGTTCAGCTCATAGGCGCGCTGGGAAATGATCATGTTGACCAGTTCCTCGGCGACGTTGACATTGGAGGTTTCGATAAAGGCCTGGTTGAGCACGCCCATGCCATCGGTACCGGGGTTGTTTGGCAATGGCGCGCCGGAAGCGGCGGTCTCGATGAACAGGTTTTCGCCCTGTCCCTGCAGGCCGGCCGGATTAATGAAGGTGGCGAGCTGGATCTGGCCCAGCTGGGTGGGGGTGACGTTGCCTGGCGTGGTCACGCTGACAATGCCGTCGCGGGCGATGCTGATCACCTGGGCGTTGGCCGGGATCTGCATGTTCGGCAGCAAGGCGTAACCGCTGGCGGTGACCAGGTTGCCCTGGTTGTCGGTCTGGAAGGAACCGTCGCGGGTGTAGGCCAGGCTGCCGTCCGGCATCTGGACCTGAAAGAAGCCCTTGCCGTTGATCGCAACGTCGAGGGGGTTACTGGTCTGCTGTAGCGAGCCCTGCTCGAACAGGCGCTCCGTGGCCACCGTCCGCACGCCGACGCCGAGCTGGAAGCCGGAAGGCAGTTGCGTCTGCTGCGAGGACTGGGCACCGGCCTGGCGAATGGTCTGGTAGAGCAGGTCCTCGAATACGGCACGTGATTTCTTGAAGCCGGTGGTGGAGACGTTGGCGAGGTTGTTGGACACCACGTCCAGCTGGGTCTGCTGGGCATCGAGACCGGTACGGGCGATATGCAGGGAGCGGAGCATGGCAATTCCTTATCCGTTGGCGGACAGCACCTTGTTGGCGCTGCCTTCGTTTTCCTGGGCGACGCGCAGCACCCGCATCTGCATGTCGAACTGGCGCGCCAGGCTGACCATGTTCACCAGTGCCTCGGCGGGGTTGACGTTGCTCGATTCGAGCGCGCCGGACACCAAAGTGACGCCGGCATCGGCAGCGGCCGGCTGGCCGTTGTTCTGGCGGAACAGGCCATCGTCACCACGCACCAGATCGGTTTCATTGGGATTGGTGAGCTTGATGCGGCCGACGATGGCGACGGCGTTGAGGTTCTGCCCTACCGGCACGGTCGAGATGGTGCCGTCCTTGCCGACCAGGACACGCTGGTCCGGCGGCACCGTGATCGGACCGGCGTCGCCGAGCACGGACAGACCGTTGGTGGTTTGCAGGACACCGTTCTGGCTGACCTGGAGATGGCCCGCGCGGGTATAGGCTTCCCGACCATCGGCGCCCTGGACCGCGATCCACCCGGGGCCGCGCACGGCCACGTCGAGTTCGCGGCCGGTCTGCTGCAGCGCGCCCTGGGTGAAATCGCTGCGCGGCGTCGTTTCCAGCACGAAGGCGCGCGTCTTCGCGCCCTCGCCCACCACCGGCAGGGCGCGGAACACGTTGAGTTCCTGGCGGAAGCCGTGGGTGGCGACGTTGGCCAGGTTGTGCGAGACCGCCGCCTGCTGGCGGGTCACCTCGCGCGCCCCGGTCATGGCGATGTAGATCACGCGGTCCATTGGGCTCTACTCGCGGTTAACGCAGGCTGACCAGCGTCTGCAGGACCTGGTCCTGCGTGCGGATGGTCTGGGCATTGGCCTGGTACATGCGCTGGGCGACGATCATGTTCACCAGTTCGGCGGTCAGGTCGACGTTCGATTCCTCCACCGAGCCGGCCTGCAGCAGACCGAGGGTACCGGTGCCGGGCGCCTGCGGCGAGGTGGGCTGGCTGGACTCGTAGGTTTCCAGCCACTGGTTGTTGCCGATCGGCGCCAGACCCTGCATGTTGTTGAAGCTGACCAGGGTGATCTGGCCCATGCTCTGGGTCACGCCATTGGTGTAGCGCCCCTGCAGGAAGCCATCCTCGGAAATGGTGACGTTGGCCAGATTGCCCTGGGCGTAGCCATCCTGGGACAGCGCAGTAACCCCGAAGCTGCTGCCATAGAGCGTGGACGTGGAGAAATCGGGGCTCACCGTCATGGCGGCCGCGCCGGAGGCCAGCGCCAGGGCACTGACGGCGACACTGCCGCCCGCGGCGAAGGCGCCCAGGCTGTTGGCGGCGTCATACGTGCCGTCGGTGTTGTAGGCAAGCGTGCCGATGGCCGCCGGCGAGGGATTCGCGGCGAAGGTGGTCCCGTCCAGGTTGAGCTGGCTGCCGGCGGCATTGACCAGGCTGCCATAGACATTCCAGGTCGAGTCGGTGGTCTTGCGGAAATACAGGTTCAGGGTATGGGCGTTGCCGCGCTCGTCGTAGAGCGTGACGGCCGTGGCGTGGTTGTAGCCGGTCGCGGTCGGGTCCAGGGAGAAGGCTGCCGCCGGCGTGGTCTTGCGCGAATCCAGGTTGAAGCCCAATGACAGGGTGGTACTCGCCTTCGGCGCCGCGCTGGCGAAGTCCACCTGCAGATCGCCCTGTGCGCCGGCCGCAGTCATGCCGGTCAGGCGCTGGCCGGTACTGTTGACCACGTACCCCTCACGGTCGAGATGAAACTGGCCGTTGCGGGTATAGGAAATGGTGGTGCCCTGGCTCATGCGGAAGAAGCCGTTGCCGTTGATCGCCACATCCAGCGGACTGTTGGTCTGCGAAAGGTTGCCCTGGCCGAACTGCTGCGCCACCGCCGCCTCCTTGGAGCCAATTCCGGCCTGGCTGGCGCCGGCGCCGTAGAGCGAGTTGGCGTAGACACTGGCGAATTCGGTACGGCTGCTCTTGAAACCGATGGTGGAGGTGTTGGCGATGTTGTTGCCGATCACATCCAGGTTCTTGGCGGCACCGTTGAGACCGCTGAGTCCTTGCTGGAATCCCATTTCATTCGCTCCTTCAGAATATCTGTTTGATCTTGTCCATGCCGAGGCTGCCGAGGCCGCCCAGCTCGACATCGAGCCCGTCATTGGCCAGGGTTACGCTCAGCACTTCAGCCAGTCCGTAAGCGGTTGTCTCGACCGATTTTCCGGCGGCACTGGCGCTGACCCTGTAGTTGTATGCGCCAGCCGCGAGATCGTTGCCCGTCGCGTCCTGGCCATCCCAGTAGAAGCGGGCCATGCCGGCAGGCTGGGCGCCGAGGTCGAGGCTGCGGACGACGCCGCCGGAGGCATTGAGGATATCGACCTTCAGGGTATCCACCGTGCCGGCCAGATTGATGCCGCCGGCGGCTCCCGCCTCACCCAGGTTGAGCCGGCTCGCTTCCGCCAGCACCTGGCGACCGATCAATGAGGCGCCCTGTAGCGCCTGGGTGGCGCGCATCTGGCTAACGAGCCCGTCCATGGAGGCATTCAGCTTGTTGACCCCTTCCACCGTCGACATCTGCGCCAGCTGCGAGGTCAGCTCGGCGTTTTCCATCGGATTCATCGGATCCTGGTTCTTCAACTGGGTGACCAGCAACTTCAGGAAACGGTCGCTCAACTCGGCGGCCGAGCCCGTGGCGGCGGCTGCCGTCTTGGTCCCGCTAAGTTGCACCGCCAGCGCGGCATTGTCAGGCGCGGCAATCGCGGTCATGTCTTACTCCTCTCAACTCTGGGCGACGGCCAGAGTCCGCTGCATCAGGCTCTTGGTCGTGCTCATCACTTCGGCGTTGGTCTGGTAGGAACGGGATGCGGAGATCATGTTGACCATCTCCTCCACCGGATCCACATTGGGATAACTCACGTAACCCTTGGCATCGGCCAGGGGATGCTTGGGGTCATAGACCATGCGCGGCGGCGCGGGGTCCTCGATCACTTCCTTCATCCGCACACCCTGCGCCCAGGGGGCCGCCTTGTTCATAGACATGGCCTGAAACACCACCTGCTTGGCCTTGTAACCCTCACCAGTGGAGGCGTGCGCGGAATCGGCGTTGGCCATGTTCGAGGCGACCGCATTCAGACGCATCGACTGCGCGGTGAGGGCGGAAGCGGCAATATGAAAGACGTTGGTCAGCGACATGACGGCCCCTTATTTGTCCGAGATGGCCATGCCCAGGGTCTTGAACTGGGAGGAAGCGCGGTCGAGCAGGAATTGGTAGTGCAGCGAGTTTTCCGTGAAGTGGGCACGTTCAATGTCCATGTCCACGGTGTTGCCGTCGAGACTGGGCTGCACGCTGGAGCGATACTTGAGATGACCGGCAACCACCCCGCCGCCGGCATCGATATGCCGTGCCTCGGTGCGCACGAGGCCCAGCGCCCCACCAGTCGCGCCCATGGCGTTCTTCAGGGCGGCCGAAAAGTCCAGATCACGCGCCTTGTAGTTGGGCGTATCCGAATTGGCGATATTGGCGGCCAACACCTCCTGCCGGCGCGCGCGCAAATTCAGCGCGGATTGGACGAAGGCGAGTTCTTTGTCGATCTTGCTCAGCATGGCAGTCTCCTGTGAGGGAGATTGAGCAAGGGGCGTGCCAATAGGCGAAGGGAGCAAGGAACAGGGGGCAAGGGGCAAGAACAAACAAGCCAGCACCCCCTCGACCGGCAAACCTTGCCGGCCACACGGCAAGTTCAGCCGCGCTCCACCCGATTCCTGCCGGCGGCCTTGGCGCGATACATGGCGGCATCGGCGCGGGCAACCAGTGCGGCCTGCGCCTCGTCGGGAAGACGTTCGGCAATGCCGGCGCTGAAGGTGATCAACACCTTGTCGTTGTCATGCAGGAAGAACTGGCGGGTGAGTTCGCGTTGCAGCCGCTTCAATATCCGCTCCGCCTCGTCCAGGTCGGTGTTCGGCAACAGGATGAGAAACTCCTCGCCACCGTAGCGGGCCAGCGAGTCGGTGGGACGCAACAGATCACGCACCACGCGGGTGAGATGCTTGAGCGCTTCGTCGCCGGCCTGGTGGCCCAGCGAATCGTTGAGCTTCTTGAAATGGTCGATATCCAGCAGGGCGATCGACAGTGGCGCGACCAGGCGGTCGGCGCGCGCCAGCTCGCGCGAGAAGGCCTCCTCCAGGCCGCGGCGGTTGAGCGCACCGGTCAGCTGATCCTCCCGCACCAGGTTGGAAACTTCCGCCAACTCGCTTTCCAGCGCATGGATACGCTGCTCGGCCTGCTCGGCCTGGGCGCGCGCCACCCGCAACTCGCTGTGACTCCCGCGCAAAGCCTGACGCATGCCGTCCATATCCTGAGTCAATTCCTCGATCACCGCGCTCAACTCGCTGATGTCGCTGGCCTGGCCGATCTGTTCGGAATAGGCGCCGATGCGGGCGTGATACCCATCGGCGTCATCGGACATGGCGCCGATCCGGTCGATGAAGGTGGTGATCAGGGAACGCAGCCTCTCCTTGGCCTCGTCGAGGTTCCCCTTGATCACACCCTGCTTGTGGATCAACTCGCGCAAACCACGCTCGGCGCCACGTACGGCATCGGAATTGAGGTTGCCTTCGATCAGGGCCTGCATTGCGGCCATCTGCCCGGAGAACCAGGATTCATCACCGACCAGTTCCCCCAGGTTGAGGAACAGTAGGCCGACCAGCCGCCGCAGGCCGGCGGACAATTCATGGTCGCCTTCGGCGCGAATCAACAGTTCACGCCAGATCGTGGCGATTTCCTCGAAATAGCCGGCTTCGGGCGAACCGCTGGCAGCCAGCGTCCTGGCCAGGCGACCGGCGCGTTCCGCGAGTTCCGGCCAACGTGGCTCGCAATTGTCCGCAAGCACGTTCAGATTGCCCGCGAGAGCCTGGCGCAAGGCCGGCCAATCGGTGTGGATCGCGGCTGCCTCCGCTGGCTTCGGGGCGGCAACGTCCATGATCTTGCCCGCGGTTACTGCCGTCGCGGTGTCTGTGGATGCCGACTCCACCGTCGCGGCGTCTTCGCCGGATGCGCCGACGCCGCTGACACCTCCCGCCCAGGAGCGCGCCAGGGCGGAAATCTTGTCATGCAATTTCAGACTGTCGTTCCCGAAATTGATCAGCACCCGTTCCAGCATTTCTCGCTTTTTCGCCTGTGAAAGACCGGTCTGATGGGCATCCCATTGCTTGATCAGGGGGCGGATCGCGTCCGGCCAGCGTATCTCAGGCGCGGTCACCGCTGCTGTGGCTGGCGCTTCCGGTTTTTCACCGGCCACCTCGGCATAGGCAAGGCGGAAATGTTCCGGTGTCGGCGGCAGGCGGCGCTCACCCAACAGACGTATGGCGGCGCGGGCGATATCGGCGGGCTGTTTGGGTCGTTCCATATCGTTTTCCGGAAAATGGTCGAGAATTGTAACTACACCTTCAGTCGCCAGACGCACATGCCCATGCCCATGCACCGATTACTGATTCTTTTCTTTTTCCTGCCCTGGCCCATCAGCGTGGCCGCGGCCAAGACGGAACAGGATATGCAACATCTGCGCCAGCTTGGCAATGTCTGGCTGGAACAGCAGGCCGCCCGCGAGTGGCCGGAAATCATCGCGCATGCGACAACCGCACCGGTGGATGAACGCTTGCGCCTGCCGGCTTGCCGGGATCTGCAGTTTTCCCTGCCGGCTGGCGGTCGTCTCAGCGGCAGCGGCAGCGTCAGGGCGCAATGCGCGGCGCCTGCCCGCTGGAGTCTCTACCTGAGCTTCCGGATGCGTCTCTCCGGCCCCGCCCTGGTCGCGCGGCGCGACCTGCCCGCCCGCGATCTGATCGGGGAGAATGATGTGGAAATCCGGATCGTCGACTATGATCGACCACGCAGCGACTACCTGAGCGATCCGGCCGTGGCGCTCGGTGCGCGGGCGGCCCAGTACATCGCAGCAGGGCAACCGCTGCTCGCCGAGTGGCTCGCGCGCCCTCCCGCCATCAATGCCGGCCAGCGTGTCCGCATCGTCGTCCAGGGCGCCGGTTTCAGCGTCAACCAGGCCGGTAGCGCCCTCAACACGGCAGCGGCGGGGCAGCCGGTTCGGGTGAGGATCGCATCCGGACGCATCGTTCAGGGTGTCGCGCAGGCTGACGGCAGCGTCATGGTGCGGCCATGACCTGCCCCGCTCGGGTTTTCGCCAGGGCGCGGCTAAAGCTTGGCGTCGGCTGGCCGTTATAGGCTCGGTATCCCCGAGGAGGAACCCATCGTGAAAATTGACAGTGCGCTCCAGCATGTCGCCAGCATCCAGGCCAAGGGCGTCAAATCAAAGTCAGCCAAGGACAGGACGGTCGCGGGGGGATCAACCTCGATCAGCGATAACGTCGAAATCACCGACACCTCGGCACGCATGCGCGAACTCGAATTGCAACTCTACGACCAGCCCCCGGAAGATGCGGACAAGGTGTCGGCCATCCGACAGGCCATCGCCGACGGCAGTTTCCAGGTGGATGAAGAAGCCGTAGCCGAGGGCATGGTGCAGGAAACCATCGAGCAACTCAGCCATCGCCAGAGCCGATGAATCCCGTCCCCCAACTCGACGCGCTCGCCCGTGAACTTGCCGCCTTCATCGAGCTGCTGGAACAGGAAGCGACTGCCCTGGCCGCCAGCCAGGCGGATGCCCTCGGCCCCTTGACGGCGCGACGGGACAGCATGAATCGCCGCATCGCCAGCCTCTGGCTGAACTTGACCGGCAGTCTCGGCCTGCCTGACTCCAGCCCCTTTACCGTACTGGGAGAACGTTGTCTCGCGCTGGCACCGGATGCCTGGCGTCAGGTGGAGGAACTGGCGCGTCATGCGGAGCGCATGAACCGGCTCAACAGCCGTTTGATTGACGAGCAGTTGCGCCGCACCCAGGTCGCTGTGCAGGTCCTCCGGAATGCAGCGGGAGGGCGGACCCTCTATGATGCGGATGGCCGCGTAAGTGACCTTTTCCAATCCAACCGGAGCATCGATACAGCATGAACACCCTGACCCTTCACGTATCCGGCATGAGTTGCATGGGTTGCGTCAATTCAGTGAAAAACCTGGTCGGTGCCGTTCCCGGCGTCGGCAGCGTCGAGGTCGACCTGGCTTCAGGTCGTGTGGATGTCCTTCATGACCCCGTTACGGCAAGTCCGGAAGCGATTCGCGCTGCCATCGAAGGCGGCGGTTACCAGGTCTTGGCATGAGCTTCGCCGGCAAGATTGCCGGTGCGGCAAGTTAGCCGCTATCCTCGGACCTCTCACACGAACTCCCGGGGAAATCCTTCATGTCGCTGTATCCCGTCATCCTATCCGGCGGCTCTGGCACGCGCCTGTGGCCACTCTCCCGCGCGGCACTGCCGAAACAGCTACTGCCGCTGGCGGGCGACCACACCATGCTGCAGGAAACCGTGCTGCGAATGAACGGCCTGGCGAATGCCGGGGCGCCACTGATTGTCTGCAACAACGATCACCGATTCCTGATCGCGGAGCAGATGCGCGACATCGGCATTTCCCCCCTTGGCATCTTCCTCGAGCCCGTTGGCCGCAACACCGCTCCGGCCGCCGCCATCGCCGCCATGCACCTGCTGAAGCAGGATGCCGACGCGGTCATGCTGCTGCTCCCCGCCGACCATCTGATCCGTGATGTTCCCGCCTTTCACACCGCCATCGGCGAAGGCATGCGCGCGGTCGCCGCTGGCCACCTGGTGACTTTCGGCATCGTCCCGGACGCTCCTGAGACCGGCTATGGCTATATCCAGCGCGGCGCGGCCCTGCCCGGCAGCGAGGCGCGCCAGGTCGCGCGATTCGTCGAGAAACCGAATTTAGAGAATGCGGAACGTTTTCTCGCTTCCGGTGACTATTTCTGGAACAGCGGCATGTTCCTGTTCTCGTGCCGGCAATTCCTCGATGAACTGTCCGCGCTCCGTCCGGACATCGTCAGCGCCTGCGAGCAGGCTCTGCGGGGCGGTCAGCATGATCTGGACTTTTGCCGCCTCGACAAGGGCGCATTTGCGGCCTGCCCGTCCGATTCCATCGACTACGCGCTGATGGAGCGCACTGTGCACGCGGCCGTGGTGCCTACCGATATCGGCTGGAACGACATCGGCTCCTGGTCCGCCCTCTGGGAAGTGGGTGGAAAGGATGGCAACGGCAACGTCAGCCGTGGCGATGTCTATCTTGAAGGCGTGAGCGATTCGCTGGTCCGCGCTGAATCGCGCATGGTAGCGGCGATCGGTGTGGATAACCTGCTCATCGTGGAAACCCCGGACGCCGTGCTCGTCGCGGACAAGTCGCGCGCCCAGGACGTGAAAAAGGTGGTGGACTACCTGAAAGGCAACGGTCGCAGCGAGCATGAGTTCCATACCCGCGTGTTCCGGCCCTGGGGCTGGTATGAGGGCATCGACCTCGGCGATCGCTTCCAGGTCAAGCGCATCATGGTCAAGCCTGGCGAGAAGCTCTCCCTGCAGATGCATCATCACCGCGCCGAGCACTGGATCGTGGTTTCCGGTACCGCTCGCGTCACCCGCGATGGCGTCGAGGAACTGCTGTGTGAAAACGAGTCCACCTTCATTCCACTCGGCACCACACACCGACTGGAAAATCCAGGCCGCATTCCCTTGCACCTGATCGAGGTGCAGTCCGGCTCCTACCTCGGCGAGGACGACATCGTTCGCTTCGAGGACATCTATCAGAGAGGCTGATGGGCAAGCGCGCCTCCAGCCCTCCCCGCCGCCCGCGCGACCCTGTCGCCCGCGCGGTGCGCACGCCACGCTTCAGGCAACAGGTAATTCCGGACAAGCGATGGCAAGAGCGCCTCCAGGAAAAGGAAGAGACGCCAGCGCGAACAGCGGAACGCCATGATGGCGAGCCGTCTACAGACTGAGCCGCACGTCGAGACCGAGTTCACCGACACGATCCGCCAGCGCCCGCATCCAGTCCGCCGGCAAGGCCGACAACCGGGGCGCCTCCGCCTGCAAGGATGGACGCGCCAGCCCGTAGAGCAGCACGCCGTGCAGCGGCACCTGCTCACGGCGGCTTTTCTCCAGTAACGCCAGCCAGGCGTCCACTTCATCGCTCGCGGGCGCCTGGCCATCCAGCGCGAACAGACAAGTCTGCACCCAGGTGGGGCAAAGGTCGGCGACGGTCTTCAGACGCTGGTAATGCCGTTCCGGGTCGCACTCGGTATCGTTCACCAGACGCAAGCCTGAGCGGGTAGCCCGATCCAGCTTGAACCAGACTTCACCGGCCATGGTGGACATCGCACGAATGCCATCGTGAACATAAGGCTTGGCCAACAAACTGCCATTGGTGATGAGCACCAGTTTGATCCGACCCAGCAGTTCGAAATCCGTAAGGACCCGACGAATCAACTCGATCACGGCGGAAAACTCCGGTGCGCTGGTTGGCTCGCCATTGCCCGACAAGGCGACATCGTTGAGCCTACGCATGCCCTCTGGTACCTGGGTCGACATAAAATCGCCATGAACGATGGCGGCCAGCATATGGCGCAGTTCCGACTCCAGCTTGGCAAGATCGAGCGGCGGGGGACCGCCGCGTACGAGCCCTGGAACCTGACAGTAGATGCAACGCCAGTTACAGGCATGGTTCGGATTCAGATTGACACCGACAGACACGCCTCCGGCGCGGCGAGATACCACCGGGTAGACATAGATCATGCCGGCGTTGTCGCGGTCGTGGTTTAAGGTTGTCAGCACGGTCATGGCGCGATTCTGGCACACTCGTCCGATGCAAAAAAACCACCCGATGCCTGATTTCGCTAGCCGCCTGATTGCATGGCAAAAGGCATACGGCCGCAAGCATCTTCCCTGGCAAGGCACGCACGACCCGTATCGGATCTGGCTGTCTGAGATCATGCTGCAGCAGACTCAGGTCGCGACCGTCATTCCCTACTATCAGCGCTTTATTGACCGTTTCCCGGACATCGCGAGCCTGGCGTCGGCGTCGATAGAGGACGTGATGTCGCTCTGGGCAGGCCTGGGCTACTACAGCCGCGCGCGAAATTTGCACAAGACAGCGTGTCACATCATCAACATGCACCAAGGGAACTTTCCACAGGACGCAGCCGACATCGAAACATTACCCGGCATCGGCCGATCCACGGCCGCGGCCATTGCCGCATTCGCATTCGGGAAAAATCACGCCATACTGGATGGCAATGTCAAACGGGTTCTGGCCAGGGTGTTCGGAATCGAAGGCTGGCCCGGCGAGAAATCCGTCGAAGCGCGCATGTGGGCGCTGGCCCGCACGCTGTTACCTGTTGCTGACATCCAGTCCTACACGCAAGGGCTGATGGATCTTGGCGCTACGGTCTGTACGAGCAAGCAGCCACGCTGTGCGGCATGCCCCTACGCAGGTGACTGCCATGCCCGTCGCCTAGGTTTGCAAGGTCAACTTCCAACCGCGCGCCCCAGGAGGCCCATGCCGGAGAAATCCACTGCCATGCTCATCCTGCACAAAGAAGGTGCTGTACTACTTGAGAAAAGGCCTAGCCCGGGTATCTGGGGAGGCCTCTGGAGCTTGCCGGAATGCTCGTCAGATATTGCTCCGGAAGCGGCAGCAATACACCTCGGCTACAAGTCATTGCAGGTCGAAAGGTGCGCCGTAGTGAAACACCAGTTTACCCACTACCGCCTGCGTATCCATCCCTGGCTGGTGATGATCGAGGATAGGTCCCTCGCGGAGGAGCCTGGACGTGCATGGCACACACTGTCTGACATTGGCAAGCTGGCGTTGCCCAGCCCGGTGCTGCGACTATTGAAAGCCATCAGTAGGGGTTGACGAAAAAAAAGCCGGCTGTGCCGGCTTTTTTGAAATGTGCTGTGCTTACTCCGTAACCGGGGCGTCTTCCGCACGATCAACGAGTTCGATCAGTGCCATAGGGGCATTGTCACCCTGGCGAAAACCAAACTTCAGGATGCGGACATAACCACCGGGGCGCGCCTGAAAGCGGGGGCCGAGGTCGTCGAACAGCTTGACCACCATGTCACGGTCACGCAGACGGTCAAAAGCCAGCCGGCGGTTGGCCAGGCTTGGTTTTTTACCGAGCGTGATGAGGGGCTCCACCACCTTGCGCAGTTCCTTGGCCTTGGGCAATGTGGTCTTGATGGCCTCATGCTTCAGCAGGGCGTTGGAAAGATTGCGCAACAGGGCAGCACGATGGCTGCTGGTGCGGTTCAGTTTGCGATGTGCGAGACGATGGCGCATGTTGTTCTACCTAATAAGATCAGGGTTTTTCAAGACCGAGAGGGGGCCAGTTCTCGAGTTTCATACCTAGTGTCAGGCCACGAGCCGCCAACACATCCTTGATCTCATTCAGGGATTTGCGGCCCAGGTTGGGAGTCTTGAGCAATTCGGTTTCGCTACGTTGAATCAGGTCACCGATATAGTAAATATTCTCTGCCTTGAGGCAGTTGGCGGAGCGTACCGTCAACTCAAGTTCATCGACTGGACGCAACAGAATCGGATCGACCACGGGCGACGCCGGCCCCTTGGCGCCAACCTCCGCAATGGTGGCTACACCCTTGAGATCGGCGAATGAGGCCAGTTGCTCAATCAGGAGCCGTGCGGAATAGCGAACGGCTTCGGCCGGCTCGATCACACCGTTGGTCTCGATCTCGATGATCAACTTGTCGAGGTCGGTACGCTGCTCGACACGAGCACTCTCGACACTGAAGCTAACCTTCTTGACCGGGCTGTAGAGCGCATCAACCATGATTACGCCGACAGGACGCGATTCATCTGAGATCACGCGCGTGCTGGCAGGGACATAGCCGCGGCCACCCTCGACCTTGATCTCCATTTCCAGGCTGCCACCCTTGTTGAGGTGAGCGATGACATGGTCGGGATTGAGGATTTCGACATCATGACCGGCCTGGATGTCACCCGCGGTCACAATGCCTTCGCCTGACTTGTTGATGGTCAGCAGGGCGTCATCACGCGTGTTGAGCTTGACCGCGAGGCCTTTCAGGTTGAGCAGGATGTCAACGACATCCTCCTGCACGCCCTCGATCACGGAATACTCATGCACGACACCGGCGATACGCACCTCGGTCGGTGCATAACCGCGCATGGAGGACAACAGGATGCGACGCAGGGCATTGCCCAGCGTGTGGCCGTACCCGCGCTCGAATGGCTCGAGAGTGATCCGAGCCTGGCGGGGGGAAATGCTGTTGACCTCAACAATCCGCGGTTGCAGCAAATCACCGTTGTTAGACATATTTCGCTTCCTTCAGAGAACCAGGCAATTACTTGGAATAAAGTTCAATCACCAAGTGCTCATTGATCGTGGGCGGCAGTTCAGCGCGCTGCGGCATGGCCTTGTAGGTACCCTTCAGGGCCTTGGCGTCGACCTCGACCCACTCGGGGAAACCGCGGCTGGCTGCGGCCTCGGCAGCACCCTTGAGACGCAACTGGCCCTTGGACTTCTCGGCCACTTCAACGACGTCGCCTGGTTTGACCTGATATGAAGGGATGTTGACGCGCCGACCATTGACAAGAATGGCGTTATGACGGACTGCCTGGCGTGCTTCGGTCCGCGACGCACCAAAGCCCATGCGATAGGCTACGTTGTCCAGTCGCGACTCCAGCATTTGCAGAAGGTTTTCGCCGGTGACACCCTTGCGGCGGTCAGCCGCGAAATAGGTCAGCCTGAACTGGTGCTCGAGTACGCCATAGATTCGGCGAATCTTCTGCTTTTCACGCAGTTGGCCACCGTAGTCGGAGACGCGCATGTTCTTGGCGCCGTGCTGGCCGGGAGCCTGGTTACGCCTTTCAATGGCGCACTTGTCACTGAAACACTTCTCGCCCTTGATAAAGAGCTTCTCGCCTTCGCGGCGACACTGACGGCATTTGGGATCGAGGTTGCGGGCCACTTGTGCTCTCCTGTAGCTTAGATACGGCGCTTCTTGGGCGGACGGCAGCCGTTGTGCGGCATGGGCGTCACATCGGAGATGCTGGTGATCTTGTAACCAAGACCATTCAGCGCGCGCACAGTGGAGTCACGACCGGGGCCAGGCCCCTTGATGCGAACTTCCAGATTTTTCAGACCATATTCCAGCGCCATCTTGCCCGCATTTTCAGCGGCAACCTGCGCAGCGAACGGGGTACTTTTTCGTGAACCCTTGAAACCCGCACCACCTGCTGTTGCCCAGGCAAGTGCGTTGCCCTGACGGTCGGTGATGGTCACGATCGTGTTGTTGAAGGATGCATGAATGTGGGCGATACCCTCTGCCACATTCTTCTTAACTTTCTTGCGCGCACGCGCGGCACTAGCCTTGGCCATGTCGTTTACCTATTACTTCTTGTTCTGCATCTGCTTGCGGGGACCCTTACGGGTGCGGGCGTTGGTACGCGTACGTTGACCACGCAAAGGCAGGCCCTTGCGATGACGAACACCGCGGTAACAGCCCAGGTCCATCAAGCGCTTGATGTTCATGGTTATTTCGCGGCGCAGATCGCCCTCCACCGTGAACTTGGCCACGCGATCACGAATCTTCTCGATGTCTGCATCGGTCAGATCCTTGATCTTGTGAGCGGGATCAACTCCTGCCTCCAGGCAGATGAGCCGCGCGCGCGTGCGGCCGATACCATAGATCGACGTCAGTGCGATCTCGGTATGCTTATGGTTTGGGATATTTACCCCAGCGATACGGGCCATCTACTAACCCCCAGCAAACTAAACAAAGAATTATATTCGACCAACCAGCCAATTGGCAAGTTGAAATCAACCCTGACGCTGCTTGTGGCGAGCTTCGCTGCAAATCACGCGAACCACCCCCTTACGGCGAACAATCTTGCATTTACGACAAATCTTCTTTACAGAGGCTTGAACACGCATGTCCGGCTCCTTTATCAAACAATCATTTCGCACGGTAGACGATACGGGCATATGACAGTCGGAGGCCATCAGAGCTACCGAATCTGGTCACCTAAGAAAGTACGTGAGTTTTTACACGTCTCACCCAGGTTAGATATACCCCATTACTACATGCCCGTTTTCCAGCTTGATGCGAAACGTCGCATTAGGCAGGCTCTCAACAATCTCGCCAGGTACCCGTTTGGCATAGGCACATCCGAATCACTTATCGCGAGATGAAATTACCGCCCTTGAAGTTGGCCTTCTTGAGCAGGGATTCGTACTGGTGTGTCATGACGTATGCTTGCACTTGCGCCATGAAGTCCATGGTCACCACCACGATAATCAGCAGCGACGTACCACCAAAGTAGAACGGAACGTTCCAGTTGACGATCAAAAACTCAGGTAGCAAACACACCAGCGTGATATATGCCGCTCCGACAAGCGTGAGTCTGGTCATGACCTTGTCAATAAATCGTGCGGTCTGCTCACCTGGACGATAGCCTGGGATGAACGCGCCACTTTTCTTCAGGTTGTCCGCGGTTTCTCTGGGGTTGAACACCAGCGCGGTATAGAAGAAGCAGAAAAACACAATTGCTGTTGCGTACAGCAACACATAGATCGGCTGGCCTGGGGACAGTGCTGCCCCGATGTCCTTAAGCCAGGACATGCCTTCATGACTGCCGAACCAGCCGGCTATGGTCGCCGGGAAAAGAATGATGCTCGAAGCAAAAATAGGTGGGATGACGCCTGCCATGTTGAGTTTCAGCGGCAGGTGGGAGCTTTGGCCCCCATAGACCTTGTTGCCAACCTGGCGCTTGGCATAGTTGACCAGAATCTTGCGCTGTCCCCGCTCTACAAACACGACCAGGGCGGTGACCAGCAATGCGCCCACAAACAGTAGCAGCACAAGCGGAATGGAGAAGGTTCCGGTCCGTGTGAGCTCAAGTGTTCCGCCAATCGCGTGAGGCAGGCCTGCCGCGATGCCGGCAAAGATAATGATGGAGATGCCGTTACCCAGACCACGCTCGGTTATCTGCTCACCCAACCACATCAGGAACATGGTTCCCGCCACAAGCGTGATCATCGTGGTCAGACGGAACATCAGGCCGGGTTCCAGAACCAAGCCGGCCTGGCCCTCCAGGGCAATCGATATTCCAATAGCCTGGAACGTGGCGAGAATGACAGTCCCGTACCGGGTATATTGCGTGATCTTCCGCCGTCCAGCTTCCCCTTCTTTCTTGATCGCTTCAAGTTGGGGTGAAACCACCGTCATCAACTGCATGATGATGGAAGCGGAGATGTAAGGCATGATGCCCAAGGCAAAGACGGTAAATCGAGACAACGCGCCGCCAGAGAACATGTTGAACATGCCCAAGATGCCACCCTGCTGGCTGCGGAACAATTGTTCAAGCGCAGCAGGATCGATACCGGGCACGGGGATGTGCGCTCCAATGCGGTATACGATAAGCGCGCCCAGCAAGAACCACAGGCGACTTTTCAGGTCACCCATTTTTCCGGACATCTGCAGGAGGTTGGCGGCACCGGCCAAGATCTTTCCTTATCTCAGGCTTCGGCGATGCTGCCGCCGGCCGCTTCAATGGCCGCGCGCGCACCTTTTGTGGCGGCGATGCCGACTAGTTTGACGGCACGGCCGATTTCACCGGCCAGGATCACCTTTGCGCTACGGGTCAGGTGCGGCACAAGACCGGCCTGTTTGAGCACCAGCATGTCGATACTGTCCACCGGCAAGGCTTCGATGTCGGAAAGACGCACTTCTGCCTTGAAGGCGCGATCGAGTGAGATAAAGCCACGCTTGGGTAGGCGCCGCGCGAGTGGCATCTGACCACCCTCGAAGCCCACTTTGTGGAATCCACCGGCACGGGACTTCTGGCCCTTGTGACCACGTCCGCCAGTTTTGCCGAGACCGGAACCAATGCCGCGCCCCGGGCGCTTGCTGGAATGAGTACTACCCGCAGCGGGCTTGATAGTGTTGAGCTTCATCACGCAACCTCGAATTTCACCAGATAGTTGACCCGGTTGATCATGCCGCGCACGGCCGGGGTATCTTCCAGAACCACGCTCTGGTGCATGCGCTTGAGGCCGAGACCGCGCACACTGGCGCGGTGGGACTGAAGCGTACCGATCGGGCTTCTGACCAATGTCACTTTGACCTTACCTTGGGCTTCGCTCATGGTTTACTCCAGAATGTCCGCGACCGTTTTGCCGCGCTTCGCCGCGATCTCGCTGGGCGTCATCATCTGAGACAGGCCATTCAGCGTCGCACGAACGACGTTGTAGGGATTGGTGGATCCCAGGCACTTTGCAAGCACGTTATGTACGCCCATCACCTCGAAGACCGCGCGCATCGCGCCACCGGCGATAATTCCGGTACCTTCGGAGGCAGGCTGGATCAGCACACGGGAAGCACCATGGCGGCCAATGACGGCGTGGTGGAATGTGCCGTTCTTGAGCGTCACCTTGACCATCTTGCGGCGTGCCTCGTCCATCGCCTTGGTTACGGCAACGGGCACTTCACGTGCCTTGCCTTTGCCCATGCCAACGCCACCATCACCATCACCGACCACGGTCAATGCCGCGAAACTGAGAATACGACCACCCTTCACCACTTTGGTGACACGGTTGACCGAAATCATCTTTTCCTGCAGGCCGTCTCCGCGATCTTCCTGCTGTTGCTGTTGAGGTTTAGCCATGATTCTCTCGATTAAAACTGCAAGCCGCTTTCGCGGGCTGCTTCAGCCAAAGCCTTGACACGGCCATGAAAGGCAAAGCCGGCGCGGTCGAAGGACACCTTGTCGACACCGATTGCCTTGGCTTTTTCGGCGATGCGCTGACCGATCATTTTGGCAGCATCGATGTTGCCACCGTTTTTCACCTGGCCCCGCAGTTCCTTCTCGAGGGAGGAGGCAGAGGCCAGCACAACGCCACCAGTCGCATCGATAAGTTGCGCATAGATGTGGGTGTTGCTGCGGTGTACGCAAAGGCGAATCGCACCCAGCTCCGCGATCTTGGCGCGGGTTTTGCGCGACCTGCGCAGGCGACGGAATTTCTTGTCCATTGCAATCGCTCCAGGTTATTTCTTCTTGGTTTCTTTACGAACCACAACTTCATCCGAATAGCGGACACCCTTGCCCTTGTAAGGCTCGGGTTTGCGATAAGCGCGAACATCAGCAGCCACCTGGCCGACCATCTGCTTATCCGTACCCTTGATCACGATTTCAGTCTGGGTAGGCGTTTCCACCTTGATACCTTCGGGCATCATGTGCTCGACCGGGTGCGAAAAACCAAGCGTGAGGTTGAGCTTGTTACCCTGTGCCTGTGCGCGATAGCCGACACCGACCAGGGTAAGCTTGCGCTCGAAACCCTTGGTCACGCCGTGCACCATATTGGCGAGTAGTGCCCGAGTGGTGCCCGACATCGCATGCGCCTCGCGGGAATCACCAGCACAGACCACCTGAAGACTGCCGTCTGCGTGAGTAACACTCACCTGGCTATAAAGCGCCTGGGTCAAGCTACCCAAAGGACCTTTGATAGAAATAGCGCCACCGGCGAGAGCGACCTCGACACCAGCCGGCACGGGAATTGGATTTTTAGCAACGCGCGACATTTTTTACCTCACGCCACAACGCAGAGAACTTCACCGCCAACGCCCAAAGAGCGTGCCTTGCGGTCAGTCATCACGCCTTGGGATGTGGAAACAATCGCCACTCCAAGACCATTCATAACACGCGGCAGGTCATCGCGGCCCTTGTAGATACGAAGGCCGGGACGGCTGACACGTTCGATTTTTTCGATAACGGGGCGGCCAGCGTAGTAACGCAGAGCCACTTCCATTTCAGGCAAACCACCATTTTCGTGCACCTGGTAGCCGTCGATATAACCCTCATCCTTGAGGACCTGGGCAATCGCCTTCTTCACATTGGAAGCAGGCATCTTGACAGAAGACTTTTCGACCATCTGACCATTGCGAATACGGGTCAACATGTCGGCGATGGGATCACTCATGCTCATATCTGCACCCCTTACCAGCTAGCCTTGACCACGCCGGGAATTTCACCCTTCATGGCGAACTCGCGGATCTTGTTACGGCACAAGCCGAACTTGCGGAACACACCGCGCGGACGTCCCGTCAACTGACAACGATTGCGCAGGCGGCTCTCGCTGGCGTTGCGCGGCAGAGCCTGCAACTTCAGACGCGCATCCATGCGCACGCTATCGTCGGCATTGACATCATTGATGATCGCCTTGAGCGCCTGGCGCTTCGCGGCAAACTTCTTCACCGTGCTGCGACGCTTGTCTTCACGGTTGATCAGTGCGAGCTTGGCCATCGCAACCTCAATTCTTGAAAGGAAACTTGAAAGCCGAAAGAAGAGCTTTCGCCTCTTCATCGGTCTTGGCGGTCGTGGTGACAGTAATGTTCATCCCACGCAGCACATCAATTTTCTCGTACTCAATTTCCGGAAAAATGATCTGCTCCTTGACACCCATACTGTAGTTGCCGCGGCCATCGAACCCCTTGCCGCCGATCCCCCGGAAGTCACGAATACGCGGAATGGCAACCGTAACGAGCCTATCCAGGAATTCATACATCCGTTCGCGGCGCAGTGTCACCATACAGCCAACCGGATAGCCGTCGCGAATCTTGAAGCCCGCAATCGACTTACGAGAGAGTGTGACCACCGGCTTCTGGCCGGCGATTTTGGTCATGTCACCAACCGCGTGATCCATGATCTTCTTGTCTCCCACCGCCTCGCCAACACCCATATTGAGCGTGATCTTGGTGATACGCGGCACTTCCATGACAGATTTGTAACCAAAGCGATCCATCAACTGCTTGGCCACAGTGTCCTTGTAGTAATCGTGCATACGTGCCATGACCACTCCTTACGCGTTCAGCACTTCGCCGTTGGATTTGAAGAAGCGCACCTTGCGCCCATCTTCCAACGTTTTGATTCCAATACGATCCCCCTTGCCTGTCGCGGGGTTGAACACCGCAACATTGGATAGATCAATCGGCATGTCCTTGTCCTGGAAACCTCCCGTGGTCCCTCGCATCGGGTTCGGCTTGACCGCCTTACGCACGCGATTGACACCTTCGACAACCAGCTTCTCGCCAAGCATGCGCAGCACAGCACCGCGCTTGCCCTTGTCCTTGCCCGTCAGCACGATGACTTCATCGCCTTTTTTAATCTTGCGCATGGTCCGGCTCCTTACAGCACTTCAGGCGCCAACGAAACGATTTTCATGAATCGTTCGGTGCGCAGCTCACGGGTGACGGGGCCAAAAATGCGGGTACCAATTGGTTCAAGCTTGGCATTGAGCAGTACTGCCGCATTTTTGTCGAACTTGATAAGAGAACCATCCGGGCGACGCACACCCTTGGCGGTACGCACCACCACGGCGTTATAGACATCACCCTTTTTCACGCGACCGCGAGGCGCAGCATCTTTGATGCTGACCTTGATAATGTCGCCTACGCCGGCGTAGCGGCGCTTCGAGCCACCCAACACCTTAATGCACATAACACTGCGCGCACCGGTATTGTCAGCCACGTCCAACGTGGATTGCATCTGGATCATGTTTTCTCACTCCAACTTTCCAATCAGCTTGATCGGCAGTTTTGGATCCCGTTCGGGTTGAGCGTTTTCACGCGATTCGTTGGCCAAGCCTGACTGGCCTTGCCGTTACTTGCCAATGCGCACATGCAGCACTGGAGAGCCCGCCATTATATTGGCGGCCCCATCCTTACACAAGCACTTTCTTAAATAAGTCGCGCTTTTTCGACCAGGCGTGCAACGCGCCAAGCCTTGGTACGAGAAAGAGGCCGACACTCCTCGATCACTACGGTGTCACCGAGTTGATACTCGTTGTTCTCGTCGTGCGCATGGTACTTCTTGGACAGACGAATAATTTTGCCATAGAGCGGGTGCTTGACCTTACGCTCCACCAGTACGGTGACCGTCTTATTCATCTTGTCGCTGACGACCGTCCCGGTAAGGGCGCGTGCGACACTTTGGGTTTGCTGTTCGCTCATGATCATGCTCTTCAATTGCCGGCCGAGAGCTTCTGCTCACGCATGACGGTACGCACGCGGGCGATGTCACGACGGGCCTTGCGAAGCTCATGGGTCTTGGTGGTCTGCTGGGTGGAAAGCTGCATGCGCAAGCTGAACTGAGCGCGCAGGAGTTCCTTGATTTCCTGCTTCAGTTCGGCCGTGCTCTTGGCTTTGAGTTCTTTCGCTTTCATGTCGATCACATCCCAAAATGGCGGGTCACAAACGCGGTGGCGAGTGGCAACTTGGCTGCGGCAAGGCGGAAAGCCTCGCGCGCAGTGGCTTCATCCACGCCTTCCATCTCGTAGAGCACTTTGCCGGGCTGAATCTCGGCGACATAGAACTCGGGGTTGCCCTTGCCGTTACCCATACGAACTTCCGCTGGCTTGGTGGAAATGGGCTTGTCCGGGAAGATGCGGATCCAGATACGTCCGCCCCGTTTGATATGGCGGGTCATGGCACGGCGAGCAGCCTCGATCTGACGAGCGGTAATACGGCCACGGGCGATGGCCTTGAGGCCAAATTCACCGAAGCTGACTTTTGCACCGCGCGTAGCCAAGCCGGTATTGCGGCCCTTTTGCTCCTTGCGGTACTTCCTTCTGGCTGGCTGAAGCATTTGTTACTCCTTTCCTGCACGCGCGGCCGGACGGCGCGGGCGACGCTCGGGCTCGGGAGCGGCTACCGGCTTTTCGCCGCGAGCCAAGGCATCGCCTTTGTATACCCAAACCTTGATACCAATGATTCCGTAAGTGGTCTTGGCTTCGGAGAAGCCATAGTCGATTTCCGCGCGCAGCGTGTGCAGCGGCACACGTCCTTCGCGGTACCACTCGGTACGGGCGATCTCGATGCCATTCAAGCGACCGGCGGACATGATCTTGATGCCCTGGGCGCCGAAACGCATGGCGTTCTGCATGGCGCGCTTCATGGCGCGGCGGAACATGATGCGTTTCTCGAGCTGGTTGGCGATCGAGTCGGAGATCAGCTGCGCGTCGGTCTCGGGCTTACGCACTTCCTCGATATTCAGCGTTACCGGCACCGACATCATGGCATTGAGCTGACGACGCAGTGACTCGATGTCCTCGCCCTTCTTGCCGATCACCACGCCGGGGCGCGACGAATACAAGGTGATGCGCGCGTTTTTGGCCGGCCGTTCGATGACGATACGGCTCAAGGAGGCATGCGCAAGCTTCTTCTTGAGGAATTCGCGCACCTTGATGTCTTCAATCAGCGTAGTGGAATAATTTTTGCTATTCGCATACCACTTGGATGTCCAGCCCTTGTTGACGCTCAGGCGGAATCCTATCGGATGAATCTTCTGTCCCATTTGCCTTCCTTCAGTCGCCAACGGTCACGGTGATGTGACAGGTGGGTTTGATGATGCGGTTTCCACGGCCTTTTGCGCGGGCAGTGAAGCGCTTGAGGCTGGCACCTTGATCGACGAAAATCGTCTTGACCTTCAGTTCGTCGATATCCGCCCCTTCGTTGTGCTCGGCATTGGCAATTGCCGACTCAAGCACTTTCTTGATCGTAAAGGCGGCCTTCTGCGGCGAGAAGGTGAGGATGTTCAGGGCCAGATCGACACGCTTGCCGCGCACCATATCGGCGACCAGTCGGGCCTTCTGTGAGGAAAGCCGCGTGCCGCGCAGAATTGCTGATACTTGCATCGCTGCTCTCCTTACTTCTTCTTGGCTTTCTTGTCGGCGGCGTGACCCTTGAACGTCCGGGTCAGCGCGAATTCGCCGAGCTTGTGGCCTACCATGTTTTCCGTGACATACACGGGGATATGCTGCTTGCCATTGTGCACCGCGACCGTCAGACCAATGAAGTCCGGCAGAATCGTCGAGCGTCGCGACCAGGTCTTGATCGGCTTCTTGTCGTTGACCGACAAAGCGGTCATGATTTTTTTCAGCAGGTGGCCGTCAACGAATGGGCCTTTTTTTACAGAACGAGCCATTTCAACTCACCTCTTACGCTTTGTGCCGGCGACGAACGATCATGTTGTCGGTGCGCTTGTTGTTACGGGTGCGGTAGCCCTTGGTAGGCTGCCCCCAGGGAGACACAGGCACACGACCTTCGCCGGTACGGCCTTCACCACCGCCATGCGGGTGGTCAACCGGGTTCATCGCGGTACCGCGAACGGTCGGGCGTACACCGCGCCAGCGCATCGCACCTGCCTTGCCAATGGAACGCAGGTTGTGCTCTTCGTTGCCGACCTCGCCAAGCGTTGCACGGCAGTCGACATGGACGCGACGGATTTCACCTGAGCGCAGACGGAGCTGCGCGTAAGTACCTTCACGAGCCAGAAGTTGCACGCTGGCGCCTGCGGAGCGGGCAATCTGCGCACCCTTGCCAGGCATCATTTCGATGCAATGTATGGTGGAGCCGACCGGGATATTGCGCAGCGGCATGCAGTTGCCCGGCTTGATCGGGGCATCGGCGCCGCTATAAAGCGTCGAACCGATTTCGACCCCACGTGGCGCGATGATGTAGCGACGTTCGCCATCGGCGTAGCACAGCAGGGCGATATGGGCGCTGCGGTTGGGATCGTATTCAATTCGCTCGACCTTGGCAGGAATCCCGTCCTTGCCACGCTTGAAGTCGACAATACGGTAGTGCTGCTTATGACCACCACCCTTGTGGCGGGTAGTGATATGACCATTGTTGTTACGACCCGCCTTGCTATTCTGCTTCTCCACCAGCGCAGCCACCGGCTTGCCCTTGTGCAGACCCGGGGTAACCACTTTGACGACGGCGCGACGACCAGCGGAGGTTGGCTTGACTTTAACCAGCATGATTACTCTCCTGCCGCGAAGTTGAGTTCCTGACCGGGTTGCAGCGCCACATAGGCCTTCTTCCAGTCAGAGCGCCTGCCGTTGAAACGACCGAAGCGCTTGCTCTTACCCTTGACGTTGACCACCGATACACCCTTGACCTGGACCTTGAACAGCAACTCAACGGCTGCCTTGATCTCGGGCTTGGTCGCAGTGGTTGCAACACGGAAGATCACCTGCTCGCGCTTGTCCGCCAGCATCGTCGCTTTCTCGGAGATCACCGGTGCCAGGATGACCTGGAGCAGGCGCTCCTCTTTCATCTGTACGGCGCTCATGCGTACATCTCCTCAATGGACTTGACTGCGTCGCGCGTCATGAGTACGCGATCAAAACGAATCAGACTAACCGGGTCGGCATGCTGCGGCTCTAAAAGCAGGACGTTTGGCAGATTACGGGAAGCAAGCCACAGGTTTTCATCAATTTCGTGCGCAATAATCAGCACGCGATTGGAAATCCCCATTTCCTTGAGTTTGCCGGCGAGAATCCTGGTCTTGGGCGCCTCAATGGCCAGACTATCCACCACGGTCAAGCGCCCATCCTGCGCAAGACGCGAGAAAATCGTCGCGATACCGGCGCGGAACATCTTGCGGTTAACCTTCTGGCTAAAGTTCTCGTCAGGCTTGTTGGGAAAAGCACGACCACCGCCACGCCAGATGGGCGATGAAGTCATACCCGCGCGAGCACGACCGGTGCCCTTCTGCTTGAACGGCTTTTTCGTGCTGTGGCGCACTTCAGCTCTCGTTAACTGCGCACGATCCCCCGTCCGGGCATTTGCCATATAGGCAGTAACCAACTGGTGAACCAGCGCTTCGTTGTAGTCACGAGCAAAAACCGCGTCAGAAACACTCACGGCGCCAGAATCCTGCCCCTGTGCATTGATCAGTTTCAGATCCATCACGCCGCTCCTTTGACCGCAGGACAGACCACGATATCGCCACCCTTGGGACCTGGAACGGCCCCCTTGATCAGGAGCAGCTGCCGCGCGGCATCAACACGCACGACTTCCAGATTTTGCACGGTACGTTGCACCGCACCAAGATGGCCGGACATGCGTTTCCCCGGGAATACACGACCCGGGTCCTGGGCCATACCAATCGAACCAGGAACATTATGTGAACGCGAGTTACCGTGAGAGGCGCGCTGAGACTTGAAGTGGTGTCGCTTGATAGTGCCAGCAAAACCCTTACCCTGCGTGACACCAGAAACATCAACCATTTGACCGGGCTGGAACAACTCCGCATTAAGCACGGCACCAGGCAGAAGCTGCCCTACCGCTTCCGCTGTAACACGAAATTCCGCAAGACCACGAGCAGCTTCCACTCCGGCCTTGGCCAGATGACCGGCAACAGGCTTGGTAATCCGACTCGGCTTACGCGTGCCGTAGGCGACCTGGACAGCGGTATAACCATCCGTTGCGGCCGTCTTGACTTGACTGACGCGGTTGTTCGACACATCCAGCACAGTCACAGGAATAGACACACCATCCTCTGTGAAAACGCGGGTCATGCCAATCTTCCGACCGACAAGGCCTAGACTCATTTTTGTTTCCTTTTCAAGGCGCCGACTGCAATTGGCCGGCGAGTTACAAATAGAAAGCGCGAGAGTATACACACTCTCGCGCCCTGGGTGCAACCCAGATTACTGCAACTTGATCTCTACATCTACGCCAGCGGGCAAATCCAGCTTCATCAGCGCATCGACGGTCTTGTCGGTGGGGTCGACAATATCCATCAGGCGTTTATGGGTGCGGATTTCCAACTGATCGCGTGAACTCTTGTTCACATGAGGGGAACGGAGAATGTCGAATCTCTCGATGGATGTCGGCAAGGGTACAGGACCCTTGACCACGGCACCGGTGCGCTTGGCAGTGTCCACGATCTCCATGGCGGACTGGTCAATCAGCCGGTAATCGTAGGCCTTGAGACGGATGCGGATTTTTTGGTTTTGCATGTGATTGGCCTTGATTATTCGATGACTTTCGCGACCACGCCGGCGCCGACGGTACGACCGCCCTCGCGGATGGCGAAACGCAGACCTTCTTCCATCGCGATCGGGGCAATCAGCGCGGCGGTGATCGAAACGTTGTCGCCAGGCATGACCATCTCGGTACCGGCCGGCAGCTCAATCGCGCCGGTGACGTCGGTGGTGCGGAAGTAGAACTGGGGGCGATAGCCGTTGAAGAACGGGGTGTGGCGGCCGCCTTCGTCCTTGCTCAGCACGTAGATCTCGGCGCTGAACTTGGTGTGCGGGGTGATGCTGCCAGGCTTGGCCAACACCTGGCCACGCTCAACGTCTTCACGCTTGGTGCCGCGCAGCAGGGCGCCGATGTTGTCGCCGGCCTGGCCCTGGTCGAGCAGCTTGCGGAACATTTCAACGCCGGTACAGATGGTCTTGACCGTGGGCTTGATGCCGACGATTTCGATTTCTTCGCCAACCTTGATGATGCCGCGCTCGACACGACCGGTCACCACAGTGCCGCGACCAGAGATGGAGAACACATCCTCGACGGGCATCAGGAAGGGCTTGTCCACCGCGCGCTCGGGCATCGGGATGTAGCTGTCCAGGGCGTCGGCCAGCTTGAAGATGCTGGGCTCACCGATGTCGCTGGTGTCACCCTCGAGGGCCTTCAGGGCGGAGCCGATGACGATGGGGGTGTCATCACCCGGGAAGTCGTACTTGCTGAGCAATTCGCGCACTTCCATCTCGACGAGCTCGAGCAATTCGGCGTCGTCGACCATGTCGGCCTTGTTCATGTACACAATGATGTACGGCACGCCCACCTGACGGGCAAGCAGAATGTGCTCGCGGGTCTGCGGCATCGGGCCGTCGGCGGCGGACACCACCAGGATCGCGCCGTCCATCTGCGCAGCACCCGTGATCATGTTCTTCACATAGTCGGCGTGTCCCGGGCAGTCCACGTGCGCGTAGTGACGGTTTTCCGTCTCGTACTCGACGTGCGCAGTGTTGATGGTGATACCACGCGCCTTCTCTTCCGGCGCAGAGTCGATGTCAGCGTAGTTCTTCGCGGCTCCGCCAAACTTCTTCGACAGAATCGTGGTGATCGCTGCGGTCAGCGTCGTCTTGCCGTGGTCAACGTGTCCAATCGTCCCAACGTTCACGTGCGGCTTCGTACGCTCGAATTTTTCCTTGGCCATATTTGTAAACCTCTATCACTTCTTACTGTTGATCACCGCTTCCGCTACCGACTTGGGCGCTTCGGAATAGTGCTTGAATTCCATCGTGTAGGTGGCGCGACCCTGTGACATCGAGCGCAAATCCGTGGAATAGCCAAACATCTCGGCCAAGGGGACTTCAGCCTTGATGGATTTGCCAACCGGCAGGTCATCCATACCCTGGATGATGCCGCGACGACGGTTCAGGTCACCCATCACATCACCCATGTAATCTTCTGGAGTCTCGACCTCGACAGCCATCATTGGCTCCAGCAGAACCGGACTGGCTTTGCGCATGCCATCCTTGAAGCCCATGATCGCGGCCATCTTGAAAGCCTGCTCCGAAGAGTCAACCTCATGGTAGGAGCCGTCAAACAGTGTGACCTTGACATCAACCACTGGGAAGCCCGCCATGACACCATTGTTGAGCGCTTCCTTAAGGCCTTTTTCAACAGCCGGGATGTACTCACGAGGCACAGTGCCGCCCTTGATGGCATCCACGAATTCAAAGCCCTTCCCGGACTCGTTCGGCTCCATCTTGAGCCAGACGTGGCCATACTGGCCTTTGCCACCCGACTGCTTGACAAACTTGCCTTCCTGTTCAACTTGCTTGCGAATGGCTTCGCGGTAAGCCACCTGTGGCGCACCCACATTTGCCTCGACACTGAATTCCCGCTTCATGCGGTCAACCAGGATCTCGAGGTGCAACTCGCCCATACCGGAAATAATGGTTTGACCAGTCTCTTCATCGGTACGCACACGGAAGGACGGATCCTCCTGCGCCAGGCGGTTCAGGGCAAGGCCCATCTTTTCCTGGTCTGCCTTGGTCTTCGGCTCGACAGCCACATGGATCACCGGCTCAGGGAAAACCATGCGCTCGAGAATGACAGGCTTGTCCAGGGCGCAGATGGTGTCACCCGTAATCGCATCCTTCAGACCCACGGCGGCAGCGATATCACCCGCACAGACTTCCTTGATCTCTTCACGGTTGTTGGCGTGCATCTGGAGAATACGACCGAGACGCTCCTTCTTGCCCTTGACCGAGTTGTAGATGGTGTCACCGGCGTTCACAGTACCCGAATAAACACGGAAGAAGGTCAACTGACCGACATACGGGTCGGTCATGATCTTGAATGCCAGCGCAGAGAAAGGCTCGTTGTCATCGGCTGCACGCTGCGCAGGCTCACCGCTCTCGGTCTCACCTTGCACCGGCGGAATATCGATCGGCGAGGGCATATAGTCGATCACCGCGTCGAGCATGGCCTGCACGCCCTTGTTCTTGAAGGCGGAGCCACACAGCATCGGCACAATCTCGCTGGCGATGGTGCGAGTGCGCAGCGCCTGCTTGATCTCAGCCTCGGAGAGGTCACCCTCTTCCAGATACTTGTTCATCATCTCTTCGTTGACTTCCGCCGCGACCTCAACCAGCTTTTCGCGCCACTCGTTGCATACGTCAACCAGATCCTCCGGGATATCCCGGTACTCGAACTTCATCCCCTGAGACGCCTCGTCCCAGTATATGGCCTTCATCTTGACCAGATCGACCACACCCTCAAACTTATCCTCGGCACCGATCGGCACCTGAATCAGGACGGGGTTGGCCTTCAGACGCAAGCGCATCTGCTCATAGACACGGAAGAAGTTCGCGCCCTGGCGATCCATCTTATTGACGAAGGCCAGACGCGGCACGCCGTACTTGTTGGCCTGGCGCCACACCGTTTCAGACTGTGGCTGAACACCACCCACCGCGCAGTACACCATGCAGGCGCCATCCAGGACGCGCATTGAGCGCTCAACCTCGATGGTGAAATCGACGTGACCAGGCGTGTCGATGATGTTGACACGGTGTTCGGGGAGAGACAGATCCATGCCCTTCCAGAAACAGGTCGTGGCAGCCGAGGTGATGGTAATACCGCGCTCTTGCTCCTGCTCCATCCAGTCCATGGTCGCGGCGCCGTCGTGCACCTCGCCAATCTTGTGATTGACGCCAGTGTAGAAGAGGACGCGCTCGGTCGTGGTGGTCTTGCCGGCGTCGATGTGCGCTGAGATGCCGATATTGCGATAGCGCTCGATAGGGGTCTTGCGTGCCACAGTGCGGTTTCCTTATCAGAAGCGGAAATGCGAGAAAGCCTTGTTGGCTTCGGCCATGCGGTGAACTTCTTCACGCTTCTTCATGGCGCCACCACGACCCTCGGCCGCGTCCAGGAGTTCGCCGGCAAGGCGTTGTCCCATGGATTTTTCGCCCCGCTTGCGCGCAGCATCCTTCAGCCAGCGCATGGCAAGAGCATTGCGACGTGAAGGACGCACTTCCACAGGCACCTGATAGTTGGCACCGCCAACGCGACGGGACTTGACCTCGACCACGGGCCGCACATTGGTCATCGCCTGACCAAAGACCTCGACCGGATCCTTGCCGCTCTTCTTGCCGATCTGCTCGAAAGCACCATAGACGATGCGCTCGGCGACCGCCTTCTTGCCACTGTTCATGATCACGTTCATGAACTTGGCCACTTCCTGGCTACCGAACTTCGGATCCGGCAGGATGACACGTTTGGGAACCTCACGGCGACGGGGCATTCTGTAACTCCTTGTCTTTTACTTGCCTGTCTTGGCGCGTTTCGCACCATATTTCGAGCGACTCTGCTTGCGATCCTTGACGCCAGCGGTATCGAGACTGCCGCGCACGATGTGATAACGCACACCCGGCAAGTCCTTCACACGACCGCCACGCACCAGCACCACCGAGTGCTCCTGCAGGTTGTGCCCCTCACCCCCGATGTAGCCAATGACCTCGAAGCCATTGGACAGGCGCACCTTGGCAACCTTCCGCAATGCGGAGTTCGGCTTTTTCGGCGTAGTGGTATAGACACGGGTACATACGCCACGCTTTTGCGGGCAGGCCTCCATGGCCGGTACCTTGCTCTTCTCTTGCGGAGCCTGACGTGGCTTCCGCACCAATTGGTTGATGGTCGGCATCTAACGCGTTCCCAACTAAATCATGAAACCTGCACAAATCAGCCTGCTTCGCGCGATGGCCGCGACGAGACGGGCTGGCCGGAAAAAAGACTGCGGATAGTATTGGCGATTGCAGGCCATGTCAAGCCCGCAATCGCATCCTCTTCATACGTTCAGGCGTCGTCCCCATCGCCCTCGAGCACGATCACCACTTCCTCACCCTGCTGCACCGGCTGGAAGTCGATGGTATGGGCCTGGCCCTTGCGGGTGCGGTGATAGGCCAGACCGGTACCCGCGGGGATCAAGCGTCCGACAATGACGTTTTCCTTGAGTCCGCGCAGGTCGTCCTTCTTGGCCATGATGGCGGCTTCCGTCAGGACACGCGTGGTCTCCTGGAACGATGCGGCGGAGATGAAGGAATCGGTGGACAGCGATGCCTTGGTTATGCCAAGCAGAATGTTGTCGTGCATGGCCGGCAACTTGTCTTCGGCCATGACACGATCGTTCTCCTGCAGGAACTCCGACCGCTCCACCTGTTCACCCAGGATGAAACCGGTATCGCCCGGATCGGACACGTTGACCCGGCGAAGCATCTGCCGAACCACGACCTCGATGTGTTTGTCGTTGATCTTCACGCCCTGCAGCCGGTAGACGTCCTGTACCTCGTCGATGATGTAGCGTGCCAGGGCTTCGATCCCCTGCAGGCGCAGGATGTCGTGCGGATCGGGCGGGCCGTCCACGATGGTTTCGCCTTTCTGCACAATCTGGCCATCATGGACAGTGACGTGCTTGTCCTTGGAGATCAGGTACTCGTGCGGCACACCATCCATATCGGTGATCACCAGGCGCTGCTTGCCCTTGGTGTCCTTGCCGAACGAAACCGTGCCGGTGATTTCCGCCAGCACGCCGGCATCCTTGGGCGAACGCGCCTCGAACAGTTCCGCGACTCGCGGCAGACCACCGGTAATGTCACGGGTCTTGGAGGTTTCCTGCGGGATACGCGCCAGCACATCGCCGACGTTGACATCCTGTCCATCCTTGACCGTGATCAGCGAGCCTACCTGGAAGGTAATGCTGACGCTGATATCGGTGCCGGCGACCTTGATATCCTGCCCATCCTCCCCGATCAGGCGAACCTGCGGACGCACGCCCTTGGTTTGCGCAGCACCGCGGCGCTTGCCATCGATGACGATCAGGGTGGACAAGCCGGTGACATCGTCGATCTGCTTGGCGACGGTCACGCCGTCCTCGACATTCTCGAATTTCACGCGACCGGCATACTCGGTAATGATCGGGCGGGTATGCGGATCCCAGTTTGCGAGAGCCGTGCCGGCCTTGATCACCTGACCATCGGTGACCGCCAGGGTGGCACCGTAGGGCACCTTGTGCCGCTCACGTTCGCGCTGATTGTCGTCGACGATCAGGAGTTCGCCGTTGCGCGAGATGACGACCTGCTCTTTCTTGGCATTGGTCACATAGCGCATGTTCGGCTGGAACCGGATAGTACCGGCCGACTTGCCTTCCAGCTGGGAAGCAGAGGCGGCACGCGAGGCAGCGCCACCGATGTGGAAGGTACGCATGGTCAACTGGGTACCCGGCTCGCCAATGGATTGCGCGGCAATGACGCCGACGGCCTCACCGGAATTGACCAGGTTGCCGCGACCCAGGTCGCGGCCGTAGCACTTGGCGCACAGACCCCAGCGCGTATCGCAGGTCAGCGGCGTGCGGACCTTGACCTCGTCGATGCCGAGTTCGTCGATCAGATCGACCATGTCCTCATCGAGCAGCGTGCTGGCGTCGATCACGGTTTCACCGGTATCGGGATGAATCACATCACTGGCGGTGACACGGCCAAGAATCCGGTCACGCAAGGGCTCGACCACGTCACCCCCTTCCACCAGGGCCTTCATGGCCATGCCGTTCTTGGTGCCGCAGTCGAATTCGGTGATGACCAGATCCTGGGTGACGTCGACCAGTCGGCGGGTCAGGTAGCCAGAGTTCGCGGTCTTCAACGCGGTGTCGGCCAGGCCCTTGCGGGCGCCATGAGTCGAGATGAAGTACTGCAACACGTTGAGGCCTTCACGGAAGTTCGCCGTGATCGGCGTCTCGATGATGGAGCCATCGGGCTTCGCCATCAGGCCCCGCATGCCGGCCAGCTGTCTAATCTGCGCGGCGGAACCGCGGGCGCCGGAGTCGGCCATCATGTAGATGGAGTTGAACGATTCCTGGCGCACTTCCTTGCCGTCGCGGTCGATGACGGTTTCATGCGAAAGCTGTTCCATCATCGCCTTGGCCACCTTGTCGCCAGCCTGGCCCCAGATGTCCACCACCTTGTTGTAGCGCTCGCCCTGGGTCACCAAGCCGGAGGTGTACTGGGATTCGATCTCCTTCACTTCACTCTCGGCGGCGGAGAGGATGTCGTGCTTCTGCGGCGGCATCAGCATGTCCTGCATGCAGATGGAAATGCCGCCCTTGGCCGCCATCGAGAAACCGGTGTACATCAGCTTGTCGGCGAACACCACGGTGTCCTTCAGTCCGCACTTGCGGAAGGAAGCATTGATCAGCTTGGAGATTTCCTTCTTCTTCAGCGACTTGTCGACGTGGCTGAAGTCCAGGCCCGGGGGCAGGATCTCGGACAGGAAGGCGCGGCCGACCACGGTCGATACGCGCTTGACCTTCTCCACCACCTGGCCGGCTTCGTCATAGTTCCGCTCGCGCAGACGCACGGTGACGCGGGCATTGATGTCGACCAGGCCGGACTGCCAGGCGCGGCGCAGTTCATCGGTATCGGTGAACAGCATGCCTTCGCCCTTGGCGTTGATGCGCTCGCGGCTCATGTAATACAGGCCCAGGACGATATCCTGGGACGGCACGATGATCGGGTCGCCGTTGGCGGGAGACAGCACGTTGTTGGACGCCAGCATCAGGGTGCGCGCTTCCATCTGCGCTTCCAGCGACAGCGGCACGTGCACAGCCATCTGGTCACCGTCGAAGTCGGCGTTGAAAGCAGTACAGACCAACGGGTGCAACTGAATCGCCTTGCCTTCGATCAGCACCGGCTCGAACGCCTGGATGCCCAGGCGGTGCAGGGTCGGCGCCCGGTTCAGCATGACCGGATGTTCGCGGATGACGTCTTCCAGGATGTCCCAGACCACCGGTTCCTCGTCTTCCACCATGCGCTTGGCGGCCTTGATCGTGGTGGCCAGGCCCATGACTTCGAGACGGTGGAAAATGAAGGGCTTGAACAGTTCCAGCGCCATCAACTTGGGCAGACCACACTGGTGCAGCTTGAGGGTGGGGCCCACGACAATGACGGAACGACCGGAATAGTCGACGCGCTTGCCCAGCAGGTTCTGCCGGAAGCGGCCGCCCTTGCCCTTGATCATGTCGGCCAGCGACTTCAGCGGTCGCTTGTTGGCCCCGGTCATGGCCTTGCCGCGACGGCCGTTGTCGAGCAGGGAGTCGACCGATTCCTGCAGCATGCGCTTTTCGTTGCGCACGATGATATCCGGCGCCTTCAGTTCGAGCAGGCGCTTCAGACGGTTGTTGCGGTTGATGACGCGACGATAGAGGTCGTTCAGGTCGGACGTGGCGAAGCGCCCGCCATCCAGGGGTACCAGCGGGCGCAGTTCCGGAGGCAGGACCGGCAGCACGGCCAGGATCATCCAGTCCGGCTGGATCTTGGATTTCTGGAAGGCCTCGAGCACCTTCAGGCGCTTGGCCAGCTTCTTGATCTTGGTATCGGAGCTGGTCTTCTCCAGGTCACCGCGCAACTTCTCGACCTCGGCGGGCAGGTCGATGCCCTTCAGCAGGTCGCGCACGCCTTCGGCGCCCATGCCGGCCTTGAATTCATCGCCGTACTCTTCCAGCTTCGCCAGGTAGTCATCCTCGGTCAGCAGCTGGCCCTTGTTCAGGGGCGTCATACCGGGATCGGTCACCACATAGGCTTCGAAATACAGAACCCGCTCGATGTCGCGCAGGGTCATGTCCAGCACCATGCCGAGACGGCTGGGCAGGGACTTCAGGAACCAGATGTGGGCGACCGGGCTGGCCAGTTCGATGTGGCCCATCCGCTCCCTGCGGACCTTCGCCTGGGTCACCTCGACTCCACACTTCTCGCAGATCACCCCGCGATGCTTGAGGCGCTTGTACTTGCCGCACAGGCACTCGTAGTCCTTGATCGGGCCGAAGATCTTGGCGCAGAACAGTCCATCGCGCTCGGGCTTGAAAGTCCGATAGTTGATGGTCTCAGGCTTCTTCACCTCGCCAAAAGACCAGGCGCGGATTTTGTCAGGAGAAGCGAGGCCAATCTTGATGGCATCGAATTCCTCTTCCTGGGTGACCTGTTTGAAGAGATCGAGTAGAGCTTTCATTTACGTCTCCGTGAGGCGTTAGGCGTTAGGCGTGAGGCGGGGGGAGGTGTTGCCTCGCCCCTCACCCCTCACGTCTCACTGAATCAATAGCGTTCCAGGTCGATGTCGATAGCCAGCGACCGAATTTCCTTCACCAGCACGTTGAAAGACTCCGGCATGCCGGCATCGATCCTGTGCTCGCCCTTGACGATGTTCTCGTACACCTTGGTCCGGCCGGTAACGTCGTCCGACTTGACCGTGAGCATTTCCTGCAAGGTGTAGGCGGCGCCGTAAGCTTCCAGTGCCCACACTTCCATCTCGCCGAAACGCTGACCACCGAACTGCGCCTTGCCGCCCAACGGTTGCTGGGTGACCAGGGAGTACGGACCGGTGGAACGTGCGTGCATCTTGTCGTCGACCAGGTGGTGCAGTTTCAGCACGTGCATGATGCCGACCGTCGTGGTGCGGTCGAAGGCATCGCCGGAGCGGCCATCATACAACTGCACCTGCGTCTTGGCGGGAGTGAAGCCGAGCTTCTGCGTGCGCGAATCAGCATCGCTGTAGGCCATGTCGAGCATGGACTGGATGTCCTCCTCGGAGGCGCCGTCGAACACCGGCGTGGCAAACGGCACACCCTTGGCCAGGTTGCCTGCCATTTCCAGGATTTCGCCGTCGCTCAGGCCCGCCACATCCTCGGTTTTTCCAGACACGTTGTAGACCTTGTCGAGGAACTTGCGCACCTCGGAGGCCTTGGCCTGCGCCTGCAGCATCTCGTCGATGCGCAGCCCGAGACCGCGCGATGCCCAGCCGAGGTGGACCTCGAGAATCTGGCCGACGTTCATCCGCGAAGGCACGCCGAGCGGGTTCAGCACGATATCTACCGGCGTCCCGTCAGCCATGAACGGCATGTCCTCCACCGGCACGATCTTGGAGATCACACCCTTGTTACCGTGGCGGCCGGCCATCTTGTCGCCGGGCTGCAGGCGACGTTTCACGGCCAGGTAGACCTTGACCATCTTGATCACGCCAGGCGCGAGTTCGTCACCCTGGGTGAGCTTGCGCTTCTTGGTTTCCAGCATCTGGGCGAATTCGGCGCGTTGCTTGTCGAGACCGTCCTTGATGCCCTCCATCTGGCGCGAGACTTCCTCGTCCGTGGCGCGGATGTCGAACCAGTCGTGCGGGTTCAGTTCGTCCAGATAGGCGGCGGTGACTTCCGCGCCCTTGCCCAGTTTCTTCGGGCCGCCCTTGGCGGTCTTGCCGATCAACAGGCGCCGCATCCGGGCAAAAGCATCTTCCTCGACGATGCGCATCTGGTCGGCCAGATCCTTCTGATACTTGCGCAGCATCTCGTCGATGATCTGGTTGGCACGGGTATCACGCTCGATGCCTTCGCGGGTGAACACCTGCACATCGATGACCGTGCCGCTCATGCCGGTGGGCACGCGCAGTGACGTATCCTTCACATCGGACGCCTTCTCGCCAAAGATGGCGCGCAGCAGCTTCTCTTCCGGGGTCAACTGGGTTTCACCCTTGGGCGTGACCTTGCCGACCAGCACGTCACCAGCGGTGACTTCGGCGCCCACGTAGACGATGCCGGCCTCGTCGAGACGGCCCAGCTGGAGTTGCGACAGGCTGGAGATGTCGCGGGTGATTTCCTCGGCGCCGAGCTTGGTATCGCGCGCCACCACATTGAGTTCCTCGATGTGGATGGAGGTATAGCGGTCTTCCGCCACCACCCGCTCGGAGATGAGGATGGAGTCCTCGAAGTTGTAGCCGTTCCAGGGCATGAACGCGACCAGCATGTTCTGGCCAAGCGCGAGTTCGCCCTTGTCGGTGGAGGCGCCGTCGGCGATCACGTCACCGCGCTCGATCTTGTCGCCGGGACGCACCAGCGGCCGCTGGTTGATGTTGGTGTTCTGGTTGGAACGCTGGTACTTGGTCAGGGTGTAGATGTCCACACCCACCTCACCGGCGGCGGTTTCCTCGTCATTGACGCGAACCACCACGCGGCTGGCATCGACATAGTCGACCATGCCGCCACGGCGCGCGGTCACCACTGTGCCGGAGTCGACCGCGGCCGTGCGCTCGATACCGGTTCCTACCAAAGGCTTGTCCGGGCGCAGACAGGGCACGGCCTGGCGCTGCATGTTGGAACCCATGAGCGCGCGGTTGGCGTCGTCATGCTCCAGGAACGGGATCAGCGATGCGGCGACCGAGACAATCTGCGATGGCGCGATGTCCATGTACTCGATGCGGTCCGGCATGGCCAGAGTGAATTCGTTCCTGCTCCGGCAGGACACCAGGTCGCCGGTGAACGCGCCCTTGTCATCCAGTTCCGCGTTGGCCTGAGCGATCACGTACTGGCTTTCCTCGATCGCGGACAGGTATTCGATCTGATCGGTGACCTTGTGGTCCTCCACCTTGCGATACGGCGTCTCGATGAAGCCATATTCGTTGGTGCGGGCAAACAGTGCCAAGGAGTTGATCAGACCGATGTTCGGACCTTCCGGCGTCTCGATCGGGCAAACGCGGCCATAGTGGGTCGGGTGCACGTCGCGCACCTCGAAGCCGGCGCGCTCACGCGTCAGACCGCCAGGGCCGAGCGCGGAGATACGCCGCTTGTGGGTGATCTCCGACAGCGGATTGGTCTGGTCCATGAACTGCGACAACTGGCTGGAGCCAAAGAACTCCTTGATCGCGGCCGAGATCGGCTTGGCATTGATCAGGTCGTGCGGCATCAGGTTGTCGCTCTCGGCCTGGTTCAGGCGCTCCTTGACCGCCCGCTCCACCCGCACAAGACCGGCACGGAACTGGTTCTCCGCCAGTTCACCGACGGAACGCACACGACGGTTGCCGAGGTGGTCGATATCGTCGATCTCTCCGCGACCATTGCGCAGTTCGACCAGGATCCTGATCACCGCGACGATGTCCTTGGCCGACATGGTGAAACGCTCTTCGACGCGGGCGTTGAGCGCCTTCGGGTCGAGCCCGACGGACTTCAGGTGCTTGTTCAGGTCGGCGAGGCGGGCTTCGGCTTCCTCGCGTGTCGCCACGTCATCGAGATGCGCCTTGGAGAGGCTGGCTTCCGGGCAGATCTGGAAATAGCCGCGCAGCGCAGCGGCCAGCTTGTTCTCGCGGTGGTGGGTCGGGAATACGATCTGCCAGGCGGATTTTCCGGGCGCGCCGATGCGACGGTTGAACTTCATCCGTCCGACCTTCGACATGTCGTAGGTATCGTCGCTGAAGCACAGCCGGTTGAACAGGGTTTCCACCGCGTCCTCGGTGGGCGGCTCGCCCGGGCGCATCATGCGGTAGATGGCCACGCGAGCGGTCCATTGGTCCACCGTCTCGTCCGCGCGCAGTGTTTGGGAGATGAACGGACCGTGGTCGAGTTCGTTGGTGAACAGGGTCTCGAAACTGGTCAACTTGGCTTCCGACAGGGTCGCCATCAGTTCTTCGGTGATCTCGTCGTTGGCGCGTGCCAGCAGTTCGCCGGTTTCCTCGTCGATCAAATTCTTCGCCAGGACGCGCCCAAGGATGAACTCATTGTCGACCTGTACCTTCTTGATACCGGCCTCCTCGAGCAGCTTGATGTGGCGGGCGGTGATGCGCTTGTCCTTGGCGACGATGACGGTGCCGTCCTTGGCCACGATATCGAACTTTGCAGTTTCCCCCTTGAGTCGCTCGGGAACCAGGGCCATTTCCAGGCCCTTCTTGGTCACATGGAACGTATCCCGATCGAAGAACATATCCAGGATCTGCTCACTGTTGTAGCCCAGCGACTTCAACAGAATGGTGACCGGCATCTTGCGGCGGCGGTCGACACGGAAATAGACAAAGTCCTTCGGGTCGAACTCGAAGTCCAGCCAGGAACCGCGATAGGGAATGATTCGCGCGGAGAACAGAAGCTTGCCGGACGAGTGCGTCTTGCCGCGGTCATGTTCGAAGAACACACCCGGTGAACGGTGCAACTGGGAGACGATGACACGCTCGGTGCCATTGATGACGAAGGAGCCATTCGGGGTCATCAGCGGCATTTCGCCCATGTAGACCTCCTGCTCCTTCACTTCCTTGATCTTTTCCTTGGTGCTCTCGCGATCGAGAATCACCAGGCGCACGCGCGCGCGCACACTGGCGGCATAGGTCAGACCACGCTGCTGGCATTCGACGATATCGAACACCGGGGTTCCCAGGTTATAACTAACATATTCCAGGCGGGCATGGCCGGAATGCGCGACGATCGGGAAGATCGAGGTGAAGGCCGCTTCCAGACCGACGTTCTGGCGCGCCTCCATCGGCACACCTTCCTGAATGAAGGCACGGAACGACTCGATCTGGGTGGTCAGCAGATAAGGCACCGGCTGCACGCTCACGCGTTTAGCGAAGCTTTTGCGAAGGCGTTTTTTCTCGGCGAATGTATAGCTCATTTGGACTCCGTCTCCAGGGGACAGGGATCAGGTATCAGAAATCGAAACGGTTGAGACTCAATTTCTGGCAGCTGATTCCTGAAACGGTATAAGAAAAACGCGAAAAGGCTGGCGGCGATATGCCACCAGCCCGGTCTCGGGGAACCCCGAAAAAGCACTGAATTACTTGATCTCGGCGGTCGCGCCCGCTTCGGTCAACTGCTTCAGGATGTCGTCGGCCTCGGCCTTCGCGATACCTTCCTTGACGGGCTTGGGCGCACCGTCCACCAAATCCTTGGCTTCCTTCAGGCCAAGACCGGTGATCGCACGGACGACCTTGATGACGTTGACCTTCTGAGCGCCAGCGGCGGTCAGGATCACGTCGAACTCGGTCTTCTCTTCAGCGGCGGGAGCGGCGGCGCCACCACCACCACCGGCGCCGACAGCGAAGGACGCGGCGGAAACGCCAAACTTCTCTTCGAACGCCTTCACCAGGTCGTTCAGTTCCATCACCGTCATGGCACCGACGGCTTCCAGGATGTCTTCTTTGCTAATAGCCATGTTTCAAACTCCTAAGTCGAAAGTCTTTACAGAATGTGGTCGTAGCGTGGCCGATCAGGCGACGGCGCCGGCTTCTTCGCGCTGCTTGGCAAGTGCGGCCATGACGCCGGCAAAACCGGACACCGGGGCCTGCATAACGCCCAACAGCTTGGCCAGCAGTTCGTCGCGACTGGGGATGCTGGCCAGTGCTTGCACACCCGCCGCATCCAGCACCTTGCCGGCGTAAGAACCTGCCTTCAGAATCAGCTTGTCATTGGTCTTGGCGAAATCGTTCAGAACTTTAGCCGCGGCAACGGGGTCGGCGGAGATGCTGTAAATCAGCGGTCCAACCATGTGCGAGGAAAGTTCGGCGAACGGGGTATCCGCCACGGCGCGACGTACCAGGGTGTTCTTCAGCACGCGCAGGTAGACGCCCGATTCACGGGCCTTCTTGCGCAGCAGCGTCAGGTTGACCACCTGAACACCACGGTACTCGGCCACGACAATGGTCTGCGCGGTAGCGACTTGCGCCGCCACCTCTGCCACTACGGCCTTTTTGTCATCAAGATTAAGACTCATAAGGTCTCGTCTCCTTTCAAGTCCACACGCGGCGGAGAGTCCGCCGCACCCACGGCGACCTGAGCAGGAGTCATGCCGACCGGAATCGACTGTTTATCCTGTTCGGGAGCACCGTCTGCGCAGGCCGAGAAGAGAACCTCTCGATTAAGACTCCGGCCTTTCAGCCCTCGGCGCCTGCGGTCTTTGACGATCTGCCGCCTTGCCCTCACGGACACAGCGACAGCCCAAAGTTCTTCGTCACCGCAAATCTCGCGGTGACCCCTTATCTCACTTACTGCGTGACCAGGCTGGCCTGATCGACTCGAACACCGATACCCATGGTGCTGGAAACCGACACCTTCTTCATGTAGACACCCTTGCTGGCTGCAGGCTTGGCCTTGTTCAGGGCCTCCAGCAGCGCGGAGAGGTTTTCACGCAGGGCTTCCGGCTCGAAGGAGGCGCGTCCGATGGTGGCGTGGATGATGCCCGCCTTGTCGGTCCGGTACTGGACCTGACCGGCCTTGGCGTTCTTTACCGCTTCGGCGACGTTCGGGGTCACGGTACCCACCTTGGGGTTCGGCATCAGGCCGCGCGGACCGAGAATCTGGCCGAGTTGCCCCACCACGCGCATCGCATCGGGGGTGGCGATAACCATGTCGAAATCCATTTTGCCCGCTTTCACATCAGCGGCGAGATCCTCGAAGCCAACAATATCTGCACCGGCCGCCTTGGCCACTTCGGCGTTGGCGCCTTGCGCGAACACCGCCACACGCACGGTCTTGCCGATGCCTCGAGGCATCACCACCGAACCGCGCACCACCTGGTCGGACTTGCGAGGATCGACACCAAGATTGACGGCGGCATCAATGGATTCATCGAACTTGGCGGTGGCGGCTTCCTTCACCAGGGCCAGCGCTTCGTCAATGGGGTAGTTCTTGGTACGTTCAATCTTGGCCTTCAAGGCCTGAACACGTTTGGAAGCGGCCATTTACACGCCCTCCACGTTGAGACCCATGCTGCGCGCGCTGCCGGCAATCGTGCGCACGGCAGCATCCATATCGGCGGCAGTGAGGTCGGGCATCTTGGTCGTCGCGATTTCTTCGAGCTGGGCACGCGTGATGACGCCCACCTTGTCGCTATGCGGCTTGGCACTGCCCTTGGTGATACCCGCGGCCTTCTTGATCAGAATGGTCGCCGGCGGCGTCTTCATGATGAAAGTGAAGGACTTGTCCGCATAGGCGGTGATCACCACAGGAATCGGCAGCCCCGGTTCCAGACCCTGGGTCTGGGCGTTGAACGCCTTGCAGAATTCCATGATATTCAGACCGCGCTGACCCAGAGCGGGGCCAATGGGCGGCGAGGGGTTGGCTTTGCCCGCTGGCACTTGCAGCTTGACGTAGCCGATGATTTTCTTGGCCATGTATTACTCCGTTACGTGAGTGTTATCGCGCCCGAGACTTCGGGCGCTCCTCGTGCCGGGCCATCCCGGCGCATTTCGTGAAGACGAAAGTTACGCCTTCTCGATCTGGGAAAAATCGAGCTCCACCGGCGTCGCCCGACCAAAGATGGTGACCGAGACGCGCAGCTTGTTTTTCTCGTAATTGACTTCTTCGACGGCACCATTGAAATCGTTGAAAGGGCCATCCACCACACGCACCACTTCTCCGATTTCGAAGGTGATCTTGTGCTTGGGTTTCTCCACGCCTTCCTGCATCTGCTGCATGATGGCCTGAACTTCCTTCTCGCTGATCGGAGCCGGTTTGTTGGCGGTGCCACCAACGAACCCCGTGACCTTGGCGGTACTCTTCACCAAGTGCCAGCTATCGTCATCCATTTCCATCTGCACCAGCACATAGCCCGGGAAGAATTTGCGCTCGGTGGTCATTTTCTTGCCACCCTTCATTTCAACCACTTCTTCCACCGGCACCATGATCTCGCCGAATTTGTCCTGCATCCCGGAACGCTCCACACGCTCCTTCAGTGCGCGCATGACACTCTTCTCGAAGCCGGAATAGGCATGGACCACATACCACTGCATCGCCATTACTCGCCCCTGCCCATTAGATACTTCGTGATCGACAACAAGGCGCCGTCAACCAGCCAGAGGAACAACGCCATGACGAACACAAACGCCACCACCACGCCTGTCATCTGCATGGTCTCCTTGCGCGTAGGCCATACCACCTTGCGCGCCTCGGTGATCGACTCCTGGCTGAAAGCAAAAAACCGCTGACCGACCGTGGTAAACCAGGCCACGCCAACGGCCGCGCCCATGCCCGCCAGGACAGATAGAACACGCACCACAGTGGGGCTGTCCGCAAAAAAATAAAAACCGGCTATGCCAGCCGCCATCAGCAGGCCCGCAGCCAGTAGTTTGAGATTGTCAGCCATGAGGTGCGAATCAACTCCGACCGGCAAATACGTTAGAAAAACGTACGTCGGACTGTTTTATGTGTGGCAGGCCAGGAGGGTCTCGAACCCCCAACCTTCGGTTTTGGAGACCGACGCTCTGCCAATTGAGCTACTGGCCTGTTGATACCGGCAGCCAGTGATCGGCGGCTGGTGACTTTGGTCACCAGCCGCCGATTACGGGCCACAGACGATTACTCGATGACTTTCGCGACCACGCCGGCGCCGACGGTACGACCGCCCTCGCGGATGG
>CAYMUY010000032.1:0-53176 GCA_964393825.1 uncultured Thiobacillus sp. | reverse complement strand
GGGCACGCCCGGCAACGCCAGGACCGCCGCGCCGAGCGAATCCCCGAATGTCGCCACGGGCGGCGCCCGGGGCCTGGCCGCGGGCGGCGCCGGTGGCGGCAAGCTCAGCGGCGGCGCGTCGCAGGGTGCGGCCTTGCCGACCCTGACCAGCAGTGGCATGGGATTCAGCGGCGTCGCCGCCGCGCCCGCCGCCCTCGCTCCCGGCGAACCCGGCAGCGCGCCGGGCCTGGCGGTGGCGATGCCGGTGGTGCCCGTGGTCCTGGAAATGCGCGGCGGCGGTTCCCGTTCCGAGTTTCGCGGCCAGGCCGGCGCCGGTGACAGTGGTGGCGCGCGCGCCGCGACGCCGGCCCTGGCCCGGGCTGAAACCGGAACGGGTGAAGCTCTTTCCGGACGCGGCGGTGGCTCGCCCGGCATCGCCGCCGCGCCGCAACAGGCCAGCGTCGGCGGTGGCGGCGCGTTCCCCGCCGGCGCCGGCAACCTGCAAGGCGTCAAGGTGGCGGCGGTCCAGCAGATCCGCGCGGACAGCCAGGTGCAGCCACTGGACGTGCTGGCACCGTCCACCTACTGCCCGCTGCCGGGCCATGCCCAGCCGGACAATCGCCCGCGCGACACCACCCAACCGGCCAGCGAGACGCCGGCCTACGCCAATGAGAACCCGAGCTTCTCCTTCCCCATCCGTGCCTGGGCCTATGGCCATCAGGGCCGCGCCATCGTTCGCGTGCAGGTCCTGGCCGACGGCTCGCCGGGGCAGATGTGGCTCAAGCAGAGCAGCGGCTCCGGCATACTTGACGTGGATGCCCGGGAACAACTCGCCAAATACCATTTCAAACCCGCACGCAAGAACGGCCAGCCGGTGACGGCCTGGATCGACGTCCCGGTGGATTACCGCCTGAACGCCGAGAAATAAACCCTTATCTGAGAGGACCGAACCATGAAACTTCGCACCCTGCCCCTGCTGCTCGCCTTGCATACTGCACCGCTGCTGGCCGCCGGCCCGGTCGTTCCCGACCCGATGCAGGCCATGCAGATGGCGCTGCGCTATTACCAGATGGCCGCCAGCGCGGGCGATGCGGAAGCACAGACCAAGATGGGCTGGCTGTTCGAGCAGGGCCTGGGGGTGGCCAAGGACCTCGGCCAGGCCGCCAAGTGGTATGAACTCGCCGCCAGGCAGAACGAGCCGATCGGCCTCTACAACCTGGGCTTGCTGTTCCTGCGCGGCGACGGTGTCGTCAAGGATGCCGACCAGGCCGCGCGGCTGATGACCGGCGCCGCCGAGCTCAACCTGGCCGCCGCCCAGTCGCAACTGGCGACCATGTACGAGAAGGGCATCGGTGTCCCGGTCAGTCTCGAGGCCGCCTACACCTGGACCCGTCGCGCCGCCGAACTGGGCGACGTGCCGGCGCAGAACAACCTGGGCATCAAGCTCGCCTATGGCCTGGGCGTTCCGGCGAATTACCCGGAAGCGGTGAAATGGTTCACCAAGGCTGCCGAGGCCGGCAATGCCGAAGCCCAGGGCAACCTCGGTCTGATCTACAAGGAGGGTCTCGGCGGTGTGCCGCAGGATCTGCTCGCCGCCGCCAACTGGCTGGCGCTGGCCGGCAGCCAGGGTCACGTGCAGTCGATGAACCGTCTCGGCTGGATGTTCGAAAAGGGCCAGGGCATCCCGAAGAACATGGCGGAAGCGGGCCGCTGGTTCCGCATGGCCGCCGAGGCCGGCGACGCGCCTTCCGCCACCCACCTGGGCTGGCTGCTGGAAACCGGGGCGCTGGGCCAGGCAGACCTCGCTGCCGCCCTGCCCTGGTACGAGCGCGCCGCCGCCGCCGGTGACGCCGCCGCCCAGAACAACCTCGGTCGCCTCTACCGCGAGGGCCAGGGCGTGGCCGCGGACTTCACCAAGGCGCGCGACTGGCTGCTGAAGGCCGGCGCCAGGAACGAGCCCCTGGCCTGGTACAACCTGGCGCTGATGGCGGAACAGGGGCAGGGCCAGGAACGCAATGAAGCCGAGGCCATGGCCCTCTATACCAAGGCTGCCGAGAAGGGCGTCGTCCTGGCGCAAAGCCGCCTAGGCTGGCTGCTGCAGAAAAACGGCAAGACCGAGGACGCGGTGAACTGGCTGACCCGCGCCGCCGAGGCGGGTGACATCACCGCCCAGAACAACCTCGGCGTGATCCAGGAGCAGGGCAAGAACCTGAGCGAAGCCGCGCGTTGGTATCGCAAGGCCGCCGAAGCGGGCGACAAGGTCGCCCAGCACAACCTGGGCGTGCTCTATCGCGATGGCCAGGGTGTGGCGAAGGATGAAGCCGAGGCCCTGGCCTGGTTCCAGAAATCCGCCGAACAGGGCTACGCCAAGGCGCAGCTCAATCTCGGCCAGCTCTACGAAAAACTGGCGACGCCGAAGAAGTAAGGCGCACTGGCTTCCACCATAATGCGGGCCACCTTCCATTTCCCGAGATCCGCATGAAAGCCTTCGCCCCCCTGCTGCTGACAGTCGCCTGCCTGGCCGGCCATGCCCCCGCCCAGGCGGCCGACGACTGGAATGGCGCCGACAAGGCCAAGCATTTCGCCGTGAGCGCGGTGTTGGGCACCGCCTCGGCCATGCATTTCGAGAACAAGTGGACCGCCTTCGGCGTCGCCATGATTCCCGGCGTACTCAAGGAAATCACAGACAGCCATTTCAGCAGCAAGGACCTGGCCGCCGATGCCCTCGGCGCCGCGCTCGGCGTCCAGCTGGGACACTGGATCGTAACGCGCAACGGCGTCGGTTACCGCGCCGCGTTCTGAGGTGCGATGCGAACCGGGGTATCAGGCGTCTGGTGTTGAATGTTCAGGCCGGTCAGAACGCGTACATGCGTTCAATATCCGTCATGCGGTGTGATTGACCCCGCGGAACCTGCGACAACGAAGAACCTGGCGCGGACACGGCCACAGCGGCAAGCAGCCCCCCCTCACCATTAGAACGACAGGAAGTTCTGTCCCTCCTATCCATGACAACCTCGCTGTACAACGCCGAACTGGGTGCTGGATCGCTCCTGATGGCCGAGAGCAGAAAAGTCGCGGCGATGATCCTCAATGACGCCACCGAGGCCGACTGGCAGCGCTTCATCAACGTTGACAACGAACTCCAGAAGCGCAGCCCATCCAGCACCCAGCGACAGACACGTCTGCTGCGCAACCGGCTGGAACATGCCCCGCGCGAACTGCTGCAAATCATCGTCTCCGGCTCGAACGAATCAGTCGCCCAGGCGCTCCTGGCCGCCGCCATCAAGCACAGCCGGTTGCTGGGCGATTTCATGGACAAGGTGGTTCGGGAACACCTGCGAAATTTTGACCCTTGCCTTGGCGCCACCGACTGGGGCAAATTCCTCGCCGAGCGTGCTCATGCCGCGCCGGAAATCAGCCTGTGGGCCGAATCCACCAGGAAAAAGCTCGGCCAAGTCGTCATCCGCATCCTTGCCGAGGCCAAATATCTCGACAACACCCGTAACATGCGCATCACCCCGGTCAGCGTGATTCCCGAAGTCCGACGCTGCCTTGAACAATACGGCGAAAACGATGTGCTCGACTGCATGACCCTGAACCCATGAAGCCCGCCCTCCAGGAACGTCTCAACCAGGTTGCCGACCGGCTGCAAGACAAAGACGTGCTCAGCGGCACCGGCCAGGGTAATGAGATCGGCTTCTACATCTTCGACTACCCCCCCGAGGATGAGCTTGAGGTGCGTCAGCACGTCCAGTTCGTCATCGAACATCTGGCCAGGAAGCGAGCCGATCTCAAGATCGCCCACATCAACCTGTTCGAACTCATCATCGGCGTACTCAAGGAGCGCAAGCTTCTGGATCGCGCCCTCAAGCTGCAACGCGACAAGGGCGACGCCGAGCTCTACAAGGCGCTCAAAGGCCCGCTGCATGAAGAAAAGATCGCCAAGGCTTTAATCGCCGCCGCCGACCCGGCGGCTCACGCCATGATTCTGCTGTCTGGCATAGGCAGCGCGTGGCCGCTGATTCGTTCCCATACGCTGCTCAACGCACTGCACTCGCTCATGGGCGGCAAACCGCTGGTGGTGTTCTATCCGGGCAGCTACGACGGCCAGGGGCTGCGGCTGTTCGACCGATTGACAGACCGTAACTACTACCGCGCCTTCCGTCTGGTGCCATAAAAGCCCGGATCGAAAAGCACCTGCACTAAAGGGAGAGCAACAAAGTGCACATCGAAGACCTCTTTGCCAAACGGCTGTTCCGCCCCATCAACGGCGTCGTCAAAGCCGACCAGCAGGACGAATCCGTGGTGTGGCAGGAACTGGACGAATACGTCGTCACCCGCGAGCTGGATAAACACCTGCGCCGCTTCTTCGAGTCCTATCTGGCCGGCATCGATAACCCGAGAGACCCCAACATCGCCACGCGCATGGGCGTCTGGGTTTCCGGCTTCTTCGGCTCCGGTAAATCACACTTCATCAAGATCCTCTCCTACCTGCTTCGCAACCACCTCGCCCACGATCCCGAAAGCGAAGCCGCGAAAAAGGCGGTCGAGTTTTTCGACAGCAAGATCAACGACGCCCTGCTGCTGGGCGACATCAAGCGGGCCGTGGCATCGGATACCGACGTCATCCTGTTCAACATCGACAGCAAGGCCGACAGCCGCGAAGGGCGCGACGCCGTCACCGCCGTCTTCCTGCGCGTGTTCAACGAAATGCAGGGCTACAGCGGCGATGCCCCCCACATCGCCGAGATGGAGCGCCACCTGGCGCAGCGTGGCGCCCTCGACCAGTTCCACGCCGCCTTCAAGGCCGCCTCCGGCAGCGACTGGCTGGACGAGCGCGATGCCTACTCATTGATGCGCGATGAAGTCGTCGAAGCGCTCTCGGTAGCCCTGGGCATGAGTCCCGAGGCCGCCGGCAAATGGTTCGACAAGGCCGAGGACCAACACGCTCTCACCATCGAGGGCTTCGCCAAGCTGGTGAAGGAATACCTCGACGCCAAAGGGCCGAAGCAGCGCATCGTTTTCCTGGTGGACGAAGTCGGCCAGTTCATTGGCAACGACACCCGCCTCATGCTCTCGCTCCAGACCATCACCGAAGACCTCGGCCGCATCTGCAATGGCCGCGCCTGGGTCATCGTCACTTCCCAGGAAGACATCGACTCGGTAGTAGGCGAGTTCAGCAACGTCCGCGCCCACGACTTCTCCAAGATTCAGGGCCGCTTCCACACTCGCCTGTCCCTCTCCAGCACCAACACCGACGAAGTCATCCAGGCCCGATTGCTGGAAAAAACCGGCGACGCTCGCCGCGCCCTGGAAGCCCTGTACGAAGAGAAGGGCGACATCCTCAAGAACCAGCTCAGCTTCAGCAGCAAGAGCCCGGCGATGAAGGGTTACAAGGACAAGGAAGACTTCGTCCTCAATTACCCCTTCGCCCCGTTCCACTTCCAGTTGGTTCAGAAGATTTTCGAATCCATCCGCAAGGCCGGCGCCACCGGCCTGCACCTATCGCGCGGCGAGCGCTCCATGCTGGATGCCTTCCAGACCGCCGCCAAGCGCAACGCCCAGAAGCCCGTGGGCGTGCTCATTCCGCTGGCCGACTTCTACCCCGCCATCGACAGCTTCCTCGACACTGCCGTCAAACGCACCATCGAACAGGCTGAGGACAACCCCAATCTGGAACAGCCCTTCGACATCGAATTGCTGCGCACCCTGTTTCTCATCCGCTACGTGGACATCGTCAAGGCCGACCTGGATAACCTGGTCACCCTCTGCATCGACCAGGTGGATGCCGACCGCCTCGCCCTCAAACGCAGGATCGGAGAAAGCCTGCAACGCCTGGAGCGGGAAACCCTCATCAGCAGCAACGGCGATATCTACTTCTTTCTCACCAACGAAGAGCGCGAAGTCGGCCGTGAGATCAAGAACGTCGACATTTCCGCCGGCGAACAAACCCGGCTGCTGGGCGAAATCATCTACGACGACGTGCTCAAAGGGGCCAACAAACACCGCTACAAGGCCAACCGTCGCGATTACGGTTACAACCGCTTTTGCGACGGCCAGCCCCACGGCGGGGTCAGCCACGAATTGATGCTGGAAGTCCTCTCTCCGCTGTCCGACGACTACCCCCTCTACGGCCAGCCCAAGTGCATCGGCCGCAGCGCCGAGGATGGCGGCCGCGTGCTGCTCAAGCTGGGCGACGACAAGGAACTGGGCCGCGAAGTCCGCGCCTGGATCCAGACCAAAAAATATATCGATCAGAAAAGCGATGCCGCCGCCGCGCCTACCCTGAAGCGCATCCTGGCCGACCGCGCCGAAGAAAACCGCGACCGTCGCAACCGCCTGGTCGAGCTGGCCGCCCGGCTCATGGTGGAGGCCGATTTTTACGCCATCGGTCAGAGCCTGAATATCCAGGCCGCCGCGCCCAGCACCGCTGTCGATGGCGCGCTCGCCTACCTCATCGAAAACATCTACCCCAAGCTCGGCTACATCAAGGTCATCCAGGAAGAACCGCTCAAGGAAATCCGCGCCGTCCTCATGGCTAACGACATCGGCCAGGGCGGCTTGAAACTGGACGGCGAAGAAGGCAACCCCCAGGCCGTCAAGGAACTGCGCGACTACCTCGGCCTCGTCGCCGGCAACGGCAAGATCCTCCTGTCAGACCTGGTGGAGCGTTACTCGGGCCGCCCCTACGGCTGGCCGGAATGGGAAATCATCCTGCTCATCGCTCGCCTGGTCATGGCGGGCGAGATTCGCCTGATGATGGATGGCGCCAGCCTGGAGCCGAAGGAGGCTATCGAACCCTTAAGCAAATCCGTGCGCTGGAAGCAGATCGGCCTGTTCAAGCGCCAGATCAGCGGCGCGGAAGAACTCAAGGCCGCCCGCCAGCTCGGTCAGCAAGTCTTCGGCAAAATCGGCCCGGAGGACGAGGACGGTCTGGTCGCCTTTCTACGCGAACACCTCGCCGCCTGGGAAAAGCGCCTGTCCGGCTACCAGGCGTTGGCGGAAACCGGCAAATACCCCGGCAAAGCCGAAATCATGGCCAGCTTGCAAACCCTCCAGAAACTCCAATTCAACAAGGAAAGCTGCGACTTCATCAAAGCCTTCCTCGCCCAGAAAGCCGAGCTGCCGGACCTCGCCGACGACATCCACGACCTCAGCGACTTCTACGACAACCAGCGCAAGACCTGGGACCGCCTGCGCGATGCCCTGGAGCTCAGCTTCAAGCCCAACCAGCAACTGCTGGAAAAGGAAGCCGAAGCCGCCAACGCCCTGCGCCGCATGGGCGAAATCCTCGCCGCCACCCATCCCTATACCCTGCTGCACGAAGCCGATGGCCTCATTCAGACCGTGCAGGCTATCAACCAACGTCTGGTGGGTGAACGCCGCGGCCACGCGCTAGCCAAGGTTGAAGAGAAACTGGCCGAGGTCACATCCGCCCTCGACCAGGCCGCCGCCGCGCCGGAAATACGCAACAAGGCCCTCAAGTCCTTGCAGGACATCCGCAAGCGGATCGAAGCGGATGCCAGCATCCCCTCCATCCTCATGCAGCAGGAAATGGCTATCGAAGAGCGTGACCGCGCGCTGGACCTCATCGAAACCGCGGTGACGACCACCACGGCCAAGCCCGGCACCGCGCCGCCCAAGCCCGCCAAACCGGTACGGGAAGTGCGCGCCGCCGACCTCTCGAAAAAGGCGTATCTCGAAAGCGAGCAGGACGTGGAAACCTACGTCGGTGAGCTCAAGCGGGAACTCCTCGCCGCCCTCGCCGGCAACAACCGAGTGCGGGTGCGGTGAACACCACGTGGGAGCGGGCTTGCCCGCGATCTTTCCGGCCGAAGGGTTTGATGCATACCAATCGCGGGCAAGCCCGCTCCCACGGGTGGCCGTCTCATGGTTATGATGTATATACTCTTCGTATATCCATCCTTCCCGGGAGTCCATCATGACCACCGCCCGCATCTTCCAGTCCGGTAACAGCCAGGCCGTGCGCCTGCCCAAGGAATTCCGTTTCGAGGTGGACCAGGTGGAAATCTTCCGCCGGGGCGACGAAATCGTCCTGCGGGCACGCCCCGCCAGTGCCACGGCCATCTTCGACGCCCTCGCCGAACTGCCGGAAGACTTCATGGCAGAGGGCCGCCAGGATGCGCCGCCCCAGGAGCGGGAGACCTTCTGATGGCCGTGCGCTACCTGCTCGACACCAATATCTGCATCTACATCGCCAAGCACAACCCGCCCGCCGTGCGCGCCCGCTTTGAGCGCCACACCGCAGATGAACTGGCCATGTCCGTCGTCACTCTGGGCGAACTGCGCCACGGCGCGGAGAAAAGCCAGGCCCGGGAAAAAGCCCTTGGCACCCTCAACCGGCTGGAAGCCAGCATCCAGGTCGCCCCCCTCGGCGAAACCGCCGGCCAGCACTACGGCCAGATTCGCGCCGCCCTGGAACGCAGCGGTACCCCCATCGGCAATAACGATCTCTGGATTGCCGCCCACGCCCGCGCCGAAGGCTGGATACTCGTCACCAACAACGAACGGGAATTCAACCGGGTGGAAGGGCTTCAAGTGGAAAACTGGGCCGGTGTATGAAAGCGCACCACCTATAAGAACAGGTTTGACACCGCCCCTCCGCCCCCACAACAATTGTTGAAATATTCAACAACCAGGAGCCCCCATGAGCACGGTCAATTTCAGCGTCCCGGAAGAAGTGAAACAGGCCTTCAACGAGACCTTCCAGGGCCAGAACAAGAGCGCCATCATCGCCGACCTGATGCTGGAAGCCGTGGAACGGGCACAAAGCAGGCAGCGCAGCCAGGCGGCCTATCAGCGCATCCTGGAACGCAGAAAACACGCGCCCGTGGTCAGCGAGGACGCATTCCGCGCCGCTCGTGAAGCCGGCCGGGAATAACCCAGGATGACCGTCGTCATCGACGCCAGCGTCGCCATCAAATGGTTTTTGTCCTTCAAGCCGGACGAAGACCATGCCGACCTGGCGCTGAACCTCCTTGCTCAAGCCGCCCAGGGCGAACTCAAGCTGGTCCAGCCACCCCACTTCATCGCTGAAGTCGCGTCCGTGCTGGCGCGTTTGAAACCCGATGAAGCCCAGGATGATCTGCTGGATTTGCTCAATATCGAGCGCCGCAGCCTCGACACCCCGGAAATCCACGCCACCGCGCTGGAACTCGCCATCCGCCACCAGCACCACCTGTTCGACACCCTCTACCACGCCGTCGCCCTGCACACCCCGGGCGCCACCCTCATCACCGCCGACCGGCGCTACTACGACAAAGCCCAAGCAGAAGGCTGCATCACCCTTCTGGCAGACTGGAACCCCACCTCATGACCGGGCAAAAAATCGCCCCCGTAGGTTGGGTGAGCTGGCGGCTTCTTGCCGGTGTCATCGTCCCCGAAGGGGGAACCCAACAGCCCTCGCACCCAGGTGTCGGGTTACGCGATAAAGCCGCTAACCCGACCTACGGCAAACCGCCCTGCTACCCATGCATACAGAATCAACCTGTCATTTCACTTTGAACCCACTTGGCTCAACCAGCAGGAGAACCACCATGAATCCCGCACGTATTGTTTATGAGGATGCCCCAGCCTTCATCCCGGTGCCCGTCGAGTTGCGGCATTGCCGAGTCGAAGCCATTTTCTGGCCCCTGGATGACCAAGCAACCCACGCCACGGTCTCGACCGATGCACTCCTCCCTTCGCTGGAGGCATTTCGCAAGCAACTACCGCCCCAGGGTGTAAGCGCCGCCGAATTTTGTCGGGCGATGCGCGACGAGGATCGCTACTGATGGCCTACCTCGACACCAGTGTCCTGGTGGCGTATCTGGTTCCGGAGACCTATTCGGCACACGCGGAAAACGCATTGCGCGACCCCGTGAACTACCCCCTGGTATTGAGCGCCTGGACAGAAACAGAATTGCACTCCGCGCTGGGTATCAAATGTCGGACCGGGCAAATCAGCGAAGAGCATAGGCAATCCGTGCTCTTGAAATATCGGGCGCTGCGCGGACATTTCCAATTCATCGAGATCGCCGACGCGGACTTTTCCGTTGCGACGGAACTCTTGAACGACTGGCGAGGGGGCTTGCGCGCGGGGGATGCCCTGCATCTCGCCTTGGCCCGACGACAAGGCTGCACGCTCCTGAGCCTGGACGAACGACTTGTACAAGCGGGTTCGCAGGCCGGCATTGCGGCCCGCTGTCTGCGTTGAACCGCCATAACCCAAAGTCCGCCCACCCCATGAACAAAGTCAAACTCAAAACCTACGCCCCCGCCGCCCGCCGCGACTTCATCCGCGCTGTCAGCGACCGCGCCCACCTGCTCGGTCTGGCGGAAGGGCACAGCGAGCCGATCGAGGTCAGCGGCGAAGTCGCCCTCATCGGCGGCCGGGCGTACCCCAGGAAGATCGCCGCCCAGCGCCAGGGACTGGAAGCACGCATCCGGCGGGAAGGCTTCGGCCAGGTCATGGAAGCCGTCGCCTACACCTGGTTCAACCGCTTCGCCGCCTTGCGGTTCATGGAACTGCACGGCTACCTCGACCACGGCTACCGCGTCCTCTCCCACCCCGCCGGTGGCGCCCTGCCGGAAATCCTGGAACAGGCCACCAGCGTCGAACTCCCCGGCCTGCCGCAAGCGCAGGCCATCGAGCTCAAGCTCGCCGGCAACCAGGACGCCGAACTCTACCGCCGCCTCCTCGTCGCCCAATGCAACCAGCTCGCCGCCGCCATGCCCTTCCTGTTCGAGCGCATCGACGACGAGACCGAACTGTTATTGCCCGACAACCTGCTCCACTCCGACTCCCTCATCCGCAAGCTGGTGAATGAGATCGACGAAGCCGACTGGCAACAGGTAGAAATCATCGGCTGGCTCTACCAGTTCTACATCAGCGAGAAAAAGGACCAGGTCATCGGCAAGGTGGTGAAGTCCGAAGACATCCCCGCCGCCACCCAGCTCTTCACCCCCAACTGGATCGTCCAATACCTGGTGCAGAACAGCGTCGGCCGCCTATGGCTCATGGCCAACCCGGCTTCCACGCTGCAAACCCGGATGCCCTATTACATCAAACCGGCGGAACAGACCGAAGAAGTGGAAGCGGCCTTGGCCGCGATCACCCAGGCGCGTATGGACGAAGACGGCGGCAGCCTCAACCCGGAATCCATCACCGTCCTCGACCCCGCCTGCGGTTCCGGCCACATCCTGGTGGAAGCCTACGAGGTGCTGAAGGCCATCTACCTCGAACGCGGCTACCAACCCCGCGCCATCCCCCGTCTGATCCTGGAAAACAACCTCTACGGCCTCGACATCGACGACCGCGCCGCCCAACTCGCCGGCTTCGCCCTCCTGATGAAAGCCCGCGCCGACGACCGCCGCCTGCTGGAAAGCGCCCCGCGCCTCAACGTGTTGTCCCTGCAAGAAAGCAAAGGCCTCGACCCCGCCAGCCTGGCCCAGGCCTTGCTCCCTTCTCCCCCCGGGAGAAGGGCCGGGGATGAGGGAACAACGCTTGCAACGGTAGTAGGCCAGCTAACCGAAACCTTCACCCACGCCAAAACCTTCGGCTCCCTCATCCAGATCCCCGCCAGCCTCGCCCCCCTGCTGCCCACCCTGGCCGAAGCCCTGCAGCTGGCGCAAGAAAGTGACGACATCCACGCCCGCGCGGCGGCGGAGGATTTGTTGCCCTTGGTACGGCAGGCACAGATATTGGCGATGCAGTTCGATGCGGTGGTGGCGAATCCGCCGTATATGGGCGGCAAGGGCATGAATCCCGCAGTGAAGGATTTCGCCAAGGCCACTTTCCCGGACAGCAAATCCGACCTGTTCGCCATGTTCATCGAGCGCGGCTTTGGTTGGTGCAAACCCCTTGGCTTCACCGGTATGGTGACCATGCAGAGCTGGATGTTTTTGTCATCATTCGAAGCCATGCGAAAAAAACTGCTACGGGAACAGACAATTCAGACAATGGCCCATCTTGGGGCAAGGGCATTCAGTGAAATTTCTGGTGAAGTCGTACAAACAACAGCATTTGTTTGTTGTTGTCATTACTTGGACGGATATCGGTCTACTTTCATACGCTTGACTAATGCGGGCTCTGAACAAGAGAAAGAGGCGCTGTTGAGGCAGGCTTCATTTGATCAGCTTGGCAAGGTGAAGGAGTTGGCATGAAAACAAAAGTGATGTTCTTTGTTTCCTATTCCACGAGAAACAAGAAGTCCGTTAATAATTTCATGGACTTATTCAAAGACATCTCTGGTGCCGACAAATATTTCGAGTTCGCGCTATGGGACGACTCCAAAATAGAAATTGGCGAAAACTGGCATGATCAAATACAGGAAGCCATAAAGCAATGTGCATTTGGTTTGTTACTAATTTCGCCGACATTCTTGTCGTCAAAATATATAGTTGAGAGCGAGTTGGTGCATTTTCAGGGCACCCATGCCAAGAAGTCATTTCCAGCCATTATTTCGGATGTTGATTTTGTCCGGCACGATTTGAAGGGCCTCAAGGAACGCCAATTGTTTCGTTATGCTGGCCCCAAAGGAGGTAAATATTCATTCGATCAATGTAATAATAAAGAAATATTTGTCAGGCAGCTTTATGAAAAAATTCATGATCAATTAAAAATTGTCTACGGAGTTGGCCATGAATGATTTCGTATTTTTCGCTACAGCGAATGATTTCAAGAAAATTCCAGGGAGTCCGGTGGCGTATTGGGCCAGCTGTGTGATCAGGGATGTATTTTCAACGTTGGACTCTTTAGGAGCAATTTCAGAGGTTCGTCAGGGGTTGGCTACTGCTGACAACAATCGGTTTCTGCGCCATTGGCATGAGGTCGACTTTAATCGTATTGGTTTCTCAATCAAAAACCGTGCGGATGCCAGTCAATCCAGAAAGAAGTGGTTTTCATATAACAAGGGTGGCGACTACCGACGTTGGTACGGCAATACGGATGTCTGTGTAAATTGGGAGTTTGATGGAAAAGAAATTCGTGCATTCGGAACCGAAGATGGCAATCGCGCTAGATCTCGTGCACAAAACACAGATTATTATTTCAGGAAATCCGTAAGCTGGTCTTTTGTTAGTTCCACAAATTTTGGTGTTCGCTGTTATCCCGAAGGTTTTGTTTTTGACGTAGGAGGATCCTCTGTATTTCCTTCTGAGGGTACGTATTACGAGGTGGCTGCATTTCTGTGCTCAAGTGTCGCTCCTTACTTAATGAAAATAGTTAATCCTACAATTAATTTCCAAGTGGGGAATATTGATCAACTGCCTTTTAAGCCAGTTGGTGCCAGCCATATCGCAATAGAAGCGCTGGCATTGGCGAAGTCAGATTGGGATGGCGACGAAACATCATGGGGATTTTCCCGATTGGAGTTGATGACAGCAGGTTCTCTTTCTGATGCATGGAGAAAATATGCCAATTACTTGACGGTACGTATTGAGCGCATGGCCATTATTGAAAGAGAAAACAACCGCCTCTTCATCAACGCCTATGGCCTCCAAGACGAACTCTCCCCCGAAGTCCCCGAAGACCAGATTACCCTCGCCCGTGCCGACCGGGAAAAGGACTGCCAGCGCCTGATCTCCTACGCCATCGGCTGCATGATGGGCCGCTACAGTCTGGACGAGCCCGGCCTCATCTACGCCCACGCCGGCAATGTCGGCTTCGACCCCGCCCGCTATAAAACCTTCCCCGCCGACGCCGATGGCATCGTGCCCATCACCGACGAGGCCTGGTTCCCGGACGACGCCGCCAAGCGCATCCGTGAATTCCTGCTCGCCGTCTGGGGCGCCGAAACCCTGGAGGAAAACCTCCTCTGGCTGGCGGAGAGCCTGGGCAAGAAGGCCGGAGAAACCCCGATGGAAACCATCCGCCGCTACCTGGCCGACACCTTCTTCAAGAACCACCTGCAAACCTACAAGAAGCGGCCCATCTACTGGCACTTCTCCAGCGGCAAACAAGGCGCCTTCCAGGCCCTGGTCTACCTGCACCGCTACCACGAAGGCACGCTTGCCCGCATGCGCGGCGAATACGTCGTCCCCCTGCAAGGCAAACTCGCCGCCCGCATCGGCCACCTACAGGACGAGGTCGCCGCCGCCCCCTCCACCGCCGCCCGTAACAAACTGCAAAAACAGCTCGACGCGCTAAAGAAAAAACAAACCGAACTCATCGCCTACGACGATCTGCTGCGCCACTACGCCGACCAACGCATCCCCCTCGACCTGGACGACGGCGTCAAGGTCAACTACGGCAAATTCGGCAACCTGCTGGCGGAAGTGAAGGCGGTGACGGGAGGGGCAGGCGATGATTGACCCCGTAGGGTGTGCCTCCCCTGTAGCGCCGGCGTCTCGCCGGCCTCGTTCGCCCAATCAGCCCTACGAGCCGGCTGGAAGCCGGCGCTACAGCTCTCGGCCAGCTGGCGAACGTGCGTTGCCAAATGGACGGTGTCGGCATGGTTGAGTTCAGTTCGGCACAGGCCAAGGAAATCAGGAAATTGCTGGCTCGCCCGCCTGAGACGACGGGGGCCGGTGCTGCCGAGGGCTTCCTTCTGCGCTACGTGTTTCTGGAGGCACTGGTGCGAACTGTCGGACGCTATTACCGCAATCGGCAAACGCAGAAGAAAACATCCACAGTCTCCGACGAGTCCTTGAACATCGATGTCGTGCGGCGCTCGTTCGAGTACTTCGGGATACTGGTACATCAAGAACGGCTCGCCTTGCTGCTGGACTCGAAGATGACCAAGCGCAAATCCAAGTCCGCGCGGCAATTGCGGAACGGCTTGGTCCACCGCTGGGATGTCAACGATTCGCGTGAAGTGTCGGAACGTCATGAGGCGCTGGAGATGGCGATTGCAGGCACCATCGAGGCCGTGACCGTCCGTGTGAAAGGAAGTGAGCGATGAGTACGTCTGATAAGCCTGTTCTGACCGAGGATTACGCGGCTTGGCTTGCCAGCCTCAAATCCCGCATCCAGGCCGCCCAGCAACGCGCCGTCCTCTCCGTCAACCGCGAACTGGCGCTGCTCTACTGGCAGATCGGCCGGGACATTCGAGAGCGGCAGCCGAGTAGCCCGGATGTAATGCAATGGAATCCGGGACCGTTGCCTTGTATCGTCGCGCGCTCGAATGCCCCCGGATTCCGCTGCGCTGCATCCGGGCTACTTCTCACGTCTTGTCGCCATGACGGGGGCATGCATGACTGAGCGGCGGCTGGTCGTCGTCGGCGGCCCCAACGGTAGCGGCAAGTCCACCTTTGCCGAGGAGTTCGTCTCCCGCTATGGCATCGAGTACCTGGGGGCCGATGCCATAGCGGCTGAACTCGCGCCGGAACATCCCCTGTCCGCGCGGGTGGAAGCGGGTAAACAGTTCGTCCGACGCCTGGAAGCCGCCATCGAGGCGGGGCACTCACGGGTGGTGGAATCGACCCTCTCCGGCAGGGGGCTGGCGCATCATCTCCAGAACGCGAAAGTGGCCGGGTACACGGTCATGCTGGTCTTCGTCACCCTGGATAGCCCGGAGTTGTGCATCGCGCGCATCCAGGAGCGGGTGATTCAAGGCGGGCACCCGGTGCCGGAAGCCGATGTCCGCCGCCGATTCGGTCGGGCGCGGCGTCTTTTCTGGCATCACTATCGCCCGCTGGCGGATAGCTGGCAGTTATTCTCGAATACCGGCGATGGCTTCGACCTGATCGCCGCCGGGGCAGGTGACCAGATCATCGAGGCGGCACCAGATGAACTGGCCCAGTTCATTGAATCTCTGGAGTGAACATGACGCAGACCCCTACTCCCCAGACCGAGGCGGAAATCCTGCGCCAGGCCGTGGAAATGCTGGCCATCGGCAATGTGGCCGTGCGCCGCGCCCAGGCGCGTAATCGGGCGCGGGGCATCCCCAACTATTACTCGGTGGGCGGGCGGATCGTCTGCGATACGGCCCCTTCCCCGGCGCATCCCACCGTACCGCGTTGAACATGGACAGTTGCACTGTGGATCAGCCAGTCCGGGAGATTGAACATGCCTGACCTGCCCCCTTCGTCCGGCGAGTACACAACCTGGCTGGCAGACCTCAAATCCCGCATCCAGTCCGCCCAGCAACGCGCCGTCCTCTCCGTCAACCGCGAACTGGTGCTGCTCTACTGGCAGATCGGCCGGGACATTCTGGAGCGGCAGCAGGCCCAGGGCTGGGGAACCAAAGTGATCGACAAGCTGGCGCGGGATTTACGCGCGGCCTTCCCGGCCATGAAGGGTTTTTCCCCGCGCAATCTGAAGTACATGCGTGCGTTTGCCGAGGCCTGGCCAGAGCCGGAATTTGTGCAGCAGGCTGCTGCACAATTGCCCTGGTTCCACCTTTGCACCTTGATCGACAAGCTCAAGACCCGCGAGGAGCGGGAATGGGATGCCACCAAGGCGGCGGAACATGGGTGGTCGCGCAACATCCTGGTGATGCAGATCGAAACGCGCTTGCGGGAGCGGCAAGGTCATGCGGTCACCAATTTCCCCACGCGTCTGCCTTCGCCCCACTCCGATTTGGCGCGGGACAGCCTGAAAGACCCTTACATCTTCGACTTCCTGGGACTGACGGATGAAGCTCATGAGCGGGAGATCGAATCGGCGTTGGTTCGGCATATCACGCGCTTTCTACTGGAACTGGGCGCGGGCTTCGCCTTCGTGGGCAGGCAGTATCGGCTGGAGGTGGCGGGGGATGAGTTCTTCATCGACTTGCTGTTTTACCACCTGAAGTTGCGCTGTTATGTCGTGGTGGAATTGAAGGCGACCCCTTTCAAGCCGGAATATGCCGGCCAGCTCAATTTCTATTTGTCGGCGATGGATGCCGAGGTCAAGGCGCCGGAAGACAACCCGACCATCGGGCTACTGCTTTGCAAGGAACAAAACCGTCTGGTAGCGGAATACGCCCTGCGCGGCATTGAAAAACCCATGGGCGTGGCCGAATACACATTGCTCAGAGATATTCCCCAACCCCTGGCCACCAGTTTGCCGTCCATCGAGGAAATAGAGGCGGAGTTGCGGGATGAGGCGGGCGAGGAGGAGACATGATGTCACCCCGAATCACGGAAAACCTGGCCCGGTTGTTCGGCCCTGAGCATGCGCGGGTGGTGCTCTGGCACGACGCCGCGCGCGAGTTCGAGGCCGATCTGGCGGCACTGGAACTGGACGGGGTCGAGCTGCTGCGCCTGGACCTGATGGGCGCCCTGGAAGCCAAGATACACATCGAAGCCGGGTTAGGCGCCGGCCGTTATCTGATTTATGCCCCGTTCGAGGAGCCCGAGCCGGAGAAGGATTGGTTGCTGGATATTCGCCTCTACGGGCGTTCATTCCGCGCCGACACGGCTTCCATCCTGCTGGATGAGCTGGGCCTGGCGAATCAGGCGATGCGCGCGCATCTGGCCGCGCGGCTGAAGTTCCTGCGCGCCAAGGAGCGGGTCGAGCGCCTGAAAAAGTGGGTGGCGCCCCAGGACACGGAGGCGGACCTCGACCTGAAGATGCTGGCGGTGGTGGCGCGGGTGGAACAGCCGGATGCTTTCGCGGTGCTCACGCGCCTGTTCGTCGCCCTGGCCGCGGAGGATGGGGGTGACCTGTTCCATTCGGTGAAGCTCTGGCAGGACATCGAGGCGCTGGAACTGGATGCGGCGTTCTGGGAGTTGATGGCGCGGACATTTGGTTACGTGCAAGCGCATCCGGGCTTGATGGATCTGCTGTTCCGCCTGCTGGTGACCGATTTGTCCCTGGCCTTGCGCGGGGACTTGCCGGAGGCGTTGAAACATTTTGTTTTGCCTTTGCGCGGCCTGGCGGTGAACGCCTCGGTGTTCCTCGGGCAGTGGCGCAACCATCTGGCGGCATCCGCCGCTTATGACGTTCTGGCGCGGCGCGCGGCCGGGGAGTTGAAGGTGGCCGAGCATCTCGGCGGTTTCGCGCCGGAGGCCTTGGCCGACGCGATGACTTTCGAGGAGGTGGAAAAAACCATCCTGCGCGAGTGGCGCGACCGCGTGTTGAAACAGGGCCATGAAATCCGCCTGGCCGATCTGCGCGAGTCGCTGCGGCGTCGCCGCGATGGCCATTGGGCGAGCGCGGCCCGCCAGGCGGAGGGCGCGAATGCCTTCCGTGCCGGCTATGACGCGATCGAGGCGGCGGCGGAGCTGGCGGTGCTCAAGGGCGAGTTCCCCGGCGGTTTTCAGTTTCCTTCGGCGGTGGACGCGGCCACGGCTTACCTGACCAGGCTGTATCGCTTCGACCAGCTTTACCGGCACTTCCATGAGGCGGCCGATGTGGTGGAACTGGCTAGCTGGGATGTCTTGAAGACGCTGCGCGGCGAGGTCGAGGCGACCTACAACGGTTGGTTCATGCCACAGCTTGCCACGGCCTGGGGCGGCTTCATCGAAGGGGAGGCCGGCTTGTTGGCGAACTGGCAGGCCTACGGTCTGGATAACCAATACCGCTTCTTCGAGCGGCAGGTGCGGCCGGTGCTGGAGAACGCGCCGCGCGCCCGGGTGTTCGTGCTGATCAGCGATGCCTTCCGTTATGAAGCAGCGGCGGAGTTGGTGGACGAGTTGAACGGCAAGTACCGCTTCAAGGCTTCCCTGGGTGCCATGTTGGGGGTGTTGCCGAGCTACACCGCGCTGGGCATGGCCGCACTCTTGCCGCATGAGCAACTGGGCTACAAGCCGGGCGGCGAGGTGCAGGTGGATGGCAAACCCTGCGCGGGCCTGGAACAGCGCGGCAAGATTCTGGCGGAGCACGCGGGGGTGGCGGTAAAGGCCGAGGAGTTGCTGGCCATGAACAAGGACGCGGGGCGTGAGTTCGTGAAGCCGTGGCGCGTGGTTTACGTTTATCACAACCAGGTGGACGCGGTGGGCGACTCGGCTTCGACCGAATCGCAGACCTTCGCGGCGGTGCGCACGGCGATCCGCGAGTTGGGCGCGATGGTGCGGTTTATCGTCAACAGCCTGAACGGCACCACGGTGCTGGTGACCGCCGACCACGGCTTTCTCTATCAGGACTCCATGCTGGAAGCGTTCGACAAGAGCGCCCTGGAGGAGAAACCCGCCGGCGCGGTGATTGCCAAGAAGCGCTATCTGCTTGGCCCATCGTTGCAGGGTGACGAGCGCACCAAGGCCTGGCGCGGAAATACCGCCGTCACGGCGCGGATGAATCCGGGCATGGAATTCTGGGTACCGAAGGGCGCCAACCGTTTCCATTTCACCGGTGGCGCGCGCTTCAGCCACGGCGGGGCGATGCCCCAGGAGATTCTGGTGCCGGTGGTGACGGTGAAGGAACTGGAAGGCCGCGCGGCGGAAGCGACGGCGACACGCAAGGTGGAGGTGTCGCTGCTGGGCTCGTCGCGCAAGATCGTGAACAACATGCAGCGTTTCGAGTTCATCCAGAACGACGCGGTATCCGACCGGGTGCAGGCGTGCACGCTGCTGGTTTCCATCCGCGAAGGCAGTGAGCCGATCAGCAACGAAGTGGCGCTGACCTTCGCCAGCGATTCCGACCGCATGGAGGAGCGCAAGCAGACCGCGCGGCTGATGCTGAAAGCGGGGCTGCACGACAAGGCGAAGCCATACGCCCTGGTGCTGATTGACGCGGAGAGCAAGGCGGAGGTGGAGCGCATCGCGTTCACCATCGACCTGGCTTTTTCCAATGACTTCTGACGGCTTGCGGGAGGTCCGCCTTGTAGCGCCGGCTTCCAGCCGGCTCGTAGGCCTGATTGGAAAAACGAAGCCGGCTGGAAGCCGGCGCTACAGGGACGGATTGTTTCAAACGCAGCACGGCTGTTGGCCGAGTACATCACTTACACGCAAAAGAGTAACGCCATGACCGACGACCTGAATGCCAATCTCGACGATCTGCTGAACCAGCACTTTGCCGGCAAGGTGGTCCGCAAGGATCTGACCAAGATGATCAAGGAGGGCGCGAACGTCCCGGTCTATGTGCTGGAGTATTTGCTGGGCATGTATTGCGCCTCGAACGATGCCGAGGTGATTCGCGAGGGCATGGAGAACGTCAAGCGCATCCTGGCCGAGAACTATGTGCGCCCCGACGAGGGCGAGAAGGTCAAATCCAAGATCAAGGAACTGGGCAGCTACAAGGTCATCGACAAGGTGACGGTGAAGCTCAACGAGAAGCGGGATGTGTACGAGGCGCTGCTGTCCAATCTGGGCGTGAAAGGTGTGGAGATTTCCAGCGCCACGGTGAAGCAGTACGAGAAGCTGCTGGCCGGGGGCATCTGGTGCATCGTCTCGATGAGCTACTTCTATGAGGAGAACCAGAAGGGTTCACCCTTCGGCATTACCGAGCTGAAGCCCATCCAGCTCCCCAACATGGACATGGAGCAGTTGTTCGAGGGGCGCCGCGCGTTTAGCGAAGACCAGTGGCTGGATGTGTTGACCCGCTCCACCGGCATGGAGCCGACCACGCTGGAGCAGCGGGTGAAGTGGCACCTGCTGGCGCGCATGATTCCGCTGGTGGAGAACAACTACAACCTGTGCGAACTGGGGCCACGCGGCACCGGCAAGAGCCATATCTACAAGGAGATCAGCCCGAACAGCCTGCTGGTTTCCGGCGGCCAGACCACGGTGGCCAACCTGTTCTACAACATGAGCACCCGCAAGGTCGGCCTGGTCGGCCTGTGGGATGTGGTGGCCTTCGACGAGGTGGCGGGGATTTCCTTCAAGGACTCCGATGGCGTGCAGATCATGAAGGACTACATGGCGTCCGGCTCGTTCTCGCGCGGTAGGGATTCGATCAATGCCAGCGCGTCCATGGTGTTCGTGGGCAACATCAACCAGAGCGTGGAAACCCTGGTGAAAACCAGCCATCTATTGGCCCCATTCCCGGATGTGATGATCGATTCGGCCTTTTTCGACCGTTTCCACGCCTACATCCCCGGCTGGGAAGTGCCGAAGATGCGGCCGGAGTTCTTCACCAACCAGTACGGCCTGATCGTCGACTACCTGGCGGAAAGCCTGCGCGAGTTGCGCAAGTACAGCTTCGCCGATGCCATCGACAAGTATTTCAAGCTCGGCAACAACCTGAATCAGCGCGACACCATCGCGGTACGGCGCACGGTGTCTGGGTTGCTGAAGCTGCTCTACCCCCATGGCGAATACACCAAGGAAGCGGTGCAACGCTGTCTGGAATACGCCCTGGAGGTGCGCCGCCGGGTGAAAGAGCAACTCAAGAAGATTGGCGGCATGGAGTTCTACGACGTCCACTTCAGCTACATCGACCTGGACACCCGCGAGGAACACTTCGTCAGCGTGCCGGAGCAGGGCGGCGGCGGGCTGATTCCCGAGGGCCAGATGAAACCCGGCACCTTGCACACCATCACCAACGGCCCGTCCGGCATGTTGGGCCTCTACCGACTGGAAACTCAGGTGATTGGCGGCAACGGCAAGTTGACGCTCTCAGGGGTGGGTAGCGGCATGGCCGGCAAGGAGCCGGTCAAGGTGGCCTTCGACTATTTCAAGGCGAATGTGTCGCGGGTCAGCGCCTCGGCCAAACCCGGGGACCACGATTTCCATCTGCACATCGTCGAACTGCACAACACCGGCGCCTCCGAGGCCATGACTCTGCCCAGCTTCGTTACCTTCTGCTCGGCCTTGCTGGGCAAGCCGATGCAAAGCCAGATCGTCGTGCTGGGCGACATGAGCCTGGGCGGCAGCATCATCCCGGTGGAGAACCTGGCGCAATCACTACAGGTGGCCTTCGACTCCGGCGCCAGGCGCATCCTGATTCCGATGAGCAGTGTCGGGGATATTCCATCGGTGCCCGGCGAGCTGTTCGCGAAGTTCCAGACCAGCTTCTATTCGGACCCGGTGGATGCGGTGTTCAAGGCACTGGGGGTGGATTGACCGAGGGAGAATGCGGTCCCTGATGCGGGGGCAGGTGCTGGAAAAAAAGCCCCGACCGCGCGCGCGGTCGGGGCAAATGCCTCCTGATAGAAGAGGGCGTGCTCAGAAAATCGCGGTCAATTGCACGCCGACCTTGTCGCCGACGCCTTCCAGGTTGTAGTTCGGCGTCGCGGCGCCGGCCGAAGTGCAGGGCGCCGTTCCGGAGTCGCACTTGAAGTCGCGAATCTCGTAGTTGACGGTCAACCGGGTCTTCGGATTGAAGTGGTACTGCGCGCCCAGGGTCCACTTGTCGAAGGTGTGCTGGTTGGGACGGCCGCTGTTGCGGGTCATGGTGTCGAAGCGGGCATCCAGTTCCCACTTGCTGTTCGGGATGGACCAGCCGCCCTCCACGTACCAGCCATCGGCCTTGGCGTCGGCGCCGTTGCCGTCGACAACACGGGTGAAGTAGTAGTTGGGCTTGTCCGGGCCCTCGAAGATCATGCCGTCCGCCGTGATGTATTCGGCGGTCGCGCGGAACGGTTTCTTCAGGTACTTGACGCCGAGGCCGGCGCGATCCCGCTTGTAGGTCTTGGGATTGGAGACCAGGTCATCCGTGATGTCGAGCATGCGTTCGCCCCACTGTCCCCAGGCGAAGAACTTCAGGCCCTCCATCTTGGCGCCTTTGCCACCGTATTTCTTCTCGGCGGAGAGATAGAGGTAGGTGTCGTATTTGCCATCGGTGTTCTTGAACTCGACGCCATTGCCATTGCCGACCATGGCGGCGTAGCTCAGTTCCCAGTCGCTGCCCATGTCGAAGGCATCGAACACCTGGACGCCAACGTCACGGAAGGCGCCGACCGGGCTGGAATAGGCGTCCAGGCTGGCGCCGCCTTGCAGTTGCGCCTCGGTCTGGGCGGCAATGTTGCCGGTGTTGGTGGTATTGGCGACACCGGTCGAATTGGTGAAGGCCTTGTTCGGGAAGCGTTCGTTGAGCAGCGCGTTGGTCGCCTCGGTGAAGTTGATGTAGTCGAACACATGGATCGCCTGGAGGCCTTCCTCGGCGCCGGGGGTCTTGAACAGGCCGGCGCGGATGCGGGCGCCGGGGATGTGGTTCAGGGTGATGCTGGCGTCGGTCATCTTGGCGAAGGTGTTGGTGCCCTTGGTAATGCCGTTGTTGCCCATTTCCAGCAACGCGAAATAGTTGATCTTGCCATCCAGCGGAAACCCGGTGCCACGCACACCGACCCGGGCGCGGTTGATGTTGAAGCCGTCCTGGGCGTCCAGGTCCGGCCCCAGCAGCTTGGGCGGCACATAGGCGCCGGCGGCGTTGGCGTTGCTGAAGTCCTTCGCGTACTGGGCCTGGATGAAACCCCAGACCTCGGCGCGCGGCGAGGCACCCTCCGGCTCCGTGCCCTGCAGCATCAGCCAGTTGGCGGCCATCGCCGAACCAGCGGCACCCATCAGGGCGAGGGCACAGCCAGCCCCGAGCACACTACGCTTGAACAGTTTCTTGTCTTGCATTTCCATTCCTCCTTGAGCGGAATCCAACAGGGTCGAATCGGGGCGCCATGCCGCGCGACTCGTTTGGGCCGGCGTCTTGCACCATGCCCATGGGGTGATCAGGGCTTGACGTAAATGAAGCCCTGCTTGACCAGTTCACCGATGCGCACGATGCCGCCGGGCACCACCTTGGCGACGGGATTCAATTTCGGCTCCTCGCCCAGTTGCCTGGTCATGCCTTTCAGGGTGTTGCCGCAGGCGGAGAAGCGCACACCACTCTGGGAGAGCGAATCCAGGCGCTCGGCATTGACGTTGTTGGCGAACATCAGGCGCAGGCCCGGGCCATAGGCCACCACTTCGATGTCCACCGCGCCCGGGGGATAGGCGTCGAGCAGGTTCGAGGCGTTGTTCAGGATCAGCTCCTGTTTGGAGGGGTCCATGTCGCTGATGTGCAGGACATAGTGGGTGTCCGCCAGGCTTTGCGCCGCTGTCGGCGCGGCGGCGCCGGCCGCGAGCGGGACGGCGCCAAGCAAGGCAAGAGCGAAGGCAAGTGGATAAGGTTTCATCGAGTTCTCCGTAGCGATGCAGCGGGGTGAAATCACGCGTCGATCCGGCGCGCGGGCAAGCCTCCGGCCCGATGGCGCGAAGCCATCCTCCGGATAGGGTTGATTCAGGGGGAGCCGGCGAAGCGTGGCGTCAGGCCACCGCCGGCGGGCCTCCGGTCAGACCGGAGGCGGAGTGCCCGTCAGGGCTTCAGGTAGACGTAGCCTTCCCTGGCCTGCAGCTTGCCGATCTCGGCGACACCGGAGGGCACCACCTGGGCTTCCAGGATGACCGCGCTGTCATCCAGTTTGCGGCCGGCGAGGGTATTGCGGCAGACATCGAAGACGACGCCCCGATCTTTCAGCCCGGCCACCTGCGGCGCAAAGGCGCCTTTCTCGTCCTTGGCATCGTTGAGCAGGAAGTCGATGCCCTTGCCGTGGGTCACCACCACGATCTTGACGCCGGGGCTGGCATTGAGATGGTTCTCGATGTTGCGCATGGCGACACGGGCGACGCTGGCGTCGTTGACGTGATAGACGACCTTTTCCTGCATCGTCTCGGTGGCGGCAAAGGCAGGGACGGCACTTGCAACAGCCAGCAGGGCCGCAAACATCAGTGATTTCATGGTCTTCTCCAAAATAAGGTGATGGACAAACAGCCCACCTGCGAGATAAGACGTCGCGGCTCACGGATTTATTCCAGAATTTTTCATTGGAATAAATCCGGTGGCTGTTGCGTCACACTACAAATAGCGAGGAGACGCTGGTGCACAACCCTTTATCTTTTCTGGATTTTTCCGGTCGCAAGCGGCTCACCGCGATGCGTCCGCGCCTCTATCGGCTGGCCTATGCCTGGTGCCACGACGGCCATCTCGCCGACGACCTGGCCCAGGAGGCCCTGACCAAGGCGCTGGCGCGCAGGGGGCAGCTGCGCGAGGAGGAGGCGGTGGAGGGCTGGCTCTTCTCCATACTCAATAATTGCTGGCGGGACCATCTGCGCGGCCGCCGCGAATTCGCGGATATCGACGCCCTTGACGAAGTGATCCTGTCCGACGAGCCGGGGCCGGATCGGCTCTACGCCAGCCGCCAGACCGCGACCAGGGTGCGTGGCGCCATCGCCACCCTGCCCATGGCGCAGCGCCAGGTCATTACCCTGGTGGATCTCGAGGAATGCAGTTACGCCCAGGTGGCGAAGGTGCTGGACGTGCCGGTGGGGACGGTGATGAGCCGTTTGTCGCGCGCCCGCGTGGCACTGAAGGAACGATTGTTGGCGGAGGAGGCGAAATGCCCGCCGCTGCTGAGGAGGGTGAAATGAACAACACAATGAAGGAAGCTGTCTCCCAGGAATATCTCAACGCCCTGGTGGATGGCGAATTGACCGCCGACGAACTGGAGCGCGCCTACCGCCGCATCGAGGAGGACAGCGTCTTCAAGGCGCGCGTCTGCGAAACCCGCACCCTCAAGGAAATGCTCAAGGGTGGCTATGCCGATCTGGTGCCGCCACGCGCGGCCAGGAGGCGTGGCCTCGACTGGCTGCCCCAGGCCATGGCGGCCCTGCTCATTCTGGCCGTGGGCCTGGGTGGCGGCTGGCTGGCCCGGGGCGAACGCGATCAGCCGCCGCAGGTGGACCGCCTGGCGGGCCTGCCCAGTGGCTATCAACCCATCTCCCTGACCACCCAGGTCGACCCGGGCAAGGTCCTGCTGCACCTGGACTCCAACGAACCGGCGCGACTGGAAGCGGTGCTTGATCTGGCCGAGCGCATGTTGCAGCGCGGCGGCGGCAATGCCCGCGTCGAGGTGGTGGTCAACAGCTATGGTCTCAACCTCCTGCGCCAGGATGTCTCCCCCTATAGCGAGCGGATCGCGCGCCTCGCGGACAGCCACGCCAATATCGCGTTCGTCGCCTGCGGGCAGTCCATCGCGCGCTTCAAGCGTGACGGCATCCAGGTGGAACTGGTGCCGGAAGCCAGCGTCGCGACCAGCGCCATCGGCGAAATCCTCGGCCGGATGCGGGATGGCTGGGTCTACGTGAAAGTCTGAGCGTCCCGCCCGGGACGCGCCACCTGCAACGCCTCGGAGGGCGCGCCACGCCGCGCCCATCCCTCCGGAAGCCGCCGGAAAAACCGTTCTCCCTCCATTTCATCGCAGCGCCGCGGAGCCGCCCTTTCCGGGCCTCGGCAATGGCCATTGCAAAAAGCCATTCAACTTCCACGCCGCTGGAGCGAATTGCAATTTATTCCGCACCGCCGTCTGGAAACAACCGCATCCCATTGTTTTCATTGAAATAAGAACATTGGCATGCAATCTGCTTATCACCAGGCGAATCGTGCCGATCGCGTGAGGTGGTGATGGGGTGGCTGACAAACTGGCTGGACCGTGGCAACACACATGAACCCTTGCTGGCGCGCCAGGAGGATCTGCCTGGATTGGGGCGTGTGTGCATTGCCTACGTCGTCGACTGCATGGGCGCGATGTGCCCACGGCCACAGTTGTTGACCATGAAGATTCTCGACCAGATCGAACAGGGTGAAGTGATCGAGGTGATTTCCGACAACCCCGCCGCGGTCGAATCATTCCCCTCCCTGGCGGAAACGCTCGGGTGCATGCATTTGCTGACGACCCGGGGCGATGCTTGCTGGCAGATCTATCTGCGCAAGGGCTTGAAGATCGCGCATTGATGCGTCTTATCAACGAAATGGAAGACTGGAGACAGGCCGTGAACGTGAACGCAGGAACGCTGCAAGAGGCGGGTTGGATGCAGCAGCATCGCCAGAAACTTTATCCGGCCGGCATTCTGCTGGCCGTGGTCGCGGGCTCCCTCTTGGCCCTGTCCATCGACACACGCTTTTTATACCTGCTGGTCTACGTCTGGTTTGGCGTGATCTACGGCCTCTTCCTCCAGTACGGTCGTTTTTGCATGGCCGCCGCGGTGCGGGACCTGTTCGCGGTGAAAGTGCCACGCATGGCCGTCGGCATGATGATCGCGGTCGCCTTGTACGCGCTCGCGGCGGCGGTGGTGACCCTGACCGGCCACAACACCTTCCATGCGCATCCGCTGGGCTGGCACGTGTTGGCGGGAGGCCTGGTGTTCGGCTTCGGCTTCGTCTTCACCGGCGGCTGCGCCTCCGGCTCCCTCTACAAGACGGGCGAAGGCAACCTGAATTCGGCCCTGGTGATCTTCGCGATCTCTTTTTCACAAGCCCTGGTGGTCACCGCCGGCGGCTGGCTGGACGCGCTGGCGCCCTCGGCCTGGGCCGAATCGGCGGCGGCCAAGGGCATGCCCGATGAACTCTCGGTCACCCAGGGCTGGTTCGACATGTTCACCGCTGGCTACATCTGGGACCGCAAGGGCGCGACGCTGGCCGACATGCTGGGCATGGGCGAGTCGGGCATGACGGCGATCTTCATCAACACCTTCGTGAACGCCATCTTCCCGGTGCTGCTGATCCTGGTGGCGCTGTACTACTTCTATTACCGCAAGAGCTACCTGCGCAAGACCGCGAACAAGGCGCCGACCCTGGCGGATGAACTAAGCGGCATCTGGCACATGTGCGTCAGTTCCAAGAACACCGCCATCGCCGGCGTCGGCCTCGGCATCTTCGCCGGCCTGCACATGTGGGTGACCGGCGTGCTGCGCGAGCACTACAACATCTTCAACTTCGGCGAACTGCTCTCCGCCATGGGCTACAACAGCGGCCTCTCCATCGACGGCTCGGTGTTCGACCCCGGCTATTGGTACATCACCACGCAGGAAGCGCAGTGGGGTGGCTGGGTCCTGGAGAACCTGGGCATCGAGATGCGCGACAACGTGTTCTTCGGCCTCGAGAACGGCCTGCCCAACCCCCTGCTCAATGCCCCCGGCTTCATGTCCATCGGCATCATCCTGGGCGCCGCCGTGCTGGCGCTCGCCCGGCGCGAGTTCAAGTGGAAAGTCCCCACTGTCGAGACGGCGACCTTCGCCATCGTCGGCGGCATCCTGATGGGCATCGGCGCCCGTCTGGCGATGGGCTGCAACATCGGCGCCTTCTTCGCGACCGTGACCAACGGCGACCCCAGCGGCTGGATCTTCCTGATCGGCATGGTGGGCGGTGGTTATGTGGGGGTGAAGGCATTCACCTACTGGATGGACTGGAAAATGGCCCGCGACGGCGGCTGTGACCTGTAATTGCACTGATTTGAAAAGAGACTCAGGAGACAACGATGGCAATGAGCTTTGAACACACCGGCAGCGGCGAATGGACGCTGAACGTGACCGGATATTCCTGCCCGCATCCGCAGATGTACACCAAGAAGGCCCTGCAGAAGATCGCCAGCGGCGAGGTTCTGACGCTGCTGTTCGACAACCCCTCCTCCGGCGAGTCGATCGCTTCCATGTGCGAAGCGGAAGGCAATGACCTGATCGATCGCAAGGAAGAGGATGGCAACTTCGTCTGGAAAATCAGGAAGGCTTGAGCGATGCGACTGGGAATCGTGGTGACCGACGCGGCCCATGCCGCAGCGGCCTCGGGCCTGATCAGCGCGGCGCGAGCCCGCGACTGGGTGGCGGAATGCTTTCTCACGGACACCGGCGTGATGCTGCTGGCCGATGCGCAATTCGTCTCCCTGGCGCGTGCCGTTCCCGGCAGCGTCCTGGTCTGCGAGCACAGTGTCGAACGCTACGCCGGCGGCGCTTTCGACATCCATGGACTGGCGGACGACGTCGTGGTCGGCGGCCAGTACCAGGATGCCGAGCTCGTGCACCGATGCGACAAAGTGCTGGTTTTCTGAGGAGACGACATGGCCGAAGCAAAACGCATTCTGATGGTACCCATCGACAAGAAAGTCGAAGCACTGCGCATGGCCAGTGGTCTGACCCTGCTCGACGACCAGGTGGCGATCGCCGCCTGGGGAGGGCTCCCCGAGAGCCCCGACGTGGCGGAACAACTGGAGGCCCTGGATTTCGCGGACGTTCCCGTGGAACAGCTGGGGCGGAACGTCGCGGCCCTGGCCAACAGGATTATCAACAGTGACGTGGTGTTTTTCGTATGAGCGCCAAGAAAAAAATCGTCCTGATCCACACCTCGCCGGATCAGGCCGGCTTGACCGGTCTCGCGGAGGCGCTCGGACGAGCGGGTGCCGATGTCGAGACATTTGTCATGACGGGGGATTACGCCGCCCTGCTGGATGTACTCGAAGGCGATGTCCTGCCGGTGGTGATCAAGGCATGAAGTGGGATTCAACACCGCCGTTTTGGCGTAACCCGATCGCGCGGCAAGACGCTCCGTCTTGCGTAGCACGCTTAACTTGAGGGGACTGGAATGCAATATCGTATGAATCTGAAAATGGCGGCATCGGCCGCGTTGGTGGCCGGCATGATCCTGGTCGGTTGTGGTGGTGGCGGCGGCGGCAGCAATGGCACCGTCAATGGCGTGACCTACACGATCAACAGCGCGGGCCAGATCGCGCAGGAATCCGATGCCAACTACGCCAACAACCGCAATGGCCTGATCACGGCCACCACGCTGAAGAACTGGATTGCCGACTGGACCAACAACCGTCCGGCGGGTGTCACCGGCAAGCTGATCATCCTGCAGGTCTCCGCGGGACCGGCGGGCGCCGAGTACATCAAGCCCAACGGCACCACGGTCTTCACTTATCTGTCCCCATCCTCGGAATGGATTCAGACCCGCAACAACGGCGTCATCGAAACCCAGAGCATGGTACCCGACGGCACCCTGATGGATGCCCTGTTCAAGAAGTACAACATCGACCCGACCAAGGACATGATCGTTGCCGCCATGGGCACCGGCAGCACCGGCAATGCCATGTCGCAAGGCCGCATCTGGTACGCCCTGCGCTACTGGGGCGTCGACAAGAAGAACCTGGCGATTCTCAATGGCGGCAACCAGTGGCTGAACGGCAACGAACTCGCCGCCGGCGACTTCAGCGCCACCGCCAGCACGGCACCCGACAATGGCACCCACAGCGTCAAGGAACTGACCACAGACAACACCCAGCTGCAGGCCACGGTGGGCGACCTGCTGAGCGTCGTGCCCGGCTCCGACAGCAACGTCCTGAACGACGGCATCATGATCTGGGATGCCCGCAGCCTGCGCCAGTACAGCGCTGGCGAAATGTCGGAAAAGGGCGAGGACAACGATCCGGACACGGCGGGCACCCAGGCTTGCGCCACCGCCTACTGCGTCCCGACCAACACCAGCAACTACATCAACTCGTTCCAGAACAATGGCTCCCGCCAGGGCCACCCCTGGGGCACGCTGCAGTTGCAGTACACCCACATGCTCGACGCCACCAAGGGTTACAGCTACAAGCCCAAGGCCGACCTGGCCGCCTACCTCGCGGGCAACACCGACGCCAACGGCATCGGCTTCGTCGACGGCAGCTATGGCCTGGTCGGCGCCGGCAAGGCTTATCAGAACGGCGACACGATCTTCGTCTACTGCGAGACCACCTTCCGGGCCATGATCACCGGCATCGCCAGCGCGGCCATCCTCGGCAAGCCCACCCGCTTCTACGATGGCGCCATGGTGGAATGGAACTCCCTGTCCTACATCATGGACAAGGACGGCAAGTACATCCTGCCTAGCGATTCGCCGTGGCGTACCGACGTGAAGTCGTTCTTCCGGCCATCGACCAGTGCCAGCCTGGTCAATCCGCGCACCGTCACTGCCCCCTACGGTGCCGCGACCAATGCGATCATCCAGGCTGACAAGGCGTACAAGACCGGGCAGACCATTCCGACCGGCGGCAGCGGCGGTAGCCTTCCGGGCAATCCTTGTGGTGGCTGATCGCTTCGACTAGCGTTTCCTGACGACAGGCCCACCTCAGCGTGGGCCTTTTTTCATCTCTGTGTGATGGCATGATGCAAAACCTCCTTTCCCGCGCCCTCGGCAATTTGGGCGGATGTTCATTGTTGATCGCTGCCGTTGCGCTGCTCGTCATGGCAGGTTGCCAGCGACAGCAGACCCCGGGACCGGCGGCTGATTCGGCGTCGGTGGAAGCTTTCCTCGCCGAGCATTGGCGCGACCCGGTCCCCGCCCAGGGCCAGCCCCCCGCCCGCTTCAGCCCGGTCGAAGCCTCGCTCGACCCGGAAGCGTGCGCGACCTGCCACGCCGCGCAATACCAGGATTGGCGCACCGCCCTGCACAGTCACACCATGGGCGCCGGCATCCGCTGGCAGTTCGAACTGCTCGGCCAGGCGGACACGAACCGCTGCCTGCGTTGCCATGCCCCGCTGGCCGAGCAGAAGGCTCTGGTGGCCCGCGCCATGGGCTGGGACAACGCCCCGAAAACATCCCCCCCGGCCTACGTCCCCGAGACGCTGGCCGCCAGCGGATTGAACTGCGCATCCTGCCATGTCCGCAGCCATCAGCGCTTCGGGCCGCCGGCCCGGGCCGCGGCCATCAAGGACGCGCCGCATGGCGGTTTCACCGCCTCCCGGGCCTTCCAGGACAGCCGCTTCTGCGCGACCTGCCATCAATTCCCGGAGGACGGCCCGAGCCTCGCCGGCAAGCTTCGTGAGGACACCTACCAGCAGTGGCTGGCCAGCAACCATGCCGGCAAGCAATCCTGCCAGAGCTGCCACATGCCGGACCGCAAGCACCTCTGGCGCGGCATCCATGACCCGGACATGCTGCGGCGCGGGCTGGCGGTCGACCTCAAGCTGACACGGCTGGATTCCGGCGCCTATCGCGCGGAAGTGGAGGCCCGCAACCAGGGTGCCGGGCACCACCTGCCCACCTACATGGTGCCGAAGATCGACCTCGTCCTCACCTTGCACCAGGCCGGCACCGCCCCGGTGGAACTGGCGCGCGACGTCATCGGCTGGAAAGCCGACGTGACGATGCGGCAGGAGGAATTCGACACCCGTCTGGCGGCGGGCTCGTCCAGGCACTATGCCCACGCCTTCGTGGCGCCAAGCAAGCCCGGCTGGCATGTCGAGTTGAGCGTGGACGTGGCGCCGCGGGAACACTACGAACGGATGTTCCAGTACAGCCTGATCAATGTCTCCATGAGCCGCGCCTCGTCGGAATTGCTGAAAACCGCCATCGCCGAAGCCGCCGCCACCCGCTACACGGCCATGCGCCTGACGGCCAAGCCTTGATTGCAAATTGAAAGCGCTGGTGACGTGGAACCGGATATTGCAATCGCACCCCGCCAAGCCGTTGCCGCAAGCCAATGATTCCTATGAACAAAATTGGTGGCACAAAGAATGCTTAAGGAAGCCTGCAGTCCATCAACGGTTTTCTGAGGGGCACTACAGAATGCAATCACTCTGGATCGTAGGTCTGGCGGTCATCTCGCTGACCGTCCCCTCCGCGTCGGCGGGTGAGCAGTCGCCGCGCCTGAAATACCGCTCGAAGGGCTCGCCGTGCGCTTGTGCATCCGGTCTTGGAGAAGCGGAGATCAGCAAGGCCATGTCGCAACTGGACACTTTGCGTGAATCCGGTCCGGTTGCCCCGGCCGATTCGAAACATTTCACTGAGCAACAACCTAGGAGAGAGACTGATGAAAGTAGGAAATAAGGCGAGTTGGTTCGGCAAGTGGCTGCGTGCCGGCATGGTGTTTTCCATCCTGTCGGTGGGTGTCGCCTTGCTCGCGACGGGAGGAAAAGCGATCGACAGCGCGAGCACGGCCGAAACGACGGCCTGGGGTTCGGAATCGCTGGCCGAACTGCGCGGCGGGCTGGACAGGATCTCTCCCATCGCCCTGGCGAACGCTTGCGGCATGGGCGCCTCGAGCTGCTTCAAGTGCCATAACGGCAAACGGGCCGGTGCACCCGACATGGACCCGGCGAAGGCGCCCTGGCATGCCCAGCACAAGAAGGTGAACAACTCCTGCGTCGGCTGCCACAAGGGTAACCCGCGTCTGATGAAGGAAGACATGGCCCATGCCGGCATGCTCAAGGGGCCCCGCGCTGGCGCCGATGCCTGCGGGAACTGCCACACCAGCGACCTCGCCAAGTTCGAGGCGGCCTATCAATCCGTAACCGGCAGGAGCAAGTGAAATGAACAAGACAGCATTCCGGATCAACAAGACACTGCTGGCGGCCTTGTTGGGCAGCGGCTGCATCACGATGGCCGCCCCGGCGGCGCATGCCGGCCCGACCATCCAGTTCGGCGACCAGGGTTCCCTGACCTTCACCTACGCCTTGCAGGGGTGGTATCAGAACCGCGATTTCAGCGCCGCGAACGTCAAATCGGAAAATGATTTCTTCCTGCGCCGCAACCGTCTGGCCCTGTCCGGCCAATTCAATGACTACGTGGGGTATTACTTCCAGGTCGAAGGTGGCGGCTTCCCCGGCGCCGACAACAGCCTGTTCGTCCGCGATGCCTACGTCACCATCGACTACAAGGACGAATTGCGCTTCATGGTCGGCGAGTTCAAGAACACCTTCTCCCGGGAAAACCTGGAAGCCTGCCTCGAACCCCTGACCCTCGACCGTTCCGAGGTGCTGGCGTACACCCCCTTCGGTGGCACCCGCGACAAGGGCGTGGCGGTCTGGGGCAACCTGTTCGACGCCAAACTGCAGTACCGGCTGATGCTGGCGGAAGGCCGCGACGATGCCGCGACCCCGGACGACAAGCTGCGAATGACCGCCCGCGTCCACTACAGCTTCCTGGACCCGGAATACAACTACGGCTACCTGGGCACCTATCTGGGCACGCAAAAGGTGTTCACCATCGGTGCCGCCTACGACTATCAGCCGGACGTGGTCTACGCGGACTACCTGATGCGCAACAACCCGAAGGACTACAAGGCCTGGACCGCGGATGCGTTCTTCGAATACCCGACGGCGAGCGGCGTCTACACCGCCTCGGCGGCCTACTTCAAGTATGACTCCGGCGACGTGAGCAACGCCTCACCGGATGCCAACTATCCGATCAACGGCGATCTCAAGGGCTATTACGCGAAGGTGGGTTACATGCTGCCGAACAAGGTCGGCATGGGCCGTCTGCAGTTCTTCGCCCGCCACGACGAGGCCGATTATGGTATCAAGACAGGCAACGCCGAATACTATGACCGCAGCATCAACAGCATCGGCGCGAACTACTACATCAACGGGCAGAATCTGAAACTGACCGTGGAGTATTCTGATATCAATTTCGATACCCCGCACCCGCTGTATGCGAAGTTCCAGGACCAGAAACTGCTTACGCTTGGCCTGCAGTTCGTGTTCTGAAGCCGTTGCGCCTTGCCTTCGGGCAAGGCCAAGCTTTCCCACACGGCGGCCCACAAGGCCGCTTTTCATTGCTAACGGCTCGTCATGATCACACCGCTCTTACTGGCCGTGCTCGCACTGGGATGCCTCGCCGTCCTCGCATCCGGGAGCGCCCCGTGGGGCCTGCCCGAAACCGCGCTCTGGCTGCTCCTGGCCGCCAGCATCCTGGCCCTGCTGGCCAGGCAACTCGCCGAGCAATTGGCGATGCGGCGCCTGGCCCGCGGTGTATTGAACGCCCGCGAGGGCCTGCTCGACCCGATTTCGCCCGGCGTGCTCGGCTGGACCGAGGCCGGTCGCGTCCTGAGCGAATACAACGTCACCATCCACGCCTTGCAGACCATGTTCCGCACCGTTGAAGAATGCCAGGGACGCTTTCTCAACCAGCGCAACAAGATGAACACCATCCTGCAAAGCCTGCCCGCCGCCCTGCTGAGCCTGTCAGACGACTTGCAGATCATCCTGACCAACAAGCATGCCGAGGACATCTTCGCCGTCACCGGCCACAAGCTCATCGGCACCAATCTGTTCGAACTCCTGCAGCTGGGCGAACGTGACCGGGAATTGTTGCGCGACGCCTTCCTGTACAAGCAAGTGATCCAGAACCAGGAAATCAGCCTGGAGCTGGGTGGCAGACAGCGCTACTTCTCTCTCAATCTGGGCTTCTACAGCGACGAGGAGACCGACATGGCCGGGGTCCTCATCCTCCAGGACATCTCGGAATATCGCCATCTCCAGGCCAGCATCGCGATGCGGGAGAAACTGGTGGCCATGGGCCAGCTTGCCGCCGGTGTCGCGCATGAACTGAACACGCCCCTGGGCAGCATCCATGGTTATGCGCAGCTGCTCAGCCGTTCCTCCTGCAGCCAGGACAAACTGGCGGAATATGCCGGCATCATCGCCGATGAAACCCGACGCTGTTCCCGTATCGTCCAGGACCTGCTCAACTATGCCCGGGACGAGCCCTGCAGCGGCGAGACCTGCGAGGTCAATCAACTGGTCCACGACCTGATCGAGACCTTCCTCAACTGCCGCATGAAGCGCTACAAGATCGATTTCAAGCTCGATCTCACCGAAACGGCGCTGCTGGTGGAGGGCAGCTGCGGTCAACTGGATATCGTGCTGAACAACCTGATCACCAATGCCATCCATGCCCTCGACGGCGTCGCGAACCCCGCCATCGTCATCGACAGCCAGATCGAGGACACCTATGTCGTGATCAGCATCGCGGACAATGGGCCCGGCGTGCCCCCGGAAATGCGTTCCCGTATATTCGACCCCTTCTTCACCACCAAGCAGGTCGGCCAGGGCAGCGGTCTCGGCCTGGCCATCAGCCAGGCCATCCTGGCCAAGCGCGGCGGCTATATCGTCTACGACAGCGGCTACACTGAAGGCGCCCGCTTCCGGGTCAAGTTGCCCATGGTAGATCTGCGCCGCGCCGGCCTGCAGCGTCACTGAAGCGCCCGGCCCCCGCGACCGGGCCTCACTCACCGATAAACGGTCATATGACTTCCAAGAAATCCGCAGCGGCTCCCGAGCCCGACACCCATCGCCCCACCCTGCTGGTCACCGAAGACGACCGGAACATGCGCGAACTGATCGTCACCGTGCTGAAGCAGTCGGCGATGGCATTCGACGTCGTCGCCATGGACAACGGCAACGACGCCATGGACTACATCGAGTCCAACGAAGTGGCGGTGCTGGTTTCGGACCTGCGCATGCCCGGTGCGGACGGGCTGGAACTGCTCACGTTCGCCCAGGGCCATTCGCCCCTGACCCAGGTGGTGATGGTGACCGGACACGCGACCGTGGACTCCGCCGTGCAGGCGCTCAAGAGCGGCGCCTACGACTATGTCCTGAAACCGTTCGACATGGATGAGCTGCGCTGTATCGTCGAGCGGGCCCTGGAGCGCTACCTGCTGGCCACGGAAAACAGGCGCTTGCGCCACCGCCAGCGCCTCTACTCGGAGTCCGGTGAACTGATCGGCCAGTCGCAGGGGCTGGAACGGGTGCGCCGCCTGATCGACGCCGCCAGCCAGCACGATTGCGGTGTATTCATCTACGGCGAAAGCGGTAGCGGCAAGGAACTGGTGGCCCGCCAGATCCACCTGCGCGGCAAGCGCAGCGACAATCGCTTCGTCGCCCTCAACTGTGCCGCCATCCCCGACAACCTGATCGAGAGCGAACTGTTCGGCTACACGAAAGGCGCCTTCACCGGCGCCGACAAGAACAAGGCCGGGCTGTTCGAAGTCGCCAACGGCGGCACCCTGTTCCTGGACGAGATCAATAGCGCCTCCCTGGCCCTGCAGGCCAAGCTGATGCGCGTCCTCCAGGATGGCAGCTATTACCCGATGGGCGCCACCACCCCGGTCAATGTCGATGTCCTGGTGCTGGCGGCGACCAACCGCCCCATCCGCGAACTGGTGGACAAGCGGGAATTCCGGGAAGACCTCTATTTCCGCCTGGTGATCATGGAAATCGAGATTCCGCCGCTGCGCGAGCGGCCCGAGGATATCGCGCTGCTGGCCTACTACTTCCTGGGCAAGCACAGCGCCCGGCTGAACAAGCCGGTCTCCGAGATCAGCACCGAAGTGCTGGCCAGCCTGATGCGCCACCAATGGCCAGGCAACGTGCGGGAACTGGAAAACATCATCCAGCGCATGATCATCATGAGTGAAAGCGAGCGGCTGGAAGTGGACAGCCTGCCCGACAGCCTGCTCACCGAGCGGGTCGCCAAGGGGCGCGCGCTGGATCACCTGCCGCCCAGCAGCCTGGACGACATCGAAGCCTATTTCATCCGGAAGACCCTGCGCGAGACCCAGGGCGACCGGGCGCTGGCCGCGGAAATCCTCGGCATCGACAAATCCACGCTGTGGCGCAAGATCAAGCGCTATCAGATCGAGTAGGGCCTTCGGCCGCCGGGGTGTCCCGCATCGCCTCGACATCCAGCTTGACCTGGACCACCTCGTCGCCGACCTTGACCAGGAAGGACACCACCGCCAGCGCCGGGCCCAGTTTTTCGAAACCCGGCACCACGTCCTGCACCAGCTTGAGCAGTTCCAGCGCGGCCGATGACGTGGACAATACCGCCTTGGTGTAGCCCTTTTCGCCCACTTCCGCCCATGCCTTGGCGGCGGAGATCCCGAGCAGGGCGACTTGGACGCCCTGGATGGCCCCACTCATTTGCGGGCTGATGCCGGGCAACTGCGAGCGGGCGAAATCCAGGGTGAGCGCACCGATTTTCGTGGCATGGCCGGACAGGTCGAGCACGTCCCTGGCCCGCACGGCGGTCGCGGTGGCGCCAACGGGCGCCTCCCGCAAGGCCTGCAGCACCAGCCCGCCAGGCAGGGCGACGGGGTCGCGCGGCGCCAATCCCAGGGCGGCGGCGATGTCCGGGGAGACCGCGACATGCTGGCCGGGATCGGCAATGAGCGCGCTCAATCCTGGCGCGACCTGATGGTTATACGACGTCATGATCTTCATCCGGGTTCTCCTCGCCTTCGCCTCCCACGCAGGTGGGACGTGCAGTACCAAGATAGATGAAGCCGGCTGCGAGGCGACCGGTTTCCTTACTCCTTGCTTTTTTCCGCCTTGCGCAACACTTCCAGTTCCTTGGCCTTGGCGAGCATGGCGTGGATGCCCTTGATGTCCTTGCACTTGTGCGCCACCCCCACCGCTTCCAGCGGGTTCATGCGTCTGGCCTTGACCAGGCCGAAGGCGACGCTCCCCATCTCCATCGCCTTCTTGATGCCGGCGCCGATGCCATCCTTGAAGTACAGTGTCCGGGTCAGCTTCACCTCGTTGACGCGGCCGGTCTCGGTGCAGTTGTTCCAGAAGGTAGTGGAAAGGTGCTGGGTCGGCTGGTTCTTGGGCGAACGCCCGATCCGGTACGCGTATTCGGCGATGCCATGCATGACGTGGGTCACCGGCACCGAGCGCGGACAGCGTACATAGCAGTTGTAACAGGAGGTGCACATCCACATGGAGCTGGTATTCAGCACCTCATCACGCTTGCCGGCGCGAATCATCATGAACAGTTCTTGCGGCGCGTGTTCCCAGCCGTCCTGGAAATGCGTGGGGCAGGAGCCTGAACACAGGCCACACTGCATGCACATCTTGACCCACTCGCCCATCTCCGCCTGTTCCTCGATCTCTTTCAGAAAATTGTTCTGATAGCGGGTGGCCATATCCTGGTTCAGGTCGCTCATTTCTCTTCTCCTCGCGGGCCGATCAAGACCCTCACCCCGTGGGTCAGCCGACGCCAGTACGGACGAGTACTTCAAGCAAACGAGCCGAAAGAAAGGTCGCTGGCGTGGCGCGGCAGTGGCAATCCGGCCAGGCGTGAGCCTTGCGTGGCCGGACCTTGCGGAAACAACTGGTACAGGTAGCGGCGTCCGCCTTGCTCCGCGAAATCCTGCTCGATCGCGTGCATGAGTTGCCGGGCACTTTCCGCGCGCCCATCGCTACGGTACTGGCCACGCAGGCGGTGAATCACCAGCCAGTGCATATCCGTCAATTCCCCCAGGCCCTCCCGGTCGGCCTGGCTTTGGGCGATGGCGCGGGACCAGGGTTCCAGGTCGTACATGTGCCCATCGGGGTCATGGGATGACAACTCCGGGTCATTGATGTTTTTGTTGATGTCCAACATGTCGTTCTCCTCTTGCCGGACCGCATGCTGGCGTGGCGCCAGCACCCGGCACGGCGGGTTATGCGGCCTGAGCCTGGCCGCCATCCTTCCGGAGCGCCTCGGCCTTGCGCGCGTACCATTTGGTGGCTTCCTCATCCCAGCCATCCAGGCGGACATAAGGATTGGCGCGCGGTTCGCTGATCATGTTGGGATCGATCTCGAGGCCGATGCCCTCCAGGAAGTTGACCAGGCCGATGCGCTCGATCATCTCGCCGGTGCGCTCGTGCTCCAGGGCGTTCTCGGCGAAGAAATCGAGGACGTTGCGGGCCATGTCGTTCAGCTTCTCGAAATCCTCATCGGATTCCAGCTTCATGAACGGCACGACCACCGTGCCCATGGTGGCGCCAATCTTCAACACGCTCTTGCCACCGATCAGCACGGTCACGCCCTTGTCCTTGCCGGGCAGCAGTGCCCCGGGCATGACGTTGAGGCAGTGCATGCAACGCACGCAGTTGTGGTTGTCGATGTCCAGGCGGTGTTCATCCGAGAGCACGACCTTCGTCACGCCCTCGGCCACCTTGCCGCCATCGTTCTTGCGCAGCTGGATGGCCTTGGTCGGGCACAGGTTCACCACCATGTTGATGGTGTCTTCGATGCCGTGGGCCGCATACCACTCGCGGGACAGGGTTTCGTCGGCACGAATGTTGTCGCGCCAGGTGCCGATGGTGGCCATGTCGGAGCGCTGGATCGAATTCACGCAGTCATTCGGGCAACCGGAAAACTTGAACTTGAACTTGTACGGCAGCGACGGACGATGCATGTCGTCCAGGTTGTTGTTGATGACGATACGCAGGGCGCGCGCCTCGTCATAACAGGACATCTCGCAACGCGCGGCCCCCACGCAGGACATCGAGGTCCGCAGCGCCGGGCCGGCGCCGCCCATGTCGAAGCCCATCTCGTTGAAGCGGTCGAAGGCCTGCTGCACATTCGCGGAGTTGATGCCCTGCAGCATGATGTCACCGGACTGGCCGTGGAAGGCGATCAGGCCGGAGCCGCCGGATTCCAGCCAGGCATCGGACATCTGGCGCAGCAGATCGGAGCTGTAATGCATGCCGGCGGGAGGCTGGATACGCAGGGTGTGGAACTCGGCCGCCTCGGGGAAGAGCGGCTTGTGGTTCTCGTCTTTCAGTTCGGTGAAACGGGGGATGACGCCGCCGCCATAGCCCACCACACCCACCGTCCCCCCCTTCCAGTACCCCAGCTTGGTGCGGTAGGAGGTTTCCAGCTGGCCGAGCAGGTCGACCATCATCGGCTTGTCCTCGGCCAGGCGTTTCAAACCGGTGACGAACGACGGCCAGGGACCGGATTCCAGTTGGTCGAGCATGGGGGTGTCGGGCAGTTTATTCATGACTGATTGCTCCTGTGAATGCGGCGATGATGCCGTTTCGGGCCAACACTTAAGTGTGTCTACCCAGCATACGCCAATATCCGAGCAATGCACTCAAGTATTTTTTTATGGCACGCCCCGCTGCGGAGTAGCTGACGCCCGCGTCCTATTGTCCATTATTTCTCTCCCGCCACACTTGAAATAGCCTCGTCCCATCCCTACTATTAGCACTCGCTGGAGGTGAGTGCTAATCAGCCTGATTACCGCACCCCTCCGACGTCCCCTGTTCAACACGGATACCTGTTAGGAGCAAAGTAATGAAGATTCGTCCGTTGCACGACCGCGTCGTCGTCAAGCGCATGGAAGAAGAGCGCAAAACCGCATCCGGCATCGTCATTCCCGACACCGCCGCCGAGAAGCCCGATCAAGGCGAGATCATCGCCGTCGGCGCCGGCAAGAAGGACGACAAGGGCAACCACATCGCCCTCGACGTCAAGGTCGGCGACCGTGTCCTGTTCGGCAAGTACTCCGGCCAGACCGTCAAGGTCGAGGGCCAGGAACTCCTCGTGATGCGCGAGGAAGACATCATGGGCGTGGTCGAGAACTAATTTCTCCCACCACCCTTACAACCCATTCAGGAGATTCAAACAATGGCAGCTAAAGACGTACGTTTTGGTGATTCCGCCCGTGCCCGCATGGTCGCTGGCGTCAACGTTCTGGCCAACGCGGTCAAGGTGACCCTCGGCCCCAAGGGCCGCAACGTGGTGCTGGACCGCGCTTTCGGCGCCCCCACCGTGACCAAGGACGGTGTGTCCGTGGCCAAGGAAATCGAGCTGAAGGACAAGCTGGAGAACATGGGCGCGCAGATGGTCAAGGAAGTGGCTTCCAAGACCTCCGACATCGCCGGTGACGGCACCACCACCGCCACCGTGCTGGCTCAGTCCATCGTCAACGAAGGCATGAAGTTCGTCGCCGCCGGCATGAACCCGATGGACCTGAAGCGCGGCATCGACAAGGCCGTGATCGCCATCACCGAAGAACTGAAGAAGATTTCCAAGCCTTGCACCACCAACAAGGAAATCGCTCAGGTCGGTTCCATCTCCGCCAACTCCGACTCCACCATCGGCGACATCATCGCCGGCGCCATGGACAAGGTCGGCAAGGAAGGCGTCATCACCGTTGAAGACGGCACCAGCCTGGAAAGCGAGCTGGAAGTGGTGGAAGGCATGCAGTTCGACCGCGGCTACCTCTCCCCCTACTTCATCAACAACGCCGAGAAGCAGATGGCCGTGCTGGAAGACCCCTTCGTCCTGCTCTACGACAAGAAGGTTTCCAACATTCGCGACCTGCTGCCGGTGCTGGAGCAGGTTGCCAAAGCCGGCAAGCCGCTGCTGATCATCGCCGAGGACGTCGACGGCGAAGCCCTGGCCACCCTGGTGGTGAACAACATTCGCGGCATCCTCAAGACCTGTGCCGTCAAGGCCCCTGGCTTCGGCGACCGTCGCAAGGCGATGCTGGAAGACATGGCCATCCTGACCGGCGGCACCGTGATTGCCGAGGAAGTGGGCCTGTCCCTGGAAAAAGCCACCCTGGAAGACCTGGGCCGCGCCAAGCGCATCGAAATCGGCAAGGAAAACACCACGGTCATCGACGGCTCCGGTTCTCCCGACGACATCAAGAACCGTATCACCCAGATCAACAAGCAGATCGACGAAGTCACTTCCGACTACGACAAGGAAAAGCTGCAAGAGCGCAAGGCCAAGCTGGCCGGCGGTGTTGCCGTGATCAAGGTGGGTGCCGCGACCGAAGTCGAAATGAAAGAGAAGAAGGCTCGCGTGGAAGACGCGCTGCACGCCACCCGCGCCGCCGTTGAAGAAGGCATCGTGGCTGGCGGTGGCGTTGCCCTGCTGCGCGCCCGTTCCGTCATCACCGATCTGAAGGGCGCCAACCACGACCAGGACGCCGGCATCAAGATCGTCCTGCGCGCCATCGAGGAGCCCCTGCGCCAGATCGTCAACAACTGCGGCGAAGAGTCTTCCGTGGTGGTCAACAAGGTGCTCGAAGGCAAGGGCAACTATGGCTACAACGCCGCCATCGGCGAGTACGGCGACATGATGGAAATGGGCGTCCTCGACCCCACCAAAGTGACCCGTATCGCGCTGCAGAACGCCGCTTCCGTGGCTTCCCTGATGCTGACCACCGATTGCATGGTGTCCGATCTGCCGGAAGACAAGAAGGGCGGCGCCCCTGACATGGGCATGGGCGGCGGTATGGGTGGCGGCATGGGTGACATGGGCTTCTAAGCCTTTCACCCGCACCCGGCCGGGACTCACCTCCCGGCTTGTCGCAAAGCAAAAACCCCGCGAAAGCGGGGTTTTTGCCTTGTGGCGCGAAGGCCGGCTCATCCCGGACGCCGCCGCGGCGTCGATGGCCATGACCGGCGGACATCGCGCCCCTTGCACAACCTGGCAAGGCCCCCCGCAAGCTGGCTGGCCATGCCGGGCCTGTTGCCCCTATAGTGAAGCCATGAAACACCCCATGAGCCTGCGCTGGCAATCCTCCAGTCGTTACCACACGGCGATGCTGACGCCCGACCTGTTCGGGGAATGGGTCCTGGTGACGACATCCGGAAGTCGTGTCGGCAAGGGGGGGCGATTGCGGCAGCAGCCGCTGCGGGATTACGAGCAGGGGCTGGAAGCGCTCCGCCGCCTGCGCCATCGAAGACGTCTGGAGGGCTATGTCTGCCGCGAAGCAGCTTTCAGCAGCCTGGACCATCTCGACGTCCATGATGCCGATGTACGCGCCGCCAACACACTGTCGCTCCTGCGCATCTTTCGCGCCTGGGACGTGGACGAGGCCGAGCAGGCGGCCCTGCTCGGCCTGGATCTGAAGGCACTGGGAAGCTTGCTCGACGGTTGCACGCTGGCCGACGACCCGGAGTTGTTGACTCGATCCAGACATCTCCTGGCAATCAACAAGGTGTTGCGCCTGCGGTTCGGCCACGATGCTGAAGCCTTGCGCACGTGGTTGCGACGGCCCGCCAACCTGAATGACCCGTCGCCGTTGGCAGCCATGCTGGCTTCTCTGGTGTCCTTGGCGCGTCTGCGCGACCAACTGTGCCAGGCATCGGACCTGGCACGCGGTTGCGCGCGTCCCCGCGCCTGAAGGTCAAGCAGGGCCGCCCGGTCTGAAGCGGTATTGACTCCCGCCACCCTCAATACCGCCAAATGCCACTCTGGAGTCTGCTCAAGCGCCTGTTCTCCGGCCCCCGCGTCCCGGAACCTAAGCCGAGCATCCACGCGGAACGCCGGCCACAGCCGCCAGACTACCCGCCCCCCGAAAGCACACCAACGTTCATCGTGCATCGGGATGAGGTCATCGATGGCCGGCCAGGCATTGCGGGCTATGTGTTTCGCGTATCGCAGCATCAACATGGCCAGGCCCCCCTCGCCCCTCTGGAAATCCTCGCGTCGCTCCGTGAGGACCACGTCGCCGAATTCGCACAACGCCGCCTGGCCCTTGTTCCGCTTTCCATCGAAGTCTGGCAGGCCGGCGATTTCCGGTCTCTGATCGGCCCGCATACCGTATTGCTCCTTGCACCCCCCGCGGACTTCGAGTGCGCACCCGCCTGGCGGGTCCAGGTTCAAGCCATCAAGCAGGCCGGCGTGCGCGTGGCACTGGATCACGACACGATCGCCCGGATACCGGAATCCATCGCGTTGGCGGATATGGTCATGTTGCAGTTGAAGGCGGGCTACTTCGACGAATTCGAACGCCAGACACGCTGGCTTCTGGCCGAGCACCCACACCTGGTTCTCGCCGTGAGCGGCGTCAACAGCTGGGCTGAACACCGGCTCTGCCAGGTTCTCGGCGCACGTTATTCAGTCGGTGATTTCGCCACCTTGCCGGATGAGGACCTGCCGCGCGACAACCTCGGCCAAAGCCGGCTGGTGCTGATGGAAATGTTGAATCTGCTGCGCCGCAAGGCAACTTCGGCGGAACTGGCGGACGTCGCCAAGCGCGATCCAGGCATCGTGGCCAAGATCGTTGACATGGCCAACTCCCCCTTGTCCGGACTGAACGAACCCGTGGCGAGCCTGGATCAGGCGTTGCTGATCCTCGGCCGGGAGATGCTCTACCGCTGGATAGCGATGGGCATCTTCCGGGCGAATGACGGCAAGCGGGATGCGTTGTTGCTGGAAATTGCGCTGCGCCGGGCACGTTTTCTGGAAGTGATCGCCAGCGTCTCGCTGGCCAAGCAGCAATGCGACGAGCTTTTTCTGGTCGGCATGTTCTCGGTCTTCGACAGCCTCCTGGGTTTGCCCCTGGAAGCCGTCATCAGCAAGATCCACCTCCCTCGCGACGTGGTGGCGGTGCTGTTGAGGAATGAAGGGCCATACAACCGGTATTTGTCCCTGGCCCTGGCAGTGGAAAAAGGGCGTGGTGAACTGATCGCGAAATTTGCCGAGACGTCCACACTCCCGATCGCCACGCTGAGAAAAGCCGACAGGGACGCACTGGCCTGGGCGGACGCGGCCATGCGCTCCGGTTGAACCTGGAAATGGCTGGCCCATGCTCGGGCGCGTTGCCGGCTCACCCGATCGGTGACCGAAGGCGCAAACCTCGGCGCCATGGCAACTTCACGAGGGCCCAGGTGCATCCAATGGGCTGAATCGTACGAGCCGGGATTATCCTGTACTGAAATGCCGCCACGCGTGATGCCCCAGGCGGACTGATACGATTTGTGCCCCGTCACGTCCAGGGATGCCGATAGGCGGTGTCCGGCGTGGCTGAATGTTGACCAGGAACCCAGCATGCGTACCGACACACCCGCCGCCATTCATCTCAAGGACTACATGCCGCCCGCCTGGCGGGTCGATACCGTCGACCTCCATGTCGCCATCCATGATGGCCACGCCGAGGTGCGCGCCCGCCTGGCCTGCAGGCGCAGTCCGCGGGGTGGTGGCGCCGACCTGACCCTCGACGGCGAAGAACTGGATCTGCGCGCGATCACCCTCGACGGCGCGCCGCTGGCACCTGACCGTTATGTGCTGGGAGAGGACCGGCTGACCCTGTCCGGCCCGCTGCCCGACGCCTTCCTGCTGGAGACCGTGGTCCACATCGCGCCGGACGCGAACACCCAGCTTTCCGGCATCTTCCGCTCCCGCGACGGCTATTTCTCCCAGTGCGAGGCCGAGGGTTTCCGCCGCATCACCTTCTTCCCCGACCGGCCCGACGTGATGGCGCGCTACACCTGCACCATCGAGGCAGACCGCACGCGCTTCCCGCAACTGCTGTCCAACGGCAACCTGGTCGCGGCCGGCGAAGCGGAAGGCGGGCGGCACTGGGCGCGCTGGGAAGACCCGTTCGCCAAGCCGTGCTACCTGTTCGCCCTGGTCGCCGCGAAGCTGGACGTGCTGGAGGACCGTTATGTCACCCCCTCCGGCCGCGAGGTGCGCCTCGCGGTCTATGTCGAACCCGGCAAGCTCGACCAGTGCGGCCACGCCATGGCGGCGGTGAAGAAGGCGATGCGCTGGGACGAGGAACGCTTCGGCCTGGAGATGGACCTGGACCATTACATGATCGTCGCGGTAGGCGACTTCAACATGGGGGCGATGGAAAACAAGGGTCTCAACATCTTCAACACCAAATACGTGCTGGCCCGCCCCGACACCGCCACCGATGCCGATTACCAGAACATCGACCGCGTCGTCGCCCACGAATACTTCCACAACTGGACCGGCAACCGCGTCACCTGCCGCGACTGGTTCCAGCTCTCGCTCAAGGAAGGCCTCACCGTCTTTCGCGACCAGGAATTCGGCGCCGACACGCACTCGCGCGCGGTCACCCGCATCCAGGAAGTGCGCAACCTGCGCATCGCCCAGTTCCCCGAGGACGCGGGGCCGATGGCGCATCCGGTGCGGCCGGCCTCCTACGCCGAGATCAACAACTTCTACACCGCCACGGTGTACGGCAAGGGCGCCGAAGTCGTGCGCATGATCCACACCCTGATCGGCCGCGACGCCTTCCGCGCCGGCATGGACCTGTATTTCCAGCGTCACGATGGCCAGGCCGTCACCTGCGAGGACTTCGTCGCCGCCATGCGGGACGCGTCCGGCGTCGACCTGACCCAGTTCCGCCGCTGGTACGCGCGCGCCGGCACCCCGCGCCTGCAGGCCGTGGGCGACTGGGACGCGGCAGCCCGGCGCTACACCCTGACCCTGAGCCAATCCCTCGCCGCCACCGCCTACGAGGCGCGCCTGGAGGAAGCCGGCGAGACGATCGACACCGGCCCGCTGCACATTCCGGTCGCCCTCGGCCTGGTCCTCCCCGATGGCCGCGACGCGCCGCTGCGGCTGGCCGGCGAAGCCCACGCGGTGGCCGGCACCCGCGTGCTCTCCCTCCTCCACGCGGCGCAGACCTTCGTGTTCGAGGATCTCCCGGCCGCGCCGGTCGCCTCCCTGCTGCGCGACTTCTCGGCGCCGGTGCAGCTCGACTTCGCGCAAACGGACAGCGAACTCGCCCACCTGATGGCGCATGACAGCGACCCCTTCAACCGCTGGGAAGCCGGCCAGCGCCTCGCCACCCGCGTGCTGCTCGCCGGCATCGATGCCGGCGGCGAAGGCACGGACTGGATCCCCGAGCCCTACGTCGCGGCCGTCGCGCGGGTGCTCGCCAGCGGCCTGAAGGGCGACCCGGCGCTGGCCGCCGAGGCACTGATCCTGCCGGCGGAGCAGGTACTGGCGGAAGCGATGGTCAGCCAGGGCCTGACCATCGCGCCGGACGCCATCCATCTTGCCCGCCGCAACCTGCGCCGCCACCTCGCCCAACGTCTGCGCGCCGAGTTCGAGGCCGCCTGGAACGCCCTCGCCCCCAATGAAGCCTATGCCCCGGACGGCGCCCAGGTCGGTCGCCGCGCCCTGCGCAATGTCTGCCTCGGCATCCTCGCCGAAGTCGACCCGGCGTCACTCCGCGCCTCGGTGCTGCCGCGTCTGCTCGCCCAGTTCGAACACGGCGACAACATGACCGATGTGATCGCCGCGCTCGGCCTCCTCGCCAACCTCGACCTGCCCGAGCGCGAGACCGCCCTCGCCGCGTTCCACCAACAGTGGCGGGACGAAGCCCTGGTGGTCGACAAATGGCTCTCGGTGCAGGCCACCTCGCGCCTGCCCGGCTGCGTCGAGCAGGTGCGCGCGCTGATGCGCCATCCCGCCTTCGACCTGAAGAACCCGAACAAGGTCTACGCCCTGATCCGCGGCTTCTCCGGCGCCAACCCCCGCCACTTCCACGCCGCCGACGGCAGCGGCTACCAGCTGCTCGCCGACGTCATCATCGACCTGCAGGCGGTGAACCCGCAGGTCGCCTCCCGCCTCGCGCGCGGCTTCGACCGCTGGCGCCAGTTCGACAGCAGCCGCCAGGGCCATGCCAGGACCGCGCTGGAACGCATCGCCGCCTGCCCGCGCCTGGCGAAGGACGTGGCCGAGGTGGTGGGGAACGCGTTGAAGTGAAGCGGGCCGTCATCCCGATGGCGGGAAACGACTGGGGCGGGTGGAGGGGCACTGGTTTCGCCGGCCCCGCTGTTCGCCATCGCTCTTCATCGTGATTCGTTCGTCACGAAACGAACGACGGTAGCTGCCGTTCGGGGATGACTGCTTCCTTGAGCGTCGGCTGACTCTTGGCGACCCACAAGAGACGTCCAACCTTCAGCGTCATGACGGTCGGCTATCAGCGGTTGAGCCGGCACTCGCTACTTTCCGCGAACTACGGCTCCTGTGTCTTGCTGTGTAACTGCGTGGCAAGAGCAACACATAGCGATCAAATTCGTACCTGTGCCAGGACCCTATAAGCCGCATTTGCCTTCTTCGTCTCTGCCAGTAGAGCGGCTCGCTTCTCATGTGACACCCGCTCGATGTTCTCGGGGCTGGCCCTTTGCACCAGTTCGCGCCGCGCCTGCTCAATTGCCTCCCAATTTGATGACGCTGTCACTTTCAGCACACGGTATGCTTCATCGACTGTCATGGCCTCGGGAATCGGAGGAGCAACTGGTGCCAAAGGTGTAGGAGGCTTCATCCTCTTGCTGAACGCCGGATCCTCGATATCTTCATGGGGAAGTTTGGGCGGTGGCGGTGCTGCTGTATCAAACAGGTCAGGTTCGGAAGTAGTGCGTACCTTCGAATCACCTTGACCCGATTGTGCCAACTGACGCTGTGCCAGACGGACCAGACGAAGAAGCGATACTGCCCGCTGCGTGCTGCGGTGGCTTAGCTCTGCCTCAAGTTTCGCGAGTTCTGTAGCGTTGTCCTTCGACCCCCGAAAGAGCCTCTCGAGCAACTCGATGCCGGTCTGCATGAGCGGTCGTTGGGTCATACCGTCTCAGCCTCCCGACCCTGAGCGGCATCCTCCACATCGACGCTGAAGGGGTCCACCTCCCTTAGGTCTACCCACACGGTGTTGTCTACCGATTCGGACCCAATGGGTTCGATCCCGAGTTGAGCGAGCGTCCACCACAGGTCGTCGAGGACCTCCTGGCGCCGGCGAGCGAAGCTCGACGCAAAGCAGCGCCAGAACGTCCATCCTGCACGCTCGAGCACACGTTGACGCGCCATGTCCTCGGACCACTGCCCAGGCCCGTGAAAGCGGTCCCCATCACACTCTACAGCCAGACGCCGGCCCTCATTACCCTCAACCACGAAATCGATACGGTACGCGCCACAGGGCACCTGCGGCTGCACGCGGTAGCCACGCTTGGTGAGCTCGTCGAACATCTCGCGCTCGTAGCCTGACTCGCAGAGCTCGCGCAAGAGCTCGACCTTGCGCACATCCTGGGCGAACGGCTGGCGGAAGTGACGCAGCACCTTACCGCTGAGCGAGTCCTCGGCAAAGGCGTTGTGCTCCACTGAGCGGAAGAGATACATCCGGTCTCGGGCACGCGATAGCGCCACGTTGAAGCGCTGCATCTGACCAGCCACCATCGCCGCTGTGTGGTTACCTGGGGCCAGTACCATCGACACTATCATGATGTCGCGCTCCCGACCCTGGAACACCGCCGGCGGCCCGACGGCAATCTGGCGCTCTACGACATCGACTGGGGAGATTCGCTCGCCAATCAAGTCGTGGATTCGCTTGGCCTGGTCGTTGCCCAGCAGGGTGACGATACCGAGCGAACGACCGGCCAACAGTGGGTTGGCCAGGATGGACTCGATTTCGTCGACGATAGCCTTCGCTTCGGCCGGGTTGACATCGCCCTTGCGATAGCCGCCCTTGACGTAGACGTCTATGAGCGGCGGGTCCAGTCGCTCGTTTGCTTTGGGTACTCTCAACGCCTTGATGTCGCCGTTATAGAACTCCCGATTGGAGAACTCGATGATGGCGGGCACGCAGCGGAAGTGCTCCTTGAGCATCACCGAATTGCCTGCGAAAACTACACGGGCCAAGTCATAGACGGACTTGTCTGGTGTCATCTGCGCACCATGCGGTTGCACATTCAGGAACCGTTGCTCGAGGTCGACAATCTTCCGCTCGGCCATACCCACAGCAGCAGGCGAGACCTGCTTATGGTCACCCACGACGAGGAGTTTTTTGCCCCGAAGAAGCGCTGGCAACGCCCAGATGTCAGACTGCGAAGCCTCGTCGATGATGACGAGGTCAAAGAGTCCTATTTCGGGCGGAATCGTCTCCGAGACCCGCCACTGAGGCAGAACCCAGCACGGCACAGCCATGTAGGCCCGCTTCATTGCATCGCGAGCGTTACGTCGGTGGCGAACGGCACGAATGCCAGTGCCAGCGCCCATGGCCTGGATGGCCGTGAGGTAGGCCTGCAGCGCCTGACGAATGCTCTGGGGTGAGTTATTGAAGACCCCGAGCCAGGTCTTCTCGGCGACTAGATCTTGGTATGTCCGGGCAAGAGTTGCCGTCAGAGTGCGGCGTTCGTTGAAGAGCTCTCGCATCTTGGAGTGCACATCGATGCGCTCAAGGAACAAGTATGCGAGCCGCCAGTTCCATGCCTCGTGCCAGCGAACAGGGAGTACAGCATCAGCGTCGCCACTCACCCGCGCTGTGCGAAGCCGCGCCGCCCACTTCGGTGCCCCAGACGTCTCTATGAGGGATGCGACACGCTCAATATCTCCGAACGCAGCTCGCAGGCCGTTTAGCCGGGAGAGCTCCGACTGCAGCATGAGCCACTCAGCCTGGAGCACGGCTTCGTCAGCTTCCTGGGTGCCGAGCTTGTTGAGGAAGAACCGTCGCAGCTCTTCGACAATAGAGCCGTTGTGGTTCTGGAGCTTCTTCAGGATGTCGCCAACCCGCTTCATGGCATAGGCCAAGCGACCGTGGTCCAGGTGCGCATTCAGGCTCGCGCGCACCTCGTCCAGGAACATTTCTCCCTTGTCCCATAGCATGTCGGCAAACCGCTTGCCAAAGACCTCTTCGATACGGTCATACAGTTGGCACTCGATTTCGAAAATGAAACGCTTGGCGTCATCGACCCAGACCTGCTGCTGGAAGACATGCCGAACTGCGGCATCGGCCGCCGTGGGTGGAGGCTCAAGGCCAAGCTCAAGCGCAATCGACGTCCATCGCGCCACCTCACGGTGGGCGTCAAGCCGCCACTGAACGAGAGTCTGAACTTCGGCCCAAGCGTCCTTGGTGCTGGGCGGGGAACCCAGCACCATCACGGAGGCAACAAGCTTGCGGGCCTCCCCCTTCCCGAAGGGTAGACCGAATGCGCTCTTGCCATTCACCAGGCGCATGAGAGCTTCGAGGAAGTCACCATTGCGTTCGGCATGCTCTGGCAGTATGACGGCATTGGCAACCAGATTCTTGCGGCGGGCCTCCAACTCGCGGAACGATTCGCACAACGCAAGCAGACTCGCTAGCACCGGGTCGTCGGGTTGCATTTCCGCGAAGCGCTTCGTCAACGCCTGCGCGTCGGTATCGCCGCTGAGCCTATTCTTCAGTGAGACATACTCGTCAAGGAACTCGACAAGCTTGCCGGCCAGATCGAACGTCTCATATTTCGAGTCCACCAGCGGGAGTATTGCACCACGGTCCACGCTGGCTTCGATGGTCTTGGCACGTACCACATCGCGGTGCAGCACGGCCAAATCTGACCACGTCGGCATGTCGTCGGTTGGCGGCAATGATGCAGCCAGGTATGGAAGGTCAGCTCCGACCTGAATCCTGGCTTGGCGAAGTGCAGAGATGTCGGTATCACCAAACGGCAGGCCTTCGCCCTTGGGCGAAGGCAGGTCGTCGTCAAACCACTGATGCTCATCCGCCTGCTGCAACACTAGCTTGGCCATTTCCTCGGGCGTAACCTCGCGCCCTTGGAACTTATACTGGCGCATGTGGTTGGCCGCATGTGCTGCAATCGAGTGGTCGACGTTGGCAATCTTGGCGTGCAGTTGGTCGAGTTGCTGCTGGTGCCTGGCGATGTTGCTCTCGATACGTTGAGGATTGATCCCCTCGACTTCGGAGGCAATCGTCTGAATGGCATGCTCGAACTGCTTCATGCCCTCGCGGTCCTCCGAGAGCAGCGCAACGCTGAGCGGACGGATGCGCTCGGGCAGCTTTTCCTGCAGTACAGAGAGCGCAGTCTCACCCTTCGAAGTCACCAGCACGCGCTTGCCCTGCGCGAGGAAGTGGCAGATGACGTTGGCAATCGTATGCGTCTTTCCCGTTCCAGGCGGTCCTTGTACGACGACGCCATCATTCGAATCAAGCTTCTGGGCAATGGAGACTTGCTCGTCGTTGTAGGGCATCGGGAAGTAGAGTTCCTTCGCCCCTGACGTGCCATCACTGGTCGAAAGCCCTCGGAACAGAATTTCTGGGCGCACACGAACCAACGGGTCGCCGGTTTCGACAAAGCTGCGAATGACGGCAGGCAGCGACTGGGCAGCCTCGACCGTCTTCTTGAGCCGGCGAATGTCTTCGAGAAAGATGTCGCCGCTGCGCTTGCGGGCAAACAGCACCCAGGTATTGGTGACCCGCAGCTTCTCGCTAGGAACAGGCGGTGTAACGTCGTCCGTTCTGACCTCGTAGCCTCCCGTCGGGTCAAGGTGCCCAACTGCGGCATTGAGGACACCCTCGAAAGTCGAGGACTCGAAAGGGGTGACTCGGCTCTCACCGTTGGCCTGGAAGCTCTTCCAGAATGCTTCGAGCTGCTTGACGCCCGAGAGATCCATCTCCGCGTAGCAGTCGACGTCCAGACGCGGCTCGACGTCGCGAGGCCGGATTTCTAGGTCGAAGGTGTGCTCATTGAGCGAAAGCTCGCAGGCCTGCACGAGCATCGGGTACTTCACCGGCGTTGGGTAGCCCTCCTTCTTCCAAGCGGCGTAGCCAATGCCCCAAACGAGCTCAAGGGGCGTTTCAGCGCCCTCCGACGAAATCGACTGCTGCAGGGCGAAGAGCTTGTTGTAGACAGTAATCGTCTTGCGCCTCGGGCGCTCGGCAGCCGCCCAAGGCTCCCATTGGTTCTCTACGTACCAGTCGAAGAGTTCCCTAATATTCGGTCGGTCGTCCAACCTTTCACGCGAGACTTCCTCCTTTCCTTCGAAGATGACGCACTCTGTCTTGATCTCGGGGGTCTTTTCGGGCGTCTTCGGGAGCGACACCCAGGGCTTAAGCTTCTCACCAGGGTCTGGGGCAGTAATCTCCCGCAGGCGGGGGACCCGAAGCCACACGTCGTCGCCTTCGACCTGCACGTTGAAGCGAACCTCCGGCAGGCCCTTGAGTTCGTGCTGGTATGCCGCAAAGAACTCGGTTGGTACCGAGAACACGGGCTTGGACTTTAGCTTCTCGACCTCTTCTATGTAGGTCAGGAGCTCAATGACGAGCGGCGCACCTTCGGGCAATTCTTATCCCCCTGTTAAACCAAACGAGCCATGTGGCCAAAGGGGCTTGGTTTGCACTACTTACGGGCAGAGTAAGGAATCCACCACTGGTCCCTTTGATACAGGCTATTCCCCCACGGCTAGGCGGGCGGTGGCAATAATAACTCGGGACAGGTCCACGTTTTCCATCTGGGCGTGTCCCCGGACGTGGTGTAAGAGCTGAGGCTGATGGTGTTGCCGTGGAGC
>CAYMUY010000031.1:7561-53355 GCA_964393825.1 uncultured Thiobacillus sp. | reverse complement strand
TCTCGCGCGAGGACGCCGAGAACAAGTTCCTGCCCATGTACAACCAGCACAAGATCCTGCAGGACAACCCGTTCGAGGTGCTGGACGTCGAGGGCGTCGGCAAGATCATGAAACTGGCGGTGGATTGGGGCCGCACCACCCGCCCGGGCATGAAGATCGGCATCTGCGGCGAACACGGCGGTCACCCGGCTTCCATCCGCTTCTGCCACGAGGTGGGCCTGACCTACGTCTCCTGCTCCGGCCCGCGCGTGCCGGTGGCACGCCTGGCGGCGGCGCAGGCGGCGATCCTGGCGAAATCGTGATGCGGGCCGGCTGACCGGGGGGGGGTCATCCCCCAGGTCTTGCCCCCGGGGGTACGGATGGCCCTTTCAATTAGTACATTAATGGATTCTAATTCTGCCCGTTTTGCCCGGCCCATCCCGCGCCGGGCAGTCAAGGGGGAATGAGGATGAGGAACTTGAACAAGCTGGCGCTGCTGGCACTGAGCGGCTGCGCGATCAACGCCCACGCCACCAACGGCATGAACATGGAAGCCTGGGGCGCCAAGTCCGGCGGCATGGGCGGCGCCGCCTATGCCTTCGACACCGGCAACTCGGCGGTGATGAACAACCCCGCCACCCTCGGCCTGAAGGCGCCGGGCGAAGCCGACCTCGGCCTCGGCCTCACCCTGCTGATGCCGGATGTGCGCGCCAGCCACCCCGCGGCCGGCGCCCGCGACTCCGACGGCACCGCCTACTGGATGCCCACGCTCTCCTACATCCGCCGCCACGGCGACCTGGCGATGGGCATGGCGATGCTCGCGCAGGGCGGCATGGGCACGGAATACGGCAGCGGCGCTGCCCTCTTCGCCGGCGGCTGCGACTCCGCCAGCGCCCCCGGCGGCTGCAACCCGATCGCCATGAGCGGCGACGAGATCCGTTCCGAAGTCGGCTTCGGCCGCCTCATGTTCCCGCTCGCCTGGAACGCCGGCGAACGCCTGACCCTGGCCGGCCAGATCGACCTGGCCTGGGCCAGCATGGACCTGCGCATGGACATGGACGGCCAGACCATGGCCGGCATGATGAGCCAGGGCCTGGCCACCACCACCCTGCCGATGCCCGCCACCATCGACTATGCCCGCTTCGATTTCAGCGACGACAGTCCCATGACCGGCAAGGCCAAGTCCTACGGCTGGGGCTACAAGCTGGGCGCGCTCTGGCGCGTGAACGACCAGTTCCGGCTGGGCGCCACCTACCACGCCAAGACCCGCATGGGCGACATGAAGACCGACGATGCCCGCGTCATCGTCAACGGCGGCGCCATGAACGGCACCCTCAAGGTCATCGATTTCCAGTGGCCGGAAACCTACGGCCTCGGCCTCGCCTACGAAACGGGCGGCGCCTGGTCCTGGGCCGCCGATGTGAAGCGCATCCGCTGGTCCGGCGCCATGGCCGATTTCCACATGCACTTCAGCAATGCCGCCGGCGAACTCGACGTCACCATGCCGCAGAACTGGAAGGACCAGACCGTCGTCGCCCTCGGCGTGCAGTACAAGCTCAACCCCAGGCTGGCCCTGCGCGCGGGCTACAACCACGCCGACAACCCGGTGCCCGCCAACACGCTCAACCCGCTGTTCCCGGCCATCGTGGAAACCCACTACACCGTCGGTCTCGGCTGGCGCATCGATCCGGCCAACAGCGTCGCGGCCTCGCTGGCCTACGCACCGGAAGTCAGCCAGACCAACGCCCAGGGCGTGACCTCCGACCATGCCCAGGCGACCTTGCGGGTGAATTACAACCACAGCTTCTGAGCATCCCGCCGCGGGAACGGCCGCCCGCCGGCCCGCGGCCATCGTGATTCGGACGGATAATCCGGCTTCCCGCTTTGCCCGAGCGCCCCGGATGCCGACATCATGACCCCCGACCAGATCGCGATTCTCGCCGTGCTGCTCGCCACCCTGGCGATGTTCATGTGGAGCCGCTGGCGCCACGACATGGTCGCGCTGGGCAGCCTGCTCGCCTGCGTCGTCCTGGGGCTGGTGCCCGGCCACGATGCGTTCACCGGCTTCGGCCACCCGGCGGTGATCACCGTCGCCTGTGTCCTGGTGATGGGCCATGGCCTCCAGATCAGCGGCGCGGTGGATGTGCTGGCACAGCGGGTGCTGCCCGCGGCGGCCGGCCCGACCCTCAGCCTGTTCGCGCTGATGAGCCTGGCGGCGGTGTTGTCGGGCTTCATGAACAATGTCGGCGCGCTCGCCCTGCTGATGCCCATCGCCCTGCAGATGGCGGTGAAACAGGGGCTGCCGCCCGGCAGGCTGCTGATGCCGCTGGCCTTCGCCTCCATCCTTGGCGGCATGGTCACCCTGATCGGCACACCGCCCAACCTGATCGTCTCGGGTTTCCGCGCCGAGCGCGGCATGGGCGGCTATGCCATTTTCGATTTCACCCCGGTCGGCCTCGCCGTCGCCGTCGCCGGCATCGCCTTCATCGGCCTCATCGGCTGGCGCCTGGTGCCGGCGCGGCAAAAGGAGGATGCGGAAGGCTTCGAGACCAGCCACTACCTCAGCGAGGTGCGCGTCACCGCCGACAGCAAGGCCGTCGACAAGCCGCTGCGCGAAGTGGAACACCTGCTCGACGAGATCGACGCCCAGGTCGTGGGCATGGTCCATCGCGGCTTCCGCGTCATCGCCCCCAATCCGCGCCGCATGCTGCGCGACGGCGACATCCTGGTCATCGAGGTGGAACCACAATCGCTGAACACGGCGCTCTCCGCGCTCGGCGTGAAACTCGTGGAAGACGTGCCCATCGCGGCCGAGGACGCGGTGGAGGCCAAGCAGGAAACCGCGTCCACCGAAGCGGCGAACCCGGCGGAGGACAAACAGGACAAGGGCTACAGCGAAGACCTGGTGATCCGCGAACTGGTGGTGGCGCCGGATGCCGCCCTGCTCAACCGCTCCGCCCGCGACATCGAACTGCGCACCCGCTACGGCATCAACCTGCTGGCCATCTCCCACCAGGGCCTGCGTTCCACCAAGCGCCTGCGGACGACCCCGATCCAGGCCGGTGATGTGCTGCTGATGCAGGGCGTGCCGGAGGCAATCAACGGCTTCGCCAATGAATTCGGCTGCCTGCCCCTGGCCGGGCGCGACATCCGGGTACCCAAGAAAGGCCATGCGCTGACCGCCTCGCTGATCATGGCGGCGGCGGTTCTGCTGGCGGCGTTCGGCCTGTTTCCCGCCGCCGTCGCCTTCGCGGCCGGGGCGCTGGCCATGCTCGCGTTCGGCGTCGTGCCGCTGCGTTCCGCCTATACCGCCATCGACTGGCCGGTGGTGGTCCTGCTCGGCGCCATGCTGCCCGTCGCCGACGCCATGGCCGGGACCGGCGCCGCCGACCTGATCGCCCGCCTGCTGCTGGACAACGTCGCCCAGGGCCACGCCATCGCCGGCCTGGTGGTGGTGCTGATCATCACCATGTTCCTCTCCGACGTCATGAACAACGCCGCCACCGCCGCGGTGATGTGCCCCATCGCCATCGGCATCGCGGGACAACTCGGCGCCAGTTCCGACGCCTTCCTGATGGCCGTCGCGGTGGGGGCCTCCTGCGCCTTCCTCACCCCCATCGGCCACCAGAACAACACCCTCATCCTCGGCCCCGGCGGCTTCCGCTTCGGCGACTACTGGCGCCTCGGCCTGGTGCTGGAACTCATCGTCGTTTCGGTGGCCGTACCCATGCTGCTCTGGGTGTGGCCGCTGTGATTTTCGGCATGGGCCTCCACGCGGGCTTGTAGCAGCGGCTTGCCGCCGCCATGTTCAAGCCGCCGGCGACAAGCCGGCGCACCCTCCACTCTCGCAACCCTCATTCGCTACACGCATGAACACACCACCGTCCCCCCGCGCCGGCGCGATCGCCCGCCTGATCACACACCCCGGGTTCCAGAACACGATCCTCGCCCTGATCCTGGTCAACGCCGTCACCCTGGGCCTGGAAACCTCGCCCGCCGTCATGGCGGAATACGGCGCCGCCCTGCATCTGCTCGACAAGGCCATCCTGTCGGTGTTCGTGGCCGAGATCGTGCTGCGCCTGATCGTCCATCGCCTGCGCTTCTTCCGCGATCCCTGGAGCGTGTTCGACTTTCTCGTGGTTGGCATTGCCCTGGTGCCGGCCACCGGCCAGTTCTCGGTGCTGCGCGCGCTGCGGGTGTTGCGGGTGCTGCGCATCCTCACCATCGTCCCCTCGATGCGGCGGGTGGTGGGCGCCCTGCTCGGCGCCGTGCCCGGGCTCATCTCCATCGGACTGGTCCTGTTGCTGATCTATTACGTGTTCGCGGTGATCGCCACCAACCTGTTCGCCGCCGCCTTTCCGGAGTGGTTCGGCACGCTCGGCCGCTCGTTCTACACCCTGTTCCAGATCATGACACTGGAGAGCTGGTCGATGGGCATCTCGCGGCCGGTGATGGAACAGTTCCCGCATGCCTGGGTGTTCTTCGTCACCTTCATCCTCATCGCCACCTTCACCATGCTCAACCTGTTCATCGCCATCATCGTCAACGCCATGCAGACCTTCAGCGAGGACGAGCACCACGAGACCGTGGTGGCGGTGGAGCAGGCGCGCGAGCACATCGAGGCGGACCTGCACGGCGAAGTGCGGGCGCTGCGGGTGGAACTCGCCGAGCTGAAGGCCCTGCTGGTCGAGGCCCGGCGCTGAACGTCGAGCCACCGGCACCCTTGCGCGCGGCGTCCGGGCCGGTGCGGCGTCACCCCGCACCTCCCGAACCCACTGCTCGCTTCACCTGGAACCGGCAGTTGAACACGCCCGCTGGTGCGCTCGACTGCCGTTTCCAGGTGTAACGATTGCGCCATTTGTCCAAGTAGAATGCGCCGACTTGCGGGAAACGGCAGCTTTCTGAGGACCCTTCTTGAAATCGACTCTGGTAATCAATGTCGTCGGGCTGACCGAAAGCCTGTTGCGCCACGCGCCCAGGCTGCGCGCCCTGGCCGCGAGCGGCGGCATGCGCGCGCTGCGGACCGTCACACCCGCGGTCACCACCTCGGTGCAATCGACCCTGCTGACCGGTACCCTGCCCAGCGAACACGGCATCGTGGCGAACGGCTGGTATGTCCGGGAACTCGCCGAAGTCATGTTCTGGCGGCAATCGAATCATCTTGTCCATGGCGAAATGGTCTGGGATGCCGCCAGGAAGCGCGATGCCACCTTCACCTGCGCCCAGATGTTCTGGTGGTACAACATGTACTCGAGCGCGGACATCTCGGTCACGCCGAGGCCGATGTATCCCGCCGACGGCCGCAAGCTCCCCGATATCTATACCGAACCGGCCGAACTGCGCCGGGAACTGCAGGCCAGCCTTGGCCAGTTCCCCTTGTTCAATTTCTGGGGGCCCACCGCCAACATCGTCTCCAGCCGCTGGATCGCGGACAGCGTCCTGCACGTCCTCAAGCAACGACAGCCGACCCTGACCCTGGCCTATCTGCCGCACCTGGACTACAACCTGCAACGCCTCGGCCCCGACGCGCCGGAGATCGCCGGAGATGTCGCCGCGATCGACGCCATCTGCGGCGAACTCATCGAGCAGGCGCGCGCGGCTGGCCTGGAAGTCGTCGTCCTCTCCGAATACGGCATCACCGCGGTCGACCGGCCGATCCACATCAACCGCGCCCTGCGCGAAGCCGGCCTGCTGCGCGTGCGCGAGGAACTCGGCCGGGAACTGCTCGATGCCGGCGCCTCGCGCGCGTTCGCGGTGGCGGATCATCAGATCGCGCATGTCTATGTGAAGCGTCCCGAGGACGTCCCCGCGGTCGCCAGGCTGCTGCGCGACCTGCCAGGCGTCGAATCGGTTCTGGATGAGGCAGGCAAGCACCAGTACGGCCTGGACCACCCGCGCAGCGGTGAACTGATCGCCCTCTCGGACGCGCATAGCTGGTTCACTTACTACCATTTCCTCGACGATCGCCTGGCGCCCGATTTCGCGCGTACGGTGGATATCCACCGCAAACCCGGCTACGACCCGGTGGAACTGTTCCTGGACCCGGACCTGGCCTTCCCGAAGTTGAAGATCGCGTCGAAGCTCCTGCGCAAAGCGATCGGCATGCGCTACCTGATGGACGTCATTCCCCTGGACGCGACCCTGGTCAAGGGATCGCACGGACGCCCCACCGATCGCGACGACGAGGGCCCGCTCTTCATCACCAGCGCACCGCGCCACCTGCCGGAGGGCGCGATCGCAGCCACGGAGGTGAAGTCGATCCTGCTGCGCCATCTGTTCGACGGCACGACTCCCTGAATTGACGAGATGAACATGACCCCTCAAGCCCTGCTCGATCGCTGGCTGGCCCGGGCACTGCCGGCGGAGGCCCAGCAATGGCTGCAAGCCAGCGTCGAACGCCTGCGCCGCGACCAGCGCGACGCCGATCTGTACATGGCCTTCAGCCTGGCCACGCGCAAGGTGGGAAAACAGCCGCTGCATCTCGCAGCGCAAGACCTCGCCGACGCCGATCTGGCCCGCCCGTCCTGGCACCCGGAAGGGTTGACCACCGATCAGGCCGCGCGGCTTTATCTGCTGCTTGCCAGCCAACCGGACGCGGCCGCGTTCGAGCGGCGCCTGACCCAGCTTTGCGTGACCGCCGACGCCAGCGAGAGTGTCGTCCTCTACCTCGGCCTGCCGCTCTACCCGGAACCCGAGCGCTATCGCCTGCGCGCGGCCGAGGGCATCCGCACCAACATGAAGACCGTGTTCGAGGCCATCGCGCACCGCAATCCCTACCCGGCGGAACAACTGCCCGAGGTCGCGTGGAACCAGATGGTGCTCAAGTCCCTGTTCATCGGCAGCGCGCTCGACCCGATCATCGGTCTCGACCAGCGCGCCAACCCCCACCTCGCCCAGATGCTGTGTGATTATGCGCACGAACGGTGGGCCGCCGGCCGGCCGATCAACCCCGAGCTCTGGCGTTGCGTCGGCCCTTTCGCCGCCGGCACCGCCATCGACGACCTGCGGCGACTGCTGGAGAGCGGAACGCGCGCCGAACAAGGAGCGGCCGTTCTGGCCTTGCGCGCGTCGACCGCGCCCGAGGCCGCCGCATTGGCGAAACGGCATCCCGAACTCATGGCCGCGATTGACGACGGCTCCCTCAACTGGTCCGCACTGGCGGCGAACGCTTAACCCGAGGACATGACCATGATGATGATCGACCCCCACATCCACATGACCACCCGCACCACGGACGATTACCAGCGCATGGCCGCCGCCGGCATCGTGGCGGTCATCGAGCCCGCCTTCTGGCTCGGACAGGCGCGCACCAACGTGGGCTCCTACATCGACTACCTTTCCACCATCGTCGGCTGGGAGCGCTTCCGCGCCTCGCAGTTCGGCATCCGCCATTACTGCACCATCGGCCTCAACAGCAAGGAAGCCAACAACGAGGCCCTGGCGGAGCAGGTCATGGAAATCCTGCCGCGTTACCTGCTCAAGGACGGCGTGGTGGCGGTGGGCGAGATCGGCTACGACGACCAGACCGAGGCCGAGGACCGTTACTACCGCGCCCAGCTGGCGCTGGCGAAGGAACTGGACATGCTGGTGATGGTGCATACCCCGCACCGCGACAAGAAGGCCGGCACCACCCGCAGCATGGACGTGGCGATCGAGATGGGCATGGCCCCGAACCGCGTCATCATCGACCACAACAACGAGGAAACCGTGAAAGAAGTGCTGGACCGCGGCTTCTGGGCCGGCTTCACGCTCTATCCACACACCAAGATGGACAGCGGCCGCATGGTGGAAATCGCCCGCCAGTACGGACCCGAGCGCATCTTCGTGGACTCCAGCGCCGACTGGGGCATCTCCGATCCGCTGGCGGTGCCGAAAACGGCGCAGCTCATGCTCGAACGCGGCATTCCCGCCGCCACGGTCAAGGCCATCTGCTACGACAACGCCCTGGCGGCCTACAGCCAGAGCGGGCAGATGAACGAGTCGGACTGGATCAGCCCGGAAGCCATCGACCAGCGTTCGGAATTCGAAGGCAAGTCGGTGCTGCGCGGCCAACAGCCCCGGGTTGGCGGCAGCATTGCACCGGTTGAAACGGCCTGAGCGCGATGAATACACGGGATAGCTCATTCGTGTCGGCGCGGCCCAACGACAGTGGATCCGATTCCGCCTATCTCCAGCGGTTCGAGGTCAGCTACGAATATCCCGTGCATTTCACGCATGGCCTGTTCGCCAGGGACAACCCGATCTTCGTCAACACCTTGCGCCGGCGTGAACCGGAGAAACGACATCGCGTGGTGGTCTACCTCGAAGCGAGCATCGCCGGCCACTGGCCGCAACTGCCCGAACAGATCGTCGACTACTCGCTGCACCATGGCGACAGCATCCAGTTGATCGGCGCCCCGATCACCCTCGCCGGAGGCGAACAGGTCAAGAACGAACCGGAGCTGGTCTCGACCCTGCAAAAGCAGTTGTTCGACCTCGGCATCGACCGCCATTCCTATGTGGTGGCGATTGGCGGCGGCGCCTTCCTCGACCTGATCGGCTATGTCGCCGCCACCACCCACCGCGGCCTGCGCCACATCCGCGTGCCCACCACCGTGCTGGCGCAGAACGATTCCGGAGTCGGCGTCAAAAACGGGGTCAACGCCTTCGGCGTGAAAAATCTGCTCGGCTGTTTCGCGCCCCCGTTCGCGGTGCTCAACGACGCCGACTTCCTCGCCACCCTGCCCCGGCGGGAGCGCATCGCCGGCATGGCCGAGGCGGTGAAGGTCTCGCTGATCCGGGACGCGGCCTTCTTCGCGTGGCTGCATGCCAACAGCGCCGCCCTCACCGAATGCGAACCCGACGCCATGGCCTACATGATCCGCCGCTGCGCGGAACTGCACATGCGCCAGATCGGCCTCGGCGGCGACCCATTCGAGACCGGCAGCGCGCGGCCACTGGATTACGGCCACTGGTCCGCGCACAAACTCGAGGCCCTGAGTGGGCACGCGCTCAACCACGGCGAGGCGGTCGCCATCGGCATCGCGCTCGACACCCGCTACTCGGTGCTGACCGGAATGCTGGCGGCCGGTGAAGAGTTCCGTGTCCACACGCTGTTGCGCAAGCTCGGCTTCACGCTCTGGCACCCGGCGCTGGAGGCCACCCTGCCCAACGGCGAATGGGCCCTGCTGCGCGGTCTGCAGGAATTCCGCGAACACCTCGGCGGCGAGCTCACCATCACCCTGCTGCGCGAGATCGGCCGCGGCGAGGAAGTCCACCAGATGGACACGGCGGCCATCCTGTCCGCCATCGACTGGCTGCGGCAAATGGAGCACTCGGTGTGAATCTCGGCCAGGGCGTGCACCTGACCTATTGCAGCAACATCCATCCCGGCGAGACCTGGAGCGAAGTCCGGGCCAATCTGGAAACGCACCTTCCCAGGGTGCGCGCGCTGACCTCACCCGGTCGCCCCTTCGGCATCGGCCTGCGGCTCTCGGCGCAAGCCGCGCGCGAATTGTCCGAAGCATCGGCCCTGGCCGAACTGCGTGCGTTTCTCGACGCCAACGCGTTCTATGTGTTCACCCTCAACGGCTTTCCCTATGGCACCTTCCACGGCGAGCGCGTCAAGGAAGCGGTCTACCTGCCGGACTGGCGCGACGCGGCGCGGCTGGACTACACGAACCGCCTCGCCGACCTGCTGGCCGGCCTGCTGCCGCCCGGCCTGGACGGCAGCATTTCGACGGTGCCCGGCGCCTTCAAGACCGCCGTGCGGGATGCGGCGGACGTCGAGGCGATGCGCGCCCATCTCGTCGCCCATGTCGCCCACCTGATCGAACTGGAACGCACCAGCGGCAAGCACATCACCCTGGCCCTGGAACCGGAGCCCTGCTGCTTCCTGGAAACCATCGGAGAAGCGGTGGATTTCTTCGGCAAGACGCTGTTTGGCCCCGCCTCCGCCGCGCAACTCGCCGCGCTGGCCGGGCTCGATGCTGGCGCCGCCGCCGATGCCCTGCGCGCGCATCTGGGCCTGTGCCTCGACCTGTGCCACGCGGCGGTCGAATTCGAGGACCCTGATGACTGCCTCGCCCAGCTCGCAGCGGCGGGCATCCGCGTCTACAAGATGCAGATCAGCGCCGGCCTGTGCGTGACCCGTTTCGACGAGGCGGCCATGGCGACGCTGCGCGACTATGCCGAATCCGTCTACCTGCATCAGGTCGTCGAACGCGGCCCTGGCGGCCTGCGCCGTTACACCGACCTGCCCGAAGCCCTCGCCAGCCTGGGACAGCCGGGCGCACGAGACGAATGGCGGGTGCATTTTCATGTGCCGGTGTTTCAGAAGGCGCTCGGGCCGCTGGATTCCAGCCGTGACTTCATCGAAGCCATGTTGGCCCGTCACCGGCGTCAGACCCTATCCGACCACCTGGAAATCGAAACCTACACCTGGGATGTGTTGCCCCAGGGACTGAGGACCGAATCCGTGGACCACGCCATCGCCCGCGAATACCGCTGGGTACTCGACCAGCTCGCCGCATGAAGCTCGACGTCGCCTTGCGCCTGTCGCGCATCTCCAACCTGCCGACCGTGTGGACCAACGTGCTCGTCGGTGTCGCCCTCGCCGCGGTCGCCGTGGACCCGCTGCAACTCGTCCTGTTGTTGCTCTCCATGTCTTTGTATTACATCGGCGGCATGTTTCTCAACGACGCCTTCGATCGCGAATTCGACGCCCGTGCGCGCTCGGAGCGGCCCATCCCGGCGGGGGAGGTCAGCGCCCGGGAGGTGTTCATCCATGGCTACGCCATGCTCGCCGGCGGCCTGGCGCTGCTGGTCGTCATTGGCCACCTGGGCGACCGCGCGGCCCCCTGGAGCGGCGCCTTCGGCGGCGCGCTGCTGGCGGCCTTCATCCTGCTCTACAACGCCTACCACAAGACCAACCCGCTCAGCCCCCTGCTCATGGGCATCTGCCGCATGCTGGTCTACCTCACCGCGGCCCTCGCCGTGGCCGGCGCCACGCCCATGGCGGTCGGGCTCGCCGCCCTGGTCCTGCTCGGCTACCTGATCGGGCTCACCTACGCCGCCAAGCAGGAACACCTCAACCGTCTCGAACGTGCCTGGCCGCTCGGCCTCCTCGCCCTGCCGCCGCTGTATGGCCTCGTTCTCGCGCGCCAGGAGCCACTCGCCTTCCTCCCCCTGGCCCTGCTCTGCGTCTGGACCGTGCTCGCCGTGCGCCGGCTGCTGCGCCGCGAACCGGGTGATGTCCCCAGGGCGGTGGTCGCCCTGATCGCCGGCATCTCCCTGCTCGATGCCACCCTGCTCGCAGGCCAGGGCGAAACGGGCCTGATGCTCCTGGCCATCGCCGGCTTCGGCCTGACGCTGGGCCTGCAACGCTGGGTCAGCGGTACCTGACCCCCCCCACACCGGCCACCGTGCTCATCCAACGCATCGCGAAGGCATGTCAGGTGGAAACGGATGGGGTGATGAACCGGATGTCGATGCGACCAGGTGGCGGCTGTCGCGCCACTTCAAGTCGGTTAGCATCCGGACGTTTTCGACGTTTCCATGGAAAGGAACTGCCAAGTGCCTGAGAACAACGAGCAACAGTCCGCGCGAGCCCGGCTCGACCCCTCTCCGATCATGAAGCTGACCACGGCCTACTGGGAATCCCAGGTCTTGCTGACGGCCAACCGAATGGGTTTGTTCACCACGCTGGGCGACCGGACGCTGAGCGCGGACGGCCTGGCGCAGGCGCTCGGCACCGCGCCACGCCCGACCACCCTGCTGTTGCGTGCCTGCGTCGGCCTCGGCCTGCTCGCGGAGAACGCCGATGGCTTTTCCAACACGCCGCTGAGCCAGGCCTTTCTGGTTGCCGGCAAGCCCGGTTACATGGGCAACGCCATCCACTACAGCGACAACCTCTATGAGGCCTGGGGCCAGTTGGAGACGGCCTTGCGCGAGAACCGGCCGACCATGCCGGCCGAGACCTACCTCGGCCATGATCCGGAGCAGACCCGCAACTTCGTCTACGGCATGCACGAACGCGCCATGGGCATCGGCCAGGCGTTGGTGGGACTGGCCGATCTGGACGGACGCAAGCGCATGCTTGACATCGGCGGCGGCCCGGGCACCTACTCCGCGCTGTTCGCCCGGCGCTACCCCGAACTGCGCTCCACCGTCATGGATCTGCCGGACGTGGTCGCCATCGCGGCAACCATCGTCGCGGACATGGGCGTGGGCGATCGGGTCGACACCCTGGCCGGCGATTACTTCAAGACGCCATTCCCGGGAGGCAACGATGTCGTCCTGATCTCGGGGGTGTTCCACCGTGAATCCGAGGCGAATTGCCGACGGCTGATCGAGCAGGCGGCGCACAGCCTGGTCGGCGGCGGCCTGCTGCTGATCAGCGATGTGCTGACCGATGCCTCGGGCAGCCAACCCACCTTCGCCACGCTGTTCGGCCTGAACATGATGCTGACCGCGCCCGATGGCGGCGTGCATTCGGATGCCTCGGTCGCGGCCTGGATGCGGGACGCCGGCCTGGAGACACGCGAGACGCGCCTCTTTCCGCCTCCCATGCCGCATCGCCTGGTCATCGGCCAGAAGGCCTAGCGAGCCTAGGGCACGCGCAAACACGATCGCCACGGCTGGGATGCCGTGGCGCGTTCATGCAGTTCACAGTGGTCGATGCCGCCGCGCAGCACCGCGTGGAAATCGACGCGTGTCATCTCGACCATGCGAAATCCCGCAAAACTGCCTGGCCGCGCCGTCTCGGCACCTGGCGGCAACGTCGCGAGGCGTTGCGCCAAGGGGGCGACCGAGTCGATCGGCTCGCCGGTGTGCCCGCCACACACCAGGAGTTTTCTCCTGAAGCCGGCGTCCAGCCCGGCCCAGGAAACATCGAGATCCTCTGGCGGCATGGCTTCGAGACGGCCTTCGATGCTGACCGAGCGCAAGCTGGTCTGGAAGGCGAAGGTCAAGGAGGCCAGGGGATTGGCGGCGATGTCCTGAATTTTCCTGGACACCCGGGACGCAAAGAAACCCGGCGTGTTCGCCTGGTCGATAAAGACCCTGACCATGCGCGATCGGGGCATGCCATCGGGGCCTTGCGTCGCCAGGACCGCGCCATGCGGAAAGGGATTGCCATGCCGCGTTTCCTCTTCCAGCCATTGCACGAGCTTGAGCATCGGATCGATCATGCTTTTTCTCCCTGCTCCAGTTGATACAGCCAGGCCAGCAATTCCGCCACGGCGATGTACAGCTCGGGCGGGATGCGGGCGTCCATGTCCACCTGCATCAACAGCGAGACCAGTTCCGGGGATTCGTGCACGAATACTCCGGCGGACTGGGCGCGGGCGATGATTTCCTCGGCGAGCAGGCCGCGTCCCTTGGCGAGGACGCGCGGGGCGCCGTCTTCCGGGTCATAGACCAGGGCGACGGCCTGGGCGGTGGGTTCAGGCGCCGAGGCCATCCGCCTGGCCGACACCGATGCCGGCGGGCTTCAGCCCCGCCGCCTGAAGCGCCCGTTCCAGCGCCGGCAGGGCTTCGCGCAGGGCGTCCTGGGTCGTCGTCTCGGTGGCATCGAGGCCGACGGTAAGGCGTTCCCCGGCCAGCGACAGGCGGGCGGTGATGCCGCCCAGACGTGGCAGGGTGAGGCGCAGCTCGGTGGCCCAGGTGTTCGCTTCTTCATGGCCTTCGGCGCCCCCCCCCGCTTCTTCCCGGACCTGCCATTCCAGCCACTGGCCCGGCCAGGCGAAGCCCTGCCAGAGGAAGGGCGCGCCTTCCAGCATCAGCAACTGGCGTCCCGCCAGGCGGGCGGCTTCTTCCGGCATGCCGGTGAGGCCGGCGGCGCTGGCCATGGGGTGGCCGCCGCCGGCGAGGCGGGACTGGGGTTCGTTGCGCAGGTCGGCCAGTTCAAAGGTGCCGCGTGTCCAGCGCGCCAGGTGCGCCTCATAGAACAGGCCGCTCTCCTTCAGGGTCTGGTGCAGGCGCTGCGGCAGGGCGGGCTGACTGTCGGCGACGCCGGGCTGCAGGGCGGCAAGGTTGCTGGTGGTGCTGCCGGCGGCGAGGCCGGCGCGGGTGGCGTCCACCTGTGTGCCGCCGGTGAGGGCGGTGGCGGTGGCGAAGGCGCCGGTCAGGGCGTTGAGCGGCAGGGCGCCACCACCGGAGAGCGAGGGGGGAGTGGCCAGGGGCGCAGTATTGCTGAGGATGGGCCGCTGCGCGCTGGCACCGGCCTGGGCAAGCTGGGCGGGGCCGGGGGTGGTGGGCGGCGGGGCCGTCGAGGCGGTGGCGCTGGGCCGCGCCAGTTGCGCCAGGGCGGTGAGTTGCTGGGCGCTCTGCGACAGCCGCACCGGTTGCGTGGCGCTGACCGCCGGCTGCTCCATGACGAAGGTGGGCCGGGGCGTGTTGTGAAGGAAGGTCAGGCGCACCGTGTCGCCCGCCTGGGTGCCACGCGGCAGCGACATGTTGAGATTCTGGCCACCCACCTGCACCAGGTTGCGCCCACCCGGGAGGTTTTCCAGGACCTTGCCCTGGTAGCTCGCGCCCGGCTGGAAGGCCTCCTTGTTTGCGGCCGGCACGTCCTTGCCTGGCGCCAGCAGCTCGCTGCCCTGGGTCTTCAGCCAGGAAACGAGCAACTGAGGCAGGGCGGTGAGATTCATGTCCTGGCCGCAGTGTCCGGGTTCACGCCTCGGAGTGGCGCAAGGCGATGATCAGTTCGGCTTCACTGCGGGAGATGCCCAGCTGCGCGGCCACGTCCGCCGCCGACACGCCTTCCCGTGCCAGGCGCATGGCATCGGCATAGGTGGTCGCCTGGGTATCGAGCGAGGATTCCAGCGGTGGTTTGGCTTCCAGGTTTTCCAGCCGCGCCTTGAGGGCAACCATCTCGCTTTCCAGGCTCTGGATGCGCGCCTCCACCGCCGCCGTCGCGGCGGGTTTGCGGCGGCGCGCGAATAACAGCGTTTCCAGGAGATAGATCACCGTGGCGAAAACCGCGGAAAGAATCACGAACGCCAGGAGTTCACGACCGGAAAAAGTGAGTTGGTCCAGCATAACGACGACACGTCCGACCCGTTGGGAGAGATGGGGCCATAACGGCCGGCCAGGCAAATACTTTAGCGGGACGCGCTAGCCAGCCGCGCGACGCCTCTTGACCTCGGCACCGCGTAGTCGTCGATCAGGGCGCCCGGCTCCGCTGGCGGCTGCCCGGGCGTCGCCGGCTTCCTGGAACGTGGCCCGCGCTTGCGCCGCTTTTCCTTGATCTGTTCCCGCCAGTGTTCCAGCGGCAGCTCGGAGTGGTCGCCGATCTGCACGTCGATGCGCATCGGATCGACATCGGTCACCGAATCGCGCGCGCAGTCGCGGCGCGAGAGAGGGCGATGGTCCGGTCCAGGGCAGGATTTCACGTCTGTTGCTCCTCATCACGCCATGACCCAGTCTAGCAGCCCGTCGGAAACGGCTGCGTCAGTAGGCCTTGAGCACGGTCTGGCCGCGGATCATGGCGCCGTCGCGGCCACGCAAACGGAGCTTGCGAACAATCTGGGGTTCCTCGCCGATGGTCTTGGACAACTTCACGCCGTAGAAGCCGTTGATATCCAGCCAGTCACGCTTGGCGATGGCGGCGCAGCATCCCCAGACCGGGCCGGCATGGAGCGTGAGGCCGGCGCGTTCGACCGGACGATAGGCGGTGTCCGGCGCGCCATCCATGCGCTCGCGGGCGCCGCTCGCCGTATCCAGGCGGGTGGGCTGAAAGGCGATGTATCCGTATTCCGGAAAGGTCTGGAGATGCCGTTCCAGGGTGAGGTCGAAGGCTTGCGGCAGTTCGACGACGTTGTCGTCGATCTCGATGAGGGTGGCGCCTTCGGCCGCCGCGAACAGCGGGCGGTAGTAGTCGACCGAGTCGTTGCGCGTGTTCCAGTGCGCCCGCGCGCGCGGGTGTTGCTCCAGCACGCGCGCGGTGTGGTCGCTCGACGCATTGACGCCGACCAGGATGTCGTAATCGTCGCTGCCCGCCCTGGCCTGGATTTCCGTCAGGCAACGGTCGAGCAGGTCGGCGCGGTTCCAGGTGAGGACGATGAAGCTGAAGCGGCGTTTGGGCTGGAAGCCCTCGGCGCGGGCGCGGCCGAGCATGATCTGGCGGCGCCAGGGTTCGAACGGCGCCGCCGGCAACGACCCGAGCACGGTCAGCGCATGGTCCCAGAGGCCGAAATAGGTGAAGAACTCCAGCGCCAGCCGTTGCATCGCCGGATGGTCGGGGCGCTGCTGGTAGAGGGCGACGGCCAGGTTCACCCAGTTGACGGCAGCGCCGGGAATATCGGCGCTGATCGCCTTGTAGAGCACCTCGAACACCGCGTCGAGCGCCGCCAGCCGCGCCTCGGCGGTGGTGAGCCCGAGCAGGCTCTGCCCGGCCTGGGCGAAATCGCCACGGGCGTAGCTCTGCAGCGCGATGCCGAGATGGAGACCGCCCTCCCGGTCGCCTTGCAGCCCGAATACCTCGACCAGGCGCTCGAAGCCGGCCATGCCCTGGCTCATGAAGCCGGCGCAGGCTTCCGCCGCCGCCAGCAGGTCGGGCGCCGGGTCGAACGGCCGCGCTGCCGTCATGGCAGCCACGCCCGCTGCCAGACATCGAGGTGGTCTTCCAGCATCCAGTGGGCGTGAATGTAATCTCGCAAGGCATCGCCACGCCGCGCCAGTTCGTCACGATCCACCACATGCGCGCGGATCGCCTCCACCCAGTCCCTGAAACGGTTGGGCACGCGGGTGACCGGGTAATCCCCCCGGTACGGGGTGATGTCGGTGCAGACCACCGGGTAGCCGAGGACGCCGTATTCGAGCAGGCGCAGATGGCTCTTGCCGTGGTTGAAGGGCACGTCTTCCAGGGGAGCCACCGCCAGGTCGAGGTCGAGGCTGGCCAGGCCCTTGGGATAGGCGTCCAGGGTGACGCCGGCGTAGTACTCGGCGACATACGGCCGGATGGCGTCCGGGCACATGCCGAAGAACACCCAGTCCACTTCCTTCGCGGTGGCCTTGACCACGTCGAAGATCACCGCCAGGTCGCCGTCGTGGGTGACGCTGCCGGCCCAGCCGACGCGCGCCCTGGCGCCCCGCCGCCGCTTCGGCGTCAGTTCGCCCCAGCGGGCGCGCTCGACGTAGTTCTTCACCACCACGATGTCGTCGAGATAACCCCGGTACTGCTCGGCCAGATAGTCGGTGGAGACCACGAAACGGTGACACAGCGAGATCGCCTTGCGGAAGCGCTTGTGCAGATCCTTCTGCTCGACGAACAACTGCTTGCGGATGCTCTTCACCGGGATGTTGGTGATCAGGTCGTCGATCTCGAACACCCGGAAGGCCTTGGAATGGCGGATGTAGCGTTCGGTCAGTTCGATCTGGTGCGGGTCGACCTGACGCTGCAGGATGATGGACTCCGGTTCCAGGCGGAACAGTTCCGGCGCCGACAGGTAGTTGCCGGTCTCCCAGCCCATCACCCGGCCGGCGTCATTGAGCGCGCGCATGGGGGCGATGATGCGGTACTCGCCGCAGCCGAAGCGGTCGGCGGGATGCGCCAGCAGGCGCGGGCGCGGCCGCCATTCCGGGGGCCAGGACAGCGCCGGGACGATTTCGATCAGGAAATCGCGGCCATGGGTGGACAGGTTGCGGTTGTAGGCGGGGTCGAACGCCACCTCGTGGCGCCAGGTATCGAGAAAGCGGTCCTGCTCCTCGGCGAAGCGCGCGAGTTTCCTGTCCCTGGCCTGGTCCTCCACCGGGGCGTTCTGGCTCACCGAGCCTTCGTGCAACAGGCGGGCATGGGGGGTGAACACGACGCGATAGCCTTTCCGCCGCAGCCGCAGGCAGAAATCCACATCGTTGTAGGACACCTGGAAGCGGTCCTCGTCGAGGCCGCCCACTTCCTCGTAGACGGCCTTGCGCACCAAGAGGCAGGCGGCGGTGACGGCGGAAAAGTCCTGCGGCAGCTTGGCGCGGCCGAAGTAGCCGTCGTCATGACCCTCGCGCGCCAGGAAGGGGTGCTCCGCCGGCGCATCGCCGATGCCGAGGATCACCCCGGCATGCTGGATCTTGCCGTCCGGGTAGAACAGCTTGGCGCCCACCGCGCCCACCTCCGGCTGCTGCGCCAGGCCCAGCATCTCGGTGAGCCAGTCCTCATGCAGCACGGCGGTGTCGTTGTTGAGCAGGAGCAGGAACTCGCCCTGCGCCGCGCGGGCGCCGCGATTGTTGATGGCGGAGAAGTTGAAGGGGCCGGCGCAGTCCAGCACGCGCAGGCGGGGCGAATTCAACGCCCGCAACTCGTCCAGATAGGCGACGGCTTCCGCCTCGTCGCTGCCGTTGTCGAGCACCAGGATTTCGCAGTTGGCATGGCCGGTGCCGTCGATCAGCGTGGTCAGGCAGCGGCGCAGCAATTCGACCTGGTTCTTGCTCGGGATGAGGATGGACACCAGCGGGTTGCCGGCCACCGGGTAGCGCACACGCAGGCTGCCGGGCAGCAGGCCGTCTTCCAGTTCCGCCTGGATGCCGCAGCGCGCGAGATGCTCGGCCAGGGCGCGGGCGTGCCGCGCCGCCACCGTCTCGGCGTCGAGGCGGCCATGGCCACCCTCCAGGTGGCGGTGGTAGAGCACGTCGGCGACATGGCCGATGCCCCCCTGCCCCACCCGCTCCCAGGCGCGCAGCAGCAGGTCATAGGCTTCCACGCCTTCCAGTTCCGGGCGGTAGCCGCCCAGTTCGCGCAGCAGGGGCTGCTTGAACAGCAGCAGGCCGCCCACCGTGTAGGGCGCGGCGCGGGTCATCTCCGGGTTGAAGTCGGTCTTGAAGAAGGGCGAGCCGTGTTCATCCTCGCCGTTGACGCTGTCCTCGTCGCTGTACAGCACCTGGTATTCCGGATGCCGCGCGGCAAGGTCGGCGAAAGCGAACAGGGCGTGCGGCGCCAGCTTGTCACCGGCCTCGAACACCCCCGCCCAGTCCGCCGGCGTCTCCAGCAGCGCCTCGCTGGCCACCGCCAGCAGCGTCTCCGGCGTGGCGGTCAGCCAGCGGATGCGCTCCACACCGGCCACCGCCTCCGGCATGGCGGTTTCGGCGACGATGGTCAATTGCCAGGTGTCGTAAAACTGATGGCCCAGTGCCTTGATGTTGTTGGCCAGTGCGTCCTCCCGACCCGCCCGCGCCAGCGCCACCAGATGGAACAGCGGTTTCCTCGGCAATGACTCGATGCGTTCCGCCATCCACATGGCGTCTCGTTTGAGATAGGAATGGCCAAGCTGCCAGAGGCGATAGAAATCCGCTGGCTCTTTTTCAACTTCCGCCGCTTCGCCGGGTGCGACTGGTTTGGCCAGCATCAATATCTGCAAGGCCTTGAGATCCTCGAACTCCTCGTCGCTGACGTCCTTGAGCACGATCTTCTCGGTTTCCACCGTGGTGGAACCCGGCGGCCGGGTCAGGTTCTGCAGGCCGGCCGCCGGCGTGCGGCCGCTGCGCAGGACCTGGTAGCCGGTCTCGCGCAGCATCTTCTCCATCTCGGCGCGGGTGAACCAGCGGATGTGGGTGATGTCGAGCAGGCCTTCCGGGGCGTAGGGGAAGCGGCCGCCGGCCAGTTCATTGAGCAGCCAGAGGTTGCGCGCATTGGGCAGGCTGACCAGCACCTGGGCGTCGTCGCTCAACAGCGGACGCAGCCGCACCAGTGCGCCCCAGGGGTCGTAGAGATGCTCCAGCACGTCGGCCAGCAGCAGGGTGTCGATGGACCCGGGCGGGATGCCGTGGGCGGCGAAATCGATGTCTTCCAGCTTCTCGCCGATCACCTGGTCGATGCGGTCGACCGCGCGCGCGGCGGCGGCGCGGTTGAGTTCGATGCCGGTGACGTGGCTGTCCGGCCAGGCGGTCTTGATCAGTTCGCCGGTGGCGCCGGTGGCGCAGCCCACATCCAGCACCCGGCGTGGCGGCCGCTCCAGCAGCGCCAGCAATTCCTTGCGCGGATGGTCGTGATACTGGCCCTTGAGATCGGCCTCCTCGGGCCGCGACAGCTCTTCCCAGACATGGCCGGCCGAGACCGGCGCCGTCGAGGTGGCCTGGCTGGGCGCGACCGCATCGGGCTTGACCAGCGCTTCCAGCAGCAGGCCGAAGCGCAGGGCCGATTCGCCGTTCTGGCTGGCGACCATGAAACGCGGCAGCACGGCGCTGGCGCGATCATGCCGTTCGATGCGCCAGACGTCGTCGTCGAGCAGACGCGTCAGTGTCGCGGCCAGGGTGTCGGGGTAGGCCTGGATCACGCCCTCGCCGGCGCCATAGCCGGGCCCGAGGACGAAGCCGGCGTCATGCCACAGGTTGACGGCGGCGGCGCCGGCCAGCATGGCTTCGATCAGCAGGGTGGATTCCACCGCCACCACGGCATCCGCCGCCAGCATCCATTCCCGCGCGTGCTCGAAGGTCAGCACGTAATCCGCTCGCGCCATGCCCAGTCGCGCGGCGATGGCCGCGATGCGCGCCTCGGCGAAGGCGGCGTTGGGCGGCCGGTCCTTGATCACGCAATTCACTCGCCGCCCGGCCTGGCGCATGGCCTGGCAGGCGGCGAGGAAGGCCGCCACGGTCTCGTCGTAGACGCGCTCCTCGGCGAAGGCGGTCAGCCCCGCCGCCCAGGTGGTGCCGAACACCAGCACGGGCGATTCCGGGTCGAGACCGTGGGACTCGGCCAGCAACTTGCGCGCCAGCGGCCGCACCTCGTCGCGGTGCAGGAAGTCTTCCCATTGCGCGTTGCCGACCGGAATCAGGCGGTCGTCCGCCACCCCCAGATCGGCCAGGAAATCGCCCGCGCGCTCGCCCGCCAGGGCGTAGACATCGGCCTCGGCCGGCTGGTGCACGGTGTACATGCGGGCCAGGTTGGCGCCGTGGCAGACGTGCACCACGGGGATGTCGCGGGCATGGGCCCACTGCACCGCCGTGCGCGCCATCTGCATGTACTCCTCGGATACCAGCAGGGCCGTGACCGGTGCCGCCTGCGCCGCCGCGTCAAGCATCTCGATCAGTTCGATCTCGCGGGACAGGCTGGTCTCCAGATCGGCGGGCGCCAGGATGCCGGCCCAGGGTTCCGGCACCGCCGCCGCCGCCGCGAAACGCGCGCGCGCCGTGGCCGCCCGTGCTCTGGCCTCGGCCCGCAACGCGGCGAGCGTGGCCGCTTCGAGCTGATCTTCCAGCAGCGCCACCCGGCCACCGCCAGCCTTCGCCATCTGACGCAGGGCATCGGTGGCGTACTGGGCGGGGGCGTACAGCGTGCAGGCGCGATTGCCGAGAAATCCCGCCAGCAGGCCGTGCTGTTTGGGCCAGAGCAGGCTGATCAGGCTGACTTCAGACATGGGCATCCCCCTCCCCCGCCGCCAGCGCGGCGCGCATCAGGGCCTGCACGGTGTCATATTCAAGGCCGGGCCCGAGCGGCACACCCTTCCAGGTCAGCACCTCGGCCAGGTCCGGGTTCCGGTGCCAGCCGCTGGCGAGATCATAGATTTGCTGGTCGAGATCGAACCCCAGTGCCCAGCGATCGAGCACTTCGGCATGGCGTGACGCGCAGGCATCGGCCAGGTCGACCGCCTGGCCGGCGGCGAAGGCAGCGGTGAGCAACTGGAACAGGGCCAGGCGGTTGGGGGGATGGTCCAGGTGCGCGTCCAGGTGCGCGCGCCAGTCCGCCACCGCCATGCCGAGGAAGGGCGCCAGGTCGGAGACCCGGCCGCTGGCGGCGGCCCGCGTCACCGCGTCCTGTCGCGCCAGCACCTGGCCGGTCGATCCGGCATCCGGCGATTTTTCCAGCACCACCATGAAGCGGCCGCTGGCGCGGCTGTTCAGACGCGCGATGAAGGATTCCTCCAGGAAGGCCAGGAAGTCGAACAGGCGGTCATCCTCGGCGATCCAGGATTTCATCCGTTCCCAGACGCGGCCATTCGCCCAGCCGCGCGCCAGCCAGAAATTCTGGTCGCCACCGACCGTGCCGCTGTAGGGATGGATGCCGATCAGGCTGATGCCCCGCGCCTGCGCGAACTCGGCGAGTTCCGCCACTTTCAGGCGCAAGTTGTAGCGCGCGGGGTCTTCGCCCAGATGCCCGGCCAGCAGACTCGCCACATCGATTCCCTGGCTGGCGGCCACCGCCTCGGCATGATCGAGGGAATAGACGTCGAACACCAGTCGTCCGCCCGGACGCAACACCCGCAACCACTCCGGCAGCACCTCGCGCCAGTTCGGGAAGTGGGTCAGCACGTTGAGCGAGACAACGGAATCGAAGGCCTCGGCGGCGAAGGGTATGGCGGTGACATCGCCGACTTCCAGGCGGATCGGGCGGCCGCCGGCGCGACGCCGGCATTCATCCAGCATGGCCCGGGAGCTGTCGATACCGGTGACGGTAATGCCCTCGTCCAGCAGCGGCAGGCTGGCGCGGCCGCTGCCGATGCCGACATCCAGAACGTCGCGGCCCTGGATGTTGGCGGCGATCAGGCCGGTCTCGACGCGATTGATCAGGCGGTTGCCGCCGACGTTCTCGCTGACCCGCTTGGCGTACCAGTCCACCATGCGCGGATCGGCCCAGGCACGGGTCTTGTAGTCGATGATGTCGCGTTCACTGGCCATCTTGGTCCTCGTCGCTGAAGAGTTCCCAGGACACCGGCGTGCCCCGGCGCGCGGCGCGCGCCAGGCGGCGTCCCAGCAGTTGTTCATAATATTTCGGCGGCAGGCCCAGACCGGGGCGGATGGCGCGCAGGTTGTCCGGTGCGAGCCGCTCGCCGCGCTCGAGATCGCGCACGATGTAGAGCGAGCGGCGGAACACGCGAGAGGCCGCCTCGGCCTCGGTCGGGCCATAGCGCACCCGGCCCAGCGCCAACCAGGCGCGCCCGCTCTCGAGCACCAGGGCGGCGAGTTCGGCCGGCTCCAGGGAAAAGGCGGCATCGACACCGCCATCGGCGCGCGCCAGGGTGAAATGCTTTTCGATGACGCTCGCGCCCAGCGCCACGGCCGCCACCGCCGCGCCGATGCCGGCGGTGTGATCGGACAGCCCGACTTCGAGGTTGCCGCCTTCACGGGCGAACAACTCGCGCAGGTGCGGAATCGTGCGCAAATGGCTGTTCTCCGGGCTGGCCGGGTAGGTGCTGGTGCATTTCAGCAGGATCAGGTCGCGGCAACCGGCCGCGCGCGCGGCGGTCACCATCTCGTCCAGTTCCGCCAGCGTCGCCATGCCGGTGGAGACGATCATCGGCTTGCCGGTGGCCGCCACCTTGCGGATCAAGGGCAGGTCGGCGTTCTCGAAGGAGGCGATCTTGTAGGCCGGCACCTCGAGCGATTCCAAAAAATCCACCGCGCCGGCATCGAACGGGGTGGAGAAGGCGATCAGGCCCAGTTCCCGCGCCCGCGCGAAGATCGGTGCGTGCCACTCCCAGGGGGTGTAGGCCTGCTGGTAGAGGGTATGCAGCGACTGCCCGCCCCAGAGCGGGTGCTCGACGTGGAATTCGCCCTCGTCCAGCGCCAGGGTCATGGTGTCCGCCGTGTAGGTCTGGATCTTCAGGGCGTGCGCCCCGGCGGCGGCGGCGGCCTCGACGATGGCCAGGGCGCGCTCGAGTGACTGGTTGTGGTTGCCGGACATCTCGGCGATGACGAAGGGCGGGTGCGCGGTGCCGATGGGACGGCCGGCGATGTGGCATTCAGGCATGGGCATCGAGTTCCTTCCGGTAGGTCGCGTGATCCAGGGTGAAGCCCGCGGCTTCGAAGGCCCCGCGCGAAGCCGCGTTGCCGGCGCGGATCGCGGCTTCCAGGCGGGTGATGCCAGGATGCCGCTCGGCCAGCCAGCGGTGCCCGGCCAGCAGCAGCCGGGTACCGTATCCCTGGCCACCGAGGCCCGGCACGAGGTAGAGCGAGACCACGGCGCGCTCGGGCGCCCGCGCGTCGAGGTCGTAGCGCAGCACCCCCAGCGGCTGGCCATCTTCCTCGCCGATCAGGAGGTGGCGGCCGGGGTCCGCCAGGACGTCGGCATACCAGCGCGCGTGCGAGGCGAACGGGATGGCCTCGGCAGAGAAGGACGCGGCGCGGGTCTCGGGATGATTGCGCCAGGCGTGCACGACCTCGCTGTCCTCCGGGCGGGCGGCACGCAGTCGAACCCGGTCGACCAGCAAGCGGTTGGCGACGCGTTCGACGCCGCGACCATCGACCAGTTCCATGCCGCGCCGCGACAGATGCGCGCGCAACTCCGGCAAGGCGAGGGTGACGGCAAGGGCTTGCGCCAGGGCCGCCTCCGGGACCTGCGCCGACGCCCCCAGATAGAGCTGCCCGCCCGCCTCGGCCAGGGCGGCGGCCGGGGCGTATTGATTTTCGGCGATGGCGAGGGTCAGGCAGGGCAGGCCCAGGCAGCAGCGTTCCCAGGCGGCGGTGCCGCCGGCGCCGATGGCAAGGTCGGCGGCCGCCATCAGCGCCGCCATGTCCTCGACCTGGCAGTGCAGCCGCGCCGCCGGCAGCGCCTGGCAGGCGCGCTCGATCGCGGCGCGGTGCGGGTTGGCCTGGCCGATGACCACGTCCACGGCCGGCGGCGTGCCCTCGAGCCGCGCGAGGGCGGCAAGCGCCTTGAGCGTTTCGCCCCCGGCATCGGCGCCGCCGAAGAACACCAGGAGGCGGCGCACGGCCCGGCGCTCGCGCGGGGTCGCGCGGTTCGCGGCGAACTGCGGCCGCAACAGGGCATGGCGCGGGCCGAACAGGGTGGCGCAGCCGGCGGGCAGCAGGGCGGCATAGCGCGCATGTGCCTCGGGCTGCAGGTTCTGATCGAGCAACAGGTCGCAGTCGTGCGGCCGGTCGGCCAGATCGTCGATGACCAGGAGGCGTCGCGCCCGGGCGCGCAGGGCGCGCTCCCAGGTGGCATCGAGGCCGTAGTGGTCGACCACCAGCCAGTCCGCCATGGCAAAGGCGGCGGCGCTGTGTTCGGCATCCAGGCGGCTGTCCGCCGCTTGCGCCGGCAGCCGGGTCAACGCGTGTCCTTTCGCCTCGATCAGTTCGCACAGGTGGCCCGGTTGTTCGCGGCTGATGAAGTGCGTGGCGACGCCGCGCGCCTTGAGCGAGTCGGCCAGCGCCAGGCAGCGCATGACATGGCCGGCGCCCAGTTCGACGGAAGCGTCGGCGCGGAAGACGACCTTCACGGACGCGCCTCGAAGCGCTGCCGGGCGCGTTCCAGGTCGGCGGCGGTGTCGATGTCGGCGACCTGTTCCGGCGGCACCACCCAGCCCTTGAGACGGCGCCCGTAGAAGGTCTGCTCCGCCTTCAGCGCCGCCGCCCGCGCCCAGTAGAGGCTGCCGTTGCTGACCAGCAGGCGCGGCTGGAACTGCGATTGCACCCCGCGCCACTCCGGCCACATGTAGGAGAGATAGCCCTGGTCATCGGCCTTCAGCGCCTGTACCGGCGGGTGCTCGTATTCGGACACCCCCATGACGAAGTCCGCCTCGGGGGCTTCGTCCAGCAACGCATGGGCGGCAATCAGGCTCTCCGGCCGCAACAGCACGGCGGTGGCGTAGAGGCAGCAGAGGCGATCGATTTCCGGATGGGTTTCCAGGGTGTGCAGGCAGACCTGGACCACGGTGGCGCGGTCTCCGGCGATGTCCGCGGGCCGCTCGATCACTTCGGCGCCCTGGGCGCGGGCGACCTCGGCAATCTCGGCATCCTCGGTGGAGACATAGATGGCGTCGAACAGGCCGCTCTCGCGTGCGGCGCGGATGGGATGCGCCAGCATGGGCAGGCCGCCGACCGCCAGGATGTTCTTGCGCGGCAGCCGCTTGGAACCGCCGCGCGCCGGAATCAGGGCCACCCGGGACATGCGGCTTCAGAGCACCCGGAAGGGAATGCTGCGCTGGTCCAGGCGCGGGTCGCCCTTGGGCTCGGGCGGGTTGTCCGGGTTGTAATAGAGGTTGCGGTTCTCCGGTGCCAGGGTGCGGTCGGCCACCTGCGCCACCCGGGCCCGCTCTTCCGCTTCGCCGATGGCATGGCGCCAGACCGCGTCCTTCGGCGCCCAGAGGCCGCCTGCGCCACGTTCCCAGATGCGCGGGTCGCGCTGGCTGTCGACCAGACCATAGAAGGCTTCCTTGCTGATGCCGAGAAAGTCACAGTAATAGTCCAGGCTGGACGGCTCGTTGGCGTCGTACTGGCGCACCATCGCCAGGCCTTCCTCGCGGCTCATGCGGCCATGGCGGATCTCCATGCTGGCGTCGTCGGTGGCGCGGCCGTAGCCGAATTTCAGGTATTTGAGATAGTCGTGGACGTCGTTGGCGTGGTCGTCGATCTTGGCGTAGAGGTTGAAGGTGCGGTCGCGCTGGAAGGCGATGGGCGAGAAGTTCCAGGTGGCCATCATCGTCTCCGCCTGCTCCTTGGCGTCCCAGGGGAAGAAGTTGGACAGGTAGATGCCGCGCACGCCGACCCGCTCGATCTCCTCGTCGCTGGGATAGACGTAGGGCGCGATGTCGCGCGCCGTCACCTCGCCCTGGCCGATCAGATCGTGCGGCTCGTAGCCGCGCATGTCGTGTTCCTTGCGGGTCCAGCGGGTGAACTCGACGAAATCCTCCAGGCTGACCAGGCCGGTGAGCTCGGCGAAGCCGTGTTCGCCCCAGATGATCAGCGGGATGTTGTATTGCACCGCCACCTGGAACGGGAAGGTGCGGATGCCGGCGTGGTAATGCCAAGTGAGGTCGCCCACCTTTTCCAGCATCAGCCGCGACAGCCGCCGCACCGAGTCGAGACCGGCGGTATAGCGCACCAGGTCGCAGCCGGAACGGGTCACCAGGTTTTCCAGGTTGCGCAGGCCGGAGGGCTGGTTGAAGGCGTGGTTGAACTTCACCAGCAACGGATTGAGACCGTATTTTTCCTTGATCAGCCAGACCTGGAAGTGGGAATCCTTGCCGCCGGAGACCGGGATGATGCAGTCGTGCGAGAGGCCGCGGCTGCGCGCCAGGTCGACGGCTTCGGAGAGGATGCGCTCGAAGATGACGCGCCGCTCGTCCCAGTCGACTTCCAGCTTCTGCCGGCTTTCGTGGTAGCGGCAGCCGCTGCACACACCTTCCTCGTCGAGGATGATGGTGGGCTTGGCGTTCTCCGGATACAGGCATCTCGCGCAATAGCGCATGGGTCACTCCTCTCTGCGGACGGCGATGCCGGATTGTACGAGGTGGCGCTTGGCCTTGCGGCTGCTGTGCTCGGTGTAATGGAACTGGTTGGCGACGGCGACGGCATCGGCGCCCGCGTTCAACCCGGCGACCAGGTGGTCCCAGTGGAAGACGCCGCCGAAGGCGATCACCGGCACCGATACCGCCTGGCAGACGGCGGCCAGGGTATCGAGATCGTAGCCCTTGCGGGCGCCGTCGTGGTCGACCGAGTTGAAGAAGACTTCCCCGGCGCCCAGCGCCTCGGCGCGCCGCGCCCAGGCGACCGGGTCGCTGCCGGTGGCACGGCGGCCGCGATCCACCATGGCTTCGACCTGCCCGTCGGCATCGCGCTTCACGTCGATCGAGGCGACGATGCACTGGCGCCCATAGCGGCGCGCCAGGGCAGTGACTCCCTCGGGGTCATCCGCCAGCAGGGTGTTGATCACCAGCTTGTCGGCGCCGTTGCTGAGCAAGGCGCGGGCATAGTCCATGTCGGTGATCCAGCCGCCCACCGCGAGCGGGACGAAACACTGCTCGGAGATCCGGCCGACGGCGTCGAGGAAGCCCTGGCGACTGTCGCTGGAGGGTGAGACGTTGAGCATGACGATTTCATCGACCGCCCATTTGTTGAAGCACTCCACCGCGTGCACCGGGTCGTAGTGGATGACGTTGGTGTGCTTGAAGCGCACGCTCTGCACCACCTGGCCGTCACGCAGGATGAGCACGGCGATGAGTCGTTTTTTCAGCATGACGGGTTGCTCACGCGGGATTCCAGGCCAGGAAGTTCTTCAACAGGCGCAAGCCGACCTGCTGGCTCTTCTCCGGGTGGAACTGGGCGCCGGCCACATTGCCCCGCGCGAAGGCGGCGCAATAAGGCACACCATACTCGCCCGTCAGCAGGAGGTCGCCGGGATCGGCGCAATCCGCGTAATAGCTGTGCACGAAGTAGAAATCGCTGCCGTCGTGAATGCCTTCGAGCAGGGGATGGCCGGAACCGGCCGGGCGCACGTCATCCCAGCCCATGTGCGGCACCTTGAAGCCAGGCGCGCCGGGGAAACGCCGCACCCGGGCGTCGATCCAGCCCAGCCCCGCATGCGGCGCGTCCGCTGGCGCGTCTTCCTCGGACGCGCGGCACATCAACTGCATGCCCAGGCAGATGCCGAGGATCGGCCGTCCGGCCTGGCGCGCCTGGTCCAGCGCGGCGCCGAGGCCGCTGTCCAGCAGATGGCGCATGGCCTGATCGAAGGCGCCGACACCGGGGACGATGAGCCGCGCGCAGGCCGCCAGCGCATCCGCCCGGCTGACGACCAGCGGCTCGGCGCCGGCCGCGCGCACCGCATTGGCCACCGAGCGCAGGTTGCCCATGCCGTAGTCGACGATGCCGACGCGATTCATGGGCACAGGTCGGTCCAGGCCAGCTGGGTGCCGGCGGCGAGGTCGCGCGCGGCGCGCAGGGTCAGCGCCCGCGCCGTTTCGGTCGGCGAGATGCCGTAGCCGGGGCGGCGGTAATCGAGGTCTTCGGCCAGCAGGGGTTCGCCGGCGCGCTTGTCGCGCATCAGATAGAGGCTGCGACGGGTGGCCATGCGCTTGTGCCGCTCCTCTGCGGAGAAACTGCGGCGCGGCTCGCCCAGGGCGATTTCCAGGTCGCGCAGGGCGCGCACGAAGCGACCCGGCTCCTCCCCTTCCAGGGAAAACATGTGTTCGACCGAGCGGGTGCAGCGGTCCAGCGTGATCGTCTTCTCGACCAGATTGGCGCCGAGCGCGACGGCGGCGATGTCCATCTCCCAGCCCGGGGTGTGGTCGGAAAACGCCACCGGGAAGGGAAACATCTGATGCAGGGTCTGGATCATGCGCAACTGGATGCTGGGCAGCCGCGCCGGATAACCGGACGGGCACTGGTGGATGATGATGCGTGCGTTGCCCTCGGCGACGATGGCGTCGACCGCGGTTTCCACTTCGCCCAGGGTGGCATTGCCGGTATCGAGCTGGATGCACAGGCCGGTGCGGGCGGCAGCGCGGATCAGGGGCAGGTGGTCGATATCGGAGGAGGCGATCTTGAGCGAATCCGCGCCCAGCGTGGCAAGGAAGTCGAGATCCTCGAAGAAGCTCACCGTCGCGAAGAAGGCCAGGCCGGCGGCGTCGGCGGCCGCCTTGACCTGGCGCCATTCGTCCCGCTTCAGTTCGCGCCGCTTGAGGATGTCGTAGAGCGGTTCACGGATCGTCTCGCGGCGGCCGCTGGCGCGATCGAGCAGGACGTCATAGCTGAACAACTGGGCGCGGTCGGCCACCAGCCGGTCGGCGTCGACGATCTGGAACTTGATCGCGTCGGCCCCGGCGGCGCCGGCCTGGCGCACCAGTTCCAGGGCGCTGGCGAGATCGGACAGGGTCGGGCCGGCCTCGAAGGTGATGAAACAGGGGGCGCCGGCGCCGACTCGCTTGTTGCCCAGATCAATCTGCATGTGTCTTGCCCTCGTACTGTGGGTTGTCGCGAGCGCGCTCAGGCGGCCGCCAGGGATGCCCGCAAGGTTTCCGCCACCCGGTCCTGCTCCGCGTCGCTCATGCCGGCATAGAGCGGCAGGGTCAGCGCGGCGGCATAGTAGGCCTCGGCGCGCGGAAAGTCGCCGGCCCGGAAGCCGATCCGGCGATACCAGGGCTGCAGGTGCACCGGGATGTAATGGACGTTGACGCCGATGCCGGCCGCGCGCATCGCGTCGAAGACCGCGCGCCGGCGTGCCGGATCCTGAAGTTGCACCACGTAGAGGTGCCAGGCCGACTCGACGCTCGGCGGCGGCAGGCGCAGCGGCAGATCGGCGAGCAGGTCGGCATAGCGCGCAGCCAGTTGCCGGCGCCGCGCCACGAAGGCCTCGATCCGTTCAAGCTGGGATATGCCCAGAGCGGCCTGGAAGTCGGTCATCCGGTAGTTGTAGCCGAGCTCGATCTGCTCGTAATACCAGGCACCCGCGTCCGCCGCTGTCATTTCAGCCGGCTCGCGGGTGATGCCGTGCGAACGCAGCCGCGCCACCCGGCGCAGGAGGCCGGCATCGTTGCCCAGCACCATGCCGCCTTCGCCCGTGGTCATGATCTTGACCGGATGAAAGCTGAACACCGTCAGGTCGGAATACGCGCAGGCACCGACCCGGTGCTGACCATGGCGGGCACCGACCGCATGGGAAGCATCCTCGATCACGAAAAAACCATGGCGATCCGCGAGGCTGCGTATCGCGACCATGTCACAGGACCGCCCGGCGAAATGGACCACGATCACGACTTTGGGCAAGCGTCCGCGCGCGGCGGCCTGTTCCAGCCGCGTCGTCAGCGCATCGACATCGATGTTGAGTGTTTCCGGATCGATGTCGACGAAATCGACATCGGCGCCGCAATAGAGCAGGCAGTTGGCGGAGGCGACGAAGGTGTTCGGCGTGGTCCAGCCAAGATCGCCCGGGCCGATGCCCAGCGCCTGGCAGGCCAGATGCAGGGCCGAGGTGGCGCTGTTGACGGCAACGGCATGGGCCACCCCGACGTGTGCGGCCATGGCCTCCTCGAATCGCGTCACCGCCGGCCCCTGGGTCAGCCAGTCCGATTTCAGCACCTCGACCACGGCGGCGATATCCGCGTCGTCGATGACCTGGCGACCGTAGGGAATCGGGTTCATTGCTAGCGGCCCGCCCCTGGCGCGCTCCTTCCGCGCGTCAGGCTCATGCGGCGCCGTCTAGGCGACGCAACGCTTCCACGCTGAGGAAATGGGGATTGTTGCCGGAACTGTATTCGAAGCCCTGTGCCACCGACACACCGGTTTCGCCCAGCGCATTGACCGTGTAATCCACCTGCACCACGAAGGTGATGGTGGGACGGATGACATAGTGGTCGGCGAACTCGAGCGTCAGGTGCGAATCGTCGGACGGACACATGACTTCATGTAGCTTCTCGCCTGGCCTGATGCCGATGATGCGGATTGGAAGCCCCGGTGCCATGGCTTCCGCCAGGTCGGTGACACGCGCGGAGGGAATGCGCGGGATGAAGATTTCTCCGCCCTGCATGCGCCTGAAGCTCTTTTCCACGAAGTCCACAGCCTCGGGCAGGGTGATCCAGAAGCGGGTCATGCGGGCGTCGGTGATGGGCAACTCGCTGGCGCCCTCCGCCAGCAGCTTGCTGAACAGCGGCACCACCGAGCCGCGCGAGCCGACGACATTGCCATAGCGCACCACGGCGAAGCGAGTGCGGGCACCACCGGCCAGGTTGTTGGCGGCGACGAAGAGCTTGTCGGAAGCGAGCTTGGTGGCGCCGTAGAGATTGACCGGATTCGCCGCCTTGTCGGTGGACAGGGCGATGACCTTCTCGACGTCGTTGTCGAGCGCGGCATGAATGACGTTCTCCGCGCCGTGGATGTTGGTCTTGATGCACTCCATCGGGTTGTATTCGGCCGCCGGAACCTGTTTCAGGGCGGCGGCGTGGATCACGTAGTCGACCCCGCGCATGGCCTGGCTTAGCCGCTCGCGGTCGCGCACGTCGCCGATGAAGAAACGCATGGCCGGCGCGTTGAACGCCTGCTGCATCTCGTATTGCTTGAGTTCGTCGCGCGAGTAGACCACCACGCGACGCGGGGAATGGCGGGTCAGCAGTTCCCGGATGAAACTCTTGCCGAAGGAACCCGTGCCGCCGGTGACCAGTATCGATTTATCGTTGAACATGTGCGGCGCCGTCAGTCAGGATTGCCAAGCCGATCACCCACCCTCTCCGCGCAGGCCGGAGGCCACGTTCAGGTTGATATTGATCAGGATGTTCAACTTCTCGGGCGCCGGATAAGCCAGGACCTCGAAGGAGCGCCGATCCACGTAGAGGCTCAGCGCCAGCAGATTACGCTTGATCTCGGGTGGCATGGGGTTGTCTTCCATCGACAACTCCGCCTGAAAGAAAGACCAGACCCGCTGATTGAAATTCAGGGCGGCTTCGAGCTCGGCGTCAAGATCGTCGCGGGTCCAGTTGTCCCGGATCGCCTGCAACTGCATGGCCGCCTTGTTCAGTACCGTCGCCTCCAGATCGCGTTGCGACAGTGTGGCCTTCTCGACATTGCGATAGGCATCAAGCGGGTTTGCAGGCATTACCGACCAACTCCTGTTCATAACGTATCAATTCGCGCGCTGATTTCAGCGCCTGATAATACTTCGCATCCAGCACGAACTGGCTGATCTGAGTGATCCGGTCCGTGGTACTGGGTGCCACTTCGACCACGGCACGTGCCGCTTCCCAGAAAAACTGGTGGTAGCGCGCCAGGTTGGGCGTATCCATGTACATCAACTGCACCGCGAGATAGATGCGCTTGCACGGCGTATCCGCCTCGTCCTCCCTGAGGATGTCCTTCTCCCGCAGCACGGGGACGTCGTTCAGGACCGCCAGCTGACAGCGGGTATCGCCATTAACGATAACGGCCCCGCCGAGAAAAAGCTTCTCGTGGGGCCGCAAATCAAGTTTTAGAGGCATTGCGCCCAGTCACTCCACTACTTCGTCGAGTCAGTCGTCGCCTGTTCCAACTGGCGTGCGTTGCTACCAATGCCACGATCGCCAATATCGGCCAGCATGCCACGGACACTCGAGGCCTCGTCCTTCACAGCGGGCGTTTCCGCCTGTTGCGCGAAGTCGACCACATCCTTCCACATGCCGGCTTGCAGCTCCTTCATGCGGTCTTTCAGTGCCTTGACTTCTTCGAGAGCCTTGCTGACATCCTTGTCGCTGGCAGCCTTGGGGTCGAGCAGGGGAATATCCCACATCGGCTCCTTGATCAGCGACACCGCCGACTGCTTCTCCGCTTCCCCGGCCTTTGCCTTCGCATCCGTTCCCGTGGCAAGCGCCTTGCCCACGGCATCGAGTTGCTCAGGCGGCGGAAAGGTCAACGCGTCGATCTGCCGACGCAACCCACCAAAGCTGTTCAACAGCGAAATGCGTTCCGGATTATCGACCGGGTATGGCGGATACATCTTCACCACCCCACCCAGCGCGTCCTCCATACCGCCCAGCAATTGATCAGCCTTCTCCGCCGTGGCCGAGACTTCGCGCACGACATCAGCAGCCTTGTTCAGTACATCCTGGCGTGCCCGCACCTGAGCGAACGCACCCGCCACTTGCGTGGCGGCAGTCGTCTGCTTGTCGCGAGCAGCCACATCGGTGGCGGCACCGGTATTACCCGGGCGCACCGCTTCCGAGGCACGTAACGAAGCTGCGATGCCAGTCTGATTGACTACCGAGTGACTCACTCCAGCCCCTGAGATTTCAGTGACCATTTTCACCCTCCTCCCGCGCGAACCCGGAGGCCCGCGCGAGCCTAGTTACCGAGTACTTCCGGATTAGAACAGACGCAGGACCGACTGTTCAGCCTGAGAAGAAATACTCAGTGCGGTAGTCCCCAACTGCTGCTTGGTCTGCAGCGACAACAGGTTGGCGCCTTCTTCGTTGGTATCAGCCTCGGTCAACTTCGTCGCACCAACCGTCAACGTATTCACCATTTCCGTGATGAAGGTCTGACGCGCAGTCAGCGTGTTGAGGTTGGCCGCCAGCTCGGAAGCCTTGGTCTGCAGGGTGGCGATCGCAGTATTCAGCGTCGCCTCAATGGCATTGAGCTCGGCGACGGTATCCATCGAACCGGAGCTCATGTTGCCGCTGGTGCCCGCCACCGTCAGCGAACCGCCGCCACCGGAAATCGCCAGGCCGCTGGCGCCGCCGTTGAAGCCGGACATCACGACCTTGGTCGTGGCGTTTTCGTTGAAGTTGACGGTCAGGGTCACAGCACCGCTGGTCAGGAAGTTGGTGCCCTTGTAGCTCGCGTCGGTCACCAGGTTGTTGAGCTGCTCGACCATGCGGTTGTACTGACCTTCGAGACCGGACAGCACGGTGGCGCTGTTGACCGTATCGTTGATCGCGGAACGCGCCTGGGTGACGATACCGCGCAGCGCTTCGATGCTGGTAAGCACACCCTTGATACCCGAGTCCGCCGACTTGACCGTCTGGATCGCCTCGGAGATGTTGTCCTTGAGGCCGGACAGCAGGTTGGCACGGGAGGTGTGACCTTGCGCCGCAAAGAAGTTGGCGGGGTTGTCGACAGCAGTGTTGACCCGCTTGCCGGTGGAGAGACGTTCTTCGGTAGTACCCAACAAGCGCGCAGTGGTCTGCAGGCTGATCAGGTTGGAACGCATTGAAGAGGTGAGACCGATTTCGCCGATTGCCATGATGAAACTCCTTTTCTAGGGTCGATTGAGGGAGGGCTTCTGCCTCCGGGGCCTGGATGAAATCCCAGCCTTGCCCCCTCTTCGGCCGGAACTCAAAAAACTTTAGAACTTTTTGAAAATATTTTTCGGCGGTCCCGGTTCAGTCCCGGGGCGGGGGAAACAGCACGTCGCTGAAGCCGAAGTGGCGCAGATCACGGATGCGCCGGGGATAGAGGATGCCCCAGAGATGATCGGTTTCATGCTGCACCACACGCGCATGAAAACCGCTCACCTCGCGTTCGATGCGTTCGCCGTACTGGTCGAAACCGCTGTAGCGCAGGCGGGTGTGACGCGGCACCATGCCACGCATCCCGGGGATGGACAGGCAACCTTCCCAGCCCTCCTCGATCTCCTCGGACATGACGGTCAGCACCGGATTCAGCAGCACCGTGAACGGCACCGTTTCCGCATCGGGGTAGCGCGGGTTGGCTTCGACGCCGAACACCACCACCTGCAGGTTCACGCCGATCTGTGGCGCGGCAAGGCCGGCGCCGTCGTTGGCGCGCATGGTGTCGATCATGTCGGCGACCAGGGCGTGCAGTTCCGGGATATTGAATACCGCCACCTTTTCCGCCGTTTGCAGCAGGCGGGGATCCCCCATGCGCAGGATGTCTCGGATCGCCATGTCAATGATATCCCTGGCCGCCTGGCAGCGCAGGCGTGTCGCCCGCGTCTTCTTTACCGGCAGGCATGATGCCTGCGCTACAGATGCGATAGGACATCCACGACCTCAAACGGAACAGGCACCGCCGTTTCCGGTCGGCTTGTCATCGCCATAGCTCATGCAGGCGAGGTTTTTCAGCACCCCGCGCAAACGATCCATGACGTCGTTCAGGGTCGCCTCGATCACTTCCGCCGATATGCCTTCGGCACTGTCGCCCCGACCGGCGGCCCAGTTCACCGAAACCGCGACCGCGGCGTAGCACAGGCCGATTTCTCGCGCCAGATAGGCCTCCGGCATGCCGGTCATGCCCACCATGTCGGCGCCATCCCTGGCCAGGCGATCGATCTCCGCCTTGGTTTCCAGGCGCGGCCCCTGCACGCTGGCGTAGACGCCACCGTCGAGGAAGTCTTCTCCCGCCCGCCGCAGCGCGGTGACACAGCGTTGCCGCATGTCCTCGCAGTAGGGCCAGGTGAAATCCAGGTGGGTGACCGGTTTGTCGCCGTAGTCGGCGAACGTGGTTTCGCGCCCGTGGGTGTAATCGATGATCTGGTCCGGCACCGCCATGCGGCCGGGGGTCAGCGCCGCATTGATGCCGCCGATGGTGGCGACGGAGACCACATGGCTGACCTTCTGCGCATGCAAGGCCCAGATGTTGGCGCGGTAGTTCACCAGATGCGGCGGGATGGTATGGCCGTGACCATGGCGCGCCAGAAAAACCACCGGATGGCCGTCGAGATCGCCGAAGGTGAGCGGACCGGACGGTTCACCGTAGGGGGTGCGGATGACTTGTCGATGGGTGATGGAAAGACCGGGGAGCTTGGTCAGCCCGGTTCCGCCGATGATGGCCAGCATCAGTGCTCCTTCATTGCGTAGATTCCCGGCAGATTGCGCCAGAGCCCGTAGGCATCCATGCCCATGCCGAAGACATAGCGATCGGGCAGGGAGAAACCGACGAAATCAGCGGCAACGGGTTTCTCGCGGCCGATGTCCTTGTCCGCCAGCACTGCGATCTTCACCTCGGCGGCGCCCAGTTCCAGCAGACGCTGTTTGGCGGCGGCGAGGGTGTGGCCTTCGTCGAGGATGTCGTCCAGCAGCAGCACCGACCGGCCGTTCAAGTCCTTGCGCGGCAGTACGGCCCAGTCGATTTCCCCTCCGCGCGTACCTTCGCGATAGCGGGTGGCGTGCAGGTAGTCGAATTCCAGCGGAAACCCCAGGCGCGGCAACAGCTTGCCGGCGAACACCACCGCGCCCCCCATCACGCAGAGGGCGACGGGAAAGGCGTCGGCGAGCGCATCGTCGATGCCGGCAGCGAGACGATCGAGCGCCAGTTCGATCTCGGTGGCGCCATGCAACAGTTCGGCGTCGTTGAACAGCGCCCAGGCTTCTTTCAGCTTCGCGTCCATGCGCGGCCTACTTGCCCGCCAGCGCCCGTTGCCGGCGCGCTTCGTACAGGCACACCCCGGCCGACACCGAGACGTTGAGACTTTCCACCTGGCCGAACATGGGAATGCTCACCAGCATGTCGCAGTGCTCCCGCGTCAGCCGTCGCATGCCGGCGCCTTCCGCGCCCAGCACCAGGGCGGCGGCGCTGGTGAAATCGGCATCCATCAGGCTGGCGCTCGCCTCGTCGTCGGTGCCGATGACGAGGATGTTGCGATCCTTCAGGTCGCGCAGGGTGCGCGCCAGGTTGGTGACGGTGAGATACGGGATCGAGTCGGCGGCGCCGCTGGCGGCTTTCATGGCCACTGCGGAAAGACCGGCGGAGCGATCCTTGGGGGCGAGCACGGCGTGCACACCGAAGGCATCGGCGCTACGCAGACAGGCGCCAAGGTTGTGCGGATCGGTGACACCGTCGAGCACCATCAGCAGGGCCGGCTCGCTCAGTTCGTCCAGCACCTCGTCGAGATCCTTCGCCAGTTCGATCTGGCTGGCCTGGGCGACCACGCCTTGCGACTTGCCGCGCGCCATTTCGTCGACGCGGGCGCCGTTGGCCATGACCACGCGCACGTTCTTGTCCTCCGCGGCCTTGACCAGATCCTTGGCGCGGCGGTCGCGGCGGCTGTCATCCATATAGATAACCTGGATGCTTTCCGGGTGGTGGCGCAGACGCGCGGTCACGGCATGAAAACCGTGGATCAGGACTCGTTGGCTCATTTGTTTCGCACTTTCTTGGACGATGGCTTGGAATGTCCCGCGGCCGCGCCCCCTTTTCCGGCAGCGGACGGGCGGGGCTTCGCGCCTCCTTTCGGGGCACTGGCGGGGAGAGCCGCATTGTCCACCAGAGTGAAGTCGATGCGGGTGGTTTCCAGATCGACGCGCGCCACTTTGACACGCACCTTGTCGCCCAGGCGGAAGCGTTTGCCGGTGCGCTCGCCCAGCATCTGATGGCGGGCGGCATCGAAGTGGAAGTAGTCCTGGCCAAGTTCGGTGACATGGACCAGGCCTTCCACGAAGACATCGTTGAGCGCCACGAATACGCCAAAGCTGACCACCGAGGAAATGACGCCATCAAATTCCTCGCCGAGCTTGTCCTGCATGTAGTAGCACTTGAGCCAGGACACCACGTCGCGCGTGGCGTCGTCGGCGCGTCGCTCGTTCTTCGAGCACTGCGCGCCGATGTTCTCCCAGCTTCCCGGGTTGTAGATCTCGCCCTTCAGGCAGGCCTTGATCGCCCGGTGCACCAGCAGGTCGGGATAGCGGCGGATCGGCGAGGTGAAGTGGGTGTAGGCCTCGTAGGCCAGGCCGAAGTGGCCGGCGTTCTCCGGGCTGTAGACCGCCTGGCGCAGCGAGCGCAGCAGCACGGTTTGCAGCAACTGCTCGTCCGGACGTCCTTTCAGCTTGAGCAACAGGTCCGCGTAATCCTTGGCGTGCGGGTCATCGCCACCGGTGATGAAGAAGCCGAACTCGGCGAGGAATTCCTGCAAGGCCTTCAGCTTCTCGGGCGTCGGCCCCTCATGTACCCGGTAGAGGGCGGGATGTTTTTTCTTCCGCAGGAACTCGGAAGCACAGACGTTGGCCGCCAGCATGCATTCCTCGATCAAGCGGTGGGCATCGTTGCGACTGGTGGCGACGATGCGTTCGATCTTGTCGTGCTCGTCGAACAGCATCTTGGTCTCCACCGTCTCGAAGTCGATGGCGCCGCGCTTGCCACGCGCCTTCAGCAACACCTTGAACAGCTTGTACAGGTGTTGCAGGTGCGGCATCACCCAGGCCTTGTCCGCCGGCGCCTCGCCGGCTTCGAGCCAGTCCCAGACCTGGTTGTAGGTCAACCGTGCCTTGGAGTGCATCACCGCCGGATAGAAGCGGTGCTTCTTGATGTTGCCAAAGCTGGAGATCTCCATTTCGCAGACCATGCACAAGCGATCCACCTCGGGGTTGAGCGAACACAACCCGTTGGAGAGTTCCTCCGGCAGCATGGGGATCACCCGGCGCGGGAAATACACCGAGGTGCCGCGTTCCAGCGCCGACACATCCAGCGGCGAACCCGGCTGGACATAGTGGGAGACGTCGGCGATTGCCACCCACAGGCGGAACCCCCGCCCTTCCGGCTGGCAATAGACGGCATCATCGAAGTCGCGGGCATCCTCGCCGTCGATGGTCACCAGCGGCAGGTCGCGGATGTCCTCGCGGTCGCCCCCCAGGTCCTTCTTCAACACCCCCTTGGGCAGCTTCCTGGCCTGCGCCACCACGTCGGCGGCAAACTCATTCGGCAGGTTGTGCTTGCGCAGGGCGATCTCGATTTCCATGCCGGGGTCGGCATAGTTGCCCAGCACCTTGATCACCTTGCCCACCGGCGGCGCGTGCTTGGTCGGCTGCTCGCTGATCTCGACCATCACCACATTGCCGTTGGCGGCGCCCAGATCCTGATGGTCGGGCACCAGGATGTCCTGGCTGATGCGCTTGTTCTCTGCCACCACCCACTGGTAGCCGCGTTCCCGATAGAGCCGGCCCACCAGGGTGGCATTGGCGCGTTCCAGGATCTCCACCACCTTGCCTTCCTTGCGGCCGCGCCGGTCCTGGCCATGTTCGCGCACCATCACGCGGTCGCCGTGCAGCACCCCGCGCATCTCCTTTTCCTGCAGGAACATGTCGCCCGACTTGTCGTCTGGAATGAAGAAGCCGAAACCGTCTGCATGGCCCTCGACGCGGCCGGCCTTCACCTCGATCTTCTCCGGCAGGCAGAGCGCGCCGCGCCGGTTGAGCATGATCTGGCCGTCGCGCTGCATGGCGCGCAGACGGATCATGAAGGCATCCATCTCCTCGGCCTCCAGGCCCAGGCGCGCGGCGAAGTCCTCGGCATCGATCGGGGCGGGCGCCTCGGTCACCAGTTGCAGGATGAACTCCCGGCTCGGCATGGCGTGACCGTACTTGGCGCGTTCGCGTTCAAGGAACGGGTCCTGCCAGCGCAGGGCCTTCTGGCCGCGCCGGGGCGGCTTCGCGGCGGCGGCGGGAGCCGTATCGAGCAGTTGCGGGACAGCCGGCTTCGCCTTGGCGCCGGCCCGGCCTCGGGTCGATTTGGCGGGGGATGGGGAAGTGGATTGAGTGGGTGTTTTTTTCGTTGACATAAATGTTTTGGTCAGTAAAATGCGCGGCTTCTTGGCCCAGGTGGCGGAATTGGTAGACGCACTAGGTTCAGGTCCTAGCGCTCGCAAGGGCGTGGAGGTTCGAGTCCTCTCCTGGGCACCAAGTAAAACAAAAAGCCGGCTTGTCTTCACGACAACGCCGGCTTTTTTCATTTCTGTTCGACTTGATCAAGTAAATGTCCCGTGCCCCGCGTTGAATCGGGCGGATGGTATCACGCAAGACACGGCATCACCGTCACATCGGGTTTCCCCGACGCCAGCAGGATGTCGATCTCCGATGCCGGCATCGGTTTGCCGAACAGATAGCCCTGCAGGCCATCGCAGTGTAGCCCGGAAGCCAACAGATGCTGCTGCGCCGTGGTCTCCACCCCTTCCGCCACCACGCGCAGGCCCAGGATGTGGGCCAGGCTGATGAAGGCGGCGCAGATAGCGCCGGCATTGTCGTCGCTCCCGATATCCGCCACGAAGGAACGGTCGATCTTCAGCTCGTCCAGGGGCAATCGCTTGAGATAGGCCAGGGACGAGTAACCGGTGCCAAAATCGTCTATGGAAAAACGCACGCCTCGCGCCCGCAGTGTGTTCATCCTGGCCACCACCTCATCGACACTGTCCAGCAACAGGCTTTCCGTTATTTCCAGCACCAGCTGGCCAGGGTCGACCCCGGCGGCATCCATGGCTGCCTCGACCATCCCGATGAAATCCGGGTGATGGAACTGACGCGCGCTGACGTTGACCGAGACACTCAGATGCGCGCCCTCCGCCTGTTCCGACCAGACCTTGAGCTGCGCGCAGGCCTGCTGCAACACCTGCTGGCCGATCGGGATGATGAGACCGGTTTCTTCCGCCAGGGCAATGAAGGAGAGCGGCCCGACCAGGCCACGCTCCGGATGTTGCCAGCGCAGCAATGCCTCGACGCCGGTCACGCGCCCCGCCGCCGTCACCTGGGGCTGGTAATGGAGGACCAACTCGTCGTGCCGGATGGCGCGGCGCAACTCCCCTTCCAGGCTGGAACGCGCCTCCACAGCCGCCTGCATCGCGGGATCGAAGAAACGGATGGTGTTGCGTCCCGAAGCCTTGGCCTGATACATGGCCAGGTCGGCCCGTTTCAGCAGATCATCCACGGCATCGGATTTGTCCCGGAACAGCGCGACGCCAATGCTGGGCGTGCTGTGATGTTCAACCAGGCCGAGTTCATAAGGCCGATTCAGCGACGCCAGAATCTTCTCGGCGACAATTTCCGCCTGGTTGGCCGCCTCGACGGGTGAACCATCCAGGTTCTCCAGCATCACCACGAACTCGTCCCCCCCCAGGCGGGCGACGCTGTCCCCCTCCCGGACACAGAGCAGCAAGCGTTGCGCGACCTGAATCAGCAACTGGTCGCCGACATCATGCCCCTGGGTATCGTTGAGCAGCTTGAAGTTGTCCAGATCGATGAACAACAGCGCGCCGTGATGGTGGCCGCGACCACTGTTGGCGATGGCCTGATGCAGGCGATCCAGCAACAGGCGGCGGTTGGGGAGCTGGGTCAAGGCATCGTAGAAAGCCAGGTTGCGTATCTTTTCTTCCGCATGCTTGCGCTCGGTGATGTCCTGGAAAATGCCGATATAGTTGACCACCTTGCCACCGGCATCCTTCACCGCCGTGATGGTCAGCCATTCCGGGTAAACCTCGCCATTCTTGCGCCGGTTCCAGATTTCCCCCTGCCACTCGCCCCGCTCTTTCACCGCCGCCCACATCGCCTGGTAATACGACTTGTCCTGACGTCCTGACGACAACAGCGCCGGCGTTTGCCCAACCGCTTCCGGTGCGGAATAACCCGTGACCTTGGTGAACGCCGGATTCACCCGCTGTATCACCCGATTGGCATCGGTGATGATGATCGCGTCCTGCGACTCGAACGCGATCGCCGCCACCCTCAATTCCGCCTCGGCGCGCTTCTGCTCGGTGATGTCGCGCGCGATCGCCAGGATCTGTTTTTTCCCTTTCAGCCAGAAGGCACAGAGCGAGACCAGCATATGGAATGGCCTGCCGTCGGCCTTGCGATGCAGCCATTCGAATGTCGCCGTCCCCTCCTTGTAGGCCTGTTCGATGTAGCGCTTCGCCCGTGCCCCGGAGTGCTCCCCATCCGGCTGGAACTCGGGGGAAAGGCTATCCGGCGTATGCCCCAGGAAGTGCCCGCGATCACCGGTGTCATACAACCTGACCGCCGCCTCGTTGCAATCGATGAAGCGTCCGCTTTCCGGGTCGACGATGGCCAATGCATCGATCGATGACTCGAACAGGGTCCGGTAAGTCAGCTCGCTGTCACGCAAATCATCCGATTGCGCCTCGATCCGCCGCGCGCGCCGACGCAACTCACGGTTATTGCGCTTCGCGACGAGCAAGCTGGCGAGCACCACCAGGAACAATGCCGCGGCAAGCAGATAGACCGCCCACAGCAAATGCTCACGGTAGCGGTCGATGAACCCCAGGGGCTGATTCAGCAACTTCACGTCGCCAGGCAGGCGGGCCGGCTGTTTCAGGCCATGGCGCGCCAGCTCCCGCGCATCGAACAGATAATGGTTCGGACTCGTCAACACCGGCGGGAGGCCCGCGAGCGGCACCCCACCCAGGAAAGACCGAGCCAGCGCGGCGGCACCCACCCCCTGGCGTTCGCCACTGGTGACATAACCACCCAGCACACCCTCGAACTGGTAGACATCCTCCATGCTCAGGATCACGAACTTCCGCAATGCCGCAATCCGTCCGATCGACTCCCGCAATGGCAATACCCGCCCATCCTTATCAGCCAGCCCACCCAGCGTCGTCAGCACCAGGTATTTCTCCGGCCGCGCGCGCAATGCCTCCAGCAGCGCATCAATACCCGGCTTCGCCACGAAAGTCGCCGCGATCTCCGGAAACTGCCGCAAATCCTGCCGCGCCTCCCGCTCGATCGCGCGATAGGTAGTGCCGCCATCCCCTACCAGGACGATCGACCGGGCCGCCGCATCCAGTTGCAGCAGCAAGCCCAGGTTAGGCGCGATCTCCTTCTTCTCGAACACCCCGGTCATGCGCGCCGGGTCCAGCCAGGCGCGCACGCCATAGTCATTCACCCCGGAAAAAAACACCGGCACACCGGGAAACAAACCGGTGAGATGATCGCGTGCAAACAGCAAGGCATCGTCATCGGTCACATAGATCAATGCGGGACGATAACCGGCGTACTTGACCCGCAGAAATGCCGTGAAGGCACGGACATAAGCTGCATCGAAAAGGCGCCGCTTGGTATCCAGATACTCGGTCGAAATCGCAAGATCGCCACCGCTCTCCCCTCGCAAGCCATGAACAAAACCCTCGTGCTGACGCTGGGTCCAGGGATATTCCTGGCTATAAGAGTGCAGGATCAGAACCGGCACCGGTACCGACGCGCGCGCCCACCCCGTCCCCAGCATGGCAACGAACAGCACCACCAGGAAGCGGCCGACCGGGAACAGCCAGTACGGCCCCATGGCGGACCCATGGAGCACAATTATTGAGCGTTCGCGTTGTCTGATACCCACCACAGACACTATTTCATCCAGATGCATTACTTATGACATATGCATATCGGCAGTACGTCGACAAACTTGAATTAACGACTTCCCCCTCAGGCAATCACCCCAGGTGTCAGCACAAGACGGGGTGGTAGTACGCATCCAGGAGGTATAGGGTCGAGCCCGACTTCACGAAAAGGCCTCCTCATGCGGCGACTCAACATCAGCCATGTCACCGAATACCAGTTCTCCGCGCCGGTCACCCTGCTGCCCCACCGACTGCTGCTGCGTCCCAGGGAAAACCACAACGTCCGCATCGAGTCCTCCCTCCTGCACATCCATCCCGCGCATACCCTGCAATGGAAACGCGACGTCCTCGACAATTCGGTGGCCGTGGTGAGCTTCTCCCAAGCCACCGACACCCTGCACATCGCCAGTGAAGTCGTCATCCAGCACTACGAAGACAACCCCTTCGACTTCCTGGTCGACGACTATGCCGTCATCCACCCTTTCGCCTATATCGAAGCGGAACAAGCCGAACTCGCCCCCTTCCTGTTCGCGGTCTATCCGGACGAGCGCAACGCGGTGATCCAGTGGATGGATGAACTCGCGCTACGGCAATCGATGCAGACCTTCACCCTGCTCGACCGGATGAACCGCGCCATCGCCTCCCGCTTCAACTACCAGATGCGCGAAGCCCCCGGCGTGCAATCCCCCGCCACCACACTCGCCCTGGCCAGCGGCTCATGCCGCGATTTCACCGCCCTCTTCATCGAAGCGTGTCGCCACATCGGCCTGGCCAGCCGCTTCGTCAGCGGCTATCTCTACGCCCCCGCCCTCGAAACCGGCAACGCCTCCACCCATGCCTGGGCCGAGGTCTACCTGCCCGGCGCCGGCTGGAAAGGATTCGACCCCACCAGCGGCGAAGTCGCCGGCAACCGCCACATCGCCACCGCCGTCGCCCGCCACCCCGAAGCCGTCCCCCCTGTCGCCGGCGACTACATCGGCCCCGCCGCCGGCATGCCCCCCCTGCCGAACGTCGCTGTGCGAGTCAGCGCGCTCGGCGACTAGGCCGTTCTGACCCAAGGCAAGGCACAAAACCAACGGGAGGAACACAGGTGTAGCGCAGGCGGCATGTAGCGCAGGCGTCTCGCCTGCACGCGCGTGGCTGAACCGGCAGGCGCGGGGAACACGTTTGAATCGTTGATCGGCGCGCTGGCCGGTAAATCGGTCGCCGGCCGAATGAGCACGACCCCGCGCTGGCGGCGTTCGGGCTCAGTTCGGGTGCTTGATAGTCCTCCAGGCCTGGATGATCTTGAAGATCGCCCAAGGCACGCCCAGCGCAAGCGTAAAAGCGAACGCCGCGAAGAAGAGAAAGATGGCTGATGCGAGCATGAGCTGTGCGGGTGGCGTAGGGAGTTGGTCGAAACCCGCCCGCACAACGGGCTACAGCCCCAGCATCCAGGCCACGGCGTGCGCCTCGGTGATGGCGGCCGGGATCAGAAACACCGCCCACATGTACGGAATAGCCACGGCCAGCACCAAGGCCAGCAGCGTGACGGGCAGGAGACAGGCGCTTGAGGATGTTTGACGGGGCATGGGCCCACTATGGCCAACACCAGCAAACACTTCAAGTCCAGGCCACCAATGATGGTCATCCGCGCTGAATGCGGCCCGCGCCGACATCGACCGGCTGGCGGTCGGCTGACAGGCGCCAGCCGACGTATCCGCGATGGCGCGTGGAACACGCCGGATTTCGCGAACAGATCGACCCCGGCGCCGGTTCATCCCCGCTGGCGCGGGGAACACGGCCTGTCCGAGCATTACACCGGGCAGCCGTGCGGTTCATCCCCGCTGGCGCGGGGAACACCCGAGTGACGGGATGACCATGAGCTGCACCGCCGGTTCATCCCCGCTGGCGCGGGGAACACGGTTCGGGCTTCCCAGTACGCTGACCCGTCGCCGGTTCATCCCCGCTAGCGCGGGGAACACGCGACGGTTGATTCGGTCTTGTCTCCGTACACCGGTTCATCCCCGCTGGCGCGGGGAACACGGAGCGCGAGCTGGCGTTTCGAGCGGGACAGGCGGTTCATCCCCGCTGGCGCGGGGAACACACGGTAGAACTGATTGTGGGCGTCGTTGACAGCGGTTCATCCCCGCTGGCGCGGGGAACACGACTTCATGGTGGACGAGAACATTCGCAACGCCGGTTCATCCCCGCTGGCGCGGGGAACACGGGGCGTCGTACGAACAGATTTTCGGCCCTGGCGGTTCATCCCCGCTGGCGCGGGGAACACACGGGGTTGGTTTTGGTGGCGGCGGTGATCGACGGTTCATCCCCGCTGGCGCGGGGAACACTCCAGTGCGCTGCCGTGGCGGTGCAGTGCCGACGGTTCATCCCCGCTGGCGCGGGGAACACCCCGCCTCTATTCGTCGCAAATCCTCGCCGACCGGTTCATCCCCGCTGGCGCGGGGAACACTCCACGTAATCACGGCCGGTGATTTCGGTAAACGGTTCATCCCCGCTGGCGCGGGGAACACGCGATAGAGCAGGCCGGTTTTCTGTGCCTTCACGGTTCATCCCCGCTGGCGCGGGGAACACGCCGCCGCCTCGCGCGGGGTGGCGCCGCTCCACGGTTCATCCCCGCTGGCGCGGGGAACACGCCGCCGCCTCGCGCGGGGTGGCG
>CAYMUY010000031.1:0-7461 GCA_964393825.1 uncultured Thiobacillus sp. | reverse complement strand
CCGCTCCACGGTTCATCCCCGCTGGCGCGGGGAACACAAAGGCCAGTACCAGCGCACCGCGGAATGGATCGGTTCATCCCCGCTGGCGCGGGGAACACGCGCCGTAGCAGAATGCCCCAGTTCCCCGGGGCGGTTCATCCCCGCTGGCGCGGGGAACACTGGGCCTATGTAGGCGGGCGCTCAGAAGGTCACGGTTCATCCCCGCTGGCGCGGGGAACACCGGCCCAAGAAGCCCACCAACGAATCGACCGCCGGTTCATCCCCGCTGGCGCGGGGAACACCCGAACGTAACCCAGATGTTCCCCGCCGCGTCCGGTTCATCCCCGCTGGCGCGGGGAACACTTCCATCTGGATTCGTGGCATAGGTGCCAGGGCGGTTCATCCCCGCTGGCGCGGGGAACACGGCTTTCGCTGGCGTGGTCACGTCCGCCAGTTCGGTTCATCCCCGCTGGCGCGTGGAACACCTGATCAAGCTGAAGGCGAACGGTAAAGTGATCGGTTCATCCCCGCTGGCGCGGGGAACACGCCGAGCAAGAAGCCGTGTTCAAGGGCAGTTCCGGTTCATCCCCGCTGGCGCGGGGAACACCACCGCCGACAGGATGCGGAAAAACCCGCCCGCGGTTCATCCCCGCTGGCGCGGGGAACACAGCGCCGCTTCCAGTTCCGCCGCGCGCAAGTCCGGTTCATCCCCGCTGGCGCGGGGAACACAAATCGAGTGGGAGCGCGTGGGCAGCCAGTGGCGGTTCATCCCCGCTGGCGCGGGGAACACACAAGATGCCGCCAAACTAGATATACACGTCACGGTTCATCCCCGCTGGCGCGGGGAACACCGTGCCCAGTGTTGCCTTGCTGTAGCTCACGCCGGTTCATCCCCGCTGGCGCGGGGAACACGTCCCCGGCTAGGCGGATTTCCTCCGGGTAGGCGGTTCATCCCCGCTGGCGCGGGGAACACTCGAGCACACCCTCCAGCGTGTCTAGCTGTTCCGGTTCATCCCCGCTGGCGCGGGGAACACCACCTGGCCGATCACCTGGCCGTGGAGGTGCACGGTTCATCCCCGCTGGCGCGGGGAACACAGGATCAACAGCCCGGTATCCATGCCGCCCACCGGTTCATCCCCGCTGGCGCGGGGAACACCACCGGTGGCGTCGCCCGGGCAGACGATCCTGCGGTTCATCCCCGCTGGCGCGGGGAACACTCTGTGTGGACATGGCGAGTGGTGGCTGGTGGCGGTTCATCCCCGCTGGCGCGGGGAACACCTGCGAACCTGATCGCCGCCGCGCCTGACTTGCGGTTCATCCCCGCTGGCGCGGGGAACACGCACTGCGCGTGTTGCGCGAGGACGGCGTGGCGCGGTTCATCCCCGCTGGCGCGGGGAACACCCAGTCGAATCAGGTGGTCACCGGGTCGCGGACGGTTCATCCCCGCTGGCGCGGGGAACACTCGGCGCTGAACGGGTCGACGTCGTCGGCCTCCGGTTCATCCCCGCTGGCGCGGGGAACACGTCAGGGAAATGGATGACGAACGCGAGAAGGACGGTTCATCCCCGCTGGCGCGGGGAACACTGGCGCTCCGACGCCATCCTCAACAGCCGCTACGGTTCATCCCCGCTGGCGCGGGGAACACGCAAACTCGCGGGAGCGGAATGGGCCGCCAAGCGGTTCATCCCCGCTGGCGCGGGGAACACAGATAGCGGCGGTCAGCGGCGATGATGGCCTGCGGTTCATCCCCGCTGGCGCGGGGAACACCCAGATGTGGCGGGCGCCGGTGGCGTGGAGGTCGGTTCATCCCCGCTGGCGCGGGGAACACTTGTCCTCGCGCGGTTGCCGGTCAGCCGGGCGCGGTTCATCCCCGCTGGCGCGGGGAACACGCCGTGCCCGCACCGCCAGCGCGGCGCTAACCGGGTTCATCCCCGCTGGCGCGGGGAACACGTTTTCATTGCGGTTGTCCCGAGTCCACGGCGCGGTTCATCCCCGCTGGCGCGGGGAACACACCGGCGGCTACGCCGCCAACCCCAGCGCCAGCGGTTCATCCCCGCTGGCGCGGGGAACACCGGAATACCGGCTCGAATGCGAGGCGCGCTGGCGGTTCATCCCCGCTGGCGCGGGGAACACCGCCTTGGTCATCGCCTCCATGCTGGCGTTGGCGGTTCATCCCCGCTGGCGCGGGGAACACGCCACCCTGTTTGGCGTCAGCGACCGCCAGGTCGGTTCATCCCCGCTGGCGCGGGGAACACTCATCCCTGGCGCTGGCCTCCACCTCCTTGCGCGGTTCATCCCCGCTGGCGCGGGGAACACAATATCAATCCAGATCCGGCAATCGGAATACCCGGTTCATCCCCGCTGGCGCGGGGAACACTTGCGCTTGGCCACCAGGGTCTGGGTGCGCACCGGTTCATCCCCGCTGGCGCGGGGAACACTTCAGGCCAGCACCGAGGAACAGCGTCGCGGGCGGTTCATCCCCGCTGGCGCGGGGAACACTCTGATAGCCAGTCCTCGCAGTGCCGGAACACCGGTTCATCCCCGCTGGCGCGGGGAACACTCAATCACGGCGACAGGGAGACTCGCTTTCGTCGGTTCATCCCCGCTGGCGCGGGGAACACACTACAGCGCCTTGTCGATGGGCGGTATTTCGCGGTTCATCCCCGCTGGCGCGGGGAACACTCGTCGCTGATGGCGGTCAATGCCGCCTCAGCTGGTTCATCCCCGCTGGCGCGGGGAACACCCCGCCTATCCTGGACTATAGGGAGCGCCCGTCGGTTCATCCCCGCTGGCGCGGGGAACACGCGTCGCCAGCCGGGCAGGCTGGACCACTGTTCGGTTCATCCCCGCTGGCGCGGGGAACACCGCCGCGCAAGCATTGATGGTGATGCACTCGCCGGTTCATCCCCGCTGGCGCGGGGAACACGCCACCCTGGCCGCGATGGCGATCCGCCGCCGCGGTTCATCCCCGCTGGCGCGGGGAACACTATTCCATGCTATCGCACGTCGCCCCAGAAGCCGGTTCATCCCCGCTGGCGCGGGGAACACATCGACCCAGGCATGCCGGATGCGCGCAAATCCGGTTCATCCCCGCTGGCGCGGGGAACACTCGAGCGGGGAGGGGGAAACCCCTGCCGGTGCCGGTTCATCCCCGCTGGCGCGGGGAACACCTTCTGGTCGCCGGTCTTGGCCCTACCCCATCCGGTTCATCCCCGCTGGCGCGGGGAACACGCTGCGCCGGTGCAGATTGGCCAGCGAACCGGCGGTTCATCCCCGCTGGCGCGGGGAACACCAGGTGTCGGGGGGTGGCCGTCGGTGCGGATCGCGGTTCATCCCCGCTGGCGCGGGGAACACCCGGCGACCTTTACCTGATACTCGCCCAGTTCCGGTTCATCCCCGCTGGCGCGGGGAACACGAACTCCAGATATGTCCCGTCAGCATCAGTACCGGTTCATCCCCGCTGGCGCGGGGAACACTGCGCGGCGCTGGCGGGCGTCTCGCGGTCTTTCGGTTCATCCCCGCTGGCGCGGGGAACACAAGGCCTCGCTGTTCTGCCCGGCTGGAACCTTCGGTTCATCCCCGCTGGCGCGGGGAACACCCGGCCCTTTTACTTGTCAGTGATGCACATCACGGTTCATCCCCGCTGGCGCGGGGAACACGCTACAAAGGATTCATGGAAGACCACGGCCGACGGTTCATCCCCGCTGGCGCGGGGAACACACCACTCGGGTCCGATCCCGCGCTAGATGTAACGGTTCATCCCCGCTGGCGCGGGGAACACCGCAGGGTCTGACCACTCGGACCACTGGAGGACGGTTCATCCCCGCTGGCGCGGGGAACACCCGTCCATTCGCATGGCATCTACAAATTTCTGCGGTTCATCCCCGCTGGCGCGGGGAACACGCGGCACCTACCATCAGCTTTTTGTCCATCACCGGTTCATCCCCGCTGGCGCGGGGAACACGTTTAAGCTGCGCGTAAGAAGTATTACGAATTCGGTTCATCCCCGCTGGCGCGGGGAACACCGCAGAACGCCAGCCAGCGCAGTCTCGATTTGCGGTTCATCCCCGCTGGCGCGGGGAACACGCTACTACTATTACGCCAGCCTAGACGAGGCGCGGTTCATCCCCGCTGGCGCGGGGAACACAGCGAGCCAGAGAGCGCGACGGTTGATTCTGTCGGTTCATCCCCGCTGGCGCGGGGAACACCACGGCGGCCGTGGATCTGGCAAGAGTTGGCTCGGTTCATCCCCGCTGGCGCGGGGAACACAGCAATCGTCCGCATAGGTACCATGTTTGCCACGGTTCATCCCCGCTGGCGCGGGGAACACGCGTGCGTCCGCTCAGCGTGATGCTGCCGGCCTCGGTTCATCCCCGCTTGTCAAGCGACACCAGAAACTGACCCCCTGGCGACATCCAGAATTGACCCCTCAGGCGGGTTGCTGAACTGACATGGATTCCGTCGAGCCGGGGTGCTGCCGCGGCAGCACCCCGGCTCGACGCTTCTCTTTGAGGCGATAACTCTCGCCCCGGATCGTTACTACATGGCTGTGGTGCAGCAGGCGGTCCAGAATGGCCGTGGCGGCGATTGCGTCGCCGAACACCCCACCCCACTCGCCCACCGTCCGGTTGCTGGTAATCAACAGGCTACCCCGCTCGTAGCGGCGCGAGATCAACTGGAAGAACAGGTGCGCCGCGTTCGCCTCGAACGGCAGATAGCCCAGTTCATCCACGATCAACAGCTTCGGTTTGGCGAAGTGCGCCAGCTTCTCCTCCAGCCGCCCCTCGCCATGTGCCCGCGCCAAGGCCGCCAGCAGCGCCGGCGCCGTCACGAACAGGGTGCTGTAGCCCGCCAGGATCGCCTCCCGCCCCAGTGCGATGGCCAAGTGCGTCTTGCCCACCCCCGGCGGCCCCAGCAACAGCAGGTTCTCGCCGTGGGCGATCCAGCGGCTGGCCGCCAGGTCGCGAATCTGCCGGGCGTCCAGGCTGGGCTGGGCGGTGTAGTCGAAGCCCGCCAACGTGGCGACGCGCGGGAAGTGGGCGATCGACATCCCCATCTGGATGCGCCGTTCGTCCTTGCGGGCGATCTCCCGCTCGCACAGGAAGTACAAGGTCTCGCGCAGGCTCAGTTCCTTGCGGCCGGCTTCATCCAGCAGGCTGTCGAGTTGGTCGCGGATGGCGGTGAGTTGCAGCCGGCTCAACATGGCGGTCAGGTGTTCATGGTCCATCAGAAGGCCCCTCCCGTGATCGCTTCGTATTCCTCCAAGGGCCGCGCCAGCTCGCCGCCCAGTGGGATTCGCGCCTCGGGGGCAGCCGGCTCGGGGTTGGCCGGCAGCCCCCGAGGCGCGAAGGCGCGGCCGACCAGGCCGTCGAAGTGGGCGGGCTCGATGGACCGGCCCCGGGTTCCCTGGAGCACTTCATGGCGGGCCACGATCCGGCCGGCATGGCTGATCGCCAGGCCCTCGCCTTCGACGCGCACGGTCACTTCCTCACCGATCAGCCGCCAGGGCACGCTGTAGCGGTGGGTATCGACCTCGACGCAGGCTTCGGAACTGACAACGCGGCGCAGTTCCCGCGCCTGGGCGTAGGGGGGACGCCCATTCAGCGGGGCCAGCACCGACCGCTCCTCTCGCTCGAAGCGGGTGCGCGGGGCCTCGCCGGTGCTGCCGTGGCAGCGCACGTCGGCGACTTCCCGTTGCCATTGCGCGAGGTGGGCTTCCAGGGCCGCCCAACTGGCGAAGGTGCGGCCGGCCAGGGCGTTCTTCTTGGCGTAGCCGACGCCGTTCTCGTCCTTGCCTTTGGTGCGGGGACGGTAGGGGGCGCAGGCTTTGGGGGTGAAGCCCCAGTGGCGGGCGAAGGCGGTGAGGCGTTCGTTGAAGACGACTTCGCGGGTCTGGACGTTGTGGCGGTCGACCAGGGGACGGGCGTTGTCCATCAAGACTTCACGCGGGATGCCACCGAAGTGGGCGAAGGCGCCTTCCATGCCGGCGAACCAGGCGGATTGGCGTTCGTGGGTGAAGGCGGCGACGTAGCCCAGGCGGGAGTGGCCGAGGGTGGCAACGAAGAGGTGGACGGGTTCCTTCTCGCCACCGATTTCGACGGTGGCGACGCCGAAGTCGATCTGCATCTGTTTGCCTGGCGGGGTTTCGAAGCGCAGGGTGGCGCGGGCTCGGGCGGCGAGTTCGGCGCGGTAGGGCCGGCAGGCACGCTCGACGGTGCGTAGGCTGGCGAGGCGGCCGTGGACGCGGGCGAGTTCTTGGCGCACGACATCACAGTTGCCGCGGTGCTGTAGGAACTGTTCCTTGAGCCAGTCTTCCAGGCCGGCCAATTTGCCGGGTCGCGTAGGCGATGGGTAGGGAACGTAGCCACCCGCCGCGAGGTAGCGCTTGACGGTGTTGCGCGCCACCCCCAACTCGCCGGCGATCCGCTTCGTGCCCCAGCCCAGTGCGTGTAAAGCCAACATCTGTTGGATCGTCTCCGGTTCTTGCATCCGCTCTCCTTTGCCTGAACAAAGGACGCGATGGTGCGCTCTTGCTTGCTTCATGTGACCTCCTGGTCATTGGCCAAGGGGGTCAATTCTTCGTGTCGTCAGGGGGTCAGTTTTACTTGTCGTCTGACACCGCTGGCGCGGGGAACACCTGCAATCGTATCCACCCCCGCATCTGCCGACCGGTTCATCCCCGCTGGCGCGGGGAACACTCGGGGGTGGTGCCATCTATGTTTCTCCTATCCGGTTCATCCCCGCTGGCGCGGGGAACACGCAATTAACCGACGTGTTACTGCAACGGGTAGCGGTTCATCCCCGCTGGCGCGGGGAACACTACCTGTTCGGCACGGCCTGTTTCGGCGTGGCCGGTTCATCCCCGCTGGCGCGGGGAACACGCGAGGTAGCGCTGCTCGATGATGCTCTCGCCCGGTTCATCCCCGCTGGCGCGGGGAACACGGCATCGAGCAGATCCTGCGTCAGCGGCGCGGTGGTTCATCCCCGCTGGCGCGGGGAACACACGCCCAACCGCTCTATCGTGTCTTCCAGTAGCGGTTCATCCCCGCTGGCGCGGGGAACACCTTTCAGCGGGTTCCAGGTGAACCACAATTCACGGTTCATCCCCGCTGGCGCGGGGAACACTTGATCGGCGCTGATCCGGCCTTTCTGGAACGCGGTTCATCCCCGCTGGCGCGGGGAACACTCGTCCGCTATTCCAGCGGCGATGCCCGCCGCCGGTTCATCCCCGCTGGCGCGGGGAACACAGCACCGCCGCGCCGACGAGCATCAACCCCTGCGGTTCATCCCCGCTGGCGCGGGGAACACTGCCGCTCTGCCGCCTCACTCCAGTCCTGCACCGGTTCATCCCCGCTGGCGCGGGGAACACGGACGGACGGCGGACGGCGACGCACCGGCTGACGGTTCATCCCCGCTGGCGCGGGGAACGGGCGTGTCCCCGGACGTGGTGTAAGAGCTGAGGCTGATGGTGTTGCCGTGGAG
>CAYMUY010000030.1:30856-54370 GCA_964393825.1 uncultured Thiobacillus sp. | reverse complement strand
TCGGCAACTCCATCTACGACAAGACCACGCAGAAGTGGACCAACTTCAAGCGTGCGCACGTGGACCTGGTCGACAAGTCCAAGCTGTTCAAGGCAGCCGCCCCTCACTAATCGGGTGCTGTAGCTAAAAAGGCCGGGCGCTCACAAGGCGCCCGGTTTTTTTTCGTGGGCTGTTCGAGAGCCGCCATTCGCAAGCGACCGCTCTTGCGAATGGCGTTTTACCCCCCATCTAAACGCTTCTTTCCGTACCGCATTCTCGAGGTCGATCATGGACGAAACCCAATTCAAGAACCTGGCGCAGGACGCTCCCTTCGAACTCAGCCCGGTCATGCCCAACATGCTCGACGGCGACAAGGTCATCCAGTTCCGCTGTCACAAGGATGTGGGCTGCTGGAACGCCTGTTGCGCCAACATCGACATCACCCTGACGCCTTATGACATCCTGCGTCTGAAAGACCATCTGGAACTGTCGTCCGGCGACTTTCTCAAGCAGTACACCGTGCCCTATGAAATGGACCAGGACGGCATGCCGGGCGTGAAGCTGCGCCCGGTGGAGGGTGGTACCGCCTGCCAGTTCATGAAGCCGGAGGGCTGTGGCGTTTATGATAATCGGCCCACCGCCTGCCGCTACTACCCGATCGCTCTCCTGTCGATGCGCAACCAGGAAGAATTCACCGACCGCGCCGTCTATGCCATGGTCGAGGAGAAGCACTGCCTTGGCCATCAGGAGCCGCGTTCGCTGACCATCGACGACTACCGCAAGGAGCAGGGTGTCGACGAATATGACGAGAAAGGCCGCGGCTGGCGCCAGCTGGTGCTGAAGCGCAAATCCGCCGGGCCCGGCATCGGCAAGCCGCCGGCCGTCTCCAATCAGCTTTTCTTCATGGCCAGCTACGATATCGATCGCTTCCGCGCCTTCGTCTCCAGCGACTCCTTCAATCGCACCTACGAGATTCCCATGGACGTCATGGCCACTCTCCTGGCCGATGACGAGGCCTTGCTGGAGTTCGGTTACAACTTCCTCAAGCATGCCCTGTTTGGCGAGAAATTCCTGGCTGAACAGCCGGGGGCTTACGAAGCACGCATGGGGCGACTCAAGGCCAAGGCCGAAAAACTGCGCGAGGAATACCTGTCCAATCGCGAGCAGCTGGAAGAAGACAAGTACAGCGAGCCCGGCCGCCCCGGCGACCTGAGTTGCGGCACCAAGGATTGCGGCTGAGGCGATAGTGCAACGGCGCGAGTGCGCGGCCCTGGTTCATTTGACCTATATCAAGGCCGCATAATAACCATATGAAGAGCATGGTCCTGGTTGTTCCCCGCCGCAGGTGCCGGATTCCCCGGCGCCCGGCGGCTTAACCCAGCCCGTCAGGAGATCACCATGCACAAGTTCATCGTAGTCCCGTTTGCCGCACTGCTGCTTGCCGCTGTACAACCCGCCATCGCGGCACCCGCTGACGATGCCTGTGGCGCCCTCATGGAAGCCCGTGGACATCTGGTTGCCATGATCGGTTCCAGCGACAAGGCCACCCAGGATGACCTCAAGGGCAAGGTCCACGCCGCCAGCGCCAAACTCGACGCCACCCTCGCCGCCATGATGAAGAGCTACAACGCCAGCGATGAAGCCAAGGCCGCTGCGTTCAAGCCCGCCTGGGATGCGTTCAAGGCCACCCGCGAAGGTGAGATCATTCCCAATGTCTACGCTGGAAAGATTGCCGAGGCCAAGGCCATTGCCGGCGGCATTCAGGCTGAACGCATGAAGCAGATGCGGGGTGCGATGGCTTGCAAGTAGCCCGATTCGAATCGCGACAAACGGCCCTTCGGGGCCGTTTGTCATTTTTTGGCCTGTACGACGTGCATTACCGGGATCGCGCGGCCAATTCCCGCTCCAGGACTGCCGCCGGCACCGGCCGGCTATACAAATAACCCTGGTAGGCCAGGCAGCCGTGTGACTCCAGGAAGTTGCGCTGTTCCCCGGTTTCCACACCCTCGGCGATGGAATCGAGGCCGAGGCTGCCGGCCAGGGAGAGGATGGCCTTCACGATGACGGCGTCATGGGGGTTGTGGCTGAGATCGAGGACGAAGGAACGGTCGATCTTGATCTGGTCGACGGGGAGGCGCTTCAGGTAAGCCAGGGAGGAGTAGCCGGTGCCAAAGTCGTCGAGCGCGAAGCGTACACCCAGCGCCTTGAGCATGTTCATCTTGGTGATGCTGTCCTCGATCTGCTTCAGGACCATGCTCTCGGTCAGTTCCAGCTTCAGGTGACCACTTGGAATGCCGCTTGTTTTGATCAATTGACTGACATGCTCGACGAAACCAGGATCCTGGAACTGGCGGGCACTGACGTTCACCGCAATCGTCAACCCGGCCATGGCAGGATTGGCTTGCCAGGCCATGATCTGCCGGCAGGCCGTTTCCATGACCCATTTGCCGATCGGCACGATCAGGCCAGTGTCTTCCGCTATCGGGATGAACTCAGCGGGTGAGATGGTGCCCTGCTCGGGGTGTTGCCAGCGGATCAGCGCCTCGACTCCCAGGCCCCGCCCGTGCTGGTCCACTTGCAGCTGGTAGTGCAATCTGAATTCATTCTTTGCGAGTGCCTGGCGGATGGCCTGTTCCAGGATGCTGCGTTTTTCCAGGACAGCCTGCATGTGCGAGTCATGGAACCGAATGGTGTTGCGACCATCCTGCTTGGCCTGGTACATCGCCGCATCGGCATAGCTGACGAGATCCTGCAATGGTCGATCGCGTCCCAGGAACAGGACGATGCCGATGCTGCTGGAGACGTGGTGTTCACCGCTGTCCAGCACGACGGCCGGGGTGAGGCCGGCACGAATCTTTTCCGCGACGGTCTCGGCCTGGATGGCGGCTTCAGTCGGGTCCCCGGAAAGATCTTCCAGCAGGACCGCGAATTCGTCGCCACCCAGGCGCGCCAGGGTGTCCTGATCACGGATGCTGGCGCGCAGGCGGCGAGCGACCTCACGCAGCAACTTGTCGCCCTGGCCGTGGCCTAGCGTGTCGTTGAGCGTCTTGAAGTGATCCAGATCCAGCAGCAGGAGAGCGCCGCGCAGTCCGCTCCGCTGGCTGGTGGCCAGGGACAACTGCATCAGATCCATCAGCAGGTGCCGGTTGGGAAGTTCCGTCAGGGCATCGTAGTTGGCCTGGGTCCAGATCAGCTTGTCTTTCCGTTTCTGTTCGGAAATGTCTTCGACGAGGGTCCAGATGTATTGGCGGCCTTCGTCGGCATGGGCCAGGAACGCGCTGGTACGCACCGGGCGCTGGCTGCCGTCGTGACACAGCAGCATCTTTTCATAGGGGCCAAGGCGGCCCTCCCGCAATAACAGTTCACGCTGACGGATGGCCTCTCCCACACCCTCTGCCGGGGTCAAAGCGTGGCTGGAGAGCCCTCGCAACATGTCTTCCGAATAACCGCAGAGGCGCAGGTAGGCTGCGTTGAATTCAAGGTGACGGCCCTGTGCATCGGTCAGTGCAATCCCGAGAGGAGAGACCTCGAACAGGGTGCGCAGCTTGCCTTCGCTTTTCGCGAGGGAATCGGCGAGCAACCGCGTCCGGCTGGTCATGCCCAGCAAGAGTGTTGTCACCAGCGAAGCCACCAGCAGCGATGCGACCATGCCGGTCAGCAGAAAATCCGCGGTGATCTTCCCATGCAGCAGCATGGCCATCGCCGCCACAACCACTTCAGTCGCCAGCAGCGACAGCACCACCATGCCCATCCAATACTTCCAGGAGGAGCGGTTGATCAGGAGGTCGGTGAGACGAATCATCATGCCGACAAGGCCGGGCCGGGGTCGTATCGCGCGGGGAATGGGCGGGACGGCATGCGGGGCATCCTTGCGGGCAGCGTGGCAGAAAGTGACTTAGGTGAATGCAGGGGCTAGAGATATATTTCTAAAGTAATAATACCTGATTCGGGACCGTTGAAATCCGGAATACAAATCCTGGTGCCCAGGTGATTGTCGCCATCAACCGTGACTTCGGTGGGGTTGTATCGAAGCGTCGCTTCGGCGACATTCGAAGCATCTGCCGAACCTCACAGAGTCTTGTCATGGAAGCCCATACCCTTGCCCCGGAAGCCCACTTCATCAAGAGCGAGCCCTATTACGAGGCGGTGGGAAACGAGATTCCCATTTTTCAGGCCGCGTACGCCAATCGTCTGCCCATTCTCCTGAAGGGGCCCACGGGTTGTGGCAAGACGCGTTTCATGGAGCACATGGCCTGGCGCCTGCAGCGGCCACTGATCACGGTGTCCTGCCATGACGACCTCACCGCCTCCGACCTGGTGGGGCGCTATCTGGTGAAGGGCGGCGAGACGGTCTGGGTGGACGGGCCACTAACCCGGGCGGTGCGCGTCGGCGGCATCTGCTACCTCGACGAGATTGTCGAGGCGCGCAAGGACACGATGGTGGTGATCCACCCGCTGGCCGACGACCGCCGTACCCTGCCCATGGAGAAACTGGGCCAGTTGCTCGAGGCAACGGACGATTTCTGCCTGGCCATCTCTTACAACCCCGGCTACCAGAGCGTTCTGAAAGACCTCAAGCAATCCACCCGGCAACGCTTCGTCGCGCTCGAATTCGATTACCCGGAGCCAGGTCTGGAGGCGCGCATCGTCGCCAACGAGTCCGGTGTCGACGCTGCCCTGGCCGCGCGCCTGGTGCGTTTTGCCGAGACCACGCGCAACCTCAAGGGTGCCGGCCTGGAGGAGGGCGCCTCGACCCGCTTGCTGGTGCATGCGGGCAAGTTGATCGCCAGTGGCATCGATCCGGTGCTGGCCTGCCAGAGCGCCGTCGCCCAGGCGATCACCGACGACGCCGATATGCTGGCGGCGATCCAGGAACTGTCGTCTTCCCTGTTCTGATGCGGCCGCCACGCCCCGGTCCGGAGCACAGGGTCGGGTGATGGACGCCGAAGCCATCACCCACCTGCTGGAAGGCTGGCTGGAAGCCGATTTTTCCTTCCGCAAGGTCGGCCCCGCCGCCGAGAAGCTGGCGCGCCTGCCGAAGGCGGAGCAGGACTTCGTTCTCGACTGGGTCAAGCGTGTTGCCAGCAGCAATCTGGAAGTGGCCTGGCAATTCGCCCGTCGCGCGCCGGACCTGGTGGGGCGCATGGACCATCGCCTGATGGAAGCCTGGGTGATCGGCGCCTGTGACGTCTACGATCGCCAGGGCCTGCGCCCCGCCCTCAAGGTGATGGAAGAGGTCGACCACTACGCCGAGCGGCAACTGGAAATGACCGCGGGCGTCCTGTTCGAGGATGTCGCCGGCGTGCTCGGCAATTTCGTGCGCGGCTTGTCGGGGCGACCCCTGCGTCTGGAGCAGGGCGACCGCCTGTACACCGATACCGAGAAAATCATGCTGCCCGCGGTCATGGCGCGGTTTCCGGCTGTCGCGGACAACTTCAAGCTGGCCAAGGCGGCGGTGGCGCTGCTTTGGGCACAGACCCGGTTCGGCACTTTCCGCGCCGATCTCGCCGCCGCCTGCGCCGGTTTCCCGGATCCGCGGCTGGCGCTGGCGCAACTCCATGGACTGGAAACCCTGCGCCTGTCCGCCTGTATCGCGCGCGAACTGCCGGGCCTGTACCGCGACATGGAACGGCTCAAATCCCTGCTGGGCGAAACACCGCCACCGGGCTGGGAGGCGCTCGCGCGGCGACTGGCGCAACCCGAGGCCGGACTCGACGACAGCCTGACCCTGCTCGGCGATGCCTTGCGGCTGCCGGAGTTCACGCCCTGGTGTTTCCAGGGCGTGTTGAATCCGGAGGCCGTCGCCGCCGCCTTCACGGCACGCCGGGACAAGGAGAAAGCGCGGTTGCGGGTGAAACTGGCCGAGTTGCTGGAAGAGCACGGCAGGCGTGGCCCGGATGCGGCGCGGCGAAATCCCGAGGATGACGCGCCTCGCTTCGAGGCCGAAGTCGACGACGAGGACGGGCGGATGGACATGGAGATCACCCTGGACGGCGCGCCGGTCGCGCCGCCGGACGACGTCAAGGCACTGATGTCCTCGATCTACCTCGATTTCGGTGAAATTCCGCCGGACTACCTGGTCCCGGCCGGCGACGGCGAATATGACGCCAGCCTGCTCGGAGAGCAGACCCCCGATCCGGACTCGGTCTGGCAGGGCACCTATCACGAGGAGGGCGCGCTGTTCTATCCGGAGTGGGACATGGGTCGCGAGCATTACCGCAAGAACTGGTGCGTGGTGCGGGAGAAGGAGGTGCCGCCGGTGCATGACGGCTTCCATCGGGCGACCCTGGAGAAATACGCCGGGCTGGTGAAACAGTTGCGCAAGAGCTTCGAGGCGATGCGTGATGAAAACCGGACCCTGAAACGCCAGACCGATGGCGACGAGGTGGACATCGATGCCCTGGTCGAAGCCCTCGCCGACGCCAGGGATGGTCGCGAGATGAGCGACCGCCTGTTCGTGCGCCAGCACCGCGCGGATCGCAACATCGCGGTCGTGTTCATGGTCGACATGAGCGGCTCAACCCGCGGCTGGATCAACGAGGCCGAGCGCGAAGCCCTGGTCCTGCTGTGCGAGGCCCTGGAACGGCTGGGCGACCGCTACGCGATTTATGGTTTTTCCGGCGTCACTCGCAAGCGCTGCGAGCTGTATCGGATCAAGACCTTTGCCGAATCCTTCGGCGATGAGGTCAAGGCGCGCATCTCCGGCATCCGCGCCCAGGAATACACGCGCATGGGTTTCGCCATCCGCCACCTGACCAAGTTGCTGAATGAAGTGGAGGCCGCGAACCGGGTCCTGATCACCCTCTCAGACGGCAGGCCGGACGACTATTTCGATGGCTATCGTGGCCAGTACGGCATCGAGGACACCCGCATGGCGCTGATCGAGGCCCGGCGCTCCGGAGTGCATCCGTTCTGCATCACCATCGACCGCGAAGCGCGCGACTACCTGCCGCATATGTACGGCGCCGCCCGCTACATCATCCTCGACGAGGTGCGGCAACTGCCGCTCAAGGTGTCCGATATCTATCGGCGGCTGACCCGATGATCCGCGTCGAGGTGGCCGCGCCCAAGGGATGTGTCGCGTCTCGACCCGATTACCCTGTTCCCCTGCAGTAATATCAGGGCATCCCGATCACGGTCCCCCTTACTGCTTTCCTTCATGGCTGCCGCCACCCTGAAACAGATCCTCAATGCTTCGGTGCACACCGTCGAGACGACGACGCCGCTGGCGGAGGTGTGGCAGCGCATGGAGACTGCGCGCCTCAGTTGTGTGGTCGTGCTCGACGGGCGGCAACCCGTGGGCATCTTCACTGAACGCGACAGCGTGGCGCTGGTGGCGCGTGGCGGCTGGAGCGACATCGACCCGATCGGCGAGTTGATGCAGGAACCGCTGCGGGTCAGCAACCCGGACATGGATGTCCATCGCGCCTATCAGCTCATGGCCGCGCGCAATGCCCGCCACATGGTGTTGGTGGATGATGCCGGCGACCTGCTGGGCCTGGTCAGCGAGGGCGATCTGCTGCACAGCATCGGCATGGAAGGCCTGGTGCAACCGCGCACGGTCGCTTCGGCGATGAGCATCAATGTGGTCACCCTGGGCGAGGATGACAGCCTGCTGGCCGCCGCCCGGATCATGTCCGTGCGGGTGCTGAGCTGCCTGGTGGTGGTTCGCGACGACGGCCTGCCGAGCGGAATCCTTTCAGCGCGCGATGTCCTGCGCCTCTCCCGCCACGGTGGCGATCCGGCCGCGGCGCGACTGGGCCGGGTGATGAGTCGGCCGTTGATCACGATCCAGGCGGATGATTTCCTGGCCACGGCCATGCATCGCATGGAGCAGTCCAACATTCGCCACCTGGTGGTGGTGGATTCGGCGGGACGCCTGGCCGGTCTGCTCTCCCGCCACGACCTGGTGAAGGCCCTGCAGGAACATTACGTCGAATTGCTGCAGGCCACGATCGATCGGCTGGAAGATGACCTTAGCCTCACCCGCGATCGATTGCGCTCGGTGGAACATCGGCTGCTGGAACGCAGCGTGATGAGCCAGGTGAACGATGCCGTCTTTGTCGTTGAAATGCAGAGCGGGAAAGTGGTGGAGGCCAACGAGCAGGCCGGAGATCTGCTCGGTTATAGCCAGCCGGAGACGCTCGGAAAATATTGCTTCGATTTCGCGGAACTCTGCGGTGGCGCGGAAAACTGGCCGGCATGGGCCGCGGCATTCGCCCGGCGCGGCATCCAGACCGAGGAAACCCGGATGCGCCGCAAGTCGGACGAGTGGTTTTCCGCCGAAGTCAGCCTGCGCCATGTGACGGACGCGGGTCGCGCCTTCGTGGTCGCGGTGGTCCGCGACATCAGCCAGCGCAAGCGCAACGAGGCTCGCATCCGGCTGGATCGCGAACAGCAAAAGGCATTGCGGGAAATCCTCGAGATCGGCATCGGCGATGGCAACTTGCGAGAACGGCTGGAAGGCTGCCTGGACCGCCTGCTCGCCGTCTCCTGGCTCACCCTGCTGCCCAAGGGCGGGGTCTTCGTCATGGGGAGCGACGGCCTGCGGCTATGGGCGCAACGCAACTTTTCACCGGAAATCCAGGCCAGTTGCGCCCGGGTCGCGCTGGGCCATTGCCTGTGTGGCCGCGTCGCCGCGAACGGCCGCACCGAATACGCCGATCATGTCGACGAGCGTCACGACATCCACTATCCCGGCATGAGTGATCACGGCCATTACAGCCTGCCGCTGATGGCCGCCGGCGAGGTGCTGGGCGTGCTGGTGCTGTATTTGCCGGTGGGCCATCCGCGTGTCACGGAGGAACAGGAGTTCCTCGAGTCCGTTGCTGGCGCGCTGGCCGGTGTGCTGCGGCGCGACCGGATGGAGCAGGCTGTGGCCGCCAAGGAAGCGGAAATACATCTGCTGCTGGATTCCACCGCCGAGGCGATCTTCGGCGTCGATAACGACTGGCGTTGCCGTTTCGTCAATCGCGCCTGCGTGGAACTGCTCGGCTATGACACCACCGATGAGTTGCTCGGGCACCCCATCCACGAATTGATCCATCACACCCATGTCGACGGCCGCCCCTACCCGGCGGATGACTGCCCGGCCTTGCCGCGCGCCAACCTGCGGGACAAGCGGCATGTGGAAAACGAGGTGTTCTGGCGCAAGGATGGCTCGCCCATGCCGGTGGAGTATTGGTCACACCCCGTGATCCATGACGACCGCCTGGTCGGTGCGGTGGTCACCTTTATCGACATCAGTCAGCGCAAGGCGGCCGAAGACAAGTTGCGCCTGGCGGCCAAGGTGTTCGACAGCACCCTGGAAGGGGTGATGGTGACGGATGCGGAGAACCGCATTCTCTTCGTCAACCGCGCCTTCGCGACGATCACCGGTTACGCTGAAGGCGAGCTCATTGGCAAGACGCCAAGCGTGCTCGCCTCGGGCCGTCATGACGCCGCGTTCTTCCAGGAACTCTGGCGCCAGATCACCGAGAAAGGCGGCTGGCAAGGCGAAATCTGGAACCGCAACAAGGCGGGCGCGGAATATCCGGAGTGGCTGTCGATCAGCGCGCTGAAGGACGAAGTCGGCCGCGTGGTGAACTACGTCGGGGTGTTTGCCGACATCAGCCAGATCAAGCGTTCGGAAGCGCAGCTCGAATATCTCGCGCACCATGATCCGCTCACCGGCCTGCCCAACCGGGCGCTGTTCCAGTCGCGCCTGGATCATGCCATCGATGTTTCGCGGCGGCATGACAGTGGCCTGGCACTCCTGTTCATGGATCTGGACGGCTTCAAGAACATCAATGACAGTCTGGGCCACCCGGCTGGCGACGAACTGCTGCAGGCCATTGCCAGCCGTCTCTCCGATAACCTGCGCACGGTGGATACCCTGGCGCGTCTCGGCGGGGACGAATTCGTCGTGCTCCTGGAAGACCTGAAGGAGCCCAACGAGGCCGCCGTGGTTGCCCAGAATCTGCTCGCGCTGCTGCGCCTGCCCTTCCGCTTGCGCGGCGGCCAGGAGGTATTCAGCGGCGCCAGCGTCGGCATCAGCCTGTTTCCCGACGACGCCGTCGATGCCACTCATCTGGTGCGCAACGCCGATGCGGCGCTCTACCAGGCCAAGTCACAGGGGCGCGATACCTACCGCTTCTATACCGAGTCCCTGACCCGGGTCGCCAACGAGCGCCTGCATCTGGAATCGCGTCTGCGTGGCGCCCTCGAGCGCGGTGAGTTCATCCTGCATTACCAGCCCCAACTGGCCACCAGCGATAATCGCCTGATCGGCGCCGAAGCCCTGCTGCGCTGGCGGATGCCGGAGGGCGAGCTGATGTCGCCGGCGCAATTCATCCCCCTGGCGGAGGAGACCGGACTGATCCGGCCCATCGGCGCGTGGGTGCTGCGCGAGGCCTGCAGCCAGTTCCGTACCTGGTTCGACGCCGGCTTGCCTCCGATTCGTCTGGCGGTGAATCTGTCCTCGCGCCAGATCGAGCAACATGACCTGGTCGAGCAGTTGCAGGCCATGCTGGATGAAACCGGCTTTCCCGCGCATCTGCTGGAACTGGAAATCACCGAAAGCGCCATCATGGCCCAGGGCGGACAGGCGAGCGAAGTGCTGGCCGCGCTGAAGCGGCTGGGCATCGGGCTGGCCATCGACGATTTCGGAACCGGCTATTCGTCGCTGGCCTACCTCAAGCGCTTCGCGGTCGACAAGCTGAAAATCGATCGCAGCTTCATTCGCGACATACCTGGTGATGTCAGCGACAGCGAGATAGCCGCCACCATCATCGCGATGGGCAAGAACCTGAAGCTCAAGGTGCTCGCCGAAGGTGTGGAAACCGAGGAACAACTCGCCTTTCTGCAGATCCATGATTGCGATGCCTGGCAGGGCCACCATTTCAGCCGGCCGCTGGCAGCCGCCGATTTCCTGGCCTTGTGGCGGCAACTGCATCAGCCCTAGGCGGGCCAGGACACGCGCATCAGTGAACTCGGAAATAGTCATGAACCAGCCACTCAGCATCCCCTTCGACATTCGTATCGGCGGGCATTACAGCAATGGGTCCTATGGCCGCGCCTGGGGCGTGCGCCAGGTGCTCGATTTCTCGCTCGACGCGGAAAGCGGGCAAGAAACCGTCTCCTTCAAGGGCATCGCCGGCACCTGCAGGCGCAAGACCGGGCAGTGCACCCTCGCGGAATTCCGCAACTGGGCGCGCTACGAGGTTGCCCTCAATGAAAACTCCTGGCAGCGCATCGGTTATATGGAAGAAGAGTTTCCCGACCCGCCGCCATAGCGCGTCCGGGAACGGGCAAGAAAAAACCGCCCCGAAGGGCGGTTCTTCCAGGCCGGGCGGTGCCGCTTACCTGGCCTTGCCGATGATTTCGATTTCCACGCGGCGGTTGGGCGCGTGACACGCGCGCAACTCCGGTTTCGCCAACTTGCTGTCGCACTGGACGACGGGTTGGGTGTCGCCCATGCCGCTGGTGATGATGACCCCGGGTTTCACACCTTTGGCGACCAGGTAAGACTTGACCGATTTGGCGCGTGCCTCGGACAGCGCCTGGTTCGACTTGCTGTTGCCGGTGGGGTCGGCATGGCCGACCACCTTGATCTGGTCGACACTGGACATCATGCCTTTGATCTTGGTGATCACCTCGTCCAGGCTGTTCTTGCCATCCTTGGACAGATCCTTGATGCCGGATTTGCCCAACAGGAACAATGCGTCACCCGCCAGAATCACCTTGTTGCTCGCGGCAGCCGGCGTGCTCACCGGAGCGGCCACCGGAGCGGCCACCACAACGGGGGCCGGGGCGGCGGCGACCACGACCTTGGACGGGGTGGGCTCGGAGACTTTCGCGACCGCTGCAGCGGGCTTCGCGATCTCCGCCGGCTTGGCGGCCTGCACCGGCGCGACCGTCACCGGTTTGGCGGCTTCGACGGGTGCCGCGACTGCCGTAGGTGCTGCGGGTGCTGCAGGTGCTGCGGGTGCCGCGGGTGCCGCGACTGCTGCAGACGCTGCGGGTGCCACCACCGGCGCTGCCACTGCGGCAGGAGCAGGCGCGGCGGCGGTGGGCTTGCCCACGGCGGCGGGTTCGGCAGTTTTTGCGGTGGCGGGTTCAGCAGCTTTCGCGGCGGGGGTCGGCGCGTACAGCGGCGCGGAATTGAACGCCGGCGGGGCGACAGGGAAGGTCGGCAGGCTGATGGTGGGCATTCCGATATTGGGTAGCGTCGGCAGCGCCGAGAGATTGATGCCGGGAATGAAGCCGGAGAGGTTGCCGAGCATGGCCACGGGATCCCACATGGCGAAGCTGCCGGCGCCCTGGACGGAAGGCTGTGGCGCCCATGTCAGCCAGTTGCTGGTGCCCTGGCCATAACCGTAGGGGTTCACCAGCGCGCCCATCATGCCGGTGTAGAGCGCGGGATTGGCCATGGTCCCGGCCAGGTTCCAGGCGCGCGGGTCCAGGCCGGCCATGCCCCAGCGGATGTAGGTATTGGGGTTGAGGGTCGAGAGCATGGTGTTCCACAGCTTCGAGTCGACCGGCAGCATCGCCCAGCGCATCAGTTTGCCCGGATCGGACAATTGCGTGAGCAGGGCGGTGTAGAAGTTGGGATCACCTGTCGCGGCGGCCCACTTCAGATAGACATTGGGATCGGCGAATTGCACGATGTTGCGCACGGCATCGGGATGCGCGGCGGTATTCATCATGTTCAGCCAGCCACCCGGATCCATCATCCCGTTCATCATCGCGACATAGAAGCCAGGCTCGGTCACGGCGTTCGTCCAGGGTACGAACACCTTGGGGTCCTTGAACGCCGACAGGTTGCGCGAGAAATCGGTCATCCGCGCCAGCCATTCCTCCGGAGTCGTGGGGGTCGCGGTCTTGGCCGCTTCACGGGCGGCGGCCTGGCCGGCGAAGGTGGGGATATCGGTGGTACCCATCGCAGCCAGGGCGGGGGTGGCCGACAGGGCGAGCGCTACGGTGATCAGTTTCAGTTTCATGATGTTTCCTTTTTCGGAAAAGCTTGAAAAAACAGTCTATTAGATATTCGTTTCATTCTAACCATGGCGGCTTGGCCGGGTAAACCGGGAAGGGGCGCACCCATCAAGTCATCTGGTCCGATGTTGCGGATATTCTGGAATGACCCGGGTCATTGCCAGGCTCACGTGTTCCGGCGGGTCAAGCGCGGGTTCAGTGCGCCGCCTCCCAGTTCGCGCCCACGCCCACGTCCGCCTTCAATGGCACGGCCAGCCGCGCCACACCCGCCATTTCCTTCGGCAGGCCGCCACGGATGTTTTCCAGTTCATTCTCAGGTACTTCCAGGATCAGTTCGTCATGCACCTGCATGATGAGCTTCGACTTCAGCCCGTTGTCATCCAGCCAGCCACGCACCGCGATCATCGCCAGCTTGATCAGGTCTGCCGCCGTGCCCTGCATCGGCGCGTTGATGGCGGCACGCTCGGCGCCCTGGCGGCGGGCGGCACTGTTGCCAGCGCTGCCGCCCTGGAGTTCCGGCAGGTAGAGGCGACGGCCGAACAGGGTTTCCACGTAGCCGAGGGACTTCGCCTGTTCGCGGGTGCGCGCCATGTATTCGGCGACGCCCGGATAGCGCGCGAAATAACGGTCGATGTAGGCTCGGGCGACAGTACGCTCGACGTTCAGTTGCGCGGCGAGGCCGAACTCCGACATGCCATAGATCAGGCCAAAGTTCACCGCCTTGGCCATGCGCCGCATGTCCGGGGTCACGTCTTCCAGTGCCACGCCCTGCACCTCGGCGGCGGTGGCGGCATGGATGTCGGCGTCTTCGGAAAAGGCCTTGAGCAGGCCGGCGTCATTGGACAGGTGCGCCATGATGCGCAATTCGATCTGCGAGTAGTCGGCGGAGACGATGACGTGTCCCGGTTCGGCGATGAAGGCTTCACGGATCTTGCGGCCCTCCAGTGTGCGCACCGGGATGTTCTGCAGGTTGGGTTCGGAACTGGCCAGGCGCCCGGTCACCGCCACGGCCTGCGAGTAGGTGGTGTGCACCCTGCCGGTGGCCGGATTGACCATGCCCGGCAGTTTGTCGGTGTAGGTCGATTTCAGTTTGGCCAGGCCGCGATAGTCCAGGATCAGCTTCGGCAGAGGGTGATCCAGGGCGAGTTCCTGCAAGGCGTCTTCATTGGTGGAGGGGGCGCCGCCCGGCGTCTTCTTCTTCGGTTTCAGGCCGAGCTGGCCGAACAGGATTTCGCCCAGTTGCTTGGGCGAGTTGAGGTTGAACGGCTGCCCGGCAGCAGTGTGCGCTTTCTTCTCGATGGCCAGCATTTCCTGGCCGAGGGTGACGGAGTGGCGGCGCAGCAGGTCGGCGTCCAGCTTCACCCCGGTGCGTTCCATGGTCGCCAGGATGGGCAGCAGCGGCATCTCGATGTCGCGGTAGACCTTGTCCAGGCCACTTTCGCGGGCAATTGCCGGGTACAGGGTCCGATGCAGGCGGAGCGTGATGTCGGCATCTTCCGCGGCATAGGTGGTGGCGCGCGCCACGTCGACCTGGTCGAAGCCGATCTGGTTGGCGCCCTTGCCGCACACTTCCTCATATTTGATGGTCTGTTCACCCAGGTGCCGGGCCGCCAGAGTGTCCATGTCGTGACGCAGGTGCGCTTCCAGCACGTAGGACTGCAACAGCGTGTCGTGCGTGATGCCTTGCAGGTCGATGCCGTGGTTCATCAGCACGTGCCAGTCGTATTTCAGGTTCTGCCCGACCTTGGGCCGGCTTGCGTCTTCCAGCAGGGGTTTCAGCTTGGCCAGTGTCTGGGCGAGAGGCAGTTGTGCCGGCGCTCCGGCGTAGTGGTGCGCCAGCGGCAGATAGGCGGCCTCGCCCGATTCGATGGAGAACGACAGGCCCACCAGTTGCGCGCGCATCGGGTCGAGGCTGGTTGTTTCGGTGTCCAGGCAGATCAGCTCGGCGGCTTGCAGTTTCTCCAGCCAGCGGGCGAGGGTGGGCTCGTCGAGGAGGGTTTCGTAGCGGCGCTCGACGGGTCCGATGTCGGCCGGACGGGGTGTGGCGGGCGCCGGGGCGGATTCCCCTGATTCCGCCGGCGCGCCCTCCGGGCCATGGGAATCCTGGATCTCACGCAGCCAGGTACGGAAGCCGTACGTCGTGAAGAGTTCGGCCAGTTGCGCCCGGTCTTCCTCACGCCAGGCCAGGTCGTTGACATGCTCGGGCAGCACCACATCCGTCTTCACCGTCACCAGCTTGCGCGCCATCGGCAGCCAGTCGAGGGCTGCACGCAGGTTCTCGCCGGCCTTGCCCTTGATTTCATCGGCGCGCGCCAGCAGTCCGTCGAGCCCGTCGAACTCGGTCAGCCACTTCACCGCGGTTTTCGGCCCGACCTTGTCGACGCCGGGCACGTTGTCCACCGTGTCGCCCACCAGGGTCAGGTAATCGACGATGCGATCCGGTGGCACGCCGAATTTCGCCTGGACGCCCGCCGCGTCCAGCACCTCGTTGGTCATCGTGTTGATCAGGCGCACTTTGGGCGTCACCAGTTGCGCCAGATCCTTGTCGCCGGTCGAGATCACCGTCTCCATCCCCGCCGCCTCGGCCTGTTTTGCCAGCGTGCCGATGACGTCGTCGGCTTCGACGCCGTCCACCATCAACAGAGGCCAGCCCAATGCCAGCACGGCCGCATGCAGTGGCGCGATCTGGCAGGACAGCGTGTCGGGCATGGGTGGACGCTGCGCTTTGTAGGCGGGATACCAATCATCTCTAAAGGTTTTTCCTTTTGCGTCGAAAACACAGGCAGCGTAGCTGCTCGGGATGTCCTTGCGCAGACGCTTCAACATGTTGATCACGCCATACAGGGCGCCGGTGGGATGCCCTTCCGGGTTGCGCAGGTCGGGCAGGGCATGGAAGGCGCGGTAGAGGTAGCTGGAGCCGTCGACCAGAAGCAGGGTGTCGGTCATGGTGAGTCCATTCAGAGAAATGAGTGGGATTGTAGGAGGTGCCGGTCGGTACCTGTTCAGCGTCGAGTGCGGAATATCACGGTAACAAGAGATTCAGATCCCTAGACTCGCGGCACAATCGCCCGCTTCGGGCAATACAAGATGATGTGGAGTTTCCAATGTTTGGATGTGGATTGAAGGGGCCGCTCCGGGAGCGACTGATGTCTGGGATGTTTGCCGGGAGAGGTGCGCGTCGAGGCACGGCCGGCTGGGTGCGGCATCTGTTCTGGGGCCTGCTGCTGTTGGGTTCCGCAGCACAGGCGGCCGACCTTTCGGTTTCCGGCTATACCTGGACGCCCGATCCGGCCACCCGTGGGGGCATCTCGACGTTCACCGTCGAGGTCACCAACAACGATGTGGCGACCACCGTCAACACCCTGACCCTGGAAGTCCAGCTTCCGGGCAACATCGATTTCACTGGCTCCGTCGCGCCGACCAATTGCGCCTTCAATCTGGCGGGCAGCCCGAAATTGCTCACCTGCACCCGTGCCAGCCTCGCCGCGCAGGCGGTCTGGACGACCCAGTTCCTCGGCGTCGGCGCAACGGCGGGCGTGGCTTCCACGACCGCGAGCATCAGCGCCGCCGGCAACGTCGATGCCAACCCCGGCAATGACGCGCTGGTCAAGAACACGACGGTCATCAACGGCGCCAACCTCTCCATCACCAAGGCCGGTCCGGCCACTGCCATCTCGGGTGATGTCATCAACTTCACCCTGACCGTCACCAACGTCGATGGCCCCGACCCGGCGACCACCTTCCGGGTCATCGACAACCTGCCGGCCACCTCCGATTTCACCTATCAGTCCTATAGCGGCAGCAACTGGACGTGCGGCCTCGTCAGCACCACCCTGACCTGTGATTACTCCGGCCCGAACCTGGCCGCTGGCGCCACTGCACCGGTGATCACCGTCACCGGCCGCATCATCACCAGTGCCGGCACCATCACCAACGGCGCCAGTGTCGTGTCCACCGATTCCGCGACCGGAGATCCGGCCACCGGCAACAACGGCCCCTCGCTGAAGGTGGTGTCCGTGACGGCGGGCACCTCGTTGCGCGCCAACAAGACCATGGTCTCCACGGCGACCGGTCTGACGACCTATGCTACCGGCGAGGCCGTCACCCTCACCCTGTCGGCCACCAACCAGGGTCCGCAGAACGCGACCGGGGTGGTGGTGTCCGATACCGTTCCCGCCGATTTCAGCGTCGGCGCGATGCCAGGTGGTTGTAGCGCCGTGGGGCAGGCAGTCACCTGTACGGTGGGTGCGCTCAACAACGGGGTCACCTCCTCCAGTTTCGTGATCCCCCTGACCGTGACCGGCGCGCCCGGTTCGGGCACCAATACGGCCACCATCAGCCGCACCACGCCGGCCAGCGGCACGGATCAGTCCGCAAGCGTGAACTACACCATCGCCAGTCCTTATGCCCACCTCACCCTGACCAAGAGCAAGGGGCCCACGCCGGTCGCGGCCGGCGGCAACATCACCAACACCATCGTGGTGACCAACAGCAGCAGTTCCACCTCCACCGCCACTGGCACCATCCGGGTGACGGATGCACTGTCGGCGAATGAAACCTACGTCAGCGCCTCGGGCAGCAACTGGTCGTGCAGCGCGAGCGGCTCGCCCCAGACCGTGACCTGCGACAACAGCAACCCGGGTGGCCTGGCGCGCGGCGCTTCCCTGCCCACCCTGACCCTCACCACCCAGGCGGCGGCCGGCTTCCTCGGTACGTTGTCCAATACCGCCTGTACCGGTCTGTCCGCGAGCTCACCGCACAGCCCCGCCGACAACAGCGCCACCGGCAACTGCCAGACCCGCAGCGTGATCAGTTCGCCGCGCGCGGTTGATCTGGCCATGGCCAAATCCGCTTCGGTCGCCACCCTGGATACGGCGACCAACAGCTTCAGCTATACCCTGACCGTATCCAACCTGGGGACGGATGTCGCGCCCACCGCCACCGTCAGCGATAGCCTGCAGGCCTGGTACAACGGCAACGCCGGCATCACCGGCGGCAGCGCCGTGATCACCGGCGCCCAGGCCGGCGAATCGTGCAGTTTCGGTTCGACGGTGACCTGTACCCTGCTCAACGTGACCAATGGCGCGCCGCGCACCATCACCATCACGGTGAACCGGCCGATCGCGAGTGGCGCCATTGCCAACACCGCGACGGTGTCCACGCCCGATGCCATCGACAGCAACAGCGGCAACAACTCGGCTTCCGCGGCCATCACGGTCGACCCCATCGCCGACGTGACCGTGACCAACATGGCGTCCGCGCCCAACCCGGTCAAGGTGGGCGTGCAGTTGACCTACACCACCTCGATCCGCAACAACGGCCCCAGCACGGCGGCGGGTGTGATCCTGCGCCAGCGGATCGACCCGGCCCGGATGAGTTATGTGCCCGCTTCCGCGGCGATCTCCGGCAGCGCCGCATCCTGTAGTTATGTCACTTTCGCGGGCGCGCCCTATGCCGGCGCCCAGGGCATCGAATGCACCGGCTTCAGTCTGACCAACGGCGAATCGCGGCAACTGGTGTTCAGGGTGATTCCGGTCTACCCGTATCCGGACACTCCCCTGCCACAGACCTATACCAGCGATGCCAGCATCAGCACGACCACGGTCGAGAGCAACGCGGGCAACAACAGCGGTAGCAACAACGTCACGGTCACCACCGAGGCGATCGACCTGACCGTCACCGACAACGACCCGGGCTACGACCCCACCGCCTTCGGCGACTTCATCGACTATCAGGTCGTCGCCCAGAACAACGGCCCCTCGCAGGCCACCGGCTTCAAACTGATCGTGACGCCGACCCCGCCGCTACAGGGTGCACAGCCGAATCCCTACACCATGGCCTATAACGCCGCCGGCAGCAGCCTGCCGGCGGGAGCGACCTGTGGCGTCGTCGGTTCCGACGTGGTCTGTTATCTGGGGGTGAATCAGGCCGCCAGCGTGCTGGCTGCCGGCAGCAGCAAGACCTTCAGCCTGCGCTTCGACACCGGGCCGCTCACCAACGTGCCGGCCAGCAGCCTGACCTACAAGACCACGGCATCGGTCGAGTCCTATGAAACCGGCGCGACGCCGTTTGCCGGCGACAGCCTGCCGGGTAACAACAGCGTCCAGGAAAACACCACCGTGTTGCCCAAGACCGATCTGTCCGTGGTGTCGAAGGCCGTCTCGCACGCGGTGGTCGATCTCAACCAGGAGTTCACTTACACCATCACCGTCGCCAACGCCGGGCCGTCGGATGCCTATGGCGTGCGCGTGACCGACGCGCTGCCCAGCGGCTTCGTCCGCACCGGCACCGCGATCAGCGTGAATCAGGGTAGTGGTGTTGCCCTGGTCACCAACAGTTGCAGCGGTCCGGCCAGCGGCAGCGGCGGCACCGTGACCTGTGATCTGGGCGTGCTGCCCACCGGCGGCGATGCTGACGCCAACAAGCGCGTCAGCATCGTCATCCCGGTGCGCGCCGCTTACCAGGCGAACGGTACCTATGCCTTCGCGTTCAATACCAATATCGGCAATACCGCGTCCATCGCGCCGCTGCCCAACACCTCGCTCGATGTCGTCAGCGGCAACAACACCGGCAGCGTCAACGTGCAGGTGCGCAAGAACAGCCTTACCGGCACGGTGTATGCGGACAACAACCAGAACGACAGCATTGACGCCGGCGAATACATCAACGCCGTCACCCTGACCCTGACCGGCACCGACAGCTATGGCTACACCTATGGCAGCGGCCAGACCTACGCGGCGCTGACCACGACGACCAATGCCTCCGGCGTGTTCACCTTCGACAAGCTGCCGCCCGGCACCTGGACGCTGGTCGAGACGCAGCCGGCCAACTACTGGGACCGTTACGAGACGGTCGGCACGGCGGGCGGCACCAAACCGGTGGATACCTGCGACGGCACCCTGAACTGCCGAAGCGACGCCACCGGCAACACCATCAGCGCCATCGCCCTGCCCGCTGGCGCGGCCACCGCCGCCAGCGGCTATGTGTTCCAGGAATATCAGCGCGCGCAGTTGACCGGCTATGTCTACCACGACGTCAACAATGACGGCGACCGCGCCGCCTCGGGCGAGGCCGGCATTGCCAGTCTGGCCAACCACATCACGCTCTCGGGCACGGCCTATAACGGTGTCGATGTCTGTACCCTGGTGACCTGCACGGTCAACCTCAACGCCTCCGGCCTCTACAGCTTCAGCAACCTGCCGCCCAGCGACGGCAGCGGCTATGCCGTGCGGCAGAACAACCAGCCGACCGGCTATTTCGATGGCAAGGATCAGAAAGGCGATCTGGTCGCCAATGTCGTGGCGGCCTCCGCCGGCCGGCAGTCCTTCGGCGTCGCCGCGAACGGCGACACCGAGTCGCTCACCGGCATCACCCTGACGCCCAACCAGACCAAGTCCGAGCACAACTTCGGCGAACTGCTGCCGGCCACACTCTCCGGCTATATCTATATTGACGTCAACGCCAACGCCGCGCGTGAAGCGGGCGAGACCTCCGGCGTCACCGGTGTGACCCTGACCCTGAACGGCACCGATGACCTTGGCGCTGCGGTCGGTCCAACCATGACCAGCAGTGCGGCGAACGGCGCCTACAGCTTCACCGGCCTGCGTCCCGGTACGTATGCGGTGACGGAAACGGCGCCGGCGGGCATGACCCACACTGGCGCCCAGGCCGGCAGCAAGGGGGGCACCATCAATGGGGTGGTCCGCAGCGCGGGTACCGGCGTCGCCGGTGCCCACACGGATATCTCGGCGATCACGATCGCGTCGAGTGATGCCGCCAGCGGCTACAACTTCGGAGAAACCGGCCAGGGCCTGTCGGGCCATGTCTATGTCGACCTCAACCGCAATGGCGTAAAGGACGGCGGCGAGCCCGGCATCGCCGGCGTACAGGTCACCCTGTCCGGCCTGACCGGCGATGGCACCAGCGTGTGTGTCGCCATCAGCCCCAACCCCTGCACGGTGACCTCCGACGCCGGCGGCGCCTATGGCTTCCCCAACCTGCCGGCCAGCAACGGCGCGGGGTACACCCTGACCGAGCAATCACAGGCGGCGGCGCCGTTGAACAACTATGCTGATGGCCTTGAACAACTGGGCAGCGGCCTGGCCTCCCCCGGCACGGCCAACAACGACAACTTCAGCGGCATCGTCCTGCCCCTGGGCGGTGCCGGCAGCGGATACAACTTTGGCGAATACGGCGCCAGCCTCGCGGGTCGCGTCTACCACGACGTCAATGACGACGGCAGCTACACCGGCGCCGACACCGGCATCGCCGGCGTCACCTTTACCCTGTCCGGCACCACGGCCAGCGGTGCCAATGTCTGCGGCATCATCGCCAGTTGCGTGACCAGCACGGCCGCGGATGGCGCCTACAGCTTCACCGGTCTGCCCGCCAGCAATGGCGCCGGCTATACCCTGACGGAAACCCAGCCAGTCGATTATGCCAACCGTACTACCGCCACCGGCAGTCCCGCCGGCACCGGCAGCAGCGGCACCAGCATTACCGGCATCCCGCTCACCGTGGGGGTGGATGGCACTGGCTACCTGTTCGGCGAGAAAACCAACACCCTTTCCGGCGTCGTCTATGTCGATGCCAGCAACGATGGCATCAAGGATGCGGGCGAGACCGGCATCGCCGGCGTCACCCTGACCCTCTCCGGCAATACCGCGTCCGGGGTTGATGTCTGCACGACGACCACTTGCACGGCCACCTCGGCCGCCGACGGCAGCTATGCCTTCGCGGGTGTGCGCAATGCGGGCGCGGGCGGTTACACGATCACCGAAACCCATCCCGTCACCTATCTGGATGGCCGTGAGACCGCCGGCAGCCAGGGCGGCACGGTGAACAACGCCACTGCCGGCGCCGCCGCCGCGCAGAACCGGATCAGCGCCATCGCCTTCAACGCGGCCACTGCCGCGACGGGCAACAATTTCGGCGAACTGGTGCCGGCCTCCATTTCGGGTACGGCTTATCTCGATAGCAACGACAACGGCAGTCAGGATGCGGGGGACCGTGCCCTCGCCGGTGTCGCCATCACGCTTGCCGGTACCGATGATCTGGGCGCCGCGGTCAACACCAGTACCAGCACGGCCGTCGATGGCACCTGGAGTTTCACCGGACTGCGGCCCGGCACCTATTCGGTGACGGAAACCCAGCCGGTTGATTTCCTTGAGCGCACGAATACCGTTGGCAGCGCCGGCGGTGTCGCGGGCCTGTCCGGAATCAATAGCCGTTTCACCGGTATCGTCGTCGCGTCGGGCACCACCGCCACGGGCTATCGTTTCGGCGAGAAAGGCGCGGGCATCACCGGCTACGTCTACCTCGACCTGGACAACGACGGCATCAAGGACGCGGGTGAAAACGCGATCGCGGGTGTGACGCTGACCCTGTCCGGCACGACCCTGTCAGGCGCTGATGTCTGTACCCTGACCCATTGCACCGTCATCACCGCGGCGGACGGCAGCTACCGGTTCAATGCCCTGCCGAATGCCAATGGCGCCGGCTACACCGTCACGGAAACCCAGCCCGGCTATCAGGACGGCAAGGAAACCGCCGGCAGCCAGGGCGGCGTGGTGGACAACAGCAGCTTCACCAACAACGCCGCGCAGAACCGCATCAGCGCGATCCCGTTCAATACCGCCAGCGATGCTACCGGCTACAACTTCGGCGAGATCGGCAATGGCCGCATCTCCGGCATCGTCTATTGGGACGTCAATGGCAATGGCCTGCGGGAAACCGCCGATGTCCTGCTGCCTGGCGTGACCATCACCCTCACCGGTACGGACACCTTGGGTGATCCGATTCCTCCGGTCACCACCACAACGGCCGCCAACGGCACCTGGTCGTTCACCCTGTTGCGTCCGGGTACCTATACGGTCACTGAAACCCAGCCGGTCGATTTCGCGGAAGGCACCAACACCGTCGGCACGGGTACCGGCACCCCGGGCCTGTCCGGTGGCAACAGCCAGTTCACCGGTATCGTCATCAGTGGTGTCGACCGCGCCGACGGCTATCTGTTCGGGGAGATCACCAATAGCCTCAGCGGTTTCGCCTATGTGGACAGCAACAATGACGGCATCAAGGATGTCGGCGAACTGCCCCTCTCCGGTGTCACCATCAGCCTGACCGGTACCACGGCTTCGGGTGTAGCGGTCAGTCAGTCCACCACGACCGGGGGTGACGGCAGCTACAGCTTCAGCAACCTGAAGAACGGCACCTACACCGTTACGGAAACCCAGCCTGCTGCCTATCTCGATGGCCGTGAGACCGCCGGCAGCCAGGGTGGCACGGTGGATAACACCTCCTTCTCCGGCAACGCCGCGCAGAACCGGATCAGCGCCATCGCCTTCAATGCCGCCAGCGCTTCCACCGGCAACAACTTTGGCGAGCGGGCCACGATCGACCTGTCGCTGACCAAGACCGCCAGCAACATGACCCCGCAGGTGGGCAGCAACGTCACCTTCACCGTGAACGTCGCCAACGCCGGACCTTCGAACGCCAGCGGCGTCCAGGTCACCGACCTGCTGCCGGCCGGCTACACCTACGTCTCCAGCACGGTCAGCC
>CAYMUY010000030.1:0-30756 GCA_964393825.1 uncultured Thiobacillus sp. | reverse complement strand
GCAGCATCGCCAAGGACGCCAGCGCCACCCTGACCGTGACCGCCACGGTCAAGGCCAGCGGCCCCTACGCCAACACGGCGGAAGTGACGGCGGCGAATGAAACGGATGTGGACTCCACCCCGAACAACCACGACGGCAACGAAGACGACCAGAAGACGGTCACGCCGGTGCCCAAGGCCACGCTATCCGGCAAGGTCTATCTCGACAGCAACGGCAACGGCGTGGTGGATGCGGGCGAGACCGGCATCGCCGGGGTCGGCATCCGCCTCACCGGCAAGGATGATCTCGGCAACGACGTCGACATCACGGTCCAGACCGATGCCGATGGCCTGTTCAACCTGAGCGATCTGCGGCCTTCCGATGCCAGCGGCTATACCCTGACCGAGACGCAGCCCGCGGGCTATCGCGATGGCCGGGAAACCGTAGGCACGGTGGCGGGCACAGTGTCTGGCACGGCGACCAATGCCGCGTTCGATGCCTCGCCGGCCAATAACGCGATCAGCGGCATCCTGCTGGGCGCGGGCCAGAGCGGCGAAGGCTATCTGTTCGGTGAACGCGGTGCGCGTCTCTCCGGCTTTGTCTATGTCGATGCGAACGGCAATGGTGGCAAGGACGCGGGCGAGATCGGTCTGGCCGGCATACCCGTGACCCTTTCCGGCCAGACCGCGGATGGGGCTGATATCTGCGCGCTGCTTGGCACGACTGCCTGCACCACGCTCAGCGCCGCCGATGGTACCTACGCTTTCGAAGGCCTGCCCGCTGGCCTCTACACCCTGGTCGAGGATCAGACTGTCGTGAACCTGATCAAGGATGCCAGCAATAAGGCGCTTTACAGCGATGGCAAGGAAACCGCCGGTTTGGCGGGGGGGGAAGTGGTCAATGATTTCTTCGGCAGCCAGGCTGAATACAACCGCATCCGGAATATCAACATCACCCAGGCGCTGATGAGCAGCCTGAATGGCGACATCTCGGGCAACCTGTTCGGTGAAGTGCCGCGCGCAGCCAATCCGCTGGTGCTCAAGCCACCCATCGTCAACGGCTATGTCTGGCTGGATCGCGACCACAGCCGCCAGCGTCCGGTCGATGGCAGCATGGAAGGCCTGTCCGGCTGGTCCGTCGGCCTCTACCAGAGCCAGAGCCTGCTCTGCACGGTGAGCACCGATGATCGCGGCTTCTACCAGTTCGACAACCTGCATTGCCCGGGTTACGAGAATGGCTTGCCGATCAGCAGTACGCCTGGGGACTTCTCCATCTCCTTCAGCAAGGCCAGCAACCGGCTCGCCAATGTACCGATCTCCGGTGGCGGCGCGGGCGAGGCCAAGCAGGGGGAGATCGTCGGCATCACCCTGCGCGATGGTGACGAGGTCACCGAGCAGAACCTGCCGCTGGATCCTTCCGGCATCGTCTATGACGCCGTGACCCGGCAACCGGTGGCGGGCGCGACGGTGCGCATCGATTACCTGGGCGCGGGCGCGTTCGATCCCTCCAATCATCTGCTCGGCGGCGCGGCTTCCCAGGTGCAGGTGACGGGGGTGGACGGCCTCTACGCCTTCTTCCTGCAGAACGCCTATCCGAGCGGCGAGTATCGGCTGACGGTGACAGCGCCCATGGGCTATCTCAACGCCACCTCGGTGATGATCCCGGTCTGTGCCGGCGTCATTGATGCCCTGGCGCTGCCGACGCCGCTGCTGGTGCAGGGCTCCAACATCCCACCGGCTGCCGGCACGCCGCTGCACAATCCGGTGGCCTGCCCGGCCAGCAGCGCGTCCTTCGGCACCGCCGCGCCCTGGAGCAACGGTCAGGAAACCACGCAGTACTACTTCCGTTTCAACATCACCAACGGGGTTTCCGCGCACATCCTGAACAACCACATCCCGGTGGACCCGTTGCAGGGCGGCAATATCGTCATGACCAAGACCACCCCGTTGATGAATGTCACCCGAGGTGATCTGGTGCCCTACACCATTATCGCCCGAAACACCCTGCCCGGCGCCCTGGCCGCGATCGATATCCAGGACCTGATTCCGCCCGGCTTCAAATACAAGCAGGGCAGCGCCAGCTTCGACGACGATTGCGACGGCCCGCTGCCGGCCGTGCCGCTGGAGCCGGGCGTGAATGTCCGCACCCTGACCTGGGCCAACCATGCCTTCACCGCCAGCGGCACGCCGCAGGCCTGCAAGCGCATCAAGCTGATCCTGGTGGTGGGTTCCGGTGTCGGTGAGGGCGAGTACACCAACCAGACCTGGTCGATGAACAGCGTGGCGAACGCGCAGATCTCCAATACCGCCACCGCCACGGTCCGGATCGTTCCCGACCCGACCTTCGACTGCACCGACATCATCGGCAAGGTGTTCGACGACCAGAACGCCAACGGCTATCAGGACGAGGGTGAGCCGGGCATCCCCAATGTCCGCGTCGCCACCGCCCGTGGCCTGCTGGTGACCACCGACAAGGATGGCCGCTTCCATGTCGCCTGCGCCGCGATTCCGCAGGCGCAGCGGGGTTCCAACTTCATCATGAAGCTGGACGAACGCACGCTGCCGTCGGGCTATCGGCTCACCACCGAGAACCCGCGTGATGTGCGCGCGACCCGGGGCAAGCTGGTCAAGCTCAACTTTGGCGCCGCCATCCATCGCGTGGTGCGGGTGGAATTGACCGACGCGGCCTTCCTGGCCGGCAAGGCCGAACCGTCTGCCGCGTTGGTGAAAGCCATCGAGCGTTTGCCCAAGTCCTTGCAGGCCAAGCCGTCGATCATCCGCCTGGCCTATCGCAAGACCACGGAGGAGGGGAATCTCATCGAGGATCGCCTGCGCGAGGTACGCGAGCGTCTTGAACGTCTATGGAAAGAACAAGGATGTTGCTACACCCTGGTATTCGAGGAAGAAGTCTTCGAGCGGTCCAATCGCAAGCAAAGGAGCGTGAAATGAACAAGAAACTCCTTTGCCTGTTGCTGGAAGGTCTCCTGGTCTCCGGTGCCGTGTATGCGGGCAACGCCGAGCCGGAGCGTTATTGCCAGGTAGATGGCGCCTGCGTGCCCTGCGCGAAAGACAAGGATGGCAAGGACGACCGCTCCTGTCGCGCCGCCAAGGATAAATCCAGCGGCAAGCGCATCGATCGCGGCGCCAGCCTCGGCGCCTTGCCCACGCCGGCCAATACGGAGCGGGAACTGGGCACGGAAACCTACGTGCTCTCGGATGCCAATGTCAGCGCACCGATCAAGCCGGTCGCGCCCCCGATTCTTCCCCCCGCCGCCACGGTCGTTCCGCCAGGCGCGGCGGCGCCGGCGAAAAGCGTTCCGGCAGCCACCGCGAAGCAGGTGGTTCGCCGGATCGAACATCGCACCGTGCAACCGGGCGAGCGCACCGTACTGGCGCCGTCCTCCTTCATTTCCGGCGGCAGCGAGCTGGGCGACATCCTCAGGACGCGCCTGGATGAACTGGTCGAACTCCTGAAGACGCACCAGAACCTGCGCCTGGAGGTGATCGGCCACACCGACACGCAACGCCTGTCGCCACGCAGCAAGGCGAAATACCGCGACAACCAGGGCCTTGGCCAGGCCCGCGCCGATATCGTCGCCGCCTATCTGGGACAGCAACTCGGCTTGCCGGCGGAGCGCATCACGACCGGCTCGAAAGGTCCGGATCAGCCGCTGGCGAGCAACGACACCCTCGAGGGCATGGCCCAGAACCGGCGGGTGGAAATCCGCGCCTGGTATGAGGACGTGCTGCTGCGTCAGGAGGAAGTGCTCGAGCCCTTGCCGCTCCCGACACCGGCCGCCGCCCCGCCGGAATCCCCATCCATGCCCCCGTCCTCGCCAGTTCCCACGCCGGTGCCGGCCGCGGTAACTGTATCGCCGCCGACCCCGGGCGCCCTGCGTTCCTGCCAGGACGTTCTCGCTGCCCGTGTCCGCGCCGAGGAAGCGCCGTTCCGCATCAGTATCGATGGCGTGCCGGAAGAAGACACAGGCGTGATCGACCCGGACATCCAGCGCTGCACCGACGTGGCCCTGGAAAAGGCCGACATCCAGATCCGCTACGACACCCTGGAGCAGACCCCGGTGCTCAATGCCCACGCCTGGCCCAATGCCGTGGCGCGCGACGGCCGTGTGGACATCACAGCCTGGAGCAATTACGCGTCCTTCATCGCTCGCGCCGAACTGCGTCTGTTCGCTCCGGGTGTCACCACCCAGGGGGTGCCGCTGGCGGTGTTGCCGGTGAACCTGGGGCAACCCGCCACCTGGATGCCGAAAGGGATCAAGGACGACCATGTGGTCTACGTGCTGCGGGTCTACGACGCGCGCGGCCGTTTCGACGAGACCCGGCCCAAGCGCATCGACCTGACCGACCAGGCGCGACCCAGCGAGGATGTCGACACGCGCGAGCGCGAGTTGCTGGCCGGCTATGGCGAGAACAGCCTGGCCATCCGCAACATCCAGAGCCATGGTGGCGCCGTCACCGCTAACGGCAGCGGCATCCGGCCGGGCGAGCGGGTGTCCTTCCTCGGCCAGCCGGTGCCGGTGGACGCCCAGGGCCGGTTCGCCGCGCGCCAGATCCTGCCCGCCGGCCCGCACGTGGTGGAAGTCGAGGTCACCCGTCCCGATGGCGACAGCGCGCGTTATTCACGCAATCTCTCCATCGCCGCCGACGACTGGTTCTATCTCGGCATCGCCGACATCACCGTCGGCCGCAATGCCACGTCCGGCCCGGCCAAACTGGTGACGACGGACGCCACCGATCATTTCGACAACAAGGTCTATGTCGACGGCCGCCTCGCCTTCTACTTGAAGGGCAAGGTGAAGGGCGAATGGCTGCTCACCGCCAGCGCCGACACCCGCGAGCAGCCGTTGAAACGCCTGTTTTCCAACTTCGCCGAGAAGGACCCGCGCTACCTGCTGCGCAGCCTCGACCCGGACAAGTATTACCCGGTCTATGGCGACGATTCCACTGCCATCGACGACGCGCCCACCCAGGGCAAGTTCTTCGTGCGCCTGGCGCGCGGCGACTCTCAAGTGATGTGGGGCAGCTTCAAGACCAGCCTCACCGGCACCGAGTTCGCCAACTACAACCGCACCCTGTATGGCGCCCGCGTGAAACTGTTGTCCGATACCGCCACGAAATTCGGCGAGAAACGCGGCAACCTGGAAGTGTTCGCCGCCGATCCCGGCACCCTGCAATCGCGCGAGGAATACCGCGCCACCGGCGGTTCGCTCTACTACTTGCAACACATGGATATCACCGCCGGCTCGGAGCGGGTGTGGGTGGAAATCCGCGACAAGGACACCGGCTTGGTGTTGAAGACCCAGCAACTGGTCGCCGCGCAGGACTACGAGGTGAACGCCCTCCAGGGCCGCATCATCCTGCGCGAGGCGCTGGCCTCGACGGCGGGCGCGGGCACCCTGGTGCAATCCGGCGACCTTTCCGGCCACCCGGTCTACCTGATTGCCACCTACGAATACGCGCCCGGCGTGACTTCGGTGAGCAGCATGGTGGTCGGCGGTCGCGCCAGCGCCTGGGTCAACGACCACCTGCAAGTGGGCACCAGCGGCTACCGCCAGGACGGCCCGCGCCAGCGCCTCAAGGGCGTCGATGCCACTCTGCGCTACAAGCCGGGCACCTATGTGAAGGTGGAAGGGGCGCGTTCCGATGGCGCCGGCTTCGGCTATCAGACCTCGCAGGATGGCGGCTTCGGTTTCAACCCTGTCACCTCGATCGGTGGCAGGGCCGACGCGCAACGGGTCGAGGCGGCGGTGGACTTCGCCGAGGTCAAGGAGGGCGCCAAGGGCCGCGCTACCTTCTACTGGCAGGATCGCGAAGCCGGTTTCTCCGGTCCCGGCCAGATCGCCTTCAACAGCGAGGCCACCACCCAGCAGGGTGTCAGCTTCCTCTGGCAGGCGACGGACGCCACCGAGATCAAGCTGAAGGCTGACGAGAAGGACGCCACCAGCCAGACCACGCGGGCGACCGAGGTGAACGTCAGTCACCTCATCAATCCCGACTGGAAGGTGGGCGTGGGCCTGCGCGCCGACGACATGGACACCCGCGTCGCCAACGCCAGCCCGACCCTGTCGCAGAACGGCAGCCGTACCGATGCCGTCGCCCGCCTCGACTACACGCCCGGCGCCGCCGGCTGGGGCGCCTACGGCTACGTCCAGGGCACTCTGGAAAAGACGGGCAGCCGCCGTGACAACGACCGTGTCGGCCTGGGCTATGAGCGGCGGATCAACGACCGCTTCAAGCTCGGCGGCGAGATTTCCGATGGCGATGGCGGCTTCGGCGCCCGCGTCTCCGGCGACTGGCAGGTGGATGACCGTTCCAGCCTCTACAGCAATTACACGCTCACTCCGGATCGCAGCGACGAAGGCTTCCGCGGTCGCGCCGGTCTGCTCACGGCGGGGGGCAAGACCCGCTACTCGGACGCGCTCAGCCTCTATGCCGAGGAACGCTATCAACACGGCGACGGCCCGGCCGGCCTGATCCACGCCTTTGGCCTCGATCTCTCGCCGAACGAACGCTGGAACACCGGCCTAAAGCTGGAAACCGGCAAGCTCTCCGACCCGGCGGCCGGCGACATGGACCGCCAGGCGATCGGCTTCAGTCTCGGCTACCGCAAGGACGCCACCCGCTACGCCGGCGCCCTGGAATACCGCCACGAAAAAGGCTCCGCCAGCGGCACCCGCGAGACCTGGCTGATGAAGAACACTTACGGCTATCAGGTCGATCCGGACTGGCGCTTCCTCGGCCGTCTCAACTTCTCCACCTCCACGGCCAGCGGCGGTGCTTTCCAGGATGGCGACTATCTGGAACTGGTCACCGGCTATGCCTGGCGGCCGGTGCAGAACGACCGCTGGAACACCCTGTTCAAGTACACCTACCTCTACAACCTGCCGTCGCCGGGTCAACTCAGCAATGGGGTGACCGCCGACTTCGCGCAGCGCAGCCACGTGCTCGCCGTCGACACCATTTACGACATCCGCCCCTGGGTGTCCGTCGGCGGCAAGCTGGGGGTGCGGCGTGGATCGCTGAAGGACACCAGGGTGGGGGGGAACTGGTACGACTCCACCGCCTGGATCGGCATCCTGCGTGCCGACTGGCATTGGGTGCATGAATGGGACATCGTCACCGAATGGCGCATGCTGGCGGCGGATGCCGCCGACGACAGCCAGACCGGGGCGTTGATCGGGGTGTACAAACACCTGAACAAGCACTTCAAGCTGGGGGTCGGCTACAACTTCACCGACTTCTCCGACGATCTCACCGATGTCTCCTACCGCTCCCGGGGGTGGTTCATCAACCTCATCGGCAAGATGTAGAGGACGCCCCGGTGGCGGGCTTGCCGGGGTTCGCTCTCGTGCTGATGACGCCCCTGTCCTCCGGTAACTCCAGCCAACCTCGTTGCCGGAAGGCCAGCGTGCGCGTTCTGCAAGTCCGCGCGCGGGGCACTGCCGGGTTGTCCCTTGGGGCACGACACGCAAAGCTGGCTATCATTGTGTATCGCCCACTCGTCACGCCCGCCCATGGACACGACATCGCTGCTTGATCGGCTGGAACAACTCAACGCGATCGGCGTGGCACTTTCGCGGGAGGAGAACCTCACCCGCCTGCTCGAGCGCATCCTGCTTTCCGCCATCGATCTCACCCATGCCGACGCCGGCACGCTCTATGTGGTGAATGCGCGGCGGGATCTGGAATTCCGCATCATGGTCAACCACACCCTGGGCATCGAGCTGGGCGGCAGCAAGGGTGGCGTCATCGATCTGCCGAGCATCCCCCTCTATGACGGCAGCGGTCAGCCCAACGACCATATGGTGGCCGCCTACGCCGCGACGCGACAGATCACGGTCAATATCGCCGATGTCGGGCACGCCGAGGGGTTCGATTTTTCGGGTACCCGGGAATTCAACGCGCGCACCGGCTACGACTCGAAGTCGTTCCTGACAGTGCCGCTGATCGATCACCATGGGGAAACCATCGGGGTCCTGCAACTCATCAATGCGCTGGAGCCGAAAACCGGCGCCATCCGCGCGTTTCCGCAAGAGGATCAGCGGCTGGCGGAATCGCTGGCCTCGCAGGCGGCGATCGCCTACACCAAGCGCGTACTGATGGATCAACTGGCCCAACTGTTCGAGTCGCTGGTGACCCTGATCGACAACGCCATCGACGAAAAATCCCACTACACCAGCCAGCACTGCAACCGGGTACCCGAGTTGACCATGCGTATCGCAGAAGCGGTGCACCGCACCACGCATGGCCCCCTGGCCGGTTTTCACATGACCGACAGGGATCGCTACGAGTTGCGTATCGCCGGACTGATGCACGACTGCGGCAAGATCACGACGCCGGAGTATGTGATGGACAAGGCCACCAAGCTGGAAACCAAGTTCGATCGCATCCACTTGCTGGAGACCCGCTTCGAGGTGTTGCGTCGGGACGCCGGGATCGCGCGTCTGGAAGGTCTGCTGGCCCGACCCGCCGACGCGGAAGAGATCGAGGCGGCGCATCAAGAGTGGCTGACGCGGCTGGCCGAGGATCAGGCATTCCTCAGGCACTGCAATATCGGCGGCGAAGCCATGCTGGCCGCGGACCAGGAGCGGATCGGTCGCATCGCGGCCTACCGCTGGCGGGATGCCGATGGCGTGGAGCGGCCTTTCCTGAGCGCCGACGAGGAAACCTGTCTGCGCATCCCGCGCGGCACGCTGACCGATCGCGAGCGCGAGATCATCAACCACCACATCGTCGCGACCATCAACATGCTGGAATCCCTGCCCTGGCCAAAACACCTGAAGCGGGTGCCGGAATACGCCGGTGGCCATCATGAGCGCATGGACGGCAAGGGTTATCCGAAAGGCCTCACCGGCGATCAGATGTCGGTACAGGCGCGGATCATGGCGATCGCCGACATCTTCGAGGCGCTCACCGCCGGCGACCGGCCCTACAAGAACGCCAAGACCCTGTCGGAATCCCTGGTCATCATGGATCGCATGGCGGCGGGTGGACACATCGATCCGGATATCTACGCGGTGTTTCTCAAGGAGAATGTCCACCTGGAATTCGCCCGCGAGCATCTGCTGCCCGAGCAGATCGATCTCCATGAAGGCGCGCGCTGATTCACGCGGGCGCAACGCTACAATCGGCCCAATTCCACAGCCGCCGCGCACCCCATGATCAAGCCCAAGATTCCTTCCATGGTCGACCCCGGCGGCAGCCAGGAGGCCAACCTTTCCGCGCGCGAATCCTGGCGCGTGTTCGAGATCATGGCCGAATTCGTCGAGGCCACCGAGCGGCTCGGACCAATCCGGCCGGCGGTGTCGGTTTTCGGCAGTGCGCGGGTGCGGCCGGATTCGGCCTACTACATGCTCACCGAGACCATTTCCCGCAAGCTTTCGGATGCGGGATTCTCGGTGATTTCCGGGGGTGGTCCGGGGGTGATGGAGGCTGCCAACAAGGGCGCATTCTTCGGCCATTCACCCAGTGTCGGCCTCAACATCCAGTTGCCGCACGAACAGCGTGCCAATCCGTTCCAGGACATCAGCCAGAGTTTCCGGCACTTCTTCGCGCGCAAGGTGATGTTCGTGAAGTTCGCCAGCGCCTATGTAGTGATGCCGGGCGGCTTCGGTACCCTGGACGAGTTGATGGAAGCGCTCACCCTGGTGCAGACCGGCAAGACCCGGCCGATCCCCATCATCCTGGTGCAATCCGCGTTCTGGGGCGGGCTGGTGGACTGGTTCCGGGCGCGGCTGGTGGAGGAGGGGATGATCGACCCGACCGACCTGAACCTGCTGCAGGTGATCGACGACCCCGACGAAGTGGTTGCCGCCATATTCAGTCATTACGAAACCCGCGGCTTCGAGCCTTCGCCGCAGGAACAGGAGATCCTGTTCAATCTCTAGCCGAAGCCGTGGGGCTGCTAGAATCAAATCGTCCCGTTCGCTTCCGCCATCATGCGCATCCCATCCTTATTGTTCATCGCGTTGTTCACCTTGCCGGTAAACGCCGCGCAGCCCCGACTGGAACCTCTTCCCGACATCCCGCCCCCGCCGGGCATGGTGGACCCGTCGATGGAGCCGCAAATCACCATCGTCCAGCGCGGCAACGAACGCGTGGAGGAATTCCGCGTCAAGGGCAGGTTGTACATGATGCGCGTCACGCCACCGCATGGCCGGCCTTATTACCTGGTGGATCATCGCGGTGATGGCGCCCTGCGTCGCTACGATGATCTTTCGCCGAACTTCCAGGTTCCCCTGTGGGTGATCTCGGAATTCTGATCGCTCCTCCCTGCCACTCGCGCCGCCATCACGGCGGCGTTTGCTTTTGCTGATTGCATGATTCCCTTCACCATTTCGCGCCATGATGCCGCCACAGGTCTTTACTGGATCAAGGAAGGGTGGCTTGTGTTCAAACAGGCACCGATTCCGTGGATGGGCATGACTGCCCTGGTGTTCATGGTGGTCATCGGTATCAACATGATTCCGGTGCTCGGCCAGTACCTCATCGAACTCCTCTCGCCTTTCCTGGTGGCGGGCTATTTTTCCGCCAGTCGCGCCGCCATGGCCGGTGAACCGGTCACCTTCATCCACCTCGGCGCCGGTGCCCACAGCGGCCGGGTTGCGCTCCTGCGCATCGGGGTCGCCTATCTGGCTGGCTCCTTGCTGGTCTTCGCCCTGATCCACCTGGTCACCGGCAACGATCTGCGCGACCTGCTGCGGCAGGCACAGGACCCCGCCGCGCTGTCGCCGGAGGAATTGAACCTGATCGTCGAGGCGGCATTGCCGGCCATGCTGTTGGGCACGGTCCTGCTGGCGCCGTTGCTCATGGCCACCTGGTTCGCGCCCGGGCTCGCCCTGTTCGACGCCTTTCCCGCCGGTCGCGCGCTCTGGTGGAGCCTCTGGGCCTGCTGGGTGAACTGGCGCCCGCTGCTCTATTACAGCCTGGTCCTGGGCGCGCTCGGCATGCTCGCCCTGATCATCCCCTTCGGCCTGGGCCTGCTGGTCTTCCTGCCGTTGACCCTGATCTCCACCTATGCCGGCTATCGGATGATCTTCGCGTTCGTCGAGCCGCCGGAGATGGAGAACGGCGCGTCATCATGAAGGCACTGGTGTTGGCCGTCCTCCTGGCCACAACTGCGGCGATGGCGGCGGAGCCGGTGAAATTCGGCGATGCGCTCAACCAGAAGTTTCACCACCCGCGTTGCCTGCAGTGCCACCAGTTCAACAGTGCCCGCCACCAGGGGCGGGCCTACGACTCGCACAGCGCCCGCTTTCTGTGCGACCGCTGTCACAACGCCAACATCACCGGCCTGCCGCGCGGCGAGTGGATCGCGCCGCCCGAGATGATGGACTGGACCGACCTGAACGCCCGGGAGACCTGCCTGCTGATCAAGCGCAACCTTTCCGGCGAGGATCCTGCCAGGAAAATGCGCGAGCACCTGTTGCACGACGTGCGCGTTCGCTGGGCGCTGGACAACGGCATGACTCCCGGCGGCCGCTTTCCCACCGTGCCTGGCGGTTACGCCGAGTTCGCCCGGCAAGCGCGGGAATGGGTGGACGGAGGCATGCGGTGCGAGTGAATCGGTTGCAGGACGCCAGGGGCGAGGGACAAGGGGCATGGTTCAGGATTCAGGGTTCAATTCTCGGGAAAACGGGCCTGTGCCTTGCCCCTTGCTCCTTGCCTCTGATCCCAGTCGTTCATGCCTGAACTCGGCTACCTGGCCGCCTTTCTCACCGGTCTTCTCGGGGGTGCCCATTGCGTAGGCATGTGCGGCGGCATCGTCGCCGCGATGTCCTTGCAAGCGGGCGGGCGGCAGCCGTTCGGGTTTCATCTTGTCTACAGCGGCGGGCGCATCGCCAGCTATACGGCGGCAGGCGCGCTGGCGGGATTGATCGGTTCGGCGGCATTCTTATCCGACGCGCTGTATCCGTTGCAACAGGGGCTCTATGTCCTGGCGCAGGTCGTGCTGACCCTGCTCGGTCTCTATCTCGCCGGGCTGAACCAGAGCGTGCTGCTGCTGGAGCGGATGGGAGGGGTGATCTGGCGGCGTGTGCAGCCGTGGCTGGCGCGGGCGATGCCGATCCGTTCCTTGCCCCAGGCCCTCGCGGCGGGCGCCCTCTGGGGCTGGCTGCCTTGCGGGCTGGTCTACAGCGTGCTCGTCTCCGCCCTGGCCGCCGGGGGAGCCGGGCGCGGCGCCGGCCTGATGCTGATGTTCGGATTGGGCACGCTGCCCAATCTCTTGCTCATGGGGTGGGCGGCGAACTCATTGCGGGAATGGGTCCGCAAGGTGTGGATCAAGCGGCTCGCCGGCCTCTCTGTCGCCGCGATGGGGGTCTGGGGACTGCTTCAGATGGCGCGGTAGGTCGGAAAAGCCGGCGGAAGGCGCAAGGAAACCGCAATGCCTAAGGTGACTTGGGGCTGTAGAACTCGCGCGCGAACTCGCTCTTCATGGTCTTGCCCATGACATTGGCATTGACCAGGAAGCGCAGGGTGTCCGGGGTGGTAACCTGGAATTCACCAAGGTAATAGACGGACCCCTTGTCCTGGACTTCGCGGATGGGAATGTTGGACAGATTGTTCTTGAGGTTGATGGCGCCCGCGTAGATCTGGCCCGCAAGGGTTTCGTTCTTGCCGGATTTCGCCTTTTTCACCAGGGTGACGGTCAGCAGGCCACGATTGGGGCTACGTTCGACGTTGTAGTTTTTCGCCGCCTCGGCGGTGAGTTCCATCGTGGGCACCGCAACACTATAGAGCTCGATATCGCGGGTCGAATAGCGGTCGTTGGCCGTGGCGGGCATGGTGACCACCACCGCCCCCAGTACCAGAAGCTGGCGGATGTTCATGACTGTCTCCTCGAAGCATTTGTCATGGGTGCGACCCTATGACTACGTATAGCATCCGCGCATGGACCCTGACAGGCGTCACGGCGCGCGCGGTCGCCGGAGACCATGATATTTCAGGATAAACTTCCTGGCCCGTCTATTTGCCTTGAGCCGACATGACCCAGATGACTCCCCAGGAAATCGTCCACGAACTCGACAAGCACATCGTCGGCCAGGACGCGGCCAAGCGCGCTTGCGCCATTGCCCTGCGTAACCGCTGGCGGCGGATGCAGGTCGAGGGGGCCCTGCGGCAGGAAATCACACCCAAGAACATTCTCATGATCGGCCCCACCGGCGTCGGCAAGACCGAGATCGCGCGGCGCCTGGCACGCCTGTCGGGGGCGCCATTCATCAAGGTGGAGGCAACCAAGTTCACCGAGGTCGGTTATGTCGGCAAGGATGTCGACAGCATTATTCGCGATCTTGCGGAGATCGCCCTGAAACAGGCGCGTGAGGAGGCGACCCGCAAGGTGGCGATGCGCGCCGAGGAAGCCGCCGAGGAGCGCGTGCTCGACGTGTTGCTTCCCGGCGCCCGCGATGCCTGGGAAGACGGCTCCACGAAGGATGAATCGGCCACCCGCCAGAAATTCCGCAAGATGCTGCGCGAGGGCCAGTTGAACGACAAGGAAATCGAACTCGACCTGGCCGCCTCGTCCGCGAGCATGGAAATCTTCGCGCCGCCCGGCATGGAGGAACTCACCAATCAACTCCAGGGCATGTTCCAGAACCTCGGCAATCGGCGCACCCAGAAGAAGAAACTGAAAATCGCCGAGGCGATGAAGCTGCTCACCGACGAGGAAGCCGGGAAGCTGGTCAATGAAGAGGAACTAAAGCTGGCCGCGCTGCGTAACGTCGAGTCCAACGGGATCGTCTTCCTCGACGAGGTGGACAAGATCGCCGGGCGCGAATCCCAGGGCGCCGATGTCTCCCGCCAGGGGGTGCAACGCGACCTGCTGCCGCTGGTGGAGGGCGCTACCGTCTCGACCAAGCTGGGCATGATCAAGACCGACCACATCCTGTTCATCGCCAGCGGCGCCTTCCACCTGGCCAAGCCTTCCGATCTCATTCCTGAACTGCAGGGCCGCTTCCCGATCCGGGTGGAACTGACCAGCCTCACCGTCGCCGACTTCGAACGCATCCTCACCAGCACCGATGCCTGCCTGACCCGGCAGTACCAGGCCCTGATGGAGACCGAGGGCGTGAAACTGGAATTCACAGCAGTAGCCATCCGCCGTCTTGCCGAGATCGCCTGGAGCGTCAACGAACGCACCGAGAACATCGGCGCCCGCCGGCTCTACACGGTCATGGAACGCCTGCTCGACGATCTTTCCTTCGATGCCGACCGGCGTGGTGGTGAGGTGCTGAACATCGACGACAGTTATGTCGATGCCCGCCTCAAGGAACTGGCCGCGAGCGAGGATCTCGCGCGCTATGTGTTGTAGACGGCGCACGCTCGGGCCGGAGGTCATCGCGTGAACAGCCTGCCCACCCATCTGGCACTCACGCTCCCGGACTGGGTGGCCCCCCACGTCATTGCCTGGCCTGAGGCGATTGACGATGCATCGCGGATGCGCCTGGTACTCGGGCTGGCGCGGGAAAGCGTGGCGCGGGATGCCGGAGGCCCTTTCGCGGCGGCGGTGTTCGCCGAGGGCCACGCGGTGGCGGTGGGCATCAACCGTGTTCTGCCGGAAGAGAACTCCCTGCTCCATGCTGAAGTCGTGGCCATCATGCTGGCCGAGCGGCATTACGCCAACCATGACCTGGGAGGCGCCGGTCTGCCTGGCCTGACCCTGATCAGTTCCTGTGAGCCTTGCGCCATGTGCCTGGGCGCGGTGCTCTGGAGTGGTCTTCGACGGGTGGTGAGCGGGGCCTTGCGGGAAGATGCCGAAAGGGCCGGCTTCGACGAGGGCCCGGTGTTTCCCGCGTCGCATCAGTATCTGGAAGCTCGCGGCATCGAACTGGTCCATGGCGTGCTGCGTGACGAAGCACGGCTGTTGTTCACGCAGTATCGGGAACGCGGCGGTCGCTTGTATTGACCGCTGTTACACCTGTTTACACACGGGTGCTTGGCCGATGCCCTGCCTCTGCTAGGTTTTGGGTAGAGGCAACAGCAAAGGAGGTGCCCGAAATGACAAGCAGAAAATGGCTGGTTTACGTCATGGTCGTATTGATGAGTGGTGGTGCATTTGCCGGTGGCGGCAAGGTGCGCGGAGACAAGGGCGAGGGCGATGTGGTGCAGAACCAGGTGCGCATGGCCGCGCCGGATTCGCCTTTCGTGGCGGCGCTACCCCCGGCGGTTTCCAGCGAGCCGGAGCCCGTGCTGCCCGGGTATGACGAGATGGAACGGGATGAAATGATGCCTTGAGCCCTGTGCGGCCGGATTGCGTGACGCGATGTGAAAACGGCCCGCCATGCTGGCGGGCCGTTTCGTTTCCGGTGATGGATCAGGCGAAACTGTCCGCGAACAGGCTGTTCGCCCAGGTGAACATGTCCTCGTAATTGTCGCCGTTGATGCGATCGGATTCGCCCAGGTCGACTCGCTCCATGCCCTTGCCCTTGACGTTGCCGGCTGCGTCGTAGATGTCGCCATAGTTGAAGCTGGCGGACAGCCAGGAGGCGGTCTTGCTGGTGATCGGGCTGAAACAGGCCGAGTTGGTGGTGACATTGGTGTCCGGCGCTTCTCCGGCCAGGGCGCGCACGATGGCATCGGCGCAGACCTTGGCTTCCGAGTTGGCCATATGGCCGGATTTCGGCACGCCCCTGCCATCGCTGGCGGGTACCGCGCAGGAATCGCCGATCACATGGATGTTCGGGTAGCCGGCCACCGCATAAGTCAGCGGATTCACCGATACGAAGCCCTGGGCGTTCAGCGGCAGCGTAGCGGCGATGGCGCCGGCCTTCTGGTTCGGGATGACGTTCAGCACCCGGGCATTGCTGATGACCTGCGCGGTGGTGGCGATGCTGCGCGAGGCCGAATCCACAGACAGCACGGTGGCGCTGGGGATGTACTCGATCATCCCGGCATGGGTGAAGTTGAAGGCATTGCCGAAGGCGACCGGTTCGGCCTGAATGCCGGGATTGGCGTCCAGGACGATGACCTTGGCGTTGTTGTAGCGTTTCCTTTTCAGATAGTCCGCCACCACGCAGGCACGCTCATAGGGCCCGGGCGGACAGCGGTAGGGCGACTTGGGCACGGTCATCACGAATAGTTCGCCGTCGCGCATGCTGGCCAATTGATTCTGCAGCAGCGTGGTCTGCGGCCCGGCCTGCCAGGCGTGCGGGGTCAGGTCAGGGTTCCAGGCACCACTGGGGGAGATGAAGTCGATGCCGGGGGAAAGTACCAGATGGTCATAGGGCAGGATCTGGTTGCCACTGGCTGTGCTGACGGTGAGGGTATTGCCGCCGCCATCGATGGCGACCGCGCGGCCTTGCACCAGCGAGATGCCATATTTTGATTTCAGTGAGGCATAGCTCAGGGTGATCTTGCTCATCGGCAGTGCGCCGGTGACCACCAGATTGGAAAGAATGCAGGACATGTGGCTGGCGTTGGGATCCACCAGGGTGACCTGGACATTGCCACCCCACATGCGGATGTATTTCGCCGCGGTCGCACCGCCGAAACCACCGCCCACCACCACGACGCGGGCCGACGTGGTCGCTGCGCCAACGGCACGGGGAAGGGCGGCCAGGGCGGATGCGGCACCAGCCAGTTTGAGGAATTGCCTTCTGTTCACGGTTTGCATGTTATCTGCTCCCTGGGTTAATCGCGGTGGTCGCGCCCGAGGCCGCGACGACGTTGTTCCGTGGTCACCGGCTTAGACTCTCGGTCGCTCGTGTCCTTGCTGGTACTGCTGCCGGTCGTTCCGGTCGTTCCGGTTGTACTGGTCGTTCCGGTCGTACCACCACTGCGTTGGCCGGAGAGGTAGGCCGCGATCAGTTGAATCTGTGCATCGGTGTAGCCGTGCGCCTGGCGACCCATGATGCCTTCCGGAGTCTTGCGGGATTTCATCTCGCGCATTTCACTACTCAATTCGCGGGCGCTCATGCCGGATAGCTTGTCAAAGCCGGGGCCGTTGCCGTTGGTACCGTGACATTGTGCGCACTGCGATGCGAGCAGTTGACCGGCGGGCGGGGCGGCCAGTGCACCCCCTGCTGTCAGGAACAGCGCCAGGGTGATGGGTAAACAGGATTGCAGTTGCATGTTCAATTCCTCCTGCGGTTAAAGATGTTTGAGGGGGCCACTCGGCCGGGGCGGTGTCATGGCTGAGGATTAGACTATGTGTAAAAAAAGCACACGTCAAGAAGTGTTATGCGAAATATTTGTTATAAAAGATATAAGGCAATGATTGTTAAGGTGTTGTGCGGCTTTGTTTTCGTGTCATGTTTGCACACGTGATATAGTTTTGATATGGATATGAATACTCGTGTCTCTCTCGTCGCCCCGGCTACCCTGTTGCGGGGTGTGCAACGATTGTTGCGGCCGCTGGCCCGTTTGCTCATGGCCTATGGGGTCAATTACGTCGCGTTCTGCAACCTTGCCAAGGGGGTGTTCGTGGATGTCGCGGCTCGGGATTTTCCCGACGACGGCGGCTCGGTCACCGATAGTCGGGTCAGTCTGCTGTCCGGCGTGCATCGACGCGAGGTCAAGCGACTGCGCGAGGAGATGTTGCTGCAGGCAGCGCCCTCGCCAGTCGTATCGCTGGGGGCACAGGTGGTGTCTCGCTGGTGCGCGGATGCCGCATTTCTCGATGGCCAGCGGCGCCCACTGGCCTTGCCGAGACTGGCCAGCAAGGGGGGCGATCTTTCCTTCGAGCGCCTGGTGGAGAGCGTCAGCAAGGACATTCGTTCACGCGCGGTGCTGGATGAATGGTTGCGCCTGGGCGTGGTCACGCTGGATGCGGAAGACCGGGTGCATCTGGTCGAACACGCATTCGTGCCGGCGCGAGGATTCGACGAAAAAAGCTTCTATCTGGGCAAGAACATCGGCGATCACCTGGCGGCGGTGGGGCACAACCTGCTCGATGGCCAGCCGCCCTTCCTGGAGCGCAGCGTCTATTGCGATGGTCTCTCCGCAGAGTCTGTCGAACAGTTGCGCGTCTTCTCGCGTGAACTGGCAGTGAGCGCCATGCAGGAAATCAACCGCCGTGCGCTGGAATTGCAAGAAGCGGATCACGAGCGGGCGGATGCCACGCGGCGCATGGCCTTTGGCGTCTATTACTACTCGGAAGACGTCCAGCCGGGTCGGGGAGATACGCGTTGAAGCGTGGTGTCCTGGCCTGGCTGGCCACCCTGTTGATACTGACGGGCAGTGCCCAGGCCAATAACCCCTGTGCGCAACCCTGGTCGGATGGCGCGGGAATGGGCGGCAGCGGACATCAGGTCGACGGTACCGGCATGGGGGGGACCGGTCACCAGGATGACGGAACCGGCATGGGTGGCAGCGGCCATCAGGGAGACGGCCAGGGCATGGGGGGTACCGGCGCGCGCGCCGATGGCAGCGGCGTCGGCGGTACCGGCATCGTCGGGGTGATCACCGGTTTCGGCAGTATTTGCGTCAATGGACTGCGCGTGGCCTACGATGTGGATACCCCGGTCAGCGTCGACGGCGAAGGCGGCAGTACCGACCAACTCGCCATCGGCCAATGGGTGTCTGTGGATGCCGAAGGCCATGGCGGCAACCTGCGAGCTCGCCATATTGCGCTGATCTCCGCTTTGGTCGGGCCGGTCAACTGGGTATCGCCGCAGGGGGATCACTTCATGGCGCTGGGGCAGATGGTCAGGATGGCGCCGGATAACCCGTTTGGCCCGACTCGAGGTATCACCCCGGCATTGGGCGATTTCGTCCGGGTCAGTGGCTTGCGTGACGCGGCCGGCATGGTCCTGGCCTCGCGGGTGGATGGCGTGCGACCGGACAAGAAGGTATTGATCACGGCGCCGCTGGATTATCAGACGGGCAATATCGGGTTGATCGGCAGTCTCAACCTCGTTGGCGTCAAGCCGGTGCCACGTGGCCAGGAGGTTCGCCTGAGCGGTGTTCTGGACAATGGCGTGCTCGCCGTGCGGGAAACCAGCGTGGCGCCCTCCATGGCGTTCGCGGCCAGGCCGGAAAAACTGGTTCTGCAAGGCGTGGTTCGTCGCAGTGGCCAGGCCGTGGTGGACCTGGGTTATACACGGTTGTCGACCGGGCCCGGCGTCACCCGGCACCCCCGGCCGGGTACATGGGTCAGGGTCGAGGTGGTGAGTCATGGCGACGGCAGGCTGGAAGCCGTTCACCTCGAAGCGCTTGAAGGTCGTGGTTCCGAGACCAGGCGACGGGACGGCGCCGCGAAGAGGAACGGTGCGGTCACGGAGGATGATCATGGGGAGGAACATGCCTCGGAGCTTCCGCGGGTGTCATCCGAAGCGACAGAAAGAGCCGAACCAAGCGACAAGGCCGAGAGCGAGAAGATTGAGAAGGCTGAGCAGCCCGAGACGGTTGAAAAGGTTGAAAAGGTCGAGAAGCCCGAGACGGTTGAAAAAGTCGAGAAGGTCGAGACTGTTGAAAAGATCGAGAAGCCCGAGACGGTAGAGAAGGTCGAGAAGGTCGAGAAGGTAGAGAAGGTCGAGAAGGTCGAGAAGGTAGAGAAGGTGGAGAAGGTGGAGAAGGTGGAGAAGGTGGAGAAGGTGGAGAAGCCGGAGAAGGTAGAGAAGGTCGAGAAGGTCGAGAAGGTAGAGAAGGTAGAGAAGGTAGAGAAGGTAGAGAAGGTAGAGAAGCCGGAGAAGGTAGAGAAGCCGGAGAAGGTAGAGAAGATAGAGAAACGTGATTAGTCTTGAATGTTGGAGGGATGGAAATGACGAAATGGAAGATGGCGGCGCTGCTGTCGATGCTAACGGTGCTGCCGGCTGTTGCGGGCGACCTGACCTTGGGCGGGGGGCTGGATTACAGCAGTGGCAAGTATGGTGCCAGCCAATCAACGGAAATCTGGTACGTGCCGCTGACGGTCAAGTACGAGTCGGGTGCCTCAACGATCAAGATGACGCTTCCCCATGTTCGCATTGCCGCGCCCGTGGGCGGCAAGCTCATCGGGGTCGATGCCCAGGGTCGTCCCGTCTATGACGGCAGCGGCGTCAGGAGCAGCCAGGAAGGCATGGGTGATGTGATCCTCAGCTATAGCCACAGCTTGTTGGCCCAACCGGTGCGGGGCGTGCTGCTGGATGTGACTGCCAAGGCCAAGCTGGCCACGGCCGATGACAGCAAGGGCCTGGGCACCGGCGCGAATGACTATAGCCTGCTGGCCGATCTTTATTATCTCGCTGGCGCCTGGACGCCCTTCGCCACGGTTTCCTATCGCTTGACCGGCGATCCGGCCGGCGCCGATCTGAAGAATGTCTGGGGGGGAACCCTGGGCTTCGGCTACAAGCAGTCGTCGACCGACAGCCTCGGGCTGATGTGGGATGCGCGCCAGGCGAGTTCCGCGACCGGCGTCGCCAGCAACGAAGCCACGGCCTATTGGGTGCATAAGTTCGGCGGCGGCATGAAACTCCAGACCTATGCGGTCAAGGGCTTTTCCGACGGCAGTGCGGACTGGGGTGTCGGCGCCATGTTCAGCAAGTCCTTCGCGCTACGTTGACACGCCCGGGATCAGCCTCGCCGGTACTGGATCGCTTCCGCGAGATGGACCGCGTTGATCTGTTCCTGGCCGGCGAGGTCGGCCACCGTGCGTGCCAGTTTCAATACCCGGTGGTAGGCGCGCGCCGAAAGATTGAGCCGGGTGATGGCCTGCTTGAGCAGGGTTTCGCCGGGGGCGTCGAGCGGACAATGGCGGTCGATCTCGCGGCCGGCGAGATGGGCATTGGGTTTGCCCTGGCGCGCCAGTTGCCGCTCACGCGCCGCCGTGACCCGCGCCCGCACCGGTTCCGAAGGCTCCCCGCTCCTGGCGCTGGTCAACTCTGCTTCCGGCAACGCCGGGACTTCGATGTGCAGATCGATACGGTCAAGTAGCGGACCGGAGAGGCGGCCACGGTAGCGTGTCACCTGTTCCTGGCTGCAATGGCATCTGCCGGATGGGTGGCCGAGGTAGCCGCAGGGGCAGGGATTCATCGCCGCCACCAGCTGGAAGCGCGCGGGAAAATCGGCGTGATGCGCGGCGCGTGAAATGGTGATGTGGCCGGCCTCCAGGGGCTCGCGCAGGGCCTCCAGGGCGGGCCGGGAAAATTCCGGCAGTTCATCGAGAAACAAGATGCCATGCGAAGCCTGGCTGACTTCACCGGGCCGCGGCGGATTGCCGCCGCCGACCAGCGCCACCCCCGAGGCGGAGTGATGCGGCGCCCGGTAGGGACGTACTTTCCAGGCCTCGGTGCGGAAACCGCCGGTCAGGGACAGGACGGCGGCCGATTCCAGTGCCTCGGTCTGGGTCATCGGTGGCAGGATGCCCGGCATGCGGCTGGCGAGCATGGATTTCCCGGTGCCGGGCGGGCCATTCATGAGCAGGGAATGCCCTCCCGCCGCCGCGACTTCCAGCGCGCGGCGCGCGGCCTGCTGACCCTTCACGTCGGCCAGGTCGGGGTAGGGTGGCGGTGTGCCGGTCACCGCTGCCACAGCGCGCGGCAACGGGTGCTGCCCGCTGATGTGGGCGCATACGGCGAGCAACGTGTCGGCGCCATAGACCTCGGCATCCTCCACCAGCGCGGCTTCCTGGGCGCTGGCCAGGGGCAGGAGAAAGGCGCGACCGGAGCGGGATGCGGAAAGCATCATCGCCAGGGCGCCGCGGATGGGCCGCAGGTGCCCGGTCAGCGCCAGTTCCCCGGCGAATTCGAACGCATGAAGACGGTTGCCGGGGAGTTGCCCGGAGGCGGCGAGCAGGCCGATGGCGATGGGCAGGTCGAATCGCCCGGATTCCTTGGGCAGATCGGCGGGTGCCAGGTTGATGGTGATGCGTCGCTGGGGGATGTCGAAGCCGGATTGCAGCAGGGCGGCACGCACCCGATCGCGCGCCTCCTTGACTTCCGCTTCCGGCAGGCCGACCAGCGTCATGCCGGGCAGGCCGTTGGCCAGATGCACTTCCACCGCCACTTCCGGCGCCTCCATGCCGGCCAGGGCACGGCTGGTCACTACGGCCAGACTCATTCGCGACTCCCTCGTTTTTCCTTGGGCCGGATATTCGGCCGAGCCGGGCGCGGGGGCAAGCGGGAAAACCGGGCCGGCATCCATCCGGCGCGAGAAAATGGCCGCTTGCAGCGGCCATTTCGGGGGAGCGGGAAGGCTCAGTCGGCGTAGAGTTTTTCCAGACGCTCGTGCTTTTCCTGTGCCTCGATCGACAGTTCCGCCGTCGGACGGGCGAGCAGGCGGGGAATGCCGATGGGGTCGCCGGTTTCCAGGCAATAGCCATAGGAGCCGTCGGCGATGCGGTTCAGCGAGGCGTTGATCTTCTTGAGCAACTTGCGTTCGCGGTCGCGCACGCGCTGTTCCAGCATGTTCTCTTCTTCCACCGTCGCCCGATCATTGGGGTCGGCAAACACCTCGTTTTCCTTGAGGTGCTCGCCGGTTTCGCGGGCGTTGTCGAGGATCTCGTCGCGCATCGTTTCCAGCTTGGCCTTGAAGTAGGCCAACTGGGCGTCGTTCATGTAATCGGCCTCCGACATCTTCATCAGGTCCGCATCGCAGGTGATGGCCTCGACGGTCTTTGCGACGGCTTTGCTCGATGTCTTCGGTTTCGCCGCGGCCTTGGGTTTTGCGGTGTCCGCAGCGGTTGTGCTGGCCGGTTTCTTGGCTGCTGTTGCCACGCTCGACTCCTTCTTGGGTGTGGGGGGGTGAAAAAATAGGCGCGGATTATGCCATGTTCGCGCCCGTGTCAAACGGCTTGCTCGCGCAAGGGACGTCAGGCAATGCCTCAGCGGTTGTTCCTGAAGGGCAGGGAATGGATGCGATGGCGGCGCCAGTTGGCGGCATAGGCCTCGGCCAGGGCGCGGTTGCCACGCAGCAGCAGCAGGTTTTCCGCGTTGCGGTACTGGGCGGCGTGGGTGAAATTGAAGGAGCCGGTGATGACGCTGGCATCCGCCGTGCCGTTGTCGATGATCATCACCTTGTTGTGGGCGGCGGCATGCTCTGCATCCAGCCAGAGTGTCATGCCCTGTTCCCCCAGCCAGCCAACCAGGCTGGTGGCGCCGCGCTCGTGCTGGACCGGGTCGGCGATGATCTGCACATCGATGCCGCGGCGGCGGGCGTCGACCAGGGCTTGCGCGATGTCCTTGTGCGTCAGGCTGTAGGCCTGGACCAGCACTTGCCGTCTGGCTCCGCGGAGGGCTTCGATCACCAGGCTGGCGGCATCGTCGCCGGGAGTGAACGCCACCTGGGCGCTACCTTCGAGGCTGAGTTGCAGCGGCTCGCCGGCGCCAGCCTGCGCCGCGCCGAACAGCAGGGCGATGCAGCCCAGGCGGCGCAGGTTCATGCCTTGCGTTCCAGTACCGCCGCGAAGAAACCATCGGTGTTGTGGAGGGCGGGGTCGAGGCGCAGGGTATCGCCCATCTCCAGGTCGATGTTCTGCGCGGCCAGGAGGTCCCTGACGGGCGTCAGCGCGTAGTCAGGGTGCGCCGCCAGGAAGGCGTCGACGATGGCTTCGTTCTCTTCTTCCAGCAGGCTGCAGGTGGCGTAGACCAGACGGCCCCCCACCTTGAGCAACCTGGCGGCGGATTCCAGGATGGCCGCCTGCTTGACCGTGAGTTCCGCGACCGACTCCGGGCTTTGCCGCCATTTCAGATCGGGATTGCGGCGCAGGGTGCCGAGGCCGGAGCAGGGGGCGTCGACCAGCACGCGATCGAACTTTCCCGCCAGGCGCTTGATCTTGGGGTCGCGTTCGTGGGCGATGAGCTGCGGGTGGACGTTGGAGAGACCGGAGCGCGCCAAACGCGGCTTCATGTTGTTGAGCCGCTTTTCCGAGACGTCATAGGCATAGAGGCGGCCGCTGTTGGCCATCAACGCCCCCAGCAACAGGGTCTTGCCACCGGCGCCGGCGCAGAAGTCACAGACCATTTCGCCGCGTTTCGGTGCCAGCAACAGGCCCAGCAGCTGACTGCCCTCGTCCTGTACCTCGACCGCTCCCTCGATGAACAAGGCGTGCTTCTGCAGCGCCGGCTTGCCCTGCAGGCGCAGGCCCAGGGGGGAATAGGGCGTCGGCGTGGCGGCCAGTCCTTCCAGGGCGAACATCCTGGCCACCTCATCGCGCTGCATCTTCACGGTGTTGACGCGCAGGTCGAGCGGCGCCGGGCGATTGAGCGCCTCGGCCAGCAGCGGCAGGTGGTCGCCAAAGCGGGTGCGCAGGCGCTCGTGCAGCCAGTCCGGTAGTTCCAGGCGCACGGCCTCCGGTTGCGTCGACAGGTCGGCGGCTTTCATCTCCTTCAACCAGGCGAGTTCGTCGTCCTTCACCGCGCCCTCGAATTGCCGCATGTTGATGCCGCCATGCCGCGCCAGCCAGGCCAGCAGCAGCCGGCGCGGCGTCGCCGGGGCGGCGATGGTCTGCAGGCCGCGCAGGCGACGCAGGACGCCATAGACCGCCTCGGCGATGAAGGCGCGGTCGTGGCTGCCCATCGCGTGGTCGTTGCGGAAGGTGTAGGACAGCACGGCGTCGGCCGGGCGCTCGAATTCGAGCACCCGCGCGAGGACATCGAGGGTAATGGCGAGAGCGGGCAGGGCACCGGCATCGGGCGCCTGGCGATCGTGCGCGCGGCGGGGTTTACGGGAAGTGCTCATGGCCTGGTTCCATCGGATAGAAGAAAGTCGAGAAATGTACGTGCCACCACGGTGCGCTGGCGACCGGCAGGATAGACCGCGTACCACTGGCGGGGGATGGGGAAGCCCTCTGCCGGCAGGATGGCGAACTGGCCCGGTGCATGCAGCGACAGGGTATGGCGGGATACCACGGATATGCCCAGCCCGGCCAGCACCGCCTGCTTGATCGCCTCATTGCTGCCCAGTTCCATGCGTGGCGTCAATTGCAGACCGTGATCGGCGAACAGACGTTCCACCGCCTTGCGGGTGCCGGAACCGGGTTCGCGCAGCAACCAGTGCTCCTCGGCCAGTTGCGCGAGCGGAATGTTCCTCTTGTGGGCCAGCGGGTGATCGGGCGCGGCCAGGACCACCAGCGGGTTTTCCAAGAAGGGGATGGCGGTGACCGCCAGCCCCTCGGGGGGCTGGCCCAGGATGTAGAGGTCTTCCAGGCCGGTCACCAGGCTGGTCAGCACCTGTTCTCGGTTGGTGACCCGCAGCGAGGCCTTCACCCCTGGGTGGCGGCGGGAAAAGTCCCCCAGCAGGCGTGGCATGAAATAGCTGGCGGTGGTGATGGCGACGATGCGAAGGGAACCGCCGGTGAGGCCCTGGCGGGCCACCAGGGAAAGCTCGTAGCGTTTCATCGACCCGAGGATTTCCCGCGCCATGGTGACCAGTTCCTGGCCCTGGTCGGTGAGCCTGACACGTTTGCCGTTCTGTTCCAGCAAGGGATGGCTGACGGCCTCCGACAGTTTTTTCAATTGCATCGAGACGCCCGGCTGCGACAGGTGCAGTTCCTCCGCCGCGCGCGACAGCGAGAGATGGCGGGCGACGGATTCGAATACCTGGAGTTGTCTGAGCGTCAGATGAAGCATGGATAGAGGAAATGCCGTGTGTGATTCTCGCAGCACCCTTCCGGGCGCAAGGCGGGTAAAGCAACTGTGGTCAGCAGTTCTTGCCGGGTTTTATTATAAGCAATTGCTTATGGCACCTATCAGAAATCATGAGTTTTTCTTATGTAGCGTCGTCGTTATAGTTCGCCCCATTCCGAGCAGGGGTTAACAGTCATATCGCGGCCCCGGAATAGTCCAATCAAGTACAAGTGCATCTTTATAGGAGCAAGTCATGGATCAGTCCGCACGTTATGCCGACCTCAGCCTGAAGGAAGAAGACCTCATCAAGGGCGACAAGCACATCCTCGTCGCCTATCACATGGAACCCGCCGCCGGTTACGGTTACCTGGAAGTGGCGGCGCACATCGCCGCCGAGTCCTCCACCGGCACCAACGTCGAAGTCTCCACCACCGACGACTTCACCAAGGGTGTCGACGCGCTGGTGTACTTCATCGACGAAGCCAAGGGCGTGATGAAGATCGCCTACCCGAACGACCTGTTCGACCGCAACATGATCGACGGCCGTGCCATGATCGTTTCGTTCCTGACCCTGGCCATTGGCAACAACCAGGGCATGGGCGATGTGAAGAACCTGCAGATGCAGGATTTCTACGTACCCTGGTCCATGCTGCGCCTGTTCGACGGCCCGTCCAAGGACATCACCGACATGTGGGACATCCTCGGCCGCCCCCGCGTCGACGGCGGCTACATCGCCGGCACCATCATCAAGCCCAAGCTCGGCCTGCGTCCCGAGCCGTTCGCCAAGGCGGCCTACCAGTTCTGGCTGGGTGGTGACTTCATCAAGAACGACGAACCCCAGGGCAACCAGGTGTTCTGTCCGGCCAAGAAGGTCTATCCCCTGGTCTATGACGCCATGAAGCGCGCCATGGATGAGACCGGCCAGGCCAAGTTGTTCTCCGCCAACATCACCGCCGACGACTACCACGAGATGTGTGCTCGCGCCGACTTCATCCTCGAAGCCTTCGGTCCCGACGCCAACAAGGTGGCCTTCCTGGTCGACGGTTATGTCGGCGGCCCCGGCATGGTCACCACCGCCCGTCGTCAGTACCCCGGCCAGTACCTGCACTACCACCGTGCCGGACATGGTGCCGTGACCTCGCCGTCTGCCAAGCGCGGCTATACCGCTTTCGTGCTGGCCAAGATGTCCCGCCTCCAGGGTGCCTCCGGTATCCACGTCGGCACCATGGGCTACGGCAAGATGGAAGGTGGCAAGGACGACCGCAACATCGCCTACATGATCGAGCGCGACTCCGCCGACGGCCCGTACTACCATCAGGAATGGCACGGCATGAAGCCGACCACCCCGATCATCTCCGGTGGCATGAACGCGCTGCGTCTGCCCGGCTTCTTCGAGAACCTGGGTCACGGCAACGTCATCAACACCTCCGGCGGCGGCTCCTACGGCCACATCGACTCTCCCGCTGCCGGTGCGATCTCCCTGCGCCAGTCCTACGAGTGCTGGAAGGCCGGCGCCGACCCGATCGAGTTCGCCAAGGAGCACAAGGAATTCGCTCGCGCCTTCGAATCGTTCCCGGGCGATGCCGATCGTCTGTACCCGGGCTGGCGTGAAAAGCTGGGCGTGCACAAGTAATCTGGTTGTGCACTGAAGCAGTGAGAAGCGCCCCCGGCTTGCTGGGGGCGTTTTGTTTCCGGGACGGCATTCCCCCAAGCCATGCAGGGGAAAACATGGAGCACGCAATGAGCACCGACAAAGAGCAATACAAGGTTCATAAGGAACCCTATTACCAGGCCCAGGGCAAGGAAGTGCAGCTCTACGAAGCCGCCTACCGCAACCGACTGCCGGTGATGGTGAAAGGTCCCACCGGCTGCGGCAAATCCCGTTTCGTCGAATACATGGCCTGGAAGCTGGGCAAGCCGCTGATCACCGTCGCCTGCAACGAGGACATGACCGCCAGTGACCTGGTCGGTCGTTACCTGCTGGAGGCCAACGGTACCCGCTGGCTGGACGGCCCGCTGACCACCGCCGCCCGCATCGGCGCCATCTGCTATCTCGATGAAATCGTCGAGGCACGCCAGGACACCACCGTGGTGATCCACCCGCTGACCGACCATCGCCGCACCCTGCCCCTGGACAAGAAGGGCGAGCTGATCGAGGCGCATCCCGACTTCCAGCTGGTGATCTCCTACAACCCCGGCTACCAGTCGCTGATGAAGGATCTCAAGCAGTCGACCAAGCAGCGTTTCACCGCCTTCGACTTCGACTACCCGAGCGCCGAACTGGAAACCACCATCCTGGCCAGGGAGACGGGCCTGGACGAAGCTGCCGCCGGCCAGTTGGTGAAGATCGCCCACACCGCCCGCAACCTGAAGGGCCATGGCCTCGACGAAGGCATCTCCACTCGCCTTCTGGTCTATGCGGCCACGTTGATCAAGGACGGTGTCGAGCCCGGCGATGCCTGCCGCATGGCCCTGGTGCGGCCGATCACCGACGATGCCGATATCCGCGAGACCCTGGATCACGCGATTGACGCCACGTTTGCTTGATGGATGGAGCGCGTGGCGCGCCCTGCCGTAGGGTGTGACGCGCACGCCATACAGGATGGAAGCCATGACTGAATCCGAATACCAGCACCCCCTGATGAAGGCCTACTGGGCCCAGCTCGACACCGGCTTCAAGCCGGTCGAGGACGTGTTCGAGGACGTCATGGCGGAAGCCCTGGCCATCCTCACGCGCGAGGGGATCGATGCCTATCTGGAGGCCGCCCGCGTCATCGGCAAGCTGGGGCGCGGCGTCCAGCCCATGCTGGCGTTCATGGAGGAGTGGCCGACCACCGCCAAGGCCATCGGTGAAAGCGGCCTGCCGGCGATCATGGCCATGATCCAGCGGATGCAGAAGTCGCCCAACGGCAAGGCCATTACCCCCTTCCTGGAGACCCTGGCGCCGGTGGCGCGCAAGCTGCGCTCGCAGGAGCGCATGGGGCGCTATCTGGACATCTGCCTGGATTTCATGGAGCGCACCACCGGCTCCATCCACGGCCACCACACCACCTTCCCCAGTCCGGGTCTGCCCGACTTCTTCGCTCAGGCGCCGTTCCTGCTCGGTCAGTTGAGCCTGTCCGGCCTGCGAAACTGGGTCGACTACGGTGTCGCCAACTACCGGACGCACCCGGAACGTCAGATTGACTACTTCAGCCTGCAGTCCGCCGATAGCCGCGCCGTGCTGCAGCGCGAACGCCATGGCACCCTGTTCATGGATGTCGAGCGCAAGCTCGACCTCTACCTGCGCGGCCTCTGGAATGACGCCGACCAGCTGGTGCCGTATTCCACCGCCTTCGACGAGATCCGCAAGCCGGTGCCGTACTACGACAAGCTGGGCATGCGCATCCCCGACGTCTACGACGATGTCGGTGAAGGCGCGCAACGCGTCAGCGGCCTCGACCGCTACCGCGTCACCCTGGCCCACATGGTCGGCCACCGGCGCTGGACCAGGGCGCTCATCGCCGACAACTGGAGCCCGTTCCAGCGCATGGCGGTGGAATTCTTCGAGGATTGCCGCATCGAGACCCTGCTCTGTCGCGCCTACCCTGGCCTCAAGCGTGTTTTCCTGGCCCTGCACCCGAAGCCGCGCGAAGGCGGCTGTGACGAGGAGACCACCTCCTGCCTGCGCTATCGTATGGCCATGCTGTCGCGCGCCCTGATCGACCCCGAGCATGGCTACCAGGACACCAACCTGCTCGACTACGTGGCGCGCTTCCAGGCCCTCATGGCCGAGGGCGAATCCAGCACCGAAGCCATTGCCGAACTGGCGCTGTCCTATGTCACCCGCACCCGCCGCCAGAGCGACCAGCTCGCCCGCGTCCATTTCGCCGACACCGTGGTCGACTACCGCGACGACAACCGCCAGATGTGGCGCTTCATCGAGGAGAGTGATGACGAGGAGATGTTCGAGAAGGAGAAGAAGCGCACCGACAGCGAGGAGCTCAAGGGCCTGCCGCCGCGCCACTATCCCGAATGGGACTACCACAGCCAGACCTACCGCCCCGACTGGGCCAGCGTCTACGAGGCCTTGCACCCCAAGGGCAACCCGGCGGACATCGACAAGCTGCTGTTGAAGCACGGTGCCCTGGCCAAGCGGCTCAAGCGCATCCTCGACCTCCTGAAACCGCAGGACAAGGTACGCATCCGCTACCAGGAGGAGGGCAGCGAGCTCGACCTCGACGTCGCCCTGCGCTCCCTGATCGATTTCAAGGGCGGCGCCACCCCCGACCCGCGCATCAACATGAGCCACCGCACCAACGGCCGCGACATCTCGGTGATGCTGCTGCTCGACCTGTCGGAATCGCTCAACGAGAAAGCGGCCGGCGGCGACCAGAGCATCCTCGAACTGAGCCAAGAGGCGGTATCCCTGCTGGCCTGGGCGGTCGAGCAGCTGGGCGATCCCTTCGCCATCGCCGGCTTCCACTCCAACACCCGCCACGACGTGCGCTACCTGCACATCAAGGGCTACAGCGAACGCTGGGGTGACGACGCCAAGGCGCGACTGGCCGCCATGCAGGCCGGCTACTCCACCCGCATGGGCGCGGCCATGCGCCACGCCGCCCACTATCTGGAAGCGCGTCCCGCCGACAAAAAGCTGATGCTCATCCTCACCGACGGCCAGCCCGCGGACATCGACACCCAGGATGAACAGTTGCTGATCGAGGACGCCCGCCAGGCGGTCAAGGAGCTCGACCGCGCAGGTATCTTCAGCTACTGCATCAACCTCGACCCCAAGGCCGATGACTACGTCAGCGGCATCTTCGGCCACCAGTACACGGTGATCGACAACATCCAGCGCCTGCCAGAAAAGCTGCCGGAACTGTTCCTGGCGTTGACCAAATAGATCGGGTTGACATCGTCATACTTCGATGCGTGCAGACCGTGTGTGGCGCCGGCTGGGGGTCGGTGCTACACGCGCACTAATATTCCCTTGAATCAATAGGTTGCGATTCGCCTCTTGAATGACGGCACAAACCCGGCCTACGCCTATTCGTACAGCTCGAACATCTCGATACGCTCGTTTTCCGCCAGCGCATCCGCGACCCATGACTGCATGGCGGGTAGCGCCAGAATCGCGTCAGCATAGTCTCGCGCCAAGCCTTGCAGCGGCACGCCATAGGTCTGGAAGCGCAACACCACAGGCGCATACATGGCGTCGGCGATGCCGAAGCGTCCGAATAAAAAGGCTCAGTTCGCGTTAATTGAGGATGGGAGTGCGTTCGATGGCCAATGCAAGC
>CAYMUY010000029.1:0-55718 GCA_964393825.1 uncultured Thiobacillus sp. | reverse complement strand
AGAGGCCGGCATTCTACAGACTTCCTACACCCCGTCAACCTGTTTTTTTAAGAAGTTTCTTTCGAACTACTTAACCAAACTGACGAGCATTCAAACCTGTCGCACTGTTCGCCGCGTCGTTGCAGCAGCGAGAGGGCGGCATTATAGGGATCGAAATCCGCTGGTCAACCATTTATTTCAAACATCTTACAGATGACCAATAAATCCTTTCAACTTCAGTTGGTTATCACCGGATGACGAGGCGTGCGTAGCGGCGTTTGCCGATTTGAGCCACGACGGACGTGCCCTTTTTGAGCACTAAGCCCTTGTCTACCACCTTCTCGCCATCCAGCCTGACGCCGCCGCCGATGATGCTGCGCATCGCCTCGGACGTACTGGGCACCAGGCCAGCCATCTTGAGCGCCTGCGTCAGAGGCAGCCCGTCTTCCGGGACCTCAAGCAATACTTCCGGCAGATCCTCCGGCACCGCGCCGCCCCTGAAGCGGGCCTCAAAATCCGCGAGCGCCGCCTCGGCTGACTGCCTGTCATGGAAGCGCGTGATGATTTCCTGCGCGAACCTCACCTTGATATCCCGTGGGTTGCGCCCTTCATCCACCTCGCGCTTCCATTGCCGGATGGTGGCCAGAGACTCGAACGAGAGCAGTTCGACATAGCGCCACATCAAGGTATCCGACACAGACATCAACTTGCCGAACTGCTCAGTGGGCGGTTCATTGATACCGATATAGTTGCCCAGCGACTTCGACATCTTGTTGACACCATCCAATCCCTCCAGCAGAGGCATGGTCAGGATGCACTGCGAAGGAGAGCCATAGTGGCGCTGCAACTCCCTCCCCATCAACAGATTGAACTTCTGGTCCGTCCCCCCGAGCTCCAGATCGGCCTTGAGCGCCACGGAGTCATATCCCTGTATCAGCGGATAGAGAAACTCATGAATGGCGATAGGCTGACCGGAACCGTAACGCTTGGAGAAATCATCACGTTCCAGCATGCGGGCCACGGTGTGTTTGGCGGCGAGCTTGATCATATCGGCCGCGCTCATGGCCCCCATCCAGCGTGAATTGAACTCCACCTCGGTTTTTTCCGGGTCCAGAATCTTGAAGACCTGGGCCTGATAGGTCCTCGCGTTGACTTCGATCTGCTCGGGTGACAGGGGCGGACGGGTGGCGTTCTTGCCGGTGGGGTCGCCGATCATGCCGGTGAAATCGCCGATCAGGAACACGGCCTGATGGCCCAGGTCCTGGAGTTGGCGCAGCTTGTTCAGCAGTACGGTGTGCCCCAGATGCAGATCGGGTGCGGTGGGATCAAAACCAGCCTTGACCCGCAAAGGGCGGCCGGTCTTCAGTTTCTCGATCAGTTCGGCTTCGACCAGAAGCTCGTCGCAGCCGCGCTTGATGACTTCAAGGGCGTCTTCGATGGAAGGCATGGGAACCAGAGAAATGGGAGGAGAAAGAATGGAGCGGGTGATGGGAATCGAACCCACGTATGCAGCTTGGGAAGCTGCCGTTCTACCATTGAACTACACCCGCGAGGTAAACTTGCGGCCCGCAATTTACTTGATTTAGCTGGCTTCTCAAAGTGATCACACTTCATATCAACGGCCAGCCACGGCAGTTTCCCAGCGCCATGCACCTTTCCGCGCTTCTGGACCAACTCGGACTGGTGGGTAAACGCATCGCCGTGGAGAAAAATGGCGAGATCGTGCCGAAGAGTCAACATTCGGCCACTTCCATCGCGGATGGTGATCATCTTGAAATCGTCGTCGCGGTCGGTGGCGGCTGAACGCCCCACCCTTTGCTTCCAATCACCCGTCACAACGCATATATATATGGATTCGCTCGTTATCGCCGGACGCAGTTATGCTTCCCGTCTGCTGGTCGGCACCGGCAAGTATCAGGATTTCGCGCAAACCCGCGCGGCCATTGACGCCTCCGGTGCTGAAATCGTCACTGTCGCCATCCGTCGCACCAACATCGGCCAGGACCCCAACCAGCCCAGCCTGCTGGATGCGCTGCCGCCCAGCCAATTCACCTATCTTCCCAACACTGCAGGCTGCTACACGGCGGATGACGCGATCCGCACGCTACGCCTGGCGCGCGAGCTACTGGATGGCCACGACCTGGTGAAACTCGAAGTCCTGGGTGACCCGCAGAGCCTCTACCCGAATGTGGTCGAAACGCTCAAGGCCGCCGAAGTCCTGGTAAAGGACGGCTTCAAGGTCATGGTCTATACCAGCGACGACCCGATCATCGCCAGGCAACTCGAAGACATCGGCTGTGTCGCAGTGATGCCACTGGCCTCGTTGATCGGTTCCGGCATGGGCATTCTCAACCCCTGGAACCTGCAGATCATCATCGACCGCCTCAAAGTACCGGTCATCGTCGATGCTGGTGTCGGCACGGCGTCGGACGCGGCCATCGCCATGGAACTGGGCTGTGACGCGGTCCTGATGAACACCGCCATCGCCGGCGCGAAAGATCCCGTGCTGATGGCCTCGGCCATGCGAAAAGCGGTGGAAGCCGGGCGCGAAGCCTATCTGGCCGGACGCATGCCGAAAAAGGTCTACCAGGCCAGTCCCTCCTCACCCACCGCCGGCATCATCGGCAGCTAACCCAGCGATGTCGGACCCCTTGCATCAGCGGAGCATCCGCTCCTTCGTCCTGCGCGCCGGCCGCATGGGGAGCGGCCAGGCGCGCGCCCTGGCGGAACTGGGACCACGTTTCCTCTTGCCTTACCAAGCGACCCCGCTTGATCTGGACACCGTCTTTGGCCGGACCGCCAGCAAAATCGTGGAAATCGGCTTCGGCATGGGGCAGGCCACGGCCACCATCGCGGACAGCCATCGCGAAAACGACTATCTCGGCATCGAGGTTCACCAACCCGGAGTCGGTGCCTTGCTCAAGCGTATCGAGGAACTGGATCTCGGCAATCTGCGCATCATCCAGCACGATGCGGTTGAGGTCTTCACGCACATGCTCGCGGACGCCTCGCTCGACGGCATCCACATTTTTTTCCCGGACCCCTGGCACAAGAAGCGCCACCACAAGCGGCGACTGATCCAGCCAGACTTCGTCGCCATGCTCGTCCGCAAGCTCAAGCATGGTGGCTATCTGCATCTGGCGACAGACTGGGAACACTATGCCGCGCAGATGCTGGAGGTGCTCTCCGCCGAACCGGTGCTCGCCAACACCGTCCAGGACTACGCCCCCCGCCCCGACTACCGCCCAATCACCAAGTTCGAACATCGTGGCCTGCGTCTGGGTCATGGCGTCTGGGATCTGGTGTTCCGCCGCCGCTGAGCCTCGTCGCAATCTCGCCATAACTGTCGTCTTCACGCACACTTTACCAATCGATCACCACGTCCTGACCGCGGGATGCTGGTGTGGCAGGTGGCGCGCGATATGCTGAAAGCCATTCATCGCGACACCGGAGACCGACCATGTATGCCTGGCTGATCGAAAGTGCCGGGCGTCGACCCCTCCTCCGCCTGGAAGACGGCCGCACCGGCATCCCCATCAATCTGCACCTCCACACGCGCCAGCAATTCCTCACGCGATTGGGGCGCCGCGTCGAAATCCTCACGCAACTCTCCCCCGACCACTACACCGTCCGTTTCACCCATCCCATCGACGCGCTGTCTGTGTAAGCAGCTGCGTCGACCGATGAGCCGACCAGGCGCCAGAACGCGCCCGGATCCCTCGCGAGGCCCGAAAAATGCGGGCTTGCGCCCTCCACTACGGGGGTATTCGTCGCTACAATCCGGCAACTCCTTAATTAACAAGCACATGCCATGAAGAGCAGTGAAATTCGCAGCCAGTTTCTCGACTTTTTTGCGTCGAAAGGCCACACCCCGGTCGCTTCCAGTCAACTCATCCCGGGCAATGACCCGACCCTGCTGTTCACCAATGCCGGCATGGTGCAATTCAAGGATGTGTTCCTGGGCAGGGAATCGCGCCCCTATGTCCGTGCCGCGTCGAGCCAGCGCTGCGTGCGCGCGGGCGGCAAGCACAATGATCTGGAAAACGTCGGCTATACCGCGCGTCACCACACGTTTTTCGAGATGCTGGGCAATTTCAGCTTCGGCGATTATTTCAAGCACGACGCGATCCGCTTCGCCTGGGAGTTCCTGACCAAGACGCTGGCCATTCCCAGGGAAAAGCTCTGGGTCACGGTCTATCAGGAAGACGACGAGGCCTACGCCATCTGGGCTGAGGAAATCGGCGTTCCAAAGGACCGCATCACCCGCATCGGCGACAAAGGTGGTCAGCGCTACCACTCCGACAACTTCTGGTCGATGGGCGATACCGGCCCCTGCGGTCCCTGCACGGAAATTTTCTACGACCACGGCCCTGGCGTGGTTGGCGGTCCTCCCGGCACCCCGGAGGAAGATGGCGACCGCTACATCGAAATCTGGAACCTGGTGTTCATGCAGTACAACCGCGACGAAGAAGGCGTCATGCACCCGTTGCCGAAGCCTTCCGTCGATACGGGCATGGGTCTGGAACGCATCTCGGCAGTGATGCAGGGCGTGCATTCCAACTATGAAATCGATCTGTTCCAGGTCCTGATCACGGCCGCCGCGCGCGAAACCGGCGCCACGGATCTCGACAACAACTCCCTCAAGGTCATCGCCGACCATATTCGCGCCTGTTCCTTCCTGATCGTCGATGGTGTCATTCCCGGTAACGAGGGGCGCGGCTATGTGCTGCGCCGGGTGATCCGTCGCGCCATTCGCCACGGCTACAAGCTCGGCTGCAAGACCCCGTTCTTTCACAAGCTGGTCGACGACCTCGCAGCCATCATGGGCGAGGCCTATCCCGAACTGGTGGATGCGCGCGAGCGGGTCACCGCCGTGTTGAAACAGGAAGAAGAGCGGTTTGCGGAAACCCTGGAACACGGCATGGGCGTACTGGAATCGGCGATGGCGTCGGAAGACAAGATGCTCGACGGTGAAACCGTGTTCAAGCTGTACGACACCTTCGGCTTCCCGCTCGACCTCACCGCCGACATCGCCCGCGAGCGCGGCATCACCGTTGACTTCGCCGGCTTCCAGGCCGCCATGCAGTTGCAACGCGAGCGCGCCCGCGCCGCCTCCCGTTTCAGCATGGGCAAGGGCCTGGAGTTCGAGGGAGAGAAAACCGAATTCGTCGGTTACGACCGGCTGGATCAGGAAGCCCGCATCGTCGCGCTGTACAAGGATGGCAGCCAGGTGGGAGAAATCTCCGCCGACGACGAAGCGGTGATCGTGCTCGACCGCACTCCGTTCTATGCCGAATCCGGCGGCCAGGCTGGCGACATGGGTGAAATCTCCAGTGGTCACGGCAGTTTCCAGGTGGCAGACACCCAGAAGATTCAGACTGAAGTCTTCGGCCACAAAGGGCGCCTCACCACCGGCAAGCTGGCTGTAGGCGAGACCGTCACCGCGCGGGTGGATGGCGCAGTACGCCAGCGCGCCGCCTACAACCATTCCGCCACCCATCTGATGCATGCCGCCTTGCGCAGCGTGCTGGGCAGCCACGTCAGCCAGAAGGGCTCACTGGTCAACGCGGAGCGCACCCGTTTCGACTTCGCTCACCCGAGCCCGGTGACCACCGACGAAATCCGCCAGATCGAGGACCTGGTCAACGCGGAAATCCGTCGCAACAACCGCGTCGAAACCCGCCTGATGAAACACGAGGAAGCCATCAAGGCTGGCGCCATGGCGCTCTTCGGTGAGAAATACGGAGACGAGGTCCGCGTGGTCGGCATGGGCGAGTTTTCCACCGAACTGTGCGGTGGCACCCATGTCAACCGCACGGGTGACATCGGCCTGTTCAAGATCGTCGCCGAAAGCGGGGTGGCCGCCGGTATCCGCCGCATTGAAGCGGTCACCGGCCCCGGAGCGCTGGCCCACGCCCAGGAGCAGGAGGCCACGCTGCGTGATGTCGCCGACCTGGTGCGCGCACAACCTCGGGAAATCACCACGCGCCTGGCCCAGATCCAGGATCAGGTCCGCACCTTGGAAAAGGAATTGGCACGCTACAAGTCCAGGATGGCAGCCTCCCAGGGTGACGACCTCGCGGCGCAAGCCGTCGACATCGCCGGCATCAAGGTCCTGGCGGCCGCGATCGATGGTGCCGATGCTAAAGCTTTGCGTGAACTCGCCGATAAACTGCGTGACAAGCTCAAATCTTGCGCGCTGGTCCTGGGTAGCGCGGTGGACGGCAAGGTCGCCCTGATCGCCGCCGTCACCCCGGATGCCTTTGGCAAGGTCAAGGCCGGCGAACTGGTGAACTTCGTGGCCAGCCAGGTCGGCGGCAAAGGTGGCGGCAAACCGGATCTCGCGCAGGCGGGCGGCAGCGAACCTGATAAATTGCCATCCGCACTGCAGAGCGTCGCGGCCTGGGTGCAAGGCAAACTTAACTAAGGACGGCACATGTTCGGGTTCTTCAAGCGCAAGAAAGACGACGAGGATCCCCTAAGCGACCTGAAAACGGTCTCGCGCTGGATGCAGGAGCTACCGGCGGGAGATATCTACTCGGCTCAGGAGCAGGTGGTCCAAAGCCTGATTCAGTTCAATCATGCTGGTCTCGGCATGTCCAAGGAACGCCTGCAGGTGCTCATGCACCTTGACGAACATGCCCGCGACATGCAGTTTTCCCTTTGCGGTCAATACCTGCGCAACCCGCGCATGTCCAAGGTGATCGAATCCCGCCTCTGGACCGCCATCCACGCCTTCTACTGGGAGATCACGCGCGGCTACCACGCTTTCCTGATGGATTTCGTCGCCAACCCCGGTGGCAGCAAGATCCAGGCCGCCGTACCCACCATCACCGCGCGCGCCATCCGCGGTTTTGCCGACATCTTCAAGTGGCGCTACTTCCGCTATGAAAAGGTCGAGGACAAGCTCTGGCTGCGACTGCACAACCTCTATCGGATCAGTGAATTCGATGGTTTCCAGAACAATCGCTTCAAGCTCTATCCCAGTGATGCAACCCCCTCCAGTTGTACCGAGGAGTATGTCCAGGCCCTGCTCCTGTCGCCACTGGGTGCCGGCAGCCTCACCCCCAAGCAGATCGAGATGGTGGACCACTGGCTGGACAACTGGTCGGAGCGCACCACCCTGGACAGCAGCTATGACCCGGAACGCCATTTCTATCTGATCGACACCAGCAAGGGCCAGGGGCTGAAGCACATTCGCGCCGGCACCAGCGAGTCCACCTACCGATTCCTCGCGACCGACAAGGTCCTGGAACACCTTCGCCAGATCGAGCGCGCGCTGAAATCCGGCGCCGCCCCTGTCACCCTCGGCCTGGGCGAGGAATTCCGGCTGCCGGATGGCTACGACCTGCTCGAATACGTCGCCAACGAATGGTCCGCGGCCAGCGAGCGGGAACGGCGAATCAGCCCGCGGCAACCGGCGCAGGGTCGTTGGGAAGTCCTGCGCGACCTCGGCAACATCTGCAACCGCATGCGCAGTGAACACGAAATCGCCAGCGGCCAGACTTCCAGGCAAACCCTGTCACCCGAGGAAATACTCGACATCAAGCTTTATGGCTTTGTCACCGAACGCACCAAGACCACTTACCAGCAGCGTACCCAGGAGCCCCGCGAGGTCATGCTGGAGCGTTGGCCTTTGCATGACCGCAGCGACACCGGCCTGGGCATCATCCTCCAGGGTGAGGAAAGCGAATGGGTCAAGGTGGGGAAGCTGCTGGCCTTGCGCATGGATCCAGGCGACATCTGGCATCTCGCCATCATCCGCCGCATCACCCGGCTGGAGAACAACCAGCGCAAGATCGGCCTGCAAACCCTTAATGGCAGCGCCCATCTGGTCCAGCTTGAGCCGGAGCAGGCGCACGAGCTCGGCTACGCGGTCGAGGACGGCGCCTACGGCAATGCGGTTCCAAGCCTGGGACTGGTCTTTCCCGAAATGGAAGAAGGCAACATCATCATTCTCGAGCCCGCGCGCTATGCCCATGGCAGGATCTACCGGTTGGTGGCGTCGAATCAGGAGCATTACATTCGTCTGGAAGCCGCGCGCGACAAGGGTGAAGGCTGGCTGATGGCCACCTATGCGACGGTCTGACAGACCCCGCGCCCGCTTGCCGAAATGAAACATGGATGGCATGCGCCCGGCGCGTGTCGCCGGCCACGACCAAGCCACAAGATACGACCCGCGCTGTTGCCGGCATCGTGAAACAGGAGAGACAAGCGTGAATACCCCCCCTAACGGACCGGAGAGCAAGCCAGGTCTGCTCATCGTCGATGATGACCCGCTGATCACCGATACCCTCCATTTCGTGCTCTCGCATGATTTCGAGGTTTACGTCGCCGAATCCCGGCAGCAGGTGAAAAGCCTGCTGACCCAGTTGCCCTCCCCCCCTCCCCTGGCACTGGTCGACCTCGGCCTGCCTCCGACCCAGCACAAACCGGACGAAGGCTTCGCCCTCATTTCCGACCTGCTGAACTATTCCAAGAAAATCAAGATCCTGGTGCTCTCCGGCCAGAATGACGAAGCCAACGCCCGGCATGCCCGCGCACTGGGCGCCATCGATTTCATCGGCAAACCCGCGGAGCCTGAGCAGATCAAGGCCGCCCTGCTCTCGGCGTTGCGCTTCGACCAGGAACAGGAAGAAGTCCGGCCGGCCGCTCCGGCCACGGAACTGGGCAGCATCATCGGCAAGAGCTTCGCCGTCGACAAGCTGCGCAACCAGATCAAGCTCTACGCCGACGCGCCGTTCCCTGTCCTGATCGAAGGGGAATCGGGCAGCGGCAAGGAACTGGTCGCGAAAAGCCTGCACCAGTGGTCCAAGCGCCAGGACAAACCCTACCTGGCCCTCAACTGCGCGGCCATTTCCCCGACGCTGGTGGAGCCCACCCTGTTTGGCTACGCCAAGGGCGCCTTCACCGGCGCCCACCAGGCGCATTCCGGCTATTTCGAAGACTCCCGCGATGGCACCCTGTTTCTCGATGAAATCGGGGAATTGCCCATGGAGTTGCAGGCCAAGCTGCTGCGCGTCCTGGAAAACGGCGAATTCCAGCGTGTAGGCGAAACCGGCAGCCGCTATTCCAACGCCCGCATCGTCACCGCCACCAACCGCGACCTGCGCCGGGAAGTCCGCGAGGGCCGTTTCCGCGGCGACCTCTATCACCGTCTCTCCGTGTTCTCCGTGCACGTGCCGCCGCTGCGCGATCAAAGCGAGGACAAGCTGGCGCTGCTGGATCACTTCCGTTCCCACTTCGCCCGCGAGGTCGGCACAGCCCCGTTCAACCTCTCGGCGGACGCACAGCGCCTGTGGGAGGACTACCACTTTCCGGGCAATGTCCGCGAACTGCGCAACATCGTCATCCGCCTCACCACGAAATATGCCGGCCGCACCGTCAACGCGCGGGAACTGGAAGGCGAGTTCGATCTCGACATCGTCGCCTCCAGCGGCATGCCCCTGCCCACCGATGCCCACGCCCTGCAGGAATACGCCAAGTCGCACCTGCGCAGCATGAACAATTTCAATCTCGACCAGATCATGAAGCAGTGGGAACAGAGCTACGTCGAAGCCGCGCTCTCGATGACCCATGGCAACCTCTCGCAAGCAGCCAAGCTGCTGGGTGTGAACCGCACCACGCTGTACAGTCGCATGCAGACCTATCAGAGCGAGTGAAGCAGTTGGCAGCAGGCAGTCAACTGCCAACTGCCAACTGCCAACTCTGCCAACTATAGATGGCCCACTTCCCCGAACCCCCCAAGTTAGGTGAATGGCTGACCGCCCAGGGCGTCATCAGCCATGACCAGCTCAAGATCGCGCTGACCGAGCACGCAGCCAGTGGCCTGCCCCTGGGTCGCCAGCTCATCAGCCTGGGCTTCATCAGCGAGGCGATGCTGCGCGACGTGCTGGCGCACAACGCCGGCGAGTCCAGCATCGAACTGTCTCAGGCGATCGCCGACCCGGAAGCCATCGCCCTGCTGCCAGAACATCTCGCCCGCCGCCACCGCATCCTGCCGCTGGCCGTGGATTTCGATGCCAACATCCTCACCATCGCGGTGCCGGACCTGTTCAACCTGGTGGCCCAGGATCAGGTACGGGCCCACCTCGAAGGCCGTTATGACATCCGCCCGGTCCTGGCGGCGGAAGCCCAGATCCTGGAGCAACTCGACAAGTTCTATGGCTTCGACCTCTCGGTGGACGGCATCCTGGCCGAGATCGAGACCGGCGAAGTGGACTGGGGCAGCCTGCAGCTGGGCGGCGAATACACCCATCCCGTCGTACGCCTGGTCAACGCCCTGCTCGCCGATGCCGTCAAACGCGGCGCCTCGGATGTCCACTTCGAACCCGAGGCTGCTTTCCTGCGTGTCCGCTACCGCATCGACGGTGTCCTCGAATCAATGCGCAGCCTGCATCGCAAGTACTGGCCCGCCATCGCGGTGCGACTCAAGGTCATCTCCGGACTCAACATCGCCGAATCGCGGGCGCCGCAGGATGGACGCCTCTCGCTCATGCTCTACGGGCGCGGCATCGACTTCCGCGTCTCCAGCATGCCGACACTGCATGGCGAGAATATCGTCCTGCGCGTGCTCGATCGGGAAAAATCCATCATTGCCCTCGACGCGATGGGCCTGCCCGCCGCCACCCTGGAGCGCCTCAAGAAGGCCATCGTCCGCCCGGAAGGACTGCTCATCGTCACCGGCCCCACCGGCTCCGGCAAGACCACCACCCTCTACTCCCTGCTCTCCCACCTGAACCGGGAAGAAGTCAACATCATGACCCTGGAAGATCCGGTGGAATACCCCCTGCCGATCATCCGCCAGACCTCCATCACGGAACTGTCCAAGGTCGATTTCGCCGGCGGCGTGCGCTCCATCATGCGCCAGGATCCCGACATCATCCTGGTCGGCGAAGTGCGTGACCGGGATGCTGCCGAGATGGCCTTCCGCGCCGCCATGACCGGGCACCTGGTGCTGACCACACTGCACACCCACTCCATTCTCGGCGTCTTTCCACGCCTGATTGACATGGGCATCCGCCCCGCCATCCTGGCCGGCAACATCGTCGCCATCATCGCGCAGCGCCTGGTGCGCCGACTCTGCCCGCATTGCAAGGAAGGCCACCCCCCCGACGCGGAAGAGTGCGAAGCCTTCGGCGACGACATCCCCGAGCGCATCTACCGCCCGAGCGGCTGCGCCCACTGTGCCAACAAGGGATACAAGGGCCGCTTCCCGCTGATGGAAACGCTGCTGATGGACGAAACCCTGGACGAGGCCATCCTGCGCGACGCCACCCCGCGCGAACTCGCCACCCTGGCAGGCGAACGCGGCTGGCGCAGTCTCAGCGAAGACGGGCTCGACCGGGTGCGCGCCGGCGATACCTCCCTGGCCGAGATCAGCCGGGTCGTCGACCTGCACAGAAGGTAGTCATGCCCCGCTTCCGCTACCGCGCCGCCAACGCCCAGGGCCGCCGCATTTCCGGAGAACTCACCGCGGCCAACGACATCGACCTCGATCTGAGATTGCGCCGCATGGGCCTGCGCCTGGTTCGCGCGCGCCTGGCAAGCCGGCGCGCGCTGTTCTCCAGCCAGCGCATCACCCGCCGCGACCTGATCAGCTTCTGCTTTCACATCCAGCAGATCACCCGCACCAATGCCCCCTTGCTGGAAGGCCTCAAGGATCTGGTCGCCGGTGCGGAAAACACCCGGTTCCGCGATCTGCTGATCCTGGTGGTGGACGATCTCGAAGGCGGCAAATTGCTGTCCGAAGCGCTCGCGGCACACCCGGACGTGTTCGACCGGGTCTTTCTCGCCCTGGTGCGCGCGGCGGAGACCAGCGACCAGATCGAAACTGTTTTCGCCCGCCTGGAAGCGCGCCTGAAGCAACAGGACGAACTCCATGCCGAACTCACCCGCTTGCTGATCTATCCCACCATCACCGGGCTGGCCGTGCTCGCGGCAGGGGGCGTCATGCTGTTCTACCTGACACCGCGGCTGGCCGCCCTGATCACCAGCCTGAACCTGCCGATGCCGTTTGCCACCCGGATGCTGATCGCCCTCTCCGACCTGGCGCAGCAACACCTCCCCTGGCTGCTCGCCCTGCTGCTGGCGGGCGGGGTCGGCATCCACCTGGCGGTTCGCCATTCCAGCCGCCTGGCGGAACGGCTGGACGGCCTCCTGCTACGCCTGCCCAGTATCGGGCCGGCCCTGCAAAAACATGCGCTGGCGCGGGTATCGGGCCTGCTCGCGCTGTTGCTGCAATCCGGCGTCGGCCTTCTGGAAGCGCTCAGCGCCGGCGCCGACAGCGCCGGCAACCGCTTCATCGCCCGCAAGATCAACAGCGCCGCGCAACGCATCGCCGCCGGCGGCGGCGTGTCCGACAGCCTGCGTCATCAGGACCTCATGCCTCCCCTGGTGCTGCGCATGGTCCTCACCGGCGAAAACAACGGTGCCCTGCCGGAGGCCCTGGAGAACGTCGCCTGGTTCTACCAGCGCGACGCGCGCGAAACCATCACCCGCGCGCTCAAGCTCCTGGAACCGAGCCTGGCCGCTCTGCTCGGACTGTTGCTCGCCCTGCTCCTGCTGGCGGTATTTCTGCCGGTCTACCAGATCATCGGAGAACTGCCGTTATGATCTTCGGACGCCGCCTGCTGCTCTACCTGTCCGCCGCCGGCGCCAGTTGCGCGCTGCAACACAACGGTCATTTGTCGGAGGTGCAATACCTGCCGGGCGAGGAAGAAGGCTGGGACGCCTTCAATGCCCTGCTCATCAAACACCCGAACACCCCCGTCGCCATCGCCGTGGACAGCGTCGACGAAAGCTATCGTGGCGAGATCCTGCCACGCGCATTCGGCCGCGATCGCGCCGAAATGACTGATCGGCGACTGCGCCAGGTCGTCCACCAATCGCCCTATCGCGCCGCCCTGCGCCAGGGTCGCGAACGCAAGGCGACGCTACGCGGCGACCGCTACCTGATCATGGGCCTGACCAACCCGGAACAGGTCCGCCCCTGGCTGGACATCATGCACCTGCGCGGCGCCCCGCTGGCCGGCATCTGGCTGTTGCCGACGCTGAGCGCCAGCCTGGTGCGCCGCTTCCATCTGGAAGATCCGCGCCTCCTTCTGGTCTCCGAGCAGACCGGCGGCCTGCGCCTGACCTACCTGGAAAGCGGCGAATTGCGCTTTTCCCGGCTCGCCCCGGTCGATGGCAGCCAGTACGACAACCCACTGGAAGGCTATGCCGACGAAATCGAGCGTACCCGCCAATCCCTGGTCGGCCAGCGCCTGATCACCCGCGAGGAAAAAATCAGGGTCGTCCTGATCGACCCGCTCAACACCCTCAACGAACTGCACGGTCTGTTGCCCGAAGCGGCCGGATTCCAATGTTTCAGCATCAACCGCAGCCGCTTGCTGGAATCCCTGAAACTGCCGCATGCCCTACTCGCGGAATCGGCCGATGCCCTCTACCTGAGCCTGCTCTCGCGCGCTCCCGCGAGCGCCAACCTGATGACCGCGGAGCAGCGCAGTGGCAGCCGCATCTTCTGGCTGCGGCGCGGACTGATCTTCGCGACCTCAGCCTGGCTGGTGCTCTCCGTGACCGCGTCACTGTTCCTGCTGGGTGATGCCTGGCGCCTGGACAACAGCAGCGACAACCAGCAAACCCGTGCCGTCAGCGACCGGGCAAAGGAAACCACCCTCCTCGCGCCCGCCGGGGGCGCCAGCCTGGTCGCCCAACGCCTTGCCGCGGTGGAAGCCTGGAATACCGTACGTCTGCGCGACCACTCCCCCACCCCCATGCTGGAAGCCGCACTGGCCGCGGCCGACAGCAGTGGAGGCATTCGCTTCAGTCGCCTGGACTGGTTCAACAAGGACGCGCCTGCGGGTATCCGACTGGGCATCACCGGCGAACTGACCGAATTCGCCGGCGACTACAGCGCCGCTCACGCGCGCATTGCCGACTTTGCAAACAAGCTTGGCAAGCGCTTGCCGGAAATGGCCGTGGAAGTTACTGAGTGGCCGATGAACGCCAGATCCGACGAAGCGCTGGAAGGGTCCATCGACAACAGAATGGCCGCGGGATTCCGTATCCAGTTGAGGGCAAAGCCATGAAGCTCAACTTGCCCCAACCGCTGCGCCAGCCGGTCCTCTGGTTCACGCTCTCCCTGCTGCTGGGCGGCAGCGTGTTCCACCTGGCGCTGGAAGCCCACACCGCGAGCGAAGCACGCCAACTTGCCGCCCATCAGGTCGCCGAACAGGCCGAGCGCGACTTGCGCCAGACTCCGGAGCGCCTGGCCCGGGATCGGGCGCAATCCGCCATGTACGCCAAACTCGGCGCGGCCGGCTTTCTCGGCGAGGAAGATCGGCTGAACTGGCTCTCCAGCGTCGCCCGCCTGCGCGCCTCGCTCGACCTGCAGCAACTGAACTGGCGTCTCACCCCGCGAACGCCATCCAGCCTCAGTCCGGGGCTTTACAGCAGCGGCATGGTGCTCGACATCGCCCCCATCGACGCCGACCGACTGAATCTGTTCATGGCGCAACTGCGCGGCATCGCCCATGGCCGCTTCACCCTCCGCGAATGCAGCCTGCGCCCGGATGCCAGTGGAAAACAGGGCACGGCGACCTGTGCCCTGGACTGGTGGACCTGGCATGGCGAGTAAATCCTCTGGCTTCACCCTGGTTGAACTGGCCATCGTCCTGTTCATCATCACCCTGCTGCTGGGCGGCATGCTCACCCCGCTCAGCCAACAGATCAGCGAACGCCAGACCCGGGATACCCGAAGCGCGCTGGAGACCGCCCGCACCGCGCTCATCGGTTACGCGCTCAGCCACCGCGACAATGGGGGCAGGCCCTACCTGCCCTGCCCCGATCAAACAGGAGGCGACGGCATCGAGGATCGTCTGGCAGAAGGCCGCTGCATCAGCGTGGTCGGCAGTCTCCCCTGGCATACCCTCGGCGTGGCCGAGTCCGACGCCTGGGGCAACCGCATCACTTACGCCATCTCGCCCGAATTTGCCAATGCCAGCCACGGCATCGCCCACCATCCCGCCCCCGCGAGTGAGGTCCGCATCTGCCTGGACCAGGCCTGCGCGCAACCGCTGACCGCTGCCGCCGCCCTCCTCTCTCACGGCCGCAACGGCTTCGGCGCCCGCAACAGCCTGGGAAAAACCAATCTCGGCCCGTCCTCCGCCAGCGAGCGCGCCAATGCTGACGGCACCCCGCGCTTCATCACGCGCGCCCCGTCAACCGTCGACAGCCCAGAAGGCGAGTTCGACGACATCGTCACCTGGATCTCGCCCGCCTGGTTGCTGGGCCGCCTGTGCGACCCGGCCGCCGCCTGCGCGGCAGAGTAACGCGCCCCTGTCCTGCCTCAGGTGTCCAGCCTGAAAGTCACCGGGCCATCGTTGACCAACGCCACCGCCATGTGGGCACCATATTCACCCGTCTCCACCGGTGAATGCCGGCTACGGGCCCGCGTCACCAGGTAATCGAACAGGCGCCTGCCCGCCTCCGGCGGCGCCGCCGAGGAAAAACTGGGTCGCGCGCCCTTGCGCGTATCCGCCACCAGCGTGAATTGCGACACCAGCAACAGCCCTCCGCCAACATCCACCAGGCTGCGATTCATCCGCCCGGCCTCATCGGCAAACACCCGGTAACCCAGCAAGCGGTCCAGCAAGCGATCCGCCCGCGTCTCGTCGTCATCCCTTTCCACCCCCACCAGCACCAGCAGACCCGGACCGATGCGCCCCACCTCGCGCCCGGCCACGACCACGCTCGCCTCGCTGACCCGCTGCAGCAGACCGATCATTCGCCACTCCCGAAGCTGTGGATCAGCCGCCCCGCCGCATCACCCCACCCGCCTCGCTGGAGCCCCCCCCCCGGCACAGCGGCGTATCGAGATAGACGGGAGCGGGAATGCGAAGCGTCTCGTAGAGCCGCCGCAATTTCTGTCGGTAGACACGGTCGAAACTCTCCACCGCATCCGACGGGTTGTAATCCCCGAACCACCAGAACCAGTCCGAACTCTCGCAGGATTTCAGCAGAACCTCCGCCATATCCGCCTCATCCTCCGGCACCATCTCGACGACGGCGTCATAGGCCGCTTTCGCCTCGCACAACCAGTCCCAGGCGCGATTCTTCGCGGGATCGCCCATCCAGGTGGTGAAATCGCCATAAACCCAGCTACCCGCAGCCAGCCTCGGCAGCGTCCGGGGCGACTCCGGATACAACTCCAGGTACTCGCTGAACGTAGTCGTGCGCATGACCGTATGCTCGGCCAGCTCGCTGAACAGCCCGGATAGAAAATAGAAGCCGTTGTAGGGGTAGTACTCCCAGGCATTCTCACCATCCATGATGATGCTGACCACGGGATTCGGCCCCGTGGCCTGCCGACGCAATTCCTCCAGCGCATGCAGCAGATGCCTGACCGCGTCGGCCCCAAACCAACCCTTGTACTCGAAACCGATCAGGTCGGAGAGATGATCGTCACGGAAGAACAATGCCGTATCGCTCCCCTCCAGGCGATACGGTGTGCTAATCCAGTCCGGCTTGTGCTCCAGACCCCGTCCCGCCTTGACCAGGCTATGACGCAACACCCCCTCACCGCTGGCCGCCCACTTCACCCCCGCTTTGGAAAACAGCTGCACGGTCGCCTCGGAAACGCCACCCTCGGCAGGCCAGAAACCGGCCGGCGCCTGGCCAAAATGCGCCAGATGACTGGCCACCGCCGCCTGCATATGCACCTGAGCGCGCGCCTCCCCATCGGGATACATCGCATGCGCAGGCAAGGGCATATCCGGACGCGCATCACGCGCCGCGTTGAAATCGAGCAACAAAGGCAGAATCGGATGACTGTGCGGCGTACTCGACAATTCGATCTGCCCCCGCTCCGCCAAACAGCGGTAACGTGGCAACAGACCTGCGACGATGCCGCCGCAAAGATCAAACACCGCCCGCCGCTCCGCCAGCGAAAACCCCCTCCCGCGTTCCATCAACGCAAGCAACTCGGGCTGCGCACGGCGCACCGTCTCGCCCGTCCAGGCCATGTGATACCAGGTCACCAGGTCAGCCAGATACTGGCCGGACAGATACGCCAGGCCGGCATCGCCACTTTCCTCAACCGTCTTCCACAGCGTATACAGGCGCCGATAGGCCGGGAACGGCTCCAGCATGGTCGGATGATTGAGCTTGAAGCACTGCGACACCATGTGCCGTCGCGCCTCCAGCGACAACGACGCCAAATCAGGTTCAATCAGAAACGCCAGCAACGGATCACGTAACTGTCCGGAAGCAAACTGCACCGCGTAATCATCGATCTGCTCCACCAGACTGGGCACAAAATTGACCACGCAGCGCACGTTGGGCGTGGCCTCCAGATGCGCCGCCATGTCCGCGTAGTCCTTGATGACGTGGAGATAGGTCCAGGGCAATTCATAACGCCCATCGGCGTCACGGTAATCAGGCTGATGAAAATGCCAGCAAAGAATGAGGTTCAGCACGCTGCGAATCCAGGTCGGTTGACGAATGCCAGCAGTTTACTTCCTCGAGGAGGCAGCCACCCCGAAAGTCCAGTACAGGGCAGGCGCGTTCAGGGCCCGTGAACGCATACCGGTACCCGGAACCTCAGTATGGAACTGGCATTAACGTCTCTGATGGGGCTCGCTGATCGAGTGAGCCCGCTACGCGCCCCTTGCTTCCATTGGGTAAGGGTGCCCTACCCTCTCGGGTGGTGTTTCGCGTGCAGGGTTTTCAGCCGTTCCCGCGCGACGTAGGTGTAGATCTGGGTGGTGCTGATGTCGGCGTGGCCGAGGAGTTCCTGCACGGTGCGTAGGTCGGCGCCGTGGTTGAGCAGGTGGGTGGCGAAGGCGTGGCGGAGCGTGTGGGGGGAGAGGGCTTTCGTGATGCCGGCGTGGCTGGCGTGGCGTTTGATCAGGTACCAGAACATCTGTCGGGTCATGGCGCCACCGCGCTCGGTGACGAACAGCGCTTCGCTGCCCTGGCCTTTAAGGATCAGCGGGCGGGCTTCGAGGGCGTAGCGTTTGATCCAGTCCTGGGCGTCCTCGCCCAGCGGCACCAGGCGTTCCTTGCTGCCCTTGCCGAAGATACGGACGATGCCGTCGCTGAGGCTGACTGCGGCGCTGGGCAGGTTGACCAGTTCGGAGACGCGCAGACCGGCGGCGTAGAGGGTTTCCAGCATGGCGCGATCACGCAGGCCGAGGGGGGTGTCTGTATCGGGGGCGGCAAGCAGAGCTTCGACGTCGGACTCGCTGAGGCTTTTCGGCAGGGGTTTGGGCAGGCGCGGCGGATCGACGGTGAGCGTGGGGTCGTCGTCGCGGCGACCTTCGCGTAACAACCAGCGGTAGTAGCGTTTGATGGCGGTGAGTTGCCGCGCGAGGCTGCGGGCGGCAACGTTCTGGTCGAGACTGCGGTGGGCGAGGAAAGCCTGGATCTGGTGGGCGGTGGCCTGATCGGGGGCGAGGTGCCGTTCGGCCAGCCAGTGGAACAGTTGCGAGAGGTCGCGCCGGTAGCTTTCCAGGGAGAGCGGGGCGAGGCCGTCTTCCAGCCAGAGCGCGTCGCTGAAGCGGTCGAGCTCGGCTTCGATGCTCACAACACGCCTTCGTGCCGGAGCAACCAGCGTTTCACGTCGAGTGAGTAGCCATCGCCGGCATGATTGAAGCCGCCCAGTCCATGCGCCGCCACGACCCGGTGACAGGGGATGACGATGGGCAGAGGGTTGTCGCCCAGCGCCTGGCCAACGGCACGGGCGCTGCTGCCGATCTGGCGGGCGAGTTCGCCATAGGTCGTCACCTGGCCCGGCTGCAGTGTGCGCAACACTTCCCAGACACGCATCCGGAAGGCGCTGCCGATCGGCGCGAGAGGCAGTTGGACAGGGTGAGCCGGGTCGGCATAGTAGGCATCGAGTTCACGCGCCACGCGTTCGAGGAAGGGCGTGCCAGGGGCGACCAGAGCGGTGCCTGGCTTACAGAATGTCAGTGAGGACAGCTGCTCAGCCGCGACATGCACACCCAGTGCGCCGAAGGGGGCGGCCAGGACAGCGTCATACGGGGATGGCGTGGACATGTCGGCGATTGTGTCCCGCCCGTCGACGGGGGGCAACATGCTTACCCTAGTCATTTTGTCGACAAATAAACCTGACCTTCTATATTTTCATTTCCAGCCGATGGCTGGACCGTTGAACGACCCGAAAACGAGGAGAGTTGCCATGCACGACGAAATCGCCAATGTCATGATCCATGTGAACGAAACCCTGGATGAGTCTGCCCTGCATGCACTGGAAGAGGGGCTGCGTCAGGATCGCGGGATTGTCTCCGTCGGCCATAACCCGAGGCATCCGCATCTGGTCATGGTGGCTTACAACGCTGCGATCAGCCGTTCTTCGAACTTCATGGCGCAATTCCCGAAGCGTGGTCTGCACGCGCAACTGGTGGGGCTGTAGCCGGGAACCGTGCTCAAGCCGGACTGGGCAAGGTGTGATCGGTTTGCTGTGTCGACCCGGTCCGGTAGCACTCGAATGCGGCCACGTCGACGGGTCTGCTGTAGTAGAAGCCCTGCACGCCATCGCAGCCGAGTGCTTTGAGGAAGGCTTCCTGCTCCGAGGTTTCCACGCCTTCGGCCAGCACTTTCAAGCGCAGGCTGTGGCCGAGAGCGATGATGGCGCGGGTGATGGCGACGTCATCGCCATCCTCTGGGATGTCCATGACGAAAGAGCGGTCGATCTTGAGTTTGTCCACCGGTAGACGCTTGAGATAGCCGAGCGAGGACTGACCGGTGCCGAAGTCGTCGATCGCCAATTTCACGCCCTGCGCCCGTAACTCTTCCAGAACGCGGATGTCGCGTTCGGCCTGGCGCATGATGAAGGTTTCAGTGATTTCCAGCTCCAGCATCTCCGCTGGCAGGCCTGTTTCAATAAGGATCTGACTAACCATGGCGACCAGATCGCCCCGCTGGAGCTGGACCCCGGAGAGATTCACCGCGATCCGCTCGAGCGGATGTCCCGCGTCCAGCCAGGCCTTGGCCTGGTGGCAGGCGGTGGCGAGCATCCATTCCCCGATCGGAACGATGAGGCCGGAATCTTCCGCGATGGGAATGAAGCGGTCGGGGGAGACCATGCCAAGCTCGGGATGGCGCCAGCGCAACAAGGCCTCGGCGCCGACCAGGGCTCCATCGCTCAGTCGGTGCTGCGGCTGGTAGTAGGCCATGAGCTGTTCACGGCGGATGGCCTGGCGCAACTCGCTTTCGATGTAGAGACGCTCGGCCGCGACCTGGGTCAGGTGGGGCTCGAAGAACTGGAAGTTGCCGCGCCCCTGCTCCTTGGCCCGATAAAGGGCGATATCGGCGTGCTTGACCAGGCTGGTGACGTCCTCACCGTTGTCCGGAAACAGACTGATACCGATGGACAGCCCCATGGCGAGATCATGGCCACGAACGGAGAACGGTTCGGCGAAGGTTTCCAGAAGCTTGCGCGCCACCCATTCGGCATCGCCGGCCGTGGCCAGGTCTTCAAGGATGATGACGAACTCATCACCGCCCAGGCGGGCCACCGTGTCCTCCTCGCGCAACTGCTGTTTCAGGCGCTGCGCCACGGCCTGCAACAGGGCATCGCCCACCGGGTGGCCGAGGCTGTCATTGACGTGCTTGAAATGATCCAGATCGAGGAACAGCACAGCCACCCGGCTGCCATCACGGCGCGCCCGTTCCAGGGCATGGAGGCAGCGTTCATTGAACAGCAGACGGTTGGGCAGGTCGGTGAGGGCGTCATAGTGGGCCAGTCGATCGATGTGCACGGCGGCCTGCTTTTGTTCGGTGATATCGAAGAAGATGCCGATGTAGTGGCTGATCTCGCCTTGATCGTCGCGCACGGCCGTAATGCTTTGCCACATTGGAATGACATGACCGTCGCGATGACGGTCCCAGATCTCCCCTTGCCAGCCCCCCTCGCGCTGCAGCTTCTCCCACATTTCCTGGTAGAACGCGGCGTCGTGATGCTCCGATTTCAGCAGTCGCGGCGTCTGCCCCACCGCTTCAGCCATCGTGTAGCCGGTGATCTCGCTGAACGCCTGGTTGACCCGAAGGATGGTGCCGTCGGGCGATGTGATGAGAATGCCGTTGAGGCTGGAATCGAATACGGTGGCGGCGAGACGCAAGCTTTCGTCGGCTTCACGCTGATGGGTGATGTCCTGAATCGTACCGATCGAGCGCAAGGGGTTGCCATCCTCGGCATAGTAGGTGGTGCAACGCTCGTTCACCCATTTCACCCGGCCGGCCGCGCACAGCAGGCGATGCGCGATGCTGTATTCCTTCCCCGTGTGCAGGGAATCCGTGTAGGCCTGGTTCACCCGATCCCGGTCATCCGGGTGGATGGCCGCCAGAAAGGCTTCATAGGAGGCACCGAAGTTTTTCGGGTCGACTTCGAAGATGCGAAACACCTCGTCAGACCAGGAGAGCTTGCCGGTTTCAAGGTCCAGTTCCCAGCTTCCCATGTGGGCCAGCCGCTGCGCTTCCTTGAGCAAGGACTCGCTGCGTCGCAGGCGGGCTTCCTGCTGCTTGAGCAGGGTGATGTCGGTGGCATTGACCACCGCGCCTTCCTCCTTGCCTTGTGGGTCGTGCAGCATGGCAGCGTCGAACAGATAGTGTCGGTACTGCCCATTGCAGCCGGCCAGCCGGTGTTCGGCGGAATAGTTGCCTTGTCGCCGTACCGTCTCGTAGAGGGGCGAGAGCACCTTCCAGGGCAACGCGGGCAATACCGCCGCCAGGACCATGCGTTCATCGCCTGGTAACAACTCGTCCAGCACCCGGCCTTCCAGGTCGCGCGCCGCTTCACCCAGGGCTTCCTCACAGCGGCGGTTGGCCAGGCGCACCCGGCCATCCGGCCCGAGTACGATCACCAGGCTGCCGGCGGTGTCCATGACCCGTTGCACGAAACCGCTCAGCGTGCGCTGCCCCTGATGCGCGGCCCGCAACGCATTACGCTGTGACTCCACCTCGCGCAGCATGGCATCACTCTGTTCCATGCCGGCCAGCATCTGCGCTTCCAGCGCGGTGTTGGCCAGGCGCAGCGCCTCGACTTCGGCGCGCAGCCGTTCCAGTTCGTCAGACACGGCCCACTCCCAGCCAGCCGCGCAATACCGCCAGGGTGTCCACCACCGCACCCCGCATTTCCGCGGAAAGCACCGGGTTGAACGGCGTCAGTGCCGTCGCCTCGGCGGTGATGATGCGCAGACGCGGAGGCGACCCCAGCGCCGACAGCGCACGCAGTAGATAGCCGACACCCGCGCCGTGTCCGGGCAGATGGCAGTCCCCGGCGCAATCCTCCGGATCCGGAAAGGCGAGGCGGCCGGGATGTCCCGCCGGTTCGGCGGCATCGATCACGATGGCCTCGCTGCACCCTTCGAACAGGGCGAGGGCATCGAGCCCGCGCGTGCCCGCCTCGAATACTCGCACGTCGGCGGGCAGATTCAGTTCAGCAAGGGCGCGACAAACGGCTGCGGCGAAACCGTCGTCGCCGTGCAGGTCGTTGCCGAAGCCGATGACATGGCGCATCGGATGATCAGTCTCGCGCCGAGGAGAGTCGATCATGGCGCATAGCGCAGTTTCCTGCCGCTGCCCAGCAGGTGCACGGTGCAGACCAGGCAGGGATCGTGGGAACGGATGAGGTGGCCGATTTCCACCGGGTCGCCCGGATCGCTGACCTCGAGGCCGATCAGGCTGCGCTCCCAGTGGCCCATCTCGCCGGAACTGTCGCGCGGCGAGGCGTTCCAGGCGGTGGGGGTGACGATCTGGTACTTCTCCACGACGCCATCCCTGATCTTCACCCAGTGACCAAGGGCGCCGCGCGCGGCCATGACCAGACCGCACCCCTGGCCGTCACGTTCGCTCCCGGCGGGCGGTGACAAGTAATGTGGCGCATCGATATCCATGGCGAGTTCATCCAGCATCCGCCGCGCCCACAGCAGTTCCACGCCGACGCGGCGGACACGGGCAAACTGGCGCAGCCAGGCGCTGCCGCCCTCGGCCGCGTGCAGCGAGACAATGAGCGGATCGCCGGCGATAAGCAGTTCCGCCAGGGGCCCGGTCTGCGCTACACGGTCGCCATAGCGTGGCGCCTTGGCCCAGGTATAGCGGTCGCTGTCTGGCTGGAAGTCGGGAATGGTTTCGCCTTCGAAGGGATGACGACCGCCGGCGTAGGGACGGAACCAGGAGTGGCGCACATGTTCGTTGATCCGCCCTTGATCCAGCGGCTGGACGGTCCCGCTGTCTGCGTCGAAATAACCGGCTGGCAACAGGTGTGAACCTGGCTGTCGCGGGTCGCACCAGGAGCCAAAGCTGAGCATGTGCGGGGTGCCGGCGCCGAGGCGGTGCATCCCCAGGGAGCGGGTGAAGCGGGTCATCAGGCCGAGGGCGGCGGCGGCGCGTTCAGGCGCGGCCAGCCAGGCGAACAGAGCCTCCGCGCTATCCAGCGCCAACCACGCCTCCAGCGGCGCGCCAAGGATGCGCCGCTCGTACCAGGCGCCCACCTCATCCAGCACCGCGCGGCAAGCCAGCACCCGGCGCTCGTCCGGTGGCGTCACCACACCGCCCGGCAGCATGTAGGAGGAATGCGGCCACTGGCCGCCGAAGTGGGCGACGATCTCCACCGCCCGCCGGGTCACTTGCAGGGTCTCGCGGTGCAGTCCGCCCTTGAAGGGTTCGAACGCGGCCATCAGTTCGGCGTACAACGGGTGCCCCTGATATCGCGCGTTGCAGAAGTCCGGCGCGAAGAACAGGAAGGTCTGGCGCAGATCGTTCTGGATGCCTTCGGCCATGAGGCAAAGGTTGCGGATGCGCGTGGCATTGACCGGTACGGGCAACGCCCAGGCCTGCTCCAGCGCCAGCACCGCCGCATAGAGGTGGGCGGTGCCACAGATGCCGCAGACACGGGGGGTGATCACCATGGCATCGCGCGGCGCCCGCCCGACGAGGATCTGCTCGAAGCCCCGGTAAAGGTTGCCGACAGTGCGGGCATCCACCACCACCCCGTCTTCCAACGTGACGTCGATCTCCAGGTCGCCTTCCACCCGGTTGATGTCGAGCTTGAGTTCCACGCGCGCCATCAGTGTTCCATGGTCTTGTCTTTCACGCGTGGCGGCGCCGCGGCTCGGGCGAGATTCTTGTAGGCCATATAGCGCGGCCGTTCGACGCCCAGAGGCAGCCGCAGTGGCACATCGCCGACCTTCTCGGTGCGGAACAGGTTTTCATCGCGCGGGAAGGTCGGTGAGGTACAGCCGAAACAGGGCACGCCGACGCGGGTCTTGCTGCTGACGCCATTCCACAGGTCGCTGTTGCAGACGGCCTGGGTCATCGGCCCCTGACACCCCAGGTTGAAGAACAGGCAGGCACGACCACCCAGTTCACTCTCCTCGATGTCGTACTCGTGATATTCGTTGCGCGTACACCCCTGGTGCACGATGGTGCTGAAGTGGGCTGCGGGACGATTGAGCGCATCCAGGCGCAGGGGCATGCCGCTGGCGAGCCAGGCCAGGGTCTGGGTCATGGCATGGGGATGCGCCGGGCAACCCGCGATATTGATTACCGGCAGGCCGCGGCGCGAGCGCCACGTCGGCGGCAACAGCCCCCCCGGCGCGGACTTGTCGAATTGCAGGCCGACACAATCCCCCGGATTGGGCGGCGCCGCATGAATGCCGCCAAATGCGGCGCAGGTCCCCATCGCCACCACAGCACCGGCGTATTGCGCGAGATCGCGTACCCAGTCCATCTTGGCGCGGCCACGATAACGGTCGAACTGGCCGGTGCCGCGCGGCGCGGTGACAATGCTGCCCTCGACGCACAGGATGTCGAGTGTCTGCTCGCCGGCCAGGATGCGCGCGATCATCCGCTCATGCTCGCGCATCGGCTGGTGTGACAGGGAAGGATGCCAAAGCAACTCCACGCCATGCCCGGCCAGCAGGCCTTCCAGGCTGGGGGATTCGGCGCTCAGCAGGGCCAGGGAATCGCCTCCACACGCGCCAGTCTGCATCCAGAACAGTGTCGCCATTTCGTTAGTACACCCGATCGCTCACAGCCGTCGATATATAACCAAAGTAGAGCATATAGCGGCAACACGGGCGGTTTCTTGAATGGTCAATGCGTACCGTTGGCCATTCGCCATCTTGTCGAGGCGTCGACAGACGGCCACCGCCGGCAGACTTGTCGGCGGCCTGGATGCTGCAAACGACGACGCTACAGGTGCGGCTCGATCATCCGCCGCAGCCATTCGTGGAAGTGAATCATGCCGTCCTCCATCGGGGACTGGTAGGGACCTTCCTGGCTGACGCCCTGCTCCCACAAGGCCTTGCGGCCCTTCTGCATGCCGTAGCAGATGTCATCATCCTCGATCGCGGTCTCGCGATAGGCGGCCTGCTCGGCTTCCACGAATTCGCGCTCGAACAGGGCGATGTCTTCCGGGTAATAGAACTCGACGACATTGAGACAGGAGTCGATGCCGGTCGGGATGATGTTGCTGACCACCAGGGTGTGCGGATACCACTCGACCATCAACGCCGGATAGTAGGTAAGCCAGATGGCGCCGTGCGCGGGGTCTTTGCCATCACGGTAGTGCTTCACCTGCTGGTGCCAGCGGTTGTAGACGGCGCTGCCCGGCTGCGCCAGGTGTTTGTTGATGCCCACGGTCTGCACCGAATACATCTCGCCGTACTCCCATTTCAGTTCGTCGCAATTGACGAACTGCCCCAGCCCAGGGTGATAGGGCACGACATGGTAGTCCTCCAGATAGACCTCGATGAAGGTCTTCCAGTTGAACTTGTATTCGGTGATCTGCGTGCTGTCGTAGACGAAACCGGAGAAATCCATGTCCGCGGCGACGCCGAGTTTGGCTAGATCGGCATGAATGTCGCGCGGACCGGCAAACAGCAGCTTGTTCCAGTTGGACAGCGTGCTCTTGTTGAGATGCAGGCAGGGATTGTGCGGAAAATGTGGCGCACCCAGCAGTTGCCCCTGGGTGTCGTAGGTCCAGCGATGGTAGGGGCAGACGATGTTTTGCGCGTTGCCGCGCCCTTTCAGCATTTGCGCCTGACGATGCCGGCAGACATTGGACAGGAGTTCAACGCCATTGGGGTTGTTCACCAGCATCTTGCCACCGTCATGCAACCAGTCGAGTACGTGGAAATCGCCCTGGTTCGGCGTCATCAGTTCATGACCGACGTAATTCGCTCCATTCCTGAACAGGAGTTGCATCTCCAGCTCGTAGATCTTGGGATCGAAGTACCAGTGCACGGGGAGCGCCGGGCTGACTTGGGTGAGAAGAGACGAGGCCGCCAGATCAGACATGGCCCAATTCCCCTTAAATCAATGAAAGACAACTGAAATGGAACTGCAAAATGGCCCGGGATTATGCCCCCCCCACCCCCCCCGGGCAAGGCTGAATGGCGACAAACCAGTCCGTAATTTCAGCCGGACAACCGGGTGAGTTCGTGCGCGCTGAAACCGGCCGCCAGGCGAGCTGCCACGTTGAATGGCGCGCGTGGACGCGGCACGCCGGGCTGGTCGAGCAATGCGCGGAAGGTGTCTTCCACCGACAGGCCGCGCTGCTCGCAGAGGTGGCGAAACCAGCGGTCGCCCGCCGCGACATGGCCAATCTCGTCGCGCAGGATGATGTCCAGGATGGCGACCCCGGCCGGGTCCCCGAAACCCTTGAGCTTGCGCTGGATATCCGGTGTCACGTCGAGTCCTCGCGCTTCCAGCAGACGCGGCACCAGGGCCATGCGGGCAAGCGGGTCGTGCGCGGTTCTCAGGGCCATTTCCCAGAGCCCGTCATGCGCCGGGAAATCTCCGTATTCACGACCGAGCATACGCAAATGGTCGCTCAGGAGCGTGAAGTGGTACGCCTCCTCGGCGGCCACGCGCAGCCAGTCGGCGTAGAAGTCTGGCGGCAGACCGGGAAACCGCTGTACTGCGTCGAGCGCCAGGTTGATGGCGTTGAACTCGATATGACTGAGCGCATGGATCAGGGCTGTGTGGTTCTCGCGGCCATTGAGCTGACGTCTGGGCATGTCCCGTGGCGACAACAATTCGAGGTGCGGCGGCCGGCCCGGGATATCGCTCGGCGTGCCGGGGTCACCCGGGAGCAGGCGGCCGCCCCGCCAATCGTCCCAGAGCCGCGCGGCTCCGGCCAGCTTGGCCTCGATCCCGCATTCCGAGAGCACGTTGCGGGCGGCGGCATGCACGTTCATGCGGCGAGTTTCTGCTCGAACGTGCCCAACCAGCCAGGCCACAGACGGGTGACCAGCCAGCCGAGGCCGACACCGACACTGTTGGCGGCCATGTCGAGGATGTCCCCCTGGCGATAATCAGTCAGGCTCTGCACCAACTCCATCGTCAGGCCCAGGAGCACGAACATCAGGGCAAGGCGGCAATGGCGGCGGTCGATCTGGCTCCACCAGGCCATCAGGCCGGCATAGGCCAGGGTGTGGCCTATCTTGTCAAACTGGGAAATATCCGCGGCAGGCGGATTGGGCGTCAGCGACAGATAGATGACCGCCAGCACGAGCCCCCACCCCAGACTCAGCCAGAGCCTGTGCCAGGCAAGCGTCCCCGTCAACAGGGTCGATTCGCCACCGACATTCATCGAGACGGCCTGACCCTTCCTGCTGCGTCCCCGAGATATACGGCCTGCCGGCATCAGCGATATACCACCAGTTCCTCCAGCGGCAGGCGCTGCTTGTCGCCCGGCTCGCCGTCTCGATAACCGAAGGCCAGGATCAGCGCCGGCTCGTAACGCGCCGGGTCGATCTCGAGTTGGCGCCGAACCTCGCCGGCATCGAAACCGCCGATGGCGCAGGAATCCAGGCCCGCGGCGGTGGCGGCGGTCATCATGTTGGCCGCGGCGATATGGCACTGGGTGATGCTCCAGGCCTTGACATCGGTGGCGGCGTAAAACCCGCGATAATTCTTCAGGGCGCCCGCGAACTGGTCGCCCGGATACTCACGCTCCAACAGGCGGCTGATGTATTCCGAGTCCGGCTCCATCTCGGCCAGTTTGGCCAGGACCACCACCACGGCACTGGCGGTGCCCACCTGCGGCTGGTTGAAACAGGCCGATTGCAAGGCACGCAGATCATCCGGTGCCGTCAATACCACGAATTTCCACTGCTCCAGACCAAAGGACGAGGGTGACAGGCGACCCGCCTCCAGGATGAAGGTCAGATCGTCCGCCGGCAGCGCCCGGCCCTTCTGGAACAGGTGGCAGGCGAAGCGCTTTTTGAATAACTCGAGTAGTTGTTGTTTCATGCTGGAAGACTCTGTAAAAGCACGGCATTCTACGCGCCCGCGCAACCCGCACAGCGATTCTAGATGGGCATTCCAATCCCCGAGTTCAAGGTACTGCTCTACGGCCCGACGTTCCACCCGGCCGGGATTCGGGCACGTGCCCGCTTCGAGGGCAGCACCATGGCGGTCACCGCGCGAGGCGGGTTCTTTCTGGTGACGCCGGAATTGATCACCCTGCGTACGGGCGGCTTCGATGGCCGCCAGTGGCTGATCACCTGGGTGGCCCCGGAAGGCACCTACTCGGCCTTGCTGCAAAGCGAGGAGGCACTGACCGCCTTCATCGAACTCGCCCCGCCAGAGCTCTCCAGGCAACTTGCACAGGTCCGCAACAGCCTCGCACGGAGGGGGCGCCGCTTGCGGTGGCTACTGGGCCTGTCGGCACTCCTCGCCCTCCTGGTTCCGGGGCTTCTTTGGCTGAATGCCGACCGTCTCACCCTCTGGGCGGTGTCACATATCTCGATCAATCAGGAACAGCAACTGGGCGACATCGCCTATGACCAGCTTCGTCCATCCCTCAAACTGCTGGAGCGGGGGCCGGTCGCAGCCGCGATCACCACCATCGGCCGGCGCCTGACCGGCGAATCGAGCTACAGCTATCGCATCCACATCGCGGTCGACCCACGGATCAACGCCTATGCCTTGCCCGGTGGCCACATCGTGGTGAATACCGGGCTGCTCAAGCTGGCGGACCAGGCGGATGAAGTGGCTGGCGTGCTCGCACATGAAATCGCGCATATCGAACTCCGGCATACCTTGCGCAATCTGGTCCACAGCCTCGGATGGCGGGCACTGCTGGGCGCGTTCACAGGAAACTACACCGGAGCCGTCTGGAGCGATATGGCCACCCGCCTGATGAAACTGAACTACAGCCGTGAACTGGAGAGCGAGGCGGATCGGGCAGCCCTGGACATTCTGCGGCGCGGGCATGTCGCCCCCTACGGCATGGAGAATTTTTTCATCTCCATGTCGCACGGTGAACACGATCTGCCCGCCCTGCTGTCCAGTCACCCGACCGACGCGGATCGCCTCGCCGACTTGCGCCAGGCAATCGCCGAGCAGCCCCTGGACGATTTCTATCCATTGGCGGTCAATTGGGAGCGCGTGAAGGATGAACTTTGAGTTCGGAAGTCTGGACCTGTCATCCCGCGAAGCTAAACTCAACTCACCCTCACTACTGCGCGCGACCATGGCAATCGACCCCACACCAGCTTTCGAGCCCAAACTGATTGATCTGGCCGCCTTGCGCCAGAACAGCGTACTGTTCGCGGCGCTGTCCGATCAGGACGCCTGGGAACTGATCCGGCTCGCCCGCATGGAAAGCGCGCCCGCCAAGCATGCCGTTTGCCAGGTCGGACAACCCGGTGACAGCCTGCATATCGTCCTGGAGGGGCGCGTCAAGGTGAGTCTGCTCTCCGAGGAAGGCAAGGAGGCCATCCTCAGCATCCTTGGCGCAGGCGAGGTTTTCGGCGAGATGTCGCTGTTCGATGGCGAACCGCGCAGCGCCACGGTCAGCACCATGGAGCGCTGCCGCTTCCTGGTACTGAGTCGCAAGGCCTTTCTGCCGTTTCTGCAAAGCCGCATGCATGTGATGCTGGAATTGATCGCGGAAATGTCGAGAAGATTGCGCGCCACCAATGACCTCGTTGGTAACCTCAGTTTTCTCAATCTTTCCGCGAGACTGGCGCGGATACTGCTCAATCTGGTTCAGCAATATGGCAAGGTGACCCCACAGGGAATCGTCATCGGCCTGAAATTATCGCAAGAAGAATTGGGCCACCTGGTCGGCGTCTCGCGTGAAAGCGTGAACCGCCAGGTGCGTGTATGGATGGATGCGGGATTGATCGAATTCGACCACGGCACCATCATCGTGCTCAACTCGGACGCCCTTTTCCGCGAGGCGCTGGCACCTTGATTCCCACGGCTTGAGAGTCGGCCAACGACGTTGATCACCAACCCGGGTGAGGAAGATCACGCAGGCCACATGGACCGTGGTTGTATAATGGCATTCCAATTCAAACAATTCATCCACATCGTTTTCCACCTGCTCGAATAGTGTTATTTCAGTGCGGTTTTCCCATCCCCTGATTCGCGGCGGTTGCGCCATGCAGGTCAGGGAAATGATGCAACCGAGTGTCCACTGTTTTTTCTTAATGGATTTACAAGGAGATCAACTATGCGCAATACCCTGCTTGCACTCAGTACTTTGACCATCGCCATTGCCGCCGCCGGAATGGGCAGTGCCAACGCCGGTCCGTATTACGACCCGTCCAACACCGCCAGTTCCAGCGGAGTCACCACCGGCGCCAATCTGTACAAGACCATCGGCTGCCCGGGCCGCGGCATCCTGGACAAGCCCTGTGAGGTAGACAAGCCGGCCGTGGCCAAGGCTGCGCCCATGCCCAAGCCCGCGCCGGCGGCAAATCCGTGCCCGCTTCCGGCAGGTGCCATCTCCGGCGACAGCGTTCCCTCGACTGCCGTCGCCGGCCAGTGTTTCGCCAAGGTGGCCCGACCGGCCACTTTCCGCAACGAATCCGTACGCAAGCTCGTCAAGGAAGCCAGCGAGAAAATCGAGACCGTGCCGGCCGTCTATGAGACGGTGAAGGAACGCGTCCTGGTCAAGGAAGCCAGCGAGAAAATCGAAATCCTGCCCCCCGTCTACAAGGCCGTGAAGGTTCATGTCCAGAACGAGGAAATCCAGGAAGTGGTTCCGGCCGTCTATGAGACGGTGAAGGAACGTGTCCTGGTCAAGGAAGCCAGCACCCGTCTGGAAGAAGTCCCCGCCGTCTATGAGGATGCCGAGGAAAAGGTGCTGGTCAAGCCGGCCTCCAAGACCGCTGTCGAAGTGCCTGCAGTGTATGAGACCGTCTCCGAGAAGAAACTGGTGCGCGAGGCCTACACCACCTGGAAGCCGGGTACCCAGACCAACCTGCAGAAAATCGACGAGACCACTGGCCAGGTCATGTGCCTGGTTGAAGTGCCGGCCGAGTACCAGACGGTCACCCGCCAGGTCGTGAAAACCCCGGCAAGCGTGCGTTACATCGATGTCCCGGCTGAATACACGACGGTCAAGAAACGCGTCCTGAAAACTCCGGCGACCACGCGGACCGTCCAGATTCCCGCCGAGTATGCCGAGCGCGAGGTGCGCAAGCTGGTCAAGCCCGCCAGCACGGTCACCAAGGTGGTTCCGGTGGACTATGAGCGCGAGATCATGACCATGGTCCAGCCCGCCACCGAGAAACGCATCCCGATTCCGGCGGAATATGCCGAGCGTGAAGTCACCAAGCTGGTCTCTCCCGCCCGCGAAGTGCGCACCCCGATTCCTGCCGAGTACAGCGATGTGGCTCAGGAAGTCATGGTTTGCCCGGTTCAGGAGTACTGGACTCCGATCCTGTGTGACGTCAACGCCACCCCGGAAAAAATCTCGGAAATCCAGAAAGCCCTGCGCGCCGCCGGCTTCTATACCGGTGCCATTTCCGGCAACACGGATGCCCCGACCATGAATGCCGTTGCCGCCTTCCAGAAGGCCAAGGGGCTGCCGGTCGATGGCTACATCGACATCGAAACGGTCAAGGCCCTCGGCGTTTCGGCCAAGTAATCCAGGCCACCCCGTGCCCGGTTCGCCGGGGATCTCGAATGCGCCCATCCGGGCGCATTTTTTTTGCGCCGACCAGTCGAACGGCAAACCGACCACAGCAGCCGATTGTGATGGACTTCATAGGGGGTCATCCGCAACTGGCCGAAACTGACGCACGTTTCATAAATATCAATAAGAGGTCATCGTGTCCGCCTCCCGTGTTTCCCCCTATCAATTCGTGACGCTGCGCACGCACGAACGGGCTCCCCTGCTCGTCCCTGAGAAGACCAAGCAATTGCTACTGGATAGCTTCACGGACTGCAAGCGGCGCTTCAATCTCACAGTCGCCGGCTATGTCGTGCTCGATGACCATGCGCACTTCCTGTTCAACGTACCGCCGGAACACGAATGTTTCGCGGTGATGGCCGACCTGCTCACCCAGTTTCTCCGCGCGAAACGCAAGGCCACGCCGCTGCTGGAGCGGGATGTTCCCAATTCCACGCTGTTCTGGAGCAAGGCCATCGAATACCGGAGCAGCTACAGCCTCGACGAATTGCGCGCCTACCTCGATTTCATCCATTACGACCCAGTGCGCCACGGTCTGGTAGCCCGTGCCGCCGAATACCGCTGGTCGAGCCTGCCGACGCGGATCGCGCAGGGGCATTACCCGGAAACCTGGGCCGAGCTCGGGCCACCTGCCGCCATCGCCCTGATCACGCGTGATTGCCGCCCTCGCCAGGAAGAGTCGTAGTCCCGGGCGTCGTGCAACTGGCCGATGCGGTGCTCGCATGGTAAACAGAGCACTCGATTCAGAAACTGGAATTTGCCATGTACCCGCCTGCCCGCATCGGCATCGTCTCAATCAGCGACCGCGCCAGTTCCGGCGTCTACGAAGACAAGGGACTGCCGGCCCTGAAGGAATGGCTGAGCGGCGCCCTGCACAATCCGCTTGAATTCGTCGCGCGCCTGATCCCGGACGAGCAACCCGCCATCGAGGCGACGCTGATCGAACTGGCCCGGGAGTGTTGCCTGGTGCTCACCACCGGGGGCACCGGGCCGGCGCCGCGCGACGTGACACCGGAGGCGACCCTGGCGGTGGCCGACAAGGTTCTGCCGGGATTCGGCGAGCAGATGCGCGCAGTGAGCCTGAAATACGTGCCCACCGCGATCCTGTCGCGGCAGGTCGGCGTCGTGCGCGGCAGCTGCCTGATCCTCAACCTGCCGGGCCAGCCGAAAGCGATCAAGGAAACCCTGGATGGCGTGTTCGCCGCCGTCCCCTATGGCATCGACCTGATTGGTGGCCCTTATCTGGAAACGCGGGACGAGGTGGTGAAAGCGTTCCGGCCGAAGTCCGCAGTCAGGCCGCCAGCAGACGCTGGATGACCGCGCCCGCCAGCATCAGCCCGAACAGCGGCGGCAGGTAGGCGATCGTGCCATTGACCGCGCGTGCGCGGCCCTGACTCACGGCTTCGGGCGGCAGCGGCGGGCGGCCCGATTCATCGCTCCAGACGCACAGCACCCCCTTGTCCACACCCTGGCGTTTCAAGCGTTTGCGCACCAGGCGTGCCAGGGGATCGACCTCGGTCCTGGCGATATCGGAAACCTTCACCCGGGTGACATCGAGCTTGTTGCCCGCTCCCATGCTGGCCGCAACCGCCAGGCCGCGCTGACGCGCCGCCACGATCAGGGCCACCTTGCAGTTGAGCGAGTCGATGCAGTCGATCACATAGTCGGCATCGGCTGGCAACAAGTCGGGAATGTTGTCTGGCGTGAGAAAGTCGGTCAGGACCGTGAGCCGGCACGCGGGATTGATATCACGCACCCGTTCCGCCATCACCTCGGCCTTGCTCCGCCCCAGCGTGGACAGCAGGGCGGGGAGTTGCCGGTTGATGTTGGAGACCGCCACCGTATCCATGTCCACCAGGGTCAGCCGGCCGACACCGGCCCTCGCCAGCGCTTCGGCGCACCATGAACCGACGCCCCCCAGACCGGCGAGGAACACATGGCACTCCGCCAGGCGGGCGACGCCTTCAGCGCCGATCAGGATTTCACTCCGGGAAAACTGGGGAGGCGTCATGGCTGGCAGTGTTGGGACCTTGTCGGCGCGCGGTCAATGCAGGGTCGGCCCGGCACCGCAGCACCGCTTGAATTTCTTGCCGGAACCGCATGGGCAGGGGTCGTTGCGGCCGATCTTGTCGCCGGCGCGGCGCAGGGTCTCGGTCACCCGGGCCTGGGCGGCCGCTTCACGCTGCGGCAGGAAGTGCAGGAAGAGGGTTTCGATCAGTTCCGGGATACGGTCGTAGGCGGCGCGTATGGCGGGACGCTGGTCGGCGCGATCCGGATGCATCTCCTCCAGTTTTTCCCAGCCTTCCTCGGTGCCCAGCAACATCATCGGCGCCAGCCACTCCGGATGTTCATCGAAAATGGGCTGCCAGAGGTCCTGAAACAGTGACACGCCCAGCATGAAACCCATGCTCCAGCCTTCGGCATCGTAGAACTCGCTGCCGTCTTCCTGGTGCAGGGTGTACATCAGTGGCGCGAAGCGACCCTCGCCGATCATGTCCTGGACGCTGTTGTAGTGGCGCAGCAGCAGGCCGCTGATGCGCCCGGCCTGTTCCGCGTTCTCGAATGCCGGCGTTTCCTCGCCCGCCTCCATGTCCCATACCCAGGGCAACCACTGGCTGGGCAGGATGAATTCGGGGTTGAGGGCGATGGCCGCGAAAAACCCGTCCAGCGAGGAAATATCCATCGCCTCCTCGGAGAGTGTATCCGACATCAGGAAGGCATCGAGTTCGTCGAGTTCCTCGTCGGACAGGGCGCGATCGGTATCCATTTCGACTCCTCGCCTTAAAGGCGCAGCAGGCTGGCGACGATACCCGCGAAGACCGCGGCGCCAAACCAGTTGTTATGCAGGAAAGCCTTGAAGCAGCGTGCGGGATCGCGTTCGCGGATCAAGGTCCAGTGATACGCGGCCACCCCGGCGGCGGCGGCCAAGCCCAGGTGAAACGGCCAGCCGAGACTCAGGCGCGAGCCCACCCAGGCCAGCGTCAGCAAAGCCAGCCCGTAACAGATCATCACCGCCAGCACGTCGAACTTGCCGAAGGTGATGGCCGAAGTCTTGATGCCGATCTTCAGGTCATCCTCGCGATCCACCATGGCATATTCGGTGTCGTAGGCGATGGCCCAGAACACATTGGCCAGCATCAGCAACCAGGCCTCAACGGGAATGCTGTCGAGATGGGCGGCATAACTCATCGGAATGCCGAAGCCGAAGGCCACGCCGAGATAGGCCTGCGGCACGGCGAAGAAACGCTTGGTGAAGGGGTAGCTGGCGGCCAGGAAAACGGCGGCAAAGGACAGGCCGATGACCAGTTTGTTCTGCAACGGCAGGATCAGCAGGAAAGCCAGCAGGGCAAGGCCCGCCGCCAGCAGCAACGCCTCTCTCTCGCTCACCTCGCCCGTGGCCATGGGACGATGTTTCGTGCGCGCGACATGGGCGTCGAAATGACGGTCGGCATAGTCGTTGATCACGCAACCGGCGGACCGCATCAGGACGACCCCCAGGGCGAATATCCAGAACACCAGGGGTTCCGGCTCGCCGGCGCCGGACAGCCACAAGCCCCACAGCGTCGGCCAGGCCAGCAGGAGGATGCCGATGGGCTTGTCCAGCCGCATCAGTTTTTCGTAGAGGTTGAGGCGTTCGGTCAGCGTCATCGCGGCATCAAGGTTCAGGATTCAGGGAGCGGGCCATGGCATGCGACACCCGCGTCTAGTCGGGCAACTTCTTCCCCGGGTTCAGGATGCCGTTCGGATCGAACAGGCGCTTGAGGTCACGCATCAGGTCCAGGGTCGGCGCATCCACTTCCAGCGGCACGAAATGACGTTTCTCGCTGCCGATGCCGTGCTCGCCGGAGAGACTGCCGCCCAGCCCGATCACCGCCCGCACCAGACCGGCGCGACAGGCGCGGGCCCGCGCCATTTCCTCGGCGTCGCCGTTGTCGACCATGATGTTGACATGCAGGTTACCGTTGCCGGCATGGCCGAACGCGACGATGGGCAGGCGGTGTTCATCGGCCAGGGCATCGATGGCGGCGACCAGATTGGCCAGTCGGCCTACCGGCACCACCACGTCTTCGTTGATCTTGAGCGGCGCGATGCGCTTGACCGCATGCGACAGCGACTTGCGCGCCGTCCACAGGCGAACGGTGTCCTCGCGGGTGAAACCGCTCTGGATCTCCAGCAGGTCCCGTCCGGCCAGCGCCTGTTCCAGTGCGACGATCTGACGCGGCACGTCCGCCGGGTCGCCGTCGGCTTCCACCATCAGGACCGCCTGGGTTCCCGGCGGCAAACCCGCCCTTTCAAACACGCCTTCACCATAGTCGCGGATGGCGTCGAGCGAGCGACGATCCATGAACTCCAGCGCGCAGGGTGTGGTCGGCTGGTTCATCACCCGGCTGACCGCCTCGCAGGCACTCTGGTTGCTGGCGTAACAGACCCGCAGCGTGGCCACGGTGGCGGGCGCGGGCAGCAATTTCAGGGTGGCCTGGGTGATGAAGGCGAGCGTACCTTCCGACCCCACCAGCAGGCGGGTCAGATCATAGGCGGTGGCGTATTTGGTGGTGCGGCCGCCGGTGTGGATGACGCGGCCGTCACCGGTGACCGCGGTCAGGCCCAACACGTGATCGCGGGTGGCACCATATTTCACCGCGCGCGGACCCGCCGCGTTCATCGCCAGGTTGCCACCGATGCGGCAATAGGCGCCGGAGCCGGGATCGGGGGCATACATGAGGCCATGCTTGCGCGCGAGACGATCGATCTCGTCGGTGACCACCCCCGGCTCGACCACCACCAGGCGGTTCACCACGTCGATCTCGACGATACGCTGCATGCACTCGAAGCTCACCACCACGCTGCCGGGCACCGGCATCGCTCCGCCGACATTGCCGGAACCGGCGCCGCGCCCGGTCAGGGCCAGACGATGGCGGTTGGCCAGACGCACGATCTCGACGACGTGCTCATGACAGGTCGGGAACAGCACCGCCTCCGGCGGGCAGGACCGGGGCGTCTCGTCACTGGCATAGAGCGCCAGCGTATCGGCGTCGGCGCGCGCGCGCTCGGGGCCGAGCAGGGCCTGGAATGCGGCAAGCAGGGATTCGGCGAGCATCAGCCAAACGCCGGCTCGACGACTTCGGCAACGGCAGCCAGCGCGTCCGAATCCTTGTAGCGCACATGCACCTCGGCGACGGCGGCATCGTAGACCAGCCGATTGAAGAGGGTGGCGGCCTGCTCGCGCATGGCGTGCTTCAGGGCCTGGGTCATCACCTTGTCCAGCGACAGGATGCGGCGGGCGCGGACGATACCGTCGTCGGCATCCACCAGTGTCAGCTTGAGGCGGGCGCGATCCCCCGGCTCCTCGTTCGGCATCTCGAGTTCACCTTCAGGGACCAGGTGCACATTGAACGAGGCATCCGACCATTCACAGACATTCTTGATCTTGTACAGCAGGAAACTGGCGGGGCCGTAGCTGAACAGGCCCACCTCGACATCGGCATCGCGCAGGCCGGCGATTTCCGCCGGCGTCGGCGCCGGCCAGAACAGGGTCAGTTCATGGGCACCATGGCGGTAGACATAGCGCACGCCCTCGTCATACTGGTTGAATTCGCTCGACCAGGGCTCGCCAACGGCGGGGTCCTTGGGCACGACCTCGGGTCGCGCGAAGATATGCACTTCGCTCATACCTCCTCCTCGGGCAGCAGCGAGGCCAGCATGGCGACCATGTCGGCATCGAAATCGAAACCGGGCTCCTGGCCGGGATTGATCGACAACCCCATGTCGGCGCCAATGCGGCGCAGGATCCAGGACACCTCGGTCAACAGGCCACCGCTATAGCCGGGATAGTCGGCGATGAAGGCCTTCGCCCGCTCCGGCGCGGAGAAGGCGATCAGCACGCGGTTGCCCTCCTCGTCCTCGACCACCAGTGGCGTCGCCTTGGTGGAAAGCTGGAAACCCGCGATCATGTGCTTCTCATCCTGGATCGGAATGAAAATCTGCTGGGAAATCAGGGCGTGGGCAAAATTCTCGGGCTCGATGCTGCCTTCGTTCATTTCGTTCAGCAGGCGCTCGACTTCGTTGCGGGAGGACATTTCGGGGTGGCTCATGGGTTAGGCCTGACAGGAGTGCTCAAGGCAAGGCAGGATACCATCGCGCAACACGCGGCAGAAGTTTGCCGGCGCCGCCTTGTCCCTCATGAACACGCGGCCTGTCCTCGAAAACGGAATCGAACATGACACTGCGCATCGGCATCGACCTCGGCGGCACCAAGATCGAAATCGCCGCCCTCGACCCCGACGGCGGCGAATTGCTGCGCCGCCGCGTCGCCACCCCGCAGGGTGACTACCTCGCCACCCTGGAGGCCGTGGCGACGCTGGTGCTGGACGCGGAACGTGAACTGGGCGGCAGCGCCACGGTCGGTGTCGGCATGCCCGGCGCCGAATCGCGCCTCACCGGCCTGATCAAGAACGCCAATTCCACCTGCCTGATCGGCAGACCACTGCGCCAGGACCTGGAAACGCGTCTGCGGCGACCGATCCGCCTCGCCAACGACGCCAACTGCTTCGCGCTGTCGGAAGCTGTGGATGGCGCCGCGGCGGGCGCGGAGGTGGTATTCGGGGTCATCCTCGGCACCGGCTGCGGCGGGGGTGTCGTGCTGCGCGGACAAGCGCTGACCGGTGCCAATGCCATCGCCGGCGAATGGGGCCACAACCCCCTGCCCTGGCCCCTGGATGAGGAACGCCCCGGTCCCGCCTGCTACTGCGGCAAACAGGGCTGCCTCGAAACCTGGCTATCGGGACCGGGCCTGGCCCAGGATTTTTTCAGGCATGCGGCGCGCAGTCTGAGCGCCGAGGATATCGCCCGCCGCGACGACGCCGACTGCCAGGCGGCACTGGCACGCTACGAGGATCGCCTGGCGCGTGGGCTCGCCCACGTCATCAATGTGCTCGACCCGGACGTGATCGTCCTCGGCGGCGGACTCTCCCGAATCGGCCGCCTCTATGAAAACGTGCCACGAATGTGGGGCCGATATGTCTTCTCCGACGCTGTCGCAACCCGCCTGCTCCCGCCCCTGCATGGCGATTCCAGCGGCGTGCGTGGCGCCGCATGGCTGTGGAACGATGACCGTGGCACGCCGCGCCGCCACGCCGACCGGTCATTTGGACCATAACGATCGAAGGAAGAAAATGAGACCATTCCCGCCGATCCGGCACGACCACGACACCATGCCCCCTCCCCCCCGCGACCACCACGCCCAGTCCGCCGCCATCATCCGGCACCACGAGTTCACTTGCCCGCTTCATGGCCACGCAACCGGGAGCCAGGCATGCGCGTGACGAGCAGGCAGCGCTATCGGGCGATCATCGCGCTCACCCTCGCGCTGCTCGCATTCACTGCCCATGCCGAAGGTGTCGATGTCAGTATCCGACTGGCTTCAGGGACGGACATCGTCAGCCAGCGCTTCCCCGCCACCGGCGACGTCCTGGCGGTCTGGCTGACGGAACAAGGCGGCAGCAGCGAGGAAGAACGGAAAGCCGCCAGCGACATGGCAGCCAAGGGCGTCGAGATCTGGCTCACCGATTTTCTCTCTCCCTATTTCCTGCCGCTGCTGCCAAGCAGTTGGAACCAGGTTCCGGTGCGGGACGTCAACGCCTGGCTGGAAGCGCTGCATCAGCGCAGCCCCGGCAAGCGCATCGTGCTCATCGCCACCGGGCGCGTCTCGGCGCTAGCCTTGCGCGCCGCCAATGCCTGGCGGACACGGTACCCGGGTGACACCGCCAGTCCCCTCGCCGGTGCCTTGCTGATGTGGCCGATTCTGTACCATGAACTGGCTCCCGGGCAGGAGCCCGACTACGACCCGGTGGTGCAAAACACGCATCTGGACCTGGTCATCCTGCAACCCAAGTCATCCGCCGGATACTGGTGGCGGGAACGGCTCAAGAACTTCCTGGTGGACGCCGGCAGCCGCGTCTGGCTGAACGTGCTGCCCGGCCTGCGCGATGGGTTTTACCGGCGTGGCGATATTACGCCACGGGAAGTCGACGCCGGCGCCCGGCTTGGCGACATGCTGATCGAGGGTATCCAACCCCTGCTGAACAAGGACAAACCATGAAATTCTGGTTGCTGCTGCTTGCGCTCGCTTTCAACACGGCGGCCGCCGGCGAATTGAAAACCCTGCCGGTCAAACCGGCACCCGGCCTGACGCTGCCTGCCCTGGACGGCAACACGACCAGCCTGGACAAACTGCGTGGCCGCGTCGTCCTGGTCAATTTCTGGGCGGTATGGTGTCCACCCTGCCGCAAGGAAATGCCGTCCATGGCGCGCCTGGCGACGAAGCTGGGCGACCGTCCCTTTACCATCCTGGGCGTCAATGTCGGCGAAGGCCCGGAGGAAATCCACGCCTTCCTGAAGCAGGTGCCGGTGAACTTCCCCATCCTGCTCGATGCCGATGGCAACCACCTGAAGCCCTGGCAGGTCTTTGCCTTCCCGACCAGCTATATCGTCGACAAGCGGGGACGGTTGCGCCTGGGCCTGTTCGGCTCGATCGAATGGGACGAAGCCGAGACGGTCGCGAAGATCGAGGCGCTGATCAACGAGCCGGATACACCTTGAGCAAGTGCGGACTCAAACGGCGACTGGCGCCTTGATGCCGGGATAAGGGTCATACCCTTCCAGGATGAAATCCTCGTACTGAAACGCGAACAGATCGGTCACGTCCGGATTGAGCCGCATCGTCGGCAGCGCCCGCGGCTCACGCGACAATTGCAAATGCACCTGTTCAAGGTGGTTGAGGTAGATGTGGGCGTCGCCCAGGGTATGGACGAAGTCACCCGGCTCCAGGCCCGTCGCCCTGGCCATCATCAGGGTCAGCAAGGCATAGCTGGCGATGTTGAACGGCACCCCCAGGAAGATGTCGGCGCTGCGCTGGTAGAGCTGGCAGCTCAGCCTGCCGTCAGCCACATAGAACTGGAAGAAGGCGTGGCAGGGCGGCAGCTTCATGTTGGGCAACTCGGCCACATTCCAGGCGGAGACGATGATCCGGCGCGAGTCCGGGTCGTTTTTCAAGCTGTCCAGCACTTCGCCGATCTGGTCGATGTGACGGCCGTCGGCTGCGGGCCAGGAGCGCCACTGGTAGCCGTAGATCGGGCCGAGATCACCGTTTTCGTCCGCCCATTCGTCCCAGATGGACACGCCGTTGTCCTTCAGGTACTTGATGTTGGTATCGCCTCTCAGGAACCAGAGCAGTTCGTGAATGATGGACTTGAGGTGAACCTTCTTGGTGGTCAGGAGCGGAAAACCGACGGCCAGGTCAAAGCGCATCTGGTAGCCGAACACCGAGAGGGTGCCGGTGCCGGTGCGGTCGTCCTTGCGCGCGCCGTGGGCCAGAACATGCTTCAGTAATTCATGGTATTGCCGCATCAGGCGCCTTCCTTCAACAGGTGTTGGTAGACCAGATTCATGATGATGAGCCGCTGCGACTGGACAAGTTCACCGAACTGGATGCCAAAGGACTTCATCCGCTTGCCCTGTTCGTCGTCTTCCTCGCCTATCGAGCGGATCACCACCGGGGTTTTCACGTATTCCTCCATGTCGCCCAGCTTGACCTTGAACGACAGCCAAAGGTTATCGCCCTTCTCGCCCAGTTGCATGGTCGAGTACATCTTGGCACCGCCGACACTGATATCGACCATCTTGCCCGCGCCGATCTGTTTGCCATCCTCGCTATGCTGTACCGCGACGATGATACTGGCTGGCGCGCGCATGGCCTTGCGGATACGCATGGCCTGGACCGATTCCGGGTAGGACAGATGCAGGTAAGGAAACGGCTGCAACTGGGACTTCAACACCCTGGCCTTGAAGGCACAGACATTGAGGCCGGAGAAGGCGCGTACCAGATAGGTCTGGCCATCGCGGACGAAAACCAGCTTGCCTTCCACCACGGGCATGGTGACGAGCACGCTCTTGGGCTTCATCACGCCGATCACATGCACGGTGAAACGCTCGGTCTGGCCTTCCAGCATGGGTTGCAGTTGCAGGGCATCGCCCGGCATCAGCTTGATGGCGTCGAGGCTGAGCACTTCCTCCTGCGGCTTGGGCAGGCTTGCGGTGTCGGAGGGTTTGACGTCGTTGAGCCGCGCCGCGACAGGACCCGGACTTTCCCGCACCTGCTCACGAAACAGGCCTTTCTGCAGCAGGACATCGACCTGATTGGCGGAAGTGACCACCACGCCGCGATTCAGCAGCAGGTTGCGATCACTGTCGTAAACAGCGAAGCCAAGCGGCTTGCCGATCTCGATCTCCGCTTTACGCACCGGCACCATGAAACTGTCTTCCACCATCTGTCTTATCTCCTCACCCAGGCCCGGGGCGAAATGTCATGCACGATCACTGCAAACCCGCTTTACCGAGTTCACTCAGGATATCCAGCAACAACTGCCGTCCCAGCGGGCCCATGCCTTGCATGAGGGCATCGGCGTCGCGCTCGCCGTTGACCAGGCGACGCATGATGCCACCCAGGCGCGCCATGTCGCCACCGGCCCGGACCATCTGCTCGGCCATCTCGGCGAGCACGGCCAGCGCCTTGGCATCGCCGTGGCTGGAAGCGATGATCATCGACGCCAGGCCAGGTGCCGCCGCGCGGCCATCGGGCTTCTGCTCCAGCGCCGGCAGGCTGGCAGGGTTGTCGAGGCCGAGCAGGATGGTTTCGACGATGACCCGGTCTTCCTCGTCCAGCCCCAGTTTCACCGTCGCATCGCGGCGGCCGTCGACGATCTGGCGCAAGGCGCCGACCAGCCTGGGCCAGCCCTGCTGCTCGGCCTCGGCCAGGGTCCGCATCAATTCGGGCAGCCGCGAACGGTCGCGCAGGGCGCCAACCACCGCATGGATGAACGGCGCATGCATGCGCCGCACTTGTTCAACCGCATCCGGCAACCCTGTCACCGCATCACTCATGTTCACTCTCCACCGCTTGCCAGCGCCCTCGCAACAGCATTTCCAGCGGGCGGTAAGCACGTTTGTAGGCCATCTTGCGGCAATCCGCGATCCAGTAACCCAGATAGAGATAGGGCAGGCCCAGTTCGCGTGCCAGCCTGATCTGTTCCAGTACCCCGAATACGCCGAGGCTGCGACGTTCGAGCCCGGGTTCGTAAAACGTATAGACGGCGGACAACCCGTCGAGCAAGCGATCCACCAGCGCCACCATGACCACCTCGTCGTCCAGGCGGTACTCGATCAGGGCACTGTCGACCCGGCTTTGCAGCAGGAAGCCGCGGTATTGATCGCGGTCATCCTGGTCCATGCCACCGCCGGCATGGCGTGCAGCCTGATAGCGCCGATACAGGCGATAGTGCGCCTCGTCGTAGACCAGCGGCTTCAGGCGCACTCGCAGGTCGGCGTTCCTGGCCAGGCAACGTCGTTGCGTTCTGTTCGGCTGAAAACCGTCGACCAGCAAGCGGGCGGGCGTGCAGGCTCGGCAATGGTCGCAATGCGGACGGTAGACATGCAGGCCGCTGCGGCGGAAGCCCAGCCGCATCAGGTCGCTGTAGACCACCGTATCGACCAGGCCGCTCGGCGCCGCCACCTGCGAGCGCGCGCTCTGGTTGGCGAGATAGCTGCAGGGATAGGCTGCCGTCAGGTAGAACTGGAGGCGGAAGATCGGCAGTTCGGCGGCGAAGCTCATGCCCGGCCCCATGGCCCCGGCAGCGGCGGCAGCACGGTCAGGCGCGCCAGCAACGCACTGAATGCATCGCGCGCAATCTCGCGCGCACCCAGAGAGGCGAGATGTGCCGTATTCATCTGACAGTCGATCACGCCGAACGCATGCCGTTCCAGATGGGCGACCAGATGCGCCAGTGCGACCTTGGAGGCATCGGTCTTGCGGGAAAACATGGATTCGCCGAAGAACGCCCGGCCGATGGCCACGCCATACAGGCCCCCGACCAGATGTTCACCGTCCTCGTCCCGCATCCAGGTTTCGAATGAGTGTGCATAACCCGCCTCATGGAGCGCGCCATACGCCGCGATCATCGGCTCGCCGATCCAGGTGCCGCCGCCCGCATCGCGAGGTTCGGCGCACGCCCGCATCACCCGGGTGAACGCCGTGTCCACCCTCACGTCGTAATCGGCACGCGCGAGCCTTTTCTTGAGCGAACGTGACAACTTGAATTCATCCGGGAACAACACCATGCGCGGGTCCGGCGACCACCAGAGCACCGGCTCTCCCGGGTTGAACCAGGGGAAGATGCCCAGCCGGTAGGCTTCGAGCAGGCGCGGCAGGGACAGGTCGCCCCCCGCCGCCAGCAAGCCGTTGGGTTCGGTCAGCGCCCGTGCCAGTGGCGGGAACGGGGTGGAAGGATGCAACCAGGGAAGCATCAGGTACCGCGCGTCCCTTTCTGGATGAATTCGATCTTGTAGCCATCCGGGTCCTCGATAAAGGCAATCACCGTGCCCCCCTGTTTCATCGGCCCCGCCGGGCGCACCACCTTGCCGCCCTTGGCGATCACCTCGGCGCAGGCGCGGGCGGCATCGTCCACCTCGATGGCGATGTGACCGAAGGCGCTGCCCTGCTCGTAGCGCTCGACGCCCCAGTTGTAGGTCAGTTCCAGGACGGTGTGATCGGATTCATCGCCATAGCCAACGAAGGCCAGGGTGAACTTGCCCTCCGGATAATCCTTGCGGCGCAGCAGGCGCATGCCAAGTACCCGCGTATAAAAGTCGATGGCGCGATCCAGATCACCGACCCGGATCATGGTGTGCAGCATGCGCATGGGCGACCTCCGTTCAGAACTGAAAATAAAGGCGGCCATTTTGCCGCAGTTCGTGCCGGACTTTTTTCCAATTCGGGAACAGTGTTTCCACCTCGGCCCAGAAGGCGGGCGAGTGGTTGCGCTGGCGGAAATGGGCAAGTTCATGGCAGATCACGTAATCGATCTGTTCCGGCGTCGCCTTGAGCAGCCGCCAGTTGAGGCTGACCACACCACTGGCCGAGAGGCTGCCCCAGCGGGTGCGGGCGTTGGACAGGCGCATCGGCGGCATCGCCAGTCCGGCGCGGGCGGCATGGTGCGCCAGACGTTCGCCGAGCAGGGCGCGTGCTTCGCGTTGATACCAGCGCACCACCAGGGCGGCGAGAGACTGTGGCGCGGCCTGGCAGGTCAACTGCGCGTCCTCGCGCCGGATCGTCGGTTTGCCGGTGACAGCAAGCAATCGCAGCGACAAGGTGCTGCCCAGCCAGGGCAGCGCCGCACCGTCGCACCACTGAAAAGCACGCGCCTGCGTCGCCGCCAGCTGCGCGACCAGCCACGCCCGGTGACGCGCAAGAAAGGCGTCGATATCGCGTTGTGCCAGACGCATGGGCGCATTCACCACCACCCCACCGGATTCGGAAACGCGCAACGCCAGGCTGCGACGCCGGCTGCTGCGGCGCAGTAGGTAAGGCAACGCATCGACGTCGTCGGCTGTCAGTGATCGGGTTTCTTCGGTTCGCTGTGTCATGGCTGCCCATTATCCAATCGAATGTCCCGAATACTGCTGACGCGGCATGCGGATCATGCGGCGAAGGGCATTACCTGCCGCAAACCCGATACCAGGCCGCAGAGAATGACGCTATCCTCGCCGGCAATTCAAACGAGGCCGTGCCAATTCATGCTCGCGCATTACCGTCTGAACTCCACCACGGCAGCCGCGGCAACGGCAGTGGCTTTGCGCTGCGGCGATCCGCAACCCGATGGCGATGGGCGCGGCTCATGAACATCACGAAACGACGCCTGTTGCGCACCATACCGGCTTTCGCTCTCAGCCCCTGGCTGGCGGCCTGCGACGTTGCGCCGACTAGGCCCTTGACCATCGCCAGCCTGATCTGGCCCGGTTACGAACTGATGTTTCTCGCGCAGCGTGAAGGCTGGTTGCCGCGCGACAGGATCCGCTTCCTGAAGACCGCATCCACTCCCGCTTCGCTGGCGGCACTGGCTTCCGGCGAAGCGGACGGCGCGGCGCTGACCCTGGACGAAGTAGTGCGCGCACGGGCCCGGAGCATTCCGCTGACCGCAATCCTCGTGTTCGATGTCTCGGCCGGCGCAGACATGCTCCTGGCACGCCCCGGAATCGACAGTCTGGCCGACCTCGCCGGCAAGCGCGTGGGAGTCGAACCAACCGCGCTCGGTGCAGTGATGCTGCACAAGGTGCTGCAGGCGGCGCACTTGCAACAATCGGCACTAACCCTGATTCCACTGAATATCGACGCACATCAGGCGGCCTGGCTCCAAGGCGGGCTGGACGCGCTGATCACATTCGAACCCACCGCCACGCGCTTGATCAAGGCCGGCGCCAGACGGTTGTACGACAGCCGCCGGGCGCCGAACACCATCTTCGACGTCCTGGCGGTGACGCCGCAAGCGATCGAGCGCCATCCGGATGCGCTGACCGCCCTGGTGGCAGGGCATTTCCGCGCGCTGCGGCACCTTCGCCACAATCCCCAGGACGCCGCCTACCGCATGGCTGCGCGCATGGGCATCCCGGCCAGCGAGGTGCTCGATGCCTTTCGCGGACTGGAACTGCCCGACATCCACCTCAACCGACAGTTCCTGGATGCACACAATGGCCCGCTCACCGCCGCAGCCGAAGAAGTATCACGAGTGATGCTGATGGCCGGCTTGCTTCAGGATTTGCCCACGCTGAATGGTTTGGCGCGCGCGGACTTCCTGCCGGAGTCAGTGTGAGCTTCTCCCGCGTCCTGCTCCTGCTGCTGGCCCTGCTGAGTGGGCGGGCGGCCCTGGCCAACCCTACCCTCACCGTCGGCATCCTGGCGCTGCGGCCACAGGCCGAGACGCAGGCACGCTGGGCGCCCCTCGCCGCCTACCTGAGCACGGCGCTGCCTGGACATCACGTACAGGTGCGGGCGCTGGACTATGCCGGCCTGGAACAGGCCTTGCGCCAGCACGAGATCGATTTCATCCTCACCCATCCCACCCATTACCTGCAACTCCGCAGTCGCAACGCCCTTTCCGGTGCCCTGGCCACCCTGGTGGAGCGTGATCACGATGTACCGATCGAGGCGATCGGCGGCACCATCATCGCCCGCTCCGACCGCGTCGACATCAATACCCTCGATGACCTGAAGCAGCGCACGATCGCCAGTTGCTCGCCTGCCTGCATGGAAGGCTATCAATTGCAGCAGGAGGCTTTCCTCGATGCCGGCCTGCCGCTGCCTGATCCGGCGCGCATGCTGTTTCTCGGCCTGCCGCACGATCAGATCGTGCAGTCCGTTCTGGAAAGGAGGGTGGACGCCGGCTTCCTTCGCGCCGGCGTGATCGAGGAACTGGCACGGAGGGGCCGGCTCGATCCCACCCAGATCAAAATCCTGAACCGCCAGGACCTGCCCGGCTTTCCCTACGCGGTGTCCACCCGTCTTTATCCACAGTGGCCGCTGGCGGCCCTGCCGCAGGTGGATATCACCAACGCCCGCCGGGTTGCGGCCGCCCTGCTGCGCATCGAGCCGGACACGCCGCTGGCCCGTGCCCTGGCCATCCAGAGCTTCAGCATCCCCTCAAGCTACGCGAGCGTGGAGGATCTGGCGATCAAGCTGCGTCTACCCCCCTACGACAGCAGCCCCCGGTTCACACTGGCGGATGTCTGGACACGCTATGAATTACCCATCCTGCTGCTGCTTGCGGCCGCGGCAATCATCCTGGCTCTCACCACCCGCCTACTCATTTCCCGCCGCCGTCTCGCCGCGGCGCGCCAACTCAGCGAACGTCAGGCCAGCGCTCTGAGCCACTCGTATGCGCACCTGCGCACCCTGGTCGAGACCATACCCGATCTGGTCTGGCTGAAAGACCCGAACGGTGTCTTTCTCGCCTGCAACCCGCGTTTCGAGTGCCTGCTCAACGCCACCGAGTCGGAAATCATCGGCAAGACCGATGACGCTTTCGTCCCTGGAGAGCAGGCCGAATTCTTCCGTGAGAAAGACCGCGCCGCCATCGTCGCCGGCAAGCCCTGCCTCAACGAGGAATGGGTAACATTTGCCGACACCGGCCAGAGCGCGCTGCTGGAAACCATCAAGACGCCGATGCGCGACGCAGCAGGGAAACTGGTCGGTGTGCTCGGCATCGCCCGCGACATCACCGCCCGCCGCGCCGACGAAGAGCGCCTGCGCTTTTTCGCACGGGTTGTGGAGAGCGCCGGCGAGGCCTTCATGGTCACGGATACGCACGGCGTCATCGTGGCGATCAACCCGGCCTTCTCCAGGATCACCGGCTACAGCGACGCCGAGGTCCTCGGCCAGACCCCGGCTCTGTTGAAGTCCGGCCGCCAGGATGCCCTCTTCTACCAGGCGATGTGGGCAGCCCTGCGCGATGAGGGCAGCTGGGAAGGCGAAATCTGGGATCGGCGCAAGGACGGCACGATCTATCCCAAATGGCTCAGCATCACCACCGTGCGCGATGACGCGGGCCAGCCCAGCCATTATGTCGCCGCCTTCAGCGACATCAGCGAACGCAAGGCGGCGGAGGAACGCATCCACAACCTGGCTTTCTACGATTCACTGACCGCCCTGCCGAATCGCCGCCTGCTCATGGACCGGCTCGAGCATGCCCTGCTGACCAGCGGACGCAGCCGGCAATACGGCGCCCTGCTGTTCCTCGACATTGACCATTTCAAGACACTCAACGACACGCGGGGGCATGCCACCGGCGACCAGTTGCTGGTTGACATCGGCCACCGTCTCGGTGCCTGTGTGCGCGAGATGGATACGGTCTCCCGCCTCGGCGGTGACGAGCTCGTCGTCCTCATTGAAAGCCTTGGCGAACACGAATCCGGGGCGGTCACGCAGGCGAAAACCATCGCCGAAAAAATCCACGCCAGTCTCAACGAGCCCTACTGGCTGAAGGGCATGGATCAGGGCTACCACGGCAGCGCGAGTATCGGACTCACCCTGTTTCGCGGCCAGGAAACGCCTCTGGACACGCTGTTCAAGCAGGCGGACATGGCCATGTACCAGGCCAAGGATGCCGGCCGCAATGCGATCCGCTTCTTTAATCCCGCCATGCAGGCGGATATCGAAGCCCGTGCCGCCATGGAGAGCGACCTGCGCCGGGGCCTGAAAAGCAATGAGTTACAGCTTTATTACCAGCCGCAGGTCAACCACCTGGGCGAATGGATCGGCGCCGAGGCCTTGTTGCGCTGGCTGCCGCCAGGGCGGGCTCCGATTTCTCCCTGCGAGTTCATTCCCCTCGCGGAAGAAACCGGGCTCATCCTGCCCATCGGACTCATGGTGCTGCGCGTTGCCTGCGAACAACTCAAGGCATGGGCGGCCATTCCCGCCGCGCGCGGCCTGGTGCTGGCGGTCAACGTCAGCGCCCGCCAGTTCCATCAGCCCGACTTCGTGTCCGGTGTCGCGGAGATTCTCGCCGCCACGGGCGCCGATCCGGCCCGACTGAAACTGGAACTCACCGAAAGCACCGTGCTCGGCAATGTGGAAGAAGCTGTCGCCCGCATGGCAAGCCTCAAGGCGCTGGGTCTCGGGCTGTCGCTGGACGACTTCGGGACAGGTTATTCCTCGCTATCCCATCTCAGGCGCCTGCCGGTCGAACAGATCAAGATCGACCGTTCCTTTGTCGGCGACCTGAGCGGCAATAGCAACGATACCGCCATCGTTCGCGCCATCCTGGCCATGAGTGGGTCCCTGGGCCTGACCGTGGTCGCCGAAGGCGTGGAAACCGACCAGCAATACGCTTATCTGCTCCAATATGGCTGCCCGATGTTCCAGGGCTACCTGTTCGGCAAGCCGATGCCGGCGGATGAGTTCAGACGAACACTGGAGGCGACTACAGCCCCTGGCGCGCCATTGCCCGGCGCATGAAGGCGATCTGGGTCTGCAGGGAGAGGTCCTTCGGGCAGACATCCTGGCAGCCAAGCAGGCTCATGCAGCCGAAGACCCCACTGTCGTCACCGACAAGCTGGTAATACTCGGCGTCGCCGCGCACGTCGCGCGGGTCGAGGCGGAAACGCGCGAGCTTGTTGAGGCCGACCGCACCGACGAAATCCGGGTGCATCCGGGCGGTGCCGCAGGCGGCGACGCAGCAACCACACTCGATGCAGCGGTCGAGCTCATAGATCGACTCGGCCAGGTCCGGGTCCATCGGTGCTTCCAGTTCGTTCAGGTTCGCCTCGCCACTGGCGTGGACCCAGGTTTGCAGGCGTTCACTCATGGCGCGCATCCATTTCCCGGTATTCACCGAGAGATCGGCGATCAGCTCGAAACCGGGCAGCGGGAACAGGCTGATGGCCGTCGGAAGATCCTGGGTGAGGGTGCGGCAGGCGAGGCCGGGGCGGCCGTTGATCAGCATCGCGCAGGAGCCGCAGATGCCGGCGCGGCAGACGAAATCGAAATTCAGGCCAGGATCATGTTCCTCGCGGATGCGGGTCAGGGCGATGAACAGGGTCATGCCGGTCGTCTCGTCGAGCCGGTAGGTCTCGACCCGCGGCGCACTGTCGGGGTCGCGCGGGTTGTGGCGGAAAACGTGGAAGTCGAGGGCGCGGGTGGTCATGGCAGGGGTTCATCCAGGCGCGCATTGCGGCCACGGTATTTGCGGGGCAGGTATTGCTTGAACGACATCAGGTAGGACTGGGCGGCATGGCGGTCCAGCTTGGCCGCGTGCATTTCGTCCACCTCCGCCTGGCGTTTCGCGGTATCGGGGTGCTCGATGATGTTTTTCGCGCCATAGCCACGGAAACCGGGCGGCAATTCCATCGTCATCACATCCAGTTCCTCGTATTCCAGCGTCGGCTGGGCGTCGCCCTCACGCCAGCAGGCCAGGGTGCGCTTGAGCCAGTCGCGATCGTTGCGCGCCGGGTAATCCTCGCGGAAGTGGGCGCCGCGGCTCTCGGTGCGGTTGCGCGCGCCCATCGCCACGGTGAGCGCCACTTTCAACATGCGCGGCAGCCGATAGGCGAGAACCAGTTCCGGGTTGGCATCGAGGCCGGTGGCTTTGCCGCCACCGACGCCGATGTCGTGGCTGCGCGCCAGCAATTCGCTCAGTTCCGCCACCGCGCTGTCCAGGTCGGCGCCGTTGCGGAACAGGCCGACCTTGTCGGTCATGATCCGCTCCATCTGGCGGCGCAGCGCCACCGCGCTTTCGCGGCCAGCGCTTGTGGTCAGGCGCTTGAGCTTGTCCTCCTCGCGGCGGATGAAGTCGCGCGCCAGGGCGGTGGAGATCACCTGGTCGCCATGGTCGGATTCACAGAAGTCGGCGACGTATTCCCCCACCAGCATGCCCGCCACCACGGTTTCCGCGACCGAGTTGCCGCCCAGGCGGTTGAAGCCGTGCATGTCCCAGCAAGCCGCCTCGCCGCAGGAAAAGAGCCCGGACAGCCAGGGCGACTCGCCGCGAATATCGGTGCGGATGCCGCCCATCGAGTAATGCTGTGTGGGCCGCACCGGGATGAAGTCCTTCGCCGGGTCGATGCCGAGGAAATAACGGCAGATGTCCTTGACCTCGCGCAGGTTGCGGTCGATATGGGCGGCACCCAGTTGCGTGATGTCCAGCCAGAGATGCTCGCCATAAGCCGAAGGGACGCCCTTGCCCGCGCGCATGTGTTCGGCCATGCGCCGCGAGACCACGTCGCGCGAGGCCAGGTCCTTCTTCTCCGGCTCATAGTCCGGCATGAAACGGTGACCGTCGACATCGCGCAGCACGCCGCCGTCACCGCGGCAGCCCTCGGTCACCAGGATGCCGGTGGGGACGATGGCGGTGGGATGGAACTGCACCGCTTCCATGTTGCCCAGGCGCGCCACCCCAGTTTCCAGCGCCAGCGCCGCGCCCATGCCCTCGTTGATCAGGGCGTTGGTGGAGATGCCCCAGATGCGGCCGTAGCCGCCGGTGGCGACCACCGTGGCACGCGCCAGGTGGGCGGAGAGTTCGCCGGTGATCAGATCGCGCACCACGGCGCCATGACAGCGGTGGCCGTCGTGGATCAGCGCCAGCGCCTCCTGGCGCTCATGCACCGGGATGGATGCGGCGATGACCTGGTCGGACAGGGTGTAGAGCATGGCGTGGCCGGTGCCGTCCGAGGTATAGCAGGTCCGCCATTTGCGGGTGCCGCCGAAATCGCGCGCGGTGATCAGGCCGTGCGCATCGGCGCGCTCCGTCAGGGTCAGCCGCTGGCCGTTGATCACCACCTCGTGCTCGCCGGCGCGCACCCGGTTCCAGGCCACTCCCCAGGCGGCCAGTTCGCGGATGGCCTTGGGCGCGACATGGGCGAACATACGCGCCACGCGCTGGTCGCAGCCCCAGTCGGAACCGCGCACGGTGTCCTCGAAATGCACGTCCTCGTTATCGCCCTCGCCCTTGAAGCAGTTGGCCAGGCTGGCCTGCATGCCGCCCTGGGCGGCGACCGAATGCGAGCGCTTGGCCGGCACCAGCGACAGGATGGAAGACTCCAGGCCACGCCGCTTCGCCGCCAGCGCGACCCGCTGGCCGGCAAGGCCGCCGCCGATGACCAGGACGTCGGAGTGGATGAGCTTCATGACGCGTGTCCCTGCCAGGTGGGCACGTAGGGCTCGCCGACGTGCGGCGCGTGCTCGATGCCGATCTTGACGTAGGCCGCGAGCGTGGCGAGGCCGAGCGCCAGGAAGAACACGGTCAGCCCCCATTTCAGGCGCTTGAGCTTGCGCCGCACGGCGACCGCATCCTTGAAGTCGCCCCATTTCACCGCGAGCCGATACAGACCGATGCCGCCGTGCAGTTCCACCAGGAACAGCAGTACCAGGTAGAGCGGCCACATGCGCCCGCTCCAGACCCGGTCCGCCGATTCATAGGGGCCGATCAGTTCCGGGTGGGTCAGCATCAGGTAAAGATGCACCGGCGCCAGAAAGAACATGGCGAAGCCGGTGATGACCTGGACGAACCAGAGGAAAGTGTCCTCATGGCGCATGTCGCGCATGTGCCGCAGATAGGCCATGTGCTGTCGCCAATGCGTGGGGAACTTGCGTAGCGCCAGCCATGCGTGGATCACGAACAGGGCGAAGATGGTCGCGACGAAGGCGGAGACCAGCCAGGGCAAGGGGCGGCCGAAGAAGAAATAACCCTCGAAGAACCGCGCCACCGTCCACATCGCGTCGTGGCCCAGCAGGATGGAGGAGACGAAAAGCATGTGCAACCACATGAACAGGCCCAGCACCAGGCCGCTGGCGCTTTGCAGCAGATCCAGGCGCGCGGGCCAGGGGTCAATACGGTGAGGCGGCAAGGAATCAGGGTCGTTCATGACATTGGCATCCGGAAAGGGATGTTACTCCGCTGCGGACAGAATGCCGATGGCTTGCCGGCGGGTCGGGCAAGCCGCTGTTACAGACGCTGCATGGTCGCTTCGATCCATGCCTCTGTTTCCGCCAGCACCTGCGCCGGCTTGCGCCCGTGAGTGGGGATTGCCGGGCCGATCACCACGGTGATTTCCCCGGGCCGCTTGATGAAGGCGTTCTTCGGCCAGCAGCGACCGGCATTGTGTGCCACCGGCACCACTGGCGCGCCGCTCTTGGTCGCCAGCCAGGCGCCACCGATCTGATAGTCGCCCTTGTCGCCTACAGCCACGCGCGTCCCTTCCGGGAACACCAGCACCCAGAATCCGGCATGCAGGCGTTCGCGCCCCTGTTTTTCCAGTTGTTTCAGGGCTTCGCGCCCGGCGCCGCGATCGATGGCGATGGGAGAGAACAGGGCCAGGCCCCAGCCGAAGAAGGGGATGCGCAGCAGGCTTTTTTTCAGCACGAAGGACAGCGGCGGGAAGATCTGCTGGAAAGCGATGGTCTCCCAGGCGGATTGGTGCTTGGCCAGCACCACGGCAGGCTCCCGCGGCAGGTTTTCCCGGCCTTCGACCCGGAAGCGGATCCCCACCACCCAGCGCGCCAGCCAGATCACCACCCGTCCCCACAAGGTGATGAAGCGGTAGCGCGGCAGCGCCGGCACCGGCGCGGCGAGCAGGATCAGCAGGCTGAAGGGGATGGTCAGCGCGGCCTTGATCAGGAAAAAAAGGAGGGAACGGACGAATGCCATGAGGAATGCCGGAATGCGCCCGGATTAACGGACGCCCGCCAGGTTGCCGGCGCTACAGGAGCAGCGGGCCGGCATCAGGCTGTTTCCGCGAGGATGGCCTGGACGGCATCGGCGAGATCCTCGTAGACCGGCGTGTTGTCCGGAATCTGACCGCCTTCCAGGGTGCGCAGGCCCTTGCCGGTCTTCACCAGCATCGGTTTGGCGCCCACCGCCAACGCCGCCTGCAGATCGCGCAGGGAGTCGCCGATGGCCGGCACGCCGCGCAGGTCGCGCCGCAATCGCGTGGCGATCTCGTTGAACAGGCCCGGCTTCGGCTTGCGGCAGGCGCAACGCGAATCCGCCGCGTGGGGACAGAAGAACACCGCGTCGATGCGGCCACCGGCCTGGATGACCAGCTTGTGCATCTTGGCGTGGATGGTATTGAGCGTGGCCATGTCGAACAGGCCGCGACCAACCCCGGACTGGTTCGACGCCACCACCACACGGTAGCCCGCCTGGCACAGCCGCGCGATGGCCTCCAGGCTGCCGGGGATCGGCTGCCATTCCTGCGGGTTCTTGATGAACTGGTCGGAGTCGAAATTGATGACGCCGTCGCGGTCGAGGATGACGAGTTTCATGCGATCTCCAATCCAAACTCAGTAGGCTGTGGCAGCGGCCATTACACCGCCAACCGCGACAGATCCGCCACCCGGTTCATGGCGCGGTGCAGGCGCGCCAGCAGGCCGAGGCGGTTGGCGCGCAGGCCGGCATCTTCCACATTGACCATGACGCCATCGAAGAAGTCGTCGACCGGGCCTTTCAACGCCGCCAGGGATTTCAGCGAACCGGCATAGTCGCCGTGGTCGAACGCCGCATCGGCGACCGGCTCGACTTCGCCCAATGCGGCATTGAGCGCGATTTCCGCCGCTTCCTGGAACAGATAGGGATTGGTCACCGGCTCCACCGCGCCTTCCACCTTCTTCAGGATGTTGCCCACCCGCTTGTTGGCGGCGGCAAGCGCGGGGGCTTCCGGCAAGGCGGCGAATGCGCGCACGGCGGCGAGGCGCCTTGGGATGTCGCCAAGCCGTTGCGGGCGCTGCGACACCACCGCGTCGACTTCCTGCGCTGAAAAACCCTGGTCACGCAACAGGCCGGAGAGGCGCTCGAACATGAAGCCGCCGACCTGGCCGGCGACTTCTTCCGGGAAGCCCCTGACGCCGGCGGCCACCGCCAGCAGCGCGTCCAGTTGCAGCGGCAGATCGCGTTCCATGAGGATGCGGATAACACCGAGGGCGTGCCGGCGCAGCGCGAACGGATCCTTGTCGCCGGTCGGCACCTGGCCGATGCCGAACAGGCCGACCAGGGTTTCCAGCTTGTCGGCCAGCGCCACGCAGGTGCCGACCTCGTTGCGCGGCAGCACATCGCCGGCGAAACGTGGCTTGTAGTGGTCCTCGATGGCGTCCGCCACTTCGCTGGCAAGGCCGTCGTTGAGCGCGTAGTAGCGGCCCATGATGCCCTGCAGTTCCGGGAACTCGCCGACCATGTCGGTGAGCAGGTCGGCCTTGGCCAGCGCCGCCGCCTGGGTGGCGCGCGCCTCCAGATCCCGGCCGCCGAGCATGACCGCGATGGCGCCCGCGATCAGTTGCACTTTCCCGGAACGTTCGCCCTGGCTGCCCAGCTTGTTGTGATAGACCACCTTGTCCAGCGCCTCGACGCGGGCCGCCAGGGTCTTCTTGCGGTCCTGGTCGAAGAAGAACTTGGCGTCGGCCAGGCGC